>NZ_JAALJI010000099.1 GCF_011064595.1 Paludisphaera soli | reverse complement strand
CTAGTCTACAAGGTAGGCGGAAATGAGGGGCTCGTCAGCGTTTGGAAACACGACGGCTCCTACATCGTCACATGGGAGGAATGCCCGGCCGGAGAGCAATACGACGAGTCGACTTATACCCGCGACGAGAGACACCAACTCGGATCCATCGAGCAGTTGATGGCGTTCATTGCGGATCAGGGCCTGAGCCCCGAAGCGTTTAAGCCTTGACCGGGAGGCCGAGACGTTTGATGCCTTTGGCCGACGCTACTGACACCATTGCGGCTTCAGCCGACGAGGGCGGCCTCCGACCCGCGCGGTTTCAAGAGCGACGGCGGCTCCACGCCGCGCAGGCGAGCCCGATGGCACCGCGTCAGATATTCCAGCACGCTGCGTTTCTGCTGCCGACAGGTCGCCGCCACCGACAGCATCCGCTCCGCGAACCGACTCCCGCCTTCGCTGTCGGTCCCGCCACTGATCCGGCGCCAGATGACGGCGTGCCTGAGGGCGCGCTCGGCCGCGTTGTTCGTCGGCTCGACGCCCTCGACCCGCGTGAAGGTCCACAGGCAGTTCCAGAGGCGCAGCAACTCGCCGCAGGTGGTCGCCGTCTTCGGGCAGGCGCACCCCACCCCGGATTCCAGACTCGATCGGACCATCGGCCGCAGCCAGGCCACAGTCTGGAGGAAGGTCGATCGTTGGATGGTGCCGTCTCGCGCCTTGTGCCAGGCCTCGAACAGCTTGTCCGACTGCCAGAGCAACTGACGCCCGACCTCGGCACCGTCACCATCGCGGTCGATCATCGCTTGCATGTCGCGGCGAAGATGGGCCCAGCAGATCTGTCGCGATCCGAGCTCGATCCACTCGTACCCGGGGAAGCGGTCGCTGATGACGATCGGCTTCGGCTCCTCGCCGAGCAGGTCTTCGGCGACCGCACCGGCCCGGGACCGGGCGATGCGGAAGACGATGCCGAGCGAGGTCACCACGACCCACAGCCAGGCCTTGCGGCCGCTCTCCCGCCAGCCCGTCTCGTCGATGTTGGCCGCGTCGGCCGTCTTCACGGCCTCGGCCAGTTCCGCCACCGGTTGCTCGAGCACCTCGGCCGTGACGCGTTCCAGCTTGGCGATCATGCCGACGGAGATCGTCAGGCCCAGCAGGTCGGAGCACAACTGGGCGACCTGTCGCTTGCTCAGCCGGTAGGCGCCGGTGAGTACGCTGAGGGCCGCGTGCAGCCGGGAGCCGAACGCCGTGCGCGGCACGCCATCAGGCAACGCCCCGCAGGTAACGGCCCTGCAGTGCGGACAGGGCAAGCGGTGCAGCCGGTACTCATGGACCTCCGGCTCGATCGGCGGCAACTCGGCCACCTGGTGGCGCAGGGGCTCGGCGTCCTCACCGGCCAGCGAGTGCCCGCAGCGGCGACACGACGTCGGCTTGCAGTCGGTGGCCGAGGCGACGCGCTCCGGCGGCACTAACGCTCTCACCTTGCGGGGATGCCCCTTCTGGCCGCCCCGGCGCTTCTTCGACGGCGGCGCGGGCGGCCTCCGCTTCACGCCGATCGGGTCGGTCGACGGCGGCCTGGAGCTATTTGTGGAATTCTGGTCGACGCCGGTATTCAGATCCTGGACATGCCGCTTCAGCCCCGCGATCTGCTGCTCCAAGCCGACGATGATAGTCCCCACGATGGCCCTGGCCTCGTCCGAGAAGCTGTCCCAGATGTGCTGAGGGATCGAGGTCGGCCGTTCCATTCGGCTGTTATAATCATGCAACCTTGAGCAAGCAACCCAGGCCGTGAACGGCTAC
>NZ_JAALJI010000098.1 GCF_011064595.1 Paludisphaera soli | reverse complement strand
TGCACGGTGGTGTCGTTGACCAACACCAACGTGACGGACGGCCCCTCGATGCTCAAGTCGCGAGGCGGGCAGGACTTGCCGTTACCTTAATGGCGTTCCAGGATAACCCCCTCTATCCTGCACAGCATGCTTGAACGCTCATCGCGTTCACATCGCCGTCGTCCTACATATCCGCCGCAATTCGATGGCCTCCCGACGCGACTAATTGGAATCGTCTTGCGTGTAGTAATTTTCGTACGTGGTGCGTGAAGCCAGAACCTCCCGGTATACCTCGTTCTCTTGAAGGACGCGGACGAATTTGTGAATGGCTTCGCAGAAGCTCTCAGTGAGTCCGAGAGGGTCGGGATAGAGGACGGCCACGTCTCGCTTGTTCTTGAGCTTCGTGTACAGCTTCCCGTTCTTATCCGCCCCCGAATAGAACTCCTTGACGAACTCCTGGTCTATTACGACCGAGTACTTCGACGCGTCGAAGACCGGCATCCCCTCTATGAAATGGGCCGGGTGGTGTACGAGCAGGAAAGCCTTGGGGTGCTTAATGAAGTTTGCCCATTCGTGCACGTTTATAAATGCAGAGAAGTGCTTTTTCCTGTGTTCCTCGGGCAGCTGGATGATGTCGAAAATCTCGTACGCACGCTCCACGAACAGGTACAGCTTGAGCAGGTAGAACGACATCGATTCTGCGACGTCGGTGAACTGGTCGAAGTCGGACAGGTGATTGTTTATCCACGCGGTCACATCGGCGAAGTTGCATCCGAGGCAATTGTGGGAGCCTTGGTCGAACGAGCCGAAGGTCTCGTGCAGCTGACACACGATTGGTTCCCCTTCCTGGGGGTAGATTTCGCGGCCGAACACCTCAAGGCTTCGCTCGAATCGTTCTTGGAGAAAGGATTCCATCGACTCTGCTCCGACTCTCGGTTCATTTGTCTTGCCATGGGTCGACGACCAGTGCCCCGGACGCGTCGAAGTGCTTCGTGTTGCGGGTCATCACGTGCAGGCCATGCCGGAGAGCTATAGCCGCAAGTAGACCGTCGACGCCTGGAACGACGACTCCCTTTTTCTGAGCCCGTGCGGTCAGCTCGCCCCAAATCCTCGCGGTTTCGGCGTCGAGCGGTAGGATGCGTTCGTCGAACAGACTCTCGAGGGAGACGAGCCAGGAGGATAGGGTCTTCTTCTTCTTCCCGGGGGCAAGCAGGGCGATGCCTTTGACGATTTCGCCCAGCGTAAGGACGCTCAGATAGAGGTCCTCGTCGGATATCTCGGCCACGGCCGTCTTCACGGCCTGACTTCCATCCGGCTTGCGAATCTCGGCGAGCGTGCAGGTGTCGAGCAGAACCTTCACAACTCGACGTCCCGCATCGGGCTCTCGTCCCGTTCGAGGTCGAGCCCCTCGAAGGAAGGCCCGCTCATGAGAAAGTCCTTGAAGCTCTGACGCTGGCCGGTCAGCTCCGCATACTTCTCGGCCGACACGACGACGACGGTGTCGTTTCGTCGGGTGATGGTCTGCGGCCCCTCGGAGAGGGCGAGGTTCACCACCTCGCTCAATCGATTCTTCGCTTCGGCGAGATTCCAGGTCATCGGACGCCTCCATAACAGCTAGCTAGTCTAGCCATCATCTCACATCCACGCGGTTTGGGCAAGGATGAAGTTTGTGCAACGGCCTGTTGCACAAACCAGCTCGAGGCCACTTCAGGCCCCCTGCCCCTGAGACCGATTACCGGACATAACGCCGAACGCCACTAAGCCAACGCCAAGGCTTGGCAGCATAGAGACTTGAGCGTCGGAGGGCCGTCCGTGACGTTGGTGCTGCTCAGTGACACCTTCGTACG
>NZ_JAALJI010000097.1 GCF_011064595.1 Paludisphaera soli | reverse complement strand
ACGCGTCGCCTTCGCCGTGGGCGACGGGGCCCTGGCCGTCACCTGCGCGCACCGCGTGCTCGCGGACCTCCCGTCATCGGCCCCCGCCCGGCCGTCGACCGACGAATAATCCGGGCGCGGGGCGGCGAGGATGCGAGCTCCTTCCGCGGGTGACGACGGACGGGGCCGCGTCAGTCTCGGCCCGCCGGATCGCCTCCACCTGCGTCGGGCTACGGGGATCGTCACGTCCAGCTCCGCGGGCGTCGTCCTTCGTGCCTCGGCGAGCGTCGGTATCGGGAAGGTTTCGCCGGCGTGGGCCGCCACGTAGGTCTCCCCCACCAGCCGACCCTGGCGCGTGAAGGCGCGGCGAAGCCCTCCGCCGACCCGTCGATCGCGGCCCGCTCGGCCTGAGCCCGTCCAGGCACTCCTGCCGGAGCCGGCCGTTGAACGCCTCGATGAATGAGATGTCGGTCGGCTTCCCCGGCCTGATGAAATCCCGCGTGACGACGTTGAAATAGGCCCGAAGGTCCAGCGACCTCCTGGCGAACTCGCGACCGTCCTCCGCCGGATGCTCGACGGGACTCTCCTCTAGGCGGCCGGCCCTTCGAGGACGCGGACGGTTCAGTCGCCGGTGAGCTGGAGGTCGGCCCGGGTAGCCACCGCCTCGCGGGTGAATGCGTCTACGACGGTCCACGACCAGAATCGGCGGCCATCCGAGGGCGAGTCGCTCATGAAGTCCATCGCCCAGACGACGCCGGCCGCCTCGGCGGCGGCCGGCGTCGTGCGGACCTGCGGGCTGGCGTGGCTACGCGGAGTCTTGCTGCGCACGGCCAGGCCTTCTTCCGCGTCGAGGCGGCAGGCCCGCTTGCGCTCGACCTCCCTTCCCTCCCGGCGCAGCAGGACGGGCAGGCGATCGCCGAGCGGATCCACGGGCTGAGGCGGCGGAACAGGCTGCGGCAGAAGGTCATGACCAAGAAGCCCGGAGCGAAGAAGTTCGAGGTGATCCCGTTCCGATGGCGGTTCGAGCGGGCCTTCGCCTGGATGGGGCAATCGCGGAGGCGGTCGAAGGATGGCCAGGAATCGACGGCCGGCGCCGATGCGTTCATCTACCACGCGCTGATCCACCTCATGGCCCGTCGGCCGGTCAAGAAGCCGGCTGTCTCGACACCCGGTCAGAGCGGTTGTTTGTTGACGGGGTCGGTTGTCGCGGCCATCTCCGGCCTGGTGTGGAGGGCCGCCAGGGATGGATTTCTGTTCGCGTTCTTCGCGAACGATTCGTCGCCGTCAGCCCTGATCTCGATCGGATGTTCTCGAAGCTCAAGGCCTGGCCGCGATCGGCCGGGGCGAGGACGATCGGATGCCTGATCGGGGCGATGGGCGACGCCCCGCAGGCCGTCCGCCCCGCCGACATCGCGGTCTGGTTCCGCCATGGGAGGATGGCCGGACTCCCGATCGAGCGGTAGACTCGACGAGAAACCGCTCCGATGCCACACGGTCGCAAGGTAAATCTTGCACGTGATACGGATGACTTCGATAAAGTAGCAGCCGGCATCGACCGGTCCTCATCCCTGATGACGGGGCGGCCGCGACATCCTTACGAGTCGGCGGGCCGGAGACGGCGAACGATGCGGGAGATCAGCCAGGTCCTCGAAGCGATCGGGCGGGGGGAGCCGCAGGCGGCCGTCGAGCTCCTGCCATTGGTCTACGATGAGTTGAGGGGGCTTGCGGCGCGGCAACTCGCCGGCGAGCTGCCCGGTCAGACCCTGAACGCCACGGCCTTGGTGCATGAGGCGTATCTGCGGGTCGCGGGGGACAAAGGCGCGACCCCGGCTGGGCCAACCGGCGGCAT
>NZ_JAALJI010000096.1 GCF_011064595.1 Paludisphaera soli | reverse complement strand
GAGCCGTTTCTCATCGGGTGTGTCGCTTGATCGTGGGGCCTGATATCCGCTATGGCGGAACCAGCCCAGGACGTCGGCGGGGCGGATCGCCCGCAGGGCGTCGCCCATCGCCTCGATCAGCCCGTCGATCGTCCGGGCCTTGGCCGATCGCAGCCACGCCTTGAGCTTCGAGAACATCCGCTCGATCGGGTTGAGGTCGGGGCTGTACGCAGGCAGGAACCGCAGCTCGGCCCCGGCCGCGGCGATCAGCCGGGCGGCCTCGGTCGTCTTGTGGCACGACAGGTCGTCGAGGATCACGACGTCGCCGGGCCTCGGCGTCGGGACCAGGCATCGCTCGACGTAGGTCTCGAAGGCGGCCGAGTCGGTCGCGCCATCGAAGGCCAGGCAGGCCCCGGCACCGCCCAGGCGGACGGCCGCCGTCAGCGTGACGATCTTCCAGTGGCCGTGCGGGACCGGGCCGTCGACCCGCACGCCGCTGGGCGAGCGGCCGTGCGTCCGGTCCATCGCCGTGCTCGCCCCCGTCTCGTCGACGAAGACCAACCGGGACGGGTCGATCCCGGCGAACTCCTCACGCCAGGCCGCCCGCCGGGCCTTCAACTCAGGGCGGTCTTGCTCGGCCGCCCGCCGCGACTTTTTTTGCGCGTGATCCCCAGCCGCTTCGGCGCCCGGTGCACGGCCGAGGCGCAGCACGCGACCCCGGCGGCGTCGGCGAGTTCGCGGAGGGTGGCGTCGTCGTCGGCCCGGACCGCCTCGCGGAGCCGCCGATCGGCCTCGGCGTCGAACGCCCGAGCCCGACCGCCGCCGCGCGGCTTGGGGGCGATCGAGCCGGTCTGACGTCGCTGACGCATCAGCTTGCGGATCCAGGTCGCGCTGACGGAGAAGCGAGCGGCGATCCGCTCGCGAGTCGCGTCGCCGGCGTCGCAGGCCGCAACGACCCGCTCGCGAAGGTCGGACGAGTAGGCTTTCATCCCTGGGGGCCCTCCATAGCCAGCCAGGGATAACCGCGTCAACCGACACAGTCAATGAGAAACCGCTCTAGCATTCCGTGAAGGCGGACGGGTTCGACCGACTCGAATCTCTGGGCGTGCGGGGCTCCTGCTCGCCGTCCGGCCGCCTATGGATAAAAAACGGGACGCGGCCCCGACGGCGACCGAAGCCGCCGTCGGGGCCCGCCCCTGGGAATCAGCGCCGCCCGGGGCGGAGCCGGATGTCGCCGCAGGCGACCCCGCCGGCCGCGAGGGCCGCGAACGTCGCCAGGAAGGCCGGCCAGCTCTGGGCCGCGACGCCGATGATCGAGGCGAAGAACAGGCACCCGTTGAGATAGGCGACGTTCAGCTTGTTGCGCGCGTTCAAGGTAGACGACCTCCCGGTCCGGGCCTCACGCCTGGGGATCTTGGGACGGCTCGCCCGCGTCGGCCGAGCCCCGCAGGCCGGCGATCAGGTGGCTCGCCTCGGCGACGGTCAGCGCCTCCGGGCCGGCGACGCCGAACCGCCCGCGCACGAGCCCCACCGCGTCCACGCGCCGCCGGTCGCAGGCGGACCGGAGCGCCTGGAGCTGGGAAGGCGTGGCGGGGCGGCGACGGCGACATACCGATTCGTCGGGACGATCGGCCCCGCCGCCCGGGCTCCCGCCCTCGACGAGGCCGCCGGGGGGCGGGCCGGGGCGCGGCCGCCTCCGGCGCAGCTCGCCCTCGACGACGCGGGCGCAGGCGTCGAACGCGGCGAGGGCCCGACGTTCGACCGCGCCCGGGTCGGCGTGGTCGCCGGGCTCGGGCAGCTCGAACTCCAGGCCGCAGGTCGCGCCGAGCGACCCGTAGTCCGGCAGGCCGATCTTCTTGCTCAGGCCGCCTGTTAGCTTCATGGCC
>NZ_JAALJI010000095.1 GCF_011064595.1 Paludisphaera soli | reverse complement strand
TTCTACTGTAACCGATTTTTCGTGACACCCTGGGTCGGGCCTTATATTCTGACGAGCGTGGAGGATAAGCACACTCCGGGGAGCTGACCCGATGTCGCTCCTGGATCATCCCGAGGCCCAGGCCCTGCTGGCTGATGCCGTGGTCATGCCGGAATCCGTCCGGGGGCGAGACGACCGCCTGACGGATTTTCTCCAACGCTATCTGCCTCGCTTCTATCGCGTCGAGCAGCGGGCCACCGCGGCCCTGGTCATCCGCGGCCGGCTCGGCGGCCTGGAGCGTAAGACCTCCGAGCCGATCGCCATCGAGGCGGGCCTGCCCCGCAAGCCGATCCAGTTCTTCGTCGGCAGTGGCAAGTGGGACGACGAGGCGGTCATGGCCGAGTTGCGGACGCACGTCGGCGAGGCGTTGGCCACGGCCGATGGCGTGGTGGTCGTCGACGGCAGTTCGTTCCCCAAGAAGGGGACCGAGTCGTGCGGGGTCGGCCGGCAGTGGTGCGGCCGGCTCGGCAAGGTCGACAATTGCCAGGTCGGGGTCTTTCTCGCCTACGCGACCGACGACGGCTACGCGCCCCTGGACCGCCGGCTCTACCTGCCGGAGGACTGGGCCAAAGACGCGGCCCGCCGTGAGAAGTGCCATGTCCCGCCGGAGGTCGTGTTCCGCGAGAAGTGGCAGATCGTGCTGGAGATGCTCGATCGGAGTCTGCCCGGCCTGGCCCACGGCTGGATCGCGGGCGATGACGAGTTTGGCCGGGCCTCCGAGTTCCGCGCGGCGTTGCGTCAACGGCAGGAGCGTTACGTCCTGGACGTGCCGTGCAACACGACGGTGCGCGACCTGGAGCGTCGCCGCCCGCCGCGGCGGCGGGCCGGCGCGGGCCGCAAGCGTGAGGTCCCGTTTGTGCGGGCCGACGCCTGGGCGGCGAGCCAGCCGGAGTCGCGCTGGGAGCGGACCACGGTACGAGACGGCGAGAAGGGCCCGCTGATCGTGGACGCGATGACGGTGCGCGTGAAGGCCAAGCAGGACGGCCGGATCGGTCCCGAGGAGCGCCTGGTGGTGATCCGCGTGGTGGGCGAGTCGCAGACCGACTACGCGCTGACCAACGCGGGCGCCGAGGTGCGGCTGGCGGAGATCCTGGGAGCCCAGCGGCGTCGGCATCGGATCGAGGAGATGTTCGAGGCCGGCAACGGCGAGGCGGGGCTGGACCACTACGAGGTGCGGAGTTGGGTGGGATGGCATCACCACATGACGCTCTCGCTGCTGGCGTTGTGGTTCCTGTGCCTGGAGCGTCGGCACGTCGGGGGGGAAAACCCCGGCGATCACGGTGCCGCAGGCGAGGAGCATCCTGGCCCGCCTGCTGCGCGATCGACCGCCGACCCCGGAGGAGATCGCGGAGGTGGTCAGCCGCGTTCTGCGGCGTAACGAGGAGGCGCGGATCTACCACTGGCACAAGGCCACCGGAGAATTCCCTCCGCGGCGGCCGCGGCCGAATACGAGTTAGGAGTCGCCCGCGGATGAGTGCCACCCCGCTATCCCGCCCGGCCCTGCCGGAGGGCTGGTTCTATCCCGACGACGATACGGCACGGGATCTCCACGCCGAACTGCAACGCGAGTTGCCGCCGGGACATCTCCTCGCCGGACAGCCGGTCGAGACCTTCGCCTGGCGTGAGGGGGCAACGGATGACGCCCTGTTCCGACACACGGAAGAGTCCGACCGCTTCACGGTCATCCACCTCTCGTGGCTCGGGCGCACCGAGATCAATTCGAGGCATCCCACGGTGGAGTTCGACGGCACCTTCGCCGGCTTCCTGGCCGATGAGGAGAGGCGCTACGGCCTCACGCCGCCCGACGGTGTCTGACCTCGATCCGCAACGACACGGCCAACCACCAGGCTTCAAATCGGATCGGTTACAGTAGAA
>NZ_JAALJI010000094.1 GCF_011064595.1 Paludisphaera soli | reverse complement strand
CTGCACTTTCCGGAATTCTGTGTATTCGGATCAACAACGCCTTTGCTCGACGGGCTCAGTTCCTGACCGGGTTGGAAATTCGGCGCCTCACACCCGCCGCGTCGCCGAGTCTCCCCTCCCGATGGTGTGTCGAGGCGTCGGCTCAGGTGCCTTCACGTTGGTCTGACCAGAGGTCATAGAAGTCGAAATCGACACTCAAGTCGTATCTCCCAAGCCCCGCCACGAGGTCGGCGTCAAAATGCAGGCCCGGGTAGCGCTCGTGGAAGTAGCCGACGAGCTGCATGCACCCGCCGTAATCTCGGGACAGGGAAGCGAACCCCTCGGCATTCTCATCGAGCTGATCCAGCACGTCCCTGATGTGCGCCTCCAATGGCTCGTCGCGGGGTAGACGTGAGTGGAGGGACCAGCGACTGAACTTGCGCTCCATCCTCGTCCGGGGGTGTAGGTCACCTGCGCGCCAGGAATCGCTGGGATCAACGCCTGCCCTGGAGGAGATCTCCTCCGGGTCGAAGGAACCCGTTACGGCGAAGTAGGCGTATTGCTCGTTCGGCTGGCTCACGAGAGCCTCACGAGGATGAGTGGACGGTGGCCGGCCCGGGCGGGACGATGGCGGTTACCACACCGGACCATCGACCCGAGCGGAGCCGGCCCCGATGACATCCTCTCATCCGACGCTCGTACCCTGCCAGTGGTTCGTCCGCCTCGCCGGGCCGCTCGACCGCCGCTCTGCGCCAAGGCTCGCCTTGCTGTTCGTCGGCGCGGTCCTGGCGCGGGGGAGGCGCACGGTCACGACGTGGATTCGGGCCGCGAGGCAGAGCGGCCGGTTCCAGTCCTGCTACCTCGCCGTCGCCGCGGCCGGCAGGAAGGCCGACTCGATCGCCGTCCGCCTTCTGAACGAGGTCATAGCCCCGCTGGCGACCGGGTCGGGGCGGCTGACGCTGGCGATCGACGACACGCCGACCCGACGCTACGGGCCGTACGTCCAGGCGGCCGGCGTCCATCACAACCCGACGCCCGGCCCGGCCGGCTCGCCGCACGTCTACGGCCACGTCTTCGTCGTGCTGGCGCTGCTCGTGGAGCATGGGCGGTGGGGCGTGATCGGCCTGCCTTTGTTGTCGCGGCTGTACGTCCGCGAGGTCGACCTGCCGGCGATCGACCCGAAGCATCGGCCCGCGTTCCGAACCAAGCTGGAGATGGCCGTCGAACTCCTGCGATGGGCCAAGCCCTGGCTCGGCCTGCTGAGGCGGCCGATCTGGCTGGTCGCCGACGGGGCCTACGCCAAGAAGGACGTGCTGAAGCCGGCGAAGGCCCTGGGGGTCACGGTCGTCAGCCGGCTCCGCAAGGACGCGGCGCTGCGGACCGTCCCCGGCCCGAGGCCGGCGGGCCGGCGGGGCCGCCCCCGCGTCTACGGCGAGCGCGTCGTCGACCTCGCCAAACGGGCCGGGCAGAGGCGGGGATGGTCTCGCGGCTCCTTCGATCTGTACGACGGGGCCGCGGTCAAGCGGTACAAGACGTTCCTGGCGACGTGGCGGCCGGCCGGCGGCGTGATCCGGGTCGTGCTGGTCGACGAGCCTCACGGCTGGCGGGCCTACTTCTGCACCGACCCCAGGGCCACGGTCGCCGACGTCCTCACCACGATCGCCGATCGCTTCAGCCTGGAGATCGCCTTTCGCGAGGTGAAGGAGGTCGTCGGTGCCGGGAAGCAGCAGGTCCGGTTCATCCACGCCGGCGTCGGGTCGTTCCACGTCTGCCTCTGGACCTACAGCCTGACCGAGGCGTGGGCGTGGAGACGATCCGAGGCCGAGTTGGTGGACCGCTCGGAGTCGCCGTGGGACGAACCGACCCGCCGCCCCAGCCACGCCGACAAGCGCCGGGCCTGGTGCCGCGAAATCCTCGCCGGGGAGATTCTCGCGATCCTGCGGGCCGGCCCGTCCGACGCCGAAATCCAGGTCGCCGCGGACCGGCTGCTGCGGCTCGTGGCCTGATGCTCATGCAATCTCAGAAAGTCCAGGA
>NZ_JAALJI010000093.1 GCF_011064595.1 Paludisphaera soli | reverse complement strand
GGATCAGCCCCGCGTCGAGCCACTTCGCGACGGTCCAGGGTCGCACGCCGCCGAGCGAGGCGGCCTGGTTCATAGTCAACTCGCAGGCCGAAGCCGCATCCTTCGCGTCCACCCTCAGCATCGTCGCCATCGGCTAGCCCTCGCTTCGCGTCCCTGGTTATTCCGCCGGTCACTCCGTCGCGGCGGTCCCGGTCTCGTCTCGGGGCCTCCCGCACGTCGGGCAGCACCCGCGCCCGGCGGCCGGCGCCACGGGGATGAACCCCCGAGAGATCCAGCGGCCGTGGCTCCGGAGCAGGCCCTTCCTCACGAGGGCCCTGGTGTGGCACATCACCCCGTTGGGGCTCTTGATGGACAACGCCTCGCCGATCTCGCGGACGGTCGGCGAGAGGCCGTTCGCGTCGCGGTAGGCGACGATGAACGCCAGGATTTCGAGCTGTCGCGCGGTGGGCGGCGACGGCGGGGCCTCGGTCGCGGTCGACATCGGCATTCCTCCGTCAGTTGTTGGAAGGGGCGGCCGTCAGGGCGGCGCGGCCCGCGTAGACGCTCGCGGGCGGGTTGGTGGCGGTCGCCAGGGCGTCGGCCGCGGCACCGGCCTGGCCGGACAGCGCGGCGATCGTCGCCAGGGCCATCAGGACGGCGGTGTCGTCGTCGCCGGCCTGGTACGGGGTCTCGACGGCCGAGGCCAGCGCCCGCAGGATGATCCGGCGATCGTGGGCCGTCGCCGATTCGAGCTTGGCGTGGCACAGGCAGATCGCGGCGTCCACGAGGCGGTCGACGTCGGCGTTCGTTCGGGGCTCGTTCACGCGGAATCCCTCCGAGTCTTGAGGACGTGCATCTCGGCGATCGGGACGTGGATCACCGGCTCGCGGTCGGTCCTGGCCTTCACCAGCTTCTTGCAGCCGGCGACCTCGAGGCGGCGGGCGTCGATGCGGTCGACCTCGATCCAGCGGACCTCGCCGCCGGCGAACCGCACGGCGAAGATCGAGGGGACGGCGGTGTAGACGAAGCTCATCGTGAGGGCGAGCCACTTCCGCTGGTTCAGGAAGACGGTCGGGAACGCCTCGGGGGCGTGGCTCCGCGTCTTCAGCTCGACGTAGGCGACGATCCGGCCGTCCCGCAGTGCGTACCAGTCGATCGGGTTGAACCGCCCGCCGTAGCGGACCATCTCGACGTTCCAGGCAGCCTCGATCGCGGCCTTCGCGGCTTCCTCGTTGCGGCCGTCCTCGGCGGTCGCGAAGGCCGGGCCCCCGCTCGTCGCCGTCGCCGCGCGGCTGTAATAGTCGCCACCCATCGCGATTCCACCCTCCTGGTTGGGACGTCGTTCTTCTACGGTCAAGCCGGGAACACCAGCGACACGGCCCGGTCGAGGGCCCGCCGGCCCATCTCCTCGCCTCGCTCCACGATCACGAGGTCGTCGCCGGAGAGCGGGCCCCCCCGCCCCGCCTCGGATTCCTCGCGGATCCGACGGGAGATCGCCGCGTCGCGATCGGCGAGGCGGCAGCGGACCCAGCTGCGGAGATCGTCGCCCGTCAGCCCGCCGGATTCGCCGTAGGCTTTCAAGCTTCGGGCCGTCTCGGCGTAAGTTGCGGCCGTCTCCTCCTCCGCGTCGTCGAGCATGTGCTGGAGTTTGGCGAGGTTTCCCTCGATTGCCGGCCGCGTATCCGATGGATCGAGCATCAGCCCCAATCCATGCTCAAGTTTCGATTCGTTCATGGAGTCCTCCGGTCAATTCAGCTGCTGGTCGGGGAAGGCGGCGCGGAGGCCGGCGGACACGACGCGCCGTTTCATCCCGCTCCGTCGGACGGCCGCGATGAAAGCGGCGGGCGATCGGCGATCGGCGGCGGACCGGAAGTCGGCGAGGAACTGGTCCACGGCCCCGTCGAAGCCTGCGGCCAGGGCCTCGACGGTGAAGGTCCGGGCCTCACTAGGGGGAAGCCCCCGCGCCAGGACTTCGTCGCGGATCCGCCGGGCGTTGCGGACGACGCACTTCGTCATGTCGTCCTCGAGTCGAGCCATGAACGGGGGGAGCGGTTTCACAGGTCCTCCAGGACGAATTCCGTCTTCCACCTCTCGCC
>NZ_JAALJI010000092.1 GCF_011064595.1 Paludisphaera soli | reverse complement strand
AGCCTCGAACTCCGGATGTTCCGACCCCCAAGGATTCTGGATAAGGATAGTACCGCATGATCATCTCCCGATCCCTTACCGTCGCCCTGGCCCTCTCGGCCCTGCTCGGCGGTGAAGCGTACGCCGATTTCGTCACGTTCTCGAACCCGACCGACGAGTACACGGGCTCCACGACGAAGATCCCGATCACGCAACCGTTCGGCACGGTCCTCGACTCGATCACCGACGGGACCCTGACGGTCGCCTTCTCGGGGCCGACGACCGTCACCCAGGTCGGGCCGGGGATCTTCGGCTGGGGGAATCCTCCGACCGTCGAGGAGATCGCCCCGCCGGTCCTCTTCTCGCAATTCCAGCTGACCCGGGAGCTGACGTTCAGCTCGGCCCTGAGCACTTTCGGTGTCGAGATGGAGTCGAACAACCCGACCTTCCCGTTCACGAACCCGACGTTCCGGCTGACGGCCGTCTTTTACAACGGCGACGTCGAGGTCGGGACGATCGCTCGAAACCTGGTGGCGCCCGGCGGGGCCAGGCTCTTCGCGGCCACGACCACGACCGACGTCTTCACCCGCGTAGTGCTCAGCGCGTCCGCCCGCTCGGGAGGCTTCGAGTTCGGCCAGGTCCGCTACAGCCTCGCGGCGGTCCCCGAGCCCTCGTCGCTCGCGCTCTTTGGGGCCGCGTCGATGGCCGGCCTGGGCGTCTGGGCCGTCCGTACCAAAGGACCCGCGATCCGACAGGCCGTCCGGGGACGTTTGCCTGCAGGTCTCGGTATCTGAACGGCACCTCCACCCTCGACTCATCGGGCTCCCGGCGAAACGCTTCAAGTGCGCGAAAGGATGTTCGATGAGGGTTAATCAAAACTTCGGGCCTTCAGCCGCCAGGCCCACATCCTGGGCCTGGCTGTGGTGGATTCGAGGGCGGCGGGCCGAGCCCGGGCCTCGCTCAAGTACGGCCCGAATCGCCGGCATGCCGGACGACCCTGGGCTCGCCGATCGGCCCTTGCGACGTGACCGCCGGCCTTTCGGTTCAGCGTGAGAGCCGTGAATGGAACCATGTCGACCGGCCCTCTGCAGCCGTCGCGCCGGGGCCGTCCGAGGATCTTTGCGGGGCGGCCTCGACCTCACGGCGGCAGGCGCGAGCCGGTGCTCTCGGGCCAGCGCCTCGACCGAGCAGGAATAGCGGCGATCGACCGCAGCCCGCCGCCTCTCGTCCGGTCCAACTTGGATCGTCACGTCCCGCGGCCGAGCGGAGGCCAGGTCGGCATGGAGGACCTGCCGCCGGCAGGCGCGCACCCGGTCGACGATTGACCGCCCCGGTCGCAAGGGTCCGGCCCGATCGGGTCGCGCCTCAGGTCGGCGGCCTTGTGCGATCGCCTCGGCCGGCGCCTCGTCCGGCCCGACGTGCACGGCCATTTCGCCCCGCCGCCGCCACGCGTCGGACCGGCGGTCCAGATCCGTCCGCGGCCCAGGCGGGCCTCACCGCCGCGACGCGCGGCGGAAGGCCGTGGGTCTCGGCGAAGGTCTCGATCGGCCCCGATATTCCCCGCGGCTGCTCGATTTCACCCCCTGAATCGTTCGCCCTCTCGGCCATGCCTCTCGGATCGAGGGACCGATATGACCGGTGCCGGTCCATCCGCCGAATTCGGCCCGGGGTCCTTTCGCGGCCAGTCTCGATTCGTCAGCACACCTTGGAGCGCGGCGTCACGGCGATGACGACAGTCACCGTTCCTGAGAATCACGAGCCGCTGGTTTAACTCAGCCTATGTCATTTAGTCTATTAATACATGAAAATTCTCAATAATATCAATGCATCCTTTCGCCCGGCCCGGGCCGTCGGCTCGCAGCTCGGGGCGGCGCGGGTCGTGGCCCCAGCTCCAGGTGTTGCGGAACCAGGCGTGCGGCAGGACGTGCACCTCCGCCGGCTCGGGCCCGCGATTGATCGCGGTGACGCGGCAGAGGACGTCCTCCTGGTCGGCCTTGGCGTATTCGACGAAGACGTCGAAGTAGCGGCCCGCGCGGAGGGCGTCCCCGATCGCGTCGACCAGCTCGAACTCGGGCTCCGCCCGGCCCCGGCGGCGGCCTTCCTCGACCAGCCGGGCGTAAGGGTACTCGACCTGCGGATACTTGTAGAGCATCCGCATGTAGGCGTGGCTGGGGAGGCCGTCGAGATAGAAGTAG
>NZ_JAALJI010000091.1 GCF_011064595.1 Paludisphaera soli | reverse complement strand
ATGCGGAGGTAGTCCATCGAGGTGATGATGCGGGGGAAGGCTTTCCAGGGGTTCGTGTCGATACCCAGGCGGCGTCGGAGCCCGAACGTCGAATCCGAGTCGATCACCTCGAAGTCGAGGTTGAATTTGCGCCGCAGTTCGTACCTCCACTGCCGCTGGAGCATCGCCGGGCAGACGACGAGAATGCGGCGGATGCGACGACGCAGGAGGAGTTCTTCCAGGACCAGTCCCGCCTGGATCGTCTTGCCCAATCCCACCCCGTCGGCCAGGAGCAGGCTGACACGGGGCATCGCCAGGGCCTTCAGGACGGGCTCAAGCTGGTAGGCATGGACCTGGATGGCCGAGTTCCAGACGCCCAAGAGCGGCTCGTCATCGATGGACTCGCCCTCTCGCAGTCGGTTCAGCCGGGTCCACCGGTGGGCGTTGACGAACGCCTGCAACGCCTCGGGGCTGTCGGGCCGGTTTGCATCGACCCCCGGCAGGGTGGTCGTCCCCAGAATCGTGGCCGTGGCCTCGACTTCCCAGAGCAACTGCTCCGACTCGGGGTAACGCCAGTCGTCGAGGTACTCGACATCGACGACGTGGAGACGGCCTTGGGCGGAGCGGGTGTCGTAGGCTTCGACGGCACGGATCGTCGCAAGGCGATTGCGGACTCGCACAGCCTGGCCGACTTCGGGTGTCTTGGATGCTGTGCTGCCGACCATGATCGAGGCCCGGATTCATTCGGAGGGGCCAGCCGCTTCGCTGGTCTCCACGCTCGACCTCCGAACGCTTCGCCGCATGGGCCTGGCCTGCAAACCAGGAAGTCTAGCCGACCCCAGTCGGCCCGACAAGGCAAGGGCCTGGAAGTCGTAAGCTCTTCAAATCACAAGGCTCACCGAGCAGCCCTGGGAGGCGAAGCTCGGCCCGTCGCCGGCCGGGGCCGCCGCCCGCTTGCTCAGGCCCGACGGCATGCCGGCCTGCTTCACCGGGATCTACTTGCCCTACTTCCTGGCCAGCATCCAGGCGGCCGGCCCGCGGTACGAATGGACGGTCGCCGAGGTCCACAAGTTCCGGGCGATCCGCAACGCCGGGCAGTTGAAGTACCGGTGGACGCCGTACCTCATCCTCCGCAACGGCAAGGCGGGGCGGCCGCGGCTCAACGGCGTCCTGGAGGACGTGTTCCGCTCGGAGGAGTGCGACAAGAGCCTGCACGCCTGGCAGCAGGACGTGGGGACCTCGGCGGCCCTGGTCCGGTCGCTGTGCCCGCCGGGCTGCCTGGTCGTGGACTTGCGCCTGGGCTCGGGCTCCACCGCGGTCGCCACGGTCCTCGCCGGCAAGGCACGGCGGTTCGCCAGGTGTGAGATCGACTCAGGTTGGTCAGGGCGGCCCGCACTCGGGTTGCCGAGGCCCTGGCGAGGCGGCCTGTCGAGGAGCAGGCCGAAGCCATGACGGTTCGAGCCAACGCCGGTGCCGCCCCCATGAAGTTGATCGAGGCACCCTGATCCGATCTGGGAGCGGCTCATGCTGATGGTGGTCGGCGGTGAATCCTGCGGGTCAGGACCAGCGGCGGAGCGGGCGTTACAGTCATGGCGAGCCGCATTCTTCCCAAGTTGAGACGGGACGTGGCGACGGCGGTACGACCGTGAGCGGACCGATGAGCGACGAAGCCCGACGAGGACCAGCTCCCACGGCTGTGAGCCTCGCCTCTGGTCGTCACGTGGCCTGGGCGCACAGCCACCAGTAGTACCCGTCGAACAGCAGGAGGAACGCCCCCTGCACGAAGACGCCCGTCCCGAAGCCACGAAGGAGGGGCTTCTTGCGGCTCAGCAAGATCCCGGCGACCACGAGGTAAAGGACGTCGAGTCCGGTGTTGATGCGGAGGACCGGCAGCAGTTGCGCCGGGGATCGACCCCCGCCGACCAAGGCGTACCAGGCGATCAGCCCGTTGATCAGCCCCCAGAGCCCGCTCATGAGCCAGAAGGACCGCCAGAACTCTCCGGGGCGGGCGTAAAGGCCGATAGTGGCCGTGCCCAGCGAGAGGAGCGACCAGATGAGCAGGGCGGCGATCAGGGAATGCTGGATGTCGTCCGTCATTCCGGGTCTCCCGCGGCGATCGCCCCCGCCATGCCGCCGAGGTTCCTGATCATCCTGGGGCCGGTCGCTTCCACCTCAGGCCGCATCGCCTGCCTCCTCGCCGGACCTCGGTAGGTCGGTCGCCGTCAGGCCCGCCTCGATCTCGTATCGAGGACCGACCCTCGACAGAGGATAATCGAACCCGA
>NZ_JAALJI010000090.1 GCF_011064595.1 Paludisphaera soli | reverse complement strand
GAGGACGAATCCCGCATCCGCGAGAAACATCTGCGCGAGAACATGGCCTGGCTGAACCGCTTCGGCCTCTCGCTCCTGAAACAGGTCCCCGACCGCAAGAGCGTCGCCGCCCGAAGACGATCCTGCGGATGGAGCGACGAGTATCTTATGCAAGTCCTTGTCGGATCAAAAGGTTAGTTGGCGCTGGCCCTGGCTACCGTCACGAAGGCGGCTATTGGGTCGATGTCGTCCATGGCGCGACTATGGAAGAGCCGGGGCGATGTGTCAAGCGATTATTCGACGCGACCGCTCCCGAAATCACAGCGGGGTGCTCGAACCGACTCCCCGTGCTAGAATTCCCGGATACTGATGCCGATACGGCTGACGCCGAGGACAGCACATGCCGGACGACTCAATCATCGAACAAGCCAGGACCATCGCCTCGCAGTTCCTGGCCCCCCGGGCCGCCCAGGCCGACCAGGCGGCCGAGCCTCCGGTCGAGCAGATCAGTCGCCTTGCTGAGGCCGGGATGCTCGGCTTGACCATCCCTCCGCAATTCGGCGGCGAAGGAGCATCGCCGAACGTCGTCCGCTACTGCCTCGCCGCCATAGCCTCGGGCTGCGGGCTGACAGCCTTCGTCTACTACCAGCACATCGTCGGCTGCCGCCATCTCGCCGGTAGCTCCAACGAAGCCTTGAAGGAACGGATGCTGCCGGCCCTCGCTGCGGGAAGCCTCATCTGCTCGCTGGCCTTCTCGCACCTGCGGAGACCAGGGCCGCCGCCGCTTCGCGTTCGGACCGACGGCGACGATTGGATCTTCGACGGGACCGCCCCATGGATGACCGGCTGGGACCTCGCCGACGAGGTCCTGCTGGCCGGCGTCCTGGCCGACGGCCGGTCGGCGTGGGCGCTGGTTCCCCTTGCGGATAGCGAAGAACTGCAGGCGTCCCCGCCGGCGAGGCTCTGCGCCATGAACGCCTCGGCGACGGTCTCCCTGGAATGCCGGGCGTTGCGCGTCGAGCCGCAGCGTCACGTGAAGACGATGACGCCGGCGGAGTTGGCCTCGGACACCGTCAGGTCGAACATCTTCTTCACGGCCCTCTCGCTCGGGGCGGCACGTGGAGCCGTCGGATGGCTTCGCTCGAGCGGGGCCTCCGATCAGTTTCCAGACCTTGTGGACGCACTTGATCGGGAAATCGCGTCGGTCCATGCGGCGGTCGACCGTTGGGACGACCCCGCGACCCCGACGGACGAGCGGGGCGACGCGACTCTCCTTCGGGCCAGGTGTATCGACCTGGGCGTGCGGGCGGCGAACGCGGCCGTCGTCGTCGGCGGCGGGGCGGCGAACGGGATCGAGCACCCTGCCCAGCGGCTGTTCCGCGAGGCGATGGTCTATTCGCTCATCGCCCAGACGCGGGACCTGCGGGCGGCGACCCTCGATCTCCTGATCCTGAGAGACGAGGGCGTCTCGGCATGAGGTTGCGGGCGTAATTCCGCTCTATGAGTTCTCAGCCGAGGTCGGTTTCTCGGTCCCGTCCAGCAGGCGGTCGACCTTCGGCCAGTCGATTAGGTCGAGCACGGGAGAAGCCGCCTCGCATGGACGGCGATCGCAGCGTGACGAAGTTTCGCGACGGTGAAGAAGTCGACGAACCTAGCGGTCCATGGCGATCAAGTTGAAAAGGCCGATTAACGACCAGGTAGGCCGAAGCTAAAAATTGATCGACGACCGGCGAACCTCGAAAGGTTAGGCAAATATATGCCACCGCCTTGAAGGAGGAACCGCCCCGTCGCCGGCCGTCCCGGAGGGGTCACCGGGGTCGCCGGGCCCGCCTGGGACTGCGGCGGATAGATCGTGTGATGGATGGCGTCGAGCCGGGCCTGGAAGTCCCCGCCGTTCACGTTGTTGCCCGACGGGAAGTAGCCGTAGAACTCGCCGTCCATCGCGTTGCCGGCCACGTCCTGCACGCCCGCCAGGTTCGCCGGATCGACGGACGCGATGTTGAGCAGGTACTTCCCGCCCTGGATGCCGACCCCGCCGTTGAGCTGGATCGTCGCGATCTGCTCCCTGACGGTCGTGCCCGGGTCGACAGCGACCGACGTGACCAGGAATCGACGGAGGTTCGGGTTCATGGCCAGGAGCCGCGAGAACCGGTAGTTTTGGGCGTCCCTCACCGAGGCGAGGTCGAGTCCCGCGCCGGCGTTCGAGACGCCGCCGAAGTCCTGGAAGGTGGCGATAACCTGGCCGCGGAAGTTGTCGAACAACAGGTCGGCGACCTTCGGCCCGACGGTGTCGATGACCAGCGACGAGGCGACCGTCGTCAGGGCGCTGATCGTGTGGCCGAAGGCGTCGTAGGCCT
>NZ_JAALJI010000009.1 GCF_011064595.1 Paludisphaera soli | reverse complement strand
ACGGCGGGGCCTGGGGGGAGCGGGCCCCGCTCGACCGCCTGCCGCAGATGTACGCGGTGGAAAAGGCCCGGATCGAGGCGAGGAGACGGGGCCACGCCATCGCCGAGCGCCTCCTCGGCGACGGCTCCATCAGGCTCACGATCCAGGTCGGAGGTGCGTCTTGAAGAGGGTCGTCGAGATCTCGGTCGCCCCCAAGGGCGAGACGACCGTCCGAACGCGGGGCTTCGCCGGCCCGGAGTGCCGCGAGGCGATCCGATCCGTCGAGCGGGCCCTGGGCCGGCGGACGTCCGAGGCGCTGACGGCCGAGTTCCACCAGGGCCAACGCTCCGATCTGCGGCCGGATCAGTTCACCCGACCCCGCCCCCGAATCCCTCGCCGCCCGCTACCTGCGATCACCTCCCCCAGACACCATAGAGGAGCCTTCGATGACGCTCGCCGAGCGCCTCGAGGAGTACGTGCGCCTGCTTCACCGGGCTGTGGCTCCGGTCCTCCGAGCACCAGGACGCCCTGGCCGAGATCGCCGCCCTCTGCCGCGCCCGGGGGTGGTCGGTCGCCGCATGGGACGTCGACGGGGGCCTCAGGGCCCTCGGGGGCGAAACCGAGGCTATCGCTCCCGTCGACGCCGCCGACCCGTTGGCGGCGATCCGGGCGCTGGACGCCATGGCCGCGCCCGACGGCGCGGCGCTGCTGGTCCTGGTCAACTTCCACCGCTTCCTGGGCAGCCCCGAGGTCGTCCAGGCCCTCGACGCCCGGATCGTCGCCGGCAAGCAGGCCCGGACCTTCGTCGTCGTCCTGTCGCCGGTCGTCCAGGTGCCCGTCGAGCTGGAGAAGCAGTTCGTCGTCCTGGAGCACGACCTGCCCGGCCGCGATCAGCTGGAGGCGATCGCCCGCTCGATCGCCTGCGAGCCGGGCGAGCTGCCCGGGGGCGACGAGCTCGACCGGGTCCTGGACGCTGCGGCGGGGCTGACGCGGTTCGAGGCCGAGGGGGCCTGCAGCCTCTCGCTCGTCCGCCACGGCCGCGTCGCCGCCGGGCCGCTCTGGGAGCTGAAATCCGGCATGCTCAAGAAGTCGGGCCTGCTGACGCAGCACCGCGGCGGCGAGGCGTTCGCCGACCTGGGCGGGCTGGACG
Source organism: Paludisphaera soli (assembly GCF_011064595.1). Lineage (GTDB taxonomy): Bacteria > Planctomycetota > Planctomycetia > Isosphaerales > Isosphaeraceae > Paludisphaera > Paludisphaera soli. The sequence continues at coordinate 247,045 of NZ_JAALJI010000009.1, read as the reverse complement.
CCCTCAAGGCGTTCTGCTCGCGGGCCCTGCGGCCCGGCCGCGGGGCCGGCGTCCGCGCCCGGGGCGTCCTGCTGCTGGGCGTGCCGGGCACGGGCAAGTCGCAGTTCGCCAGGGCCCTGGGCAACGAGACGGGCCGGCCGACGCTCACGCTCGACGTCGGGGCCCTGCTGGGCTCGCTCGTGGGCGAGACCGAGCGGAACGTCCGCCAGGCGCTGCGGATCGCCGACGCGATGGCCCCCCGCGTCCTGTTCTGCGACGAGGTCGAGAAGGCGCTCGGCGGCGCCGCCTCGGGCTCCCATGGGGACTCGGGCGTCGGCGCGCGGCTGTTCGGCTCGCTGCTCTCGTGGCTGTCCGACCACGATTCGGACGTCTTCTTCGTCGGCACCTCCAACGACGTCTCGAAGCTGCCGCCCGAGTTCGGCCGGGCGGAACGCTTCGACGCAATCTACTTCCTCGACCTGCCCGGCTCCGCCGAGAAGGAGGCGATCTGGAAGATGCACCTGGAGCGGTTCGGCCTCGACCCCGACCAGCGTCGGCCCCGCTACGCCGACTGGACCGGGGCCGCGGTGCGGGCGTGCTGCCGGCTGGCGGCCCTGCTCGACGTCCCGCTTGTGGAGGCGGCGAGGAACATCGTCCCGGCGGCGGTCACCGCGGGCGAGTCGGTCGAGCGGCTGCGGTCGTGGGCCGCCGGCCGCTGCCTGGCCGCCGACCGCCCCGGCGTGTATTCGCGCGTCGGCTCGCCCGAGGGGCCCCGCCGCCAGGTCCGCCGGGGCGAGCCCTCGGACAACTGACCCTCCGTCGCCGGGCTCTCCCGGCGGGTCGACGACTTGTACGAAGACCCCATCACGAGGCGGCGGCCCGCACGGCCGGCCGCCTCGTCTCTTTCCAGGAGGTTCGATGACCACCCTGCTCGACCGCATCGAAGGACCCCCGGCCGTCGCATCAGTCGACGACCTCGCCGAGCCGGCCCGGCGGCTGCGGGCCGAGACGGCCGCCGCCCGCGTCGCGTTCACCTGGCTGGGCACCCGCAAGGCGCTGACCGCCCCGCAGCGCGACCGCGCCGCCGAGGCGTTCGACGCCGAGGGCGGATGCCTCTCCGCGGGCAAGCGGCTGCTCGACGTCAAGCACCCGGCGTTCCGCGCCGTCACCGCCGTCCGCGGCCGCATCCGCTCGTACCGGCGCGAGGTGTCGCCGCCCTTCCCCGAGCCGGGCGTGCGACTGATCCGACGCGACGCGGTCGACGAGTTCGCGCGGCGGATCGCCGGCTTCCGCGGCGAGCTGGACGACGCCCTCGCCGACCTCGACCGCCGTTACGGCGAGCTGAGGGGGGCGGCCGCCCGCCGGCTCGGCAGCCTGTATGACCCGGCCGACTACCCCGCCTCGCTCGTCGGCCTGTTCGCCGTCGCCTGCGACTTCCCCTCGGTGGAGCCGCCCGACTACCTGATGAGGCTCGCGCCCGACCTCTACGAGCGCGAGCGGGCCCGGTTGGAGTCGCGGTTCGAGGAGGCGGTGGCGCTGGCCGAGCGGGCGTTCGCCGAGGAGTTCGCCCGCCTGGTCGAGCACCTGGCCGAGCGGCTCGACGGCGTGGGCGACGACGGCCGCCCCAAGGTGTTCCGCGACTCGGCGGTGGAGAACCTGTCCGGCTTCTTCGACCGGTTCCGGGCGCTCAACGTCCGCAGCGACGCCCAGCTCGACGAGCTGGTGGAGCGGGCGCGGCAGGCGGTCCGGGGCGTGGGCCCGCGGGAGCTGCGCGAGGCCCCCGACCTGCGGCGGCGGGCGGCGACGCAGCTCTCCCAGGTCCAGTCAGCCCTGGACGGCATGCTGGTCGAGCGGCCCCGCCGCCGCATCCTCCGGCAGGCGTCCGCGCCGGGGGGCGACTGATGCGGCTGGTCGTCGACCCCCGCGGCGTCGTCAGGGCCGCCTACGCCGAGGCCGTCGACCTGGCCGCACTCGGCCGCCCGACGATCGCCCGCGCCAGCCATGTCGAGCCCGACGCCGAGGGCCGCTGGACGGCCGACCTCTCCCCCTGCGGCGGCCCGACGCTCGGGCCGTTCGCCCGCCGCGGCGAGGCCCTGGCGGCGGAGGTCGCCTGGCTGGAGGCCAATCGGCTGGCGCCCCCGGACCGGGCCGACCCTTGCGGCCCTCGCACCCCTCGGGCTTGACGGGCGCTTCACGCCGTCGATCGCAGTCGTCCCCCGTCCCGCGCCGTCGCGCCGCGTCATCCCGAAGCCGCCGGTCGCATCTACGCCCCTGGATCCTTCCCCCACCCGAGAGGAGCCTCCCCGTGACCCAGTCCCAGCTCGACCGCACCGTCGCACGCCGCATCGGCGAGCCGCTCGCCGTGATCCGCCGCCTCGGCTTCCAGGCCCGCTCCGGGCGGCCCGACGACCCGGAGGCCGAGGACCTCCACCTGGCCGTCGACTGCCCGTTCTGCGGCGGCGGCGTCTCCCTCTCGGCCCGCCCCGGCGGCCCGCCCCCGCTCGCCGAATGCGGCGGCTGCGACGTGGAGTTCGCGTTCGCCGCCGCCGACGTCTACGCCGCCGGCCCCGGGCCCGGGAGGCGGCCCCACCGCCCCGTCCACGCCGCGTAACGGGCCGTGCGGCGGGCGAACTTCGATGCCCGCCCAGCCGAGGCCACGCCGCATCGATTGACGTCGATAATCACCTGCCATGTATGGAGTCGACCGCCATGATCGTCCTGACCCGCCGCGAGGCCCGCCGCCTGCGGGCCGTCCTCCGCCGCCGCACCCTGGGCCTCGCCCGCAACGGCCCGGCCCCCCCGTTCGTCGTCCACGCCGACCCGGGAGGCGGGTTGCGCGTCCGGCTGCACCTCGACCACCTGGCCGTCGAGTGCCTCCTGGAAGACGTCCCCGGGTCCGAGGGGGCCGTCATGATCCTGCTTGAGTCGTTGGCCGACTTCGAGGGCCGCGACGACTCCCCGGTGCTCCTGGTGTCCCCCGCCCCCGCCCCGCGACCGCGCGCTGGGACGACCGGGGCGTCCCGCAGTCCCGCGAGTACGCCGTCCCCGACGTCGCGCCTTCGGCCTTCCAGGAGACGCCCGCCGACCTCGTCGAGGGTCCCCCGGGCTCCTGGAGGTCCTGGCCGAGACCGCCGCGTCGGCCGGCGAGCGATCGGCCCGCCACGCCCTCGACTGCATCCTGCTGAGGGGCTCGACCTCGGAGGCGATCGCCACCGACGGCCGGCAGGTGCTCGTGTAGGGCGGCTTCGGCCTGACCCGGGACGACGACCTCCTCGTGCGCGCAGTGCCGCTCTTCGCGTGCAAAGCCCTGCCGCGCGACGTCCCGGTCCTCCTCGGACCGACCGGGACCCACGTCGCGCTGCGGGCCGGGGCCTGGACTCTCCAAGTGGCGATCCAGGCCGACGCCCGCTTCCCGCGCGTCGAGCACGCCGTGCCCGACGCGGGCTCGGCCTCGACCCGGCTGACGATCGACCCGGCCGACGCCGCCTTCCTCGCCGCGATCGACCGCCTCCCCGGCGGCGACGACCCGCACGCGGCCGCGTCGCCGGGCGCGCCCGCTCGTCCGGCGTGGGGCCGCCGACCGAGCTGGTCCTGGCCCGCTCCCGCCACTCCGGCGAGCCCGTCCGGCTGCACACCAACCGCGAATACCTGGCGCGGGCCCTGCGCCTCGGCTTCGACGAGCTCCGCCTCTTCGGGCCCGACGCCCCCGCGCTCTGCCGCGACGGCCTCCGGTCGTTCGCCTGGCAGCCGTTGTCCAGGGAATCGGCGATCGGCCCGTCCGACGACGCCGTAATGGTGGAGCCCGCCCACGCCGGCCCGGCCGTCGGGACGATTTGTCATGCGAGAGGAGGGACTCGAACCCTCACGCCTTGCGGCACAGGAACCTAAATCCTGCGCGTCTGCCAGTTCCGCCACTCTCGCGCGACGGGATGCCCTCGCGGAGGGATCCGCGGGGGCTTATCCTAACAAGATCGGTGTCCGCTCCCAAGAGGTCAATCCATGACGACGCGTCGCCTGTTGCTTCAAAGATTCGGCCGGGGTCTCTCGCTCCTGCCGCTGCTCGGCCCTTCCGCCCTGGGCCGCGAGGCCCTCGCCGGGCTCGCCGCCGCCCGCGGCGAGCTGGCCGCCGACCTGGCGATCGTCGGCGGCGGCGTGGGGGGCGTGGCCGCCGCGCTCGCGGCGCTGCGCCAGGGCCTGCGCGTCGTCCTGACCGAGCCGACGGACTGGATCGGCGGCCAGCTCACCAGCCAGGCCGTCCCCCCGGACGAGCACCCCTGGATCGAGCAGTTCGGCTCGTCCCTCGCGTATCGCGCCTATCGCACGGGCGTCCGCGACTACTACAAGAAACACGCCCCGCTCACCGTGGAGGCGCTCTCCAACCCGTTCCTCAACCCCGGTGGCGGCGGCGTCTCGCGGCTCTGCCACGAGCCCCGCGTCGGCCTGTCCGTCCTGACGGACATGCTCGCCCCCTACGCGTCGCTCGGCCGATTGGTTTTGCTCCTGGACCACGAGCCGGTCCGCGCCGAGGTCGACGGCGACCGCATCCGCGCCGTGACCGTCCGCAACCGGCGGACCGGGGCCGAGGTCGCGCTGACGGCCCCGTACTTCCTCGACGCGACCGAGCTGGGCGACCTGCTGCCGATGGCCGGCGTCGAGCACGTGGTCGGGGCCGAAAGCCAGGCCGAGACCGGCGAGCCCCACGCGCTCGCCCAGGCCGACACTGGCGTCCAGCAGGCGTTCACCGTCTGCTTCCCGGCCGAGTATCGCGACGGCGAGGACCACACGATCGACCGCCCCGAGGAGTACGACTTCTGGCGCGAGTTCGTCCCGGACCTGTCGCCGCCGTGGGCCGGCAAGCTCCTGGACCTGAGCTACACCCACCCCGTGACCCTCAAGCCGAACAACCAGGGCTTCGACCCCACCGGCAAGGGGAAGGGCCTGTGGCTCTACCGCCGGATCCTCGACCCGTCGATCTACCGCCCCGGCGCGTACGACGGCGGCGGCGCGACGCTGGTCAACTGGCCCCAGAACGACTACCTCCTGGGCCCCCTCGTCGCCGAGGGCCAGACCGCCGAGAAGGCCGAGGACCACGTCCGCCGCGCCAAGCAACTGAGCCTCTCGCTGATGTACTGGCTCCAGACCGAATGCCCGCGCCCCGACGGGGGCACCGGCTGGAAAGGCCTGAGGCTCCGCCCCGACCTCGTGGGGACCGACGACGGCCTGGCCAAGGCCCCGTACATCCGCGAATCGCGCCGGATCAAGGCCGAGTTCACCGTCACCGAGCAGCACGTCGGCCTGGAAGCCCGGCGCAAGGAGCTGGGCCGGGAGGACGTCTCGGCCGAGCCGTTCTGGGACTCGGTCGGCGTCGGCAGCTACCGGATCGACCTCCACCCGGCGACCGGCGGGAAGAACTACGTCGACATCTCCTCGCTCCCGTTCCAGATCCCCCTGGGCGCCCTGTTGCCGGTCCGCGTGACCAACCTCGTCGCCGCCTGCAAGAACCTCGGCGTCACGCATATCACCAATGGTTGCTACCGCCTGCATCCGGTGGAGTGGCTGATCGGCGAGGCCGCCGGCTCGGTCGCGGCGCATGCGCTGGCGATCAATGAGTCGCCGAAGGCCGTGCGGGCCGACCGGAAGCGGTTCGAGACGTTCCAGAGCAAGCTCAAGGCCCAGGGGGTCGACGTCGCCTGGCCGAAGGCGACCGCGCGCTGAGGCGGCGGCCCGGCGATGAGTTTCCTTTCAAGGACCCAAGAACCGGGCGGATTGAACGAACTCGGAGTCGGAAGTCGTCGTATGATAGGAGGTATGGAGGCGGTCCCGCGCGACGGCGGTTCTGCTTGCCGGATCCGGGGGACCAGTCGAGAATATCAGTGGACGGCCCCGCGGCCTTCCCGGGCCGGCCGCCGCCGCGGACGATCGACCGAAGCCGTCGCGAAACTCGTGGAGAAGAAACCGTGACGTCCAGCAATCCCGCCTTTTCTCAGGATATGTTCGCCGGCTACGACCAGGTGTACGGCGCGCCTCGGAGCATGGCGACGACCGTCCAGGGGACGATGGGCAAGACCTTCCTCTTGCTGGCGATCCTCTCGGCGACCGGCCTCTGGTCTTGGAACGCGGTCGGCACCGGCCAGATGCCCATGGGCGTGGTCGTGGGAGCGGCCCTCGCCGGGTTCGTGACCTCGCTGGTGACGATCTTCAAGCCGACCTTCGCCCCCTGGACCGCGCCGGTCTACGCCGCGATGCAGGGCGTGTTCCTCGGCGGCCTCTCGCAGGTCATCGACGCCCAGGTCCGCCTCCGCCAGGGGCTCGACAGCCCGTTCCAGGGGATCGCCCTGCAGGCGGTCTCGCTGACCATCGGCGTGACCCTGGTCATGCTGTTCCTCTACGCCAGCGGGACGATCCGGGTCACCGACAAGCTGCGGTCCGGGATCATCATGGCGACGGGGGCGGTCTGCCTCTTTTACATCGTCTCGATGGTGATCCGCCTCTTCGGCTACACGCCCCCGCTGATGGGCGCGACGCCGATGGGCATCGGCTTCAGCCTGCTCGTCGTCGGCCTGGCGGCGTTCAACCTGCTGCTCGACTTCGACTTCATCGAGGAGGCCGCACGCCGCGAGGCCCCCAAGTACATGGAGTGGTACGGGGCGTTCGGCCTGATGGTCACCCTGGTCTGGCTGTACCTGGAGATCCTCCGCCTGCTCTCCAAGCTCGCCAACAGCCGCGACTGATCGGCGCCCGGGACTCGAACGAAACCCACGCCGCGAAAGGCCGGCGATCCCGCCCCCACGGGCGGATCGCCGGCCTTCGGCTTTTTGTGCGTACGATGGACGCCCACTTGGCCTTGCCCGCTCGGCGAGGCCGTAGTACTCTGCGGCCCACCTCGAAGGAGCCTCAAGTTTCGGGCCGCTCCAGCCGACCCGGACGCGCGATCCTGGAACCGGAAAACGACGGCGGGCCCCGCGCCCCGCGTGCGTCGATCCCGCAGCGACGCGGACGGCGGCGGGGGCGGAACCCCCTGGCAGGCACAGGCCGACGGACGGTCGGTGAGGCGGCGACGCGATGACCGCGCCCCTCGCGACGGTCGGGCACGACGGACGACCCAGGACGGGTCGGCCGGTCCTTTGAGAATGGAGTCGACCGCGATGCGTCTCAGGTTCTGGTCTGCTTCGGCCCTGGCCGCGGGGTTCGTGACCGCCCTCGTGTTCGTCCGCCCCATCTTCGGCCAGGACGCCGGGCCCGCCCCGGCGACGAACCCGAAGACGGAGGCGGCCGCCCCGGCCGTCGAGAAGGCGAAGGGGCGTGCGATCGACCTGAAGCTGGCGATCGCCGGCCTGGGATCCAAGGGCTGCGAGGTCGACGTGAAGCCGGGAAACCCGACCTGCGTCTTCAGGCCCCAGACGCTCCGCGTCAAGGCCGACGGCCAGGTCACGGTGTCGCTCAAGGAGGTCGAGATCCGCGGCGCGGACCGCAACTGCTCGATCGCCCTGACGATCCGCGAGGACGGCCAGCCGGCCAAGACCATCTATCGCGGCTACCGCGTCGCGGCGGTGGCCCGGCCGGGCACGGCGGAAAGCTTCCTCTGCTGCCTCAGCTCGCCGTCCAAGGTCGCCGCCGTCGCCGGATCGACGCCCGCCGCCACCCGCCGCTGAGGCCGAGACGAGACGGCCGCCCCCCCTGAAACGAACACGGCCCGCCCGGCGAGCTTCGCGGCTCCTCCGGGCGGGCCTTCGTATTCCGCGGCCGGCGCGAATCCGGATCAGTCGAAGAGGGTGGCCGAGTCGACCGTCTTGATCGTGTCGCCGTCGGCCACCACGATGCCGGCCGGGCCGTGGATGTTGGCCGCGGCGTACTTGCCGTCCTTCGTGAGCAGGTAGAAGACCACGTCGAAGGCGGGCTTGCCGTCCTCGGTGCGGAACCGGGGGTCGCGCAGGGTGGTCTCGACGAGTTGCTTGGTGGTCGCGACCAGGGCGTCCTTGGGCTTCGCCCCGCGCCGGAGGTTCTCGACGACCAGGAACGAGGCGCAGTTGATCAGGTTGACCTCGCCCAGGCCGACGGATCCGCACGAGCCGACGGTGTTGTCGAGCCAGAGCCCGGCGCCGAGGATCGGCGAATCGCCCACGCGGCCGGGCACCTTGTAGCCCAGGCCCGAGGTCGTGGTCACGGCCCCGAGGTCGCCGTGTGTGTCCAGTACGGAGCAGTGGATCGTGCCGTGGGTCGGCCGCTCGACCAGCTCGCGGATCGGCGGGTCGAGCGAGGCGACGGTCTGGGGGATACGGGAGCCGCGGAGCTTGGCCTCCTTCCAGGCGATCCAGGCCTTGCGGGTCTCCTCGGTGAGCAGGTCCTCCTCCGGGAAGCCGTGCTCCTTGGCGAACTTCAGGGCGTTGTCGCCGACGAGCAGGACGTGCTTGGTGCGCTGGAGGATGCAGCGCGCGACGGCCGCCGGGTGGGCGATGTTGCGGAGCCCGGCGACGCCGGCTCCGCCGTGGGTCGGCCCGTGCATGACCGAGGCGTCGAGTTCGACGACCCCTTCCTCGTTCGGGGTCCCCCCCTTGCCGACGGAGTGCTCGTTGACGTCGGCCTCGACGATCGCCACGCCGGCGATGGCCGCGTCCAGGGGGTCGGCCCCCTTGCGCACCAGGTCCATGGCGATCTCGACCGTCTTCTCCCAGCCGCTGGCGATCACGACCGGCTTGCGCGGGCCGGGCTTCTTCTCGGGGAAGGCGCCGATCGAGAGGGCGGCCAGGCTGGTCGTCCCCAGGGACAGGAAATGGCGGCGGTGCAGGCTGGGAGTCATCGGTGTTGGTCCGGGGTGGTGAGGGAGACGTGCCGGTGCGCGACACCGCCCGACGGGCCGGGGAGGCCCGTCGGGCGGGTCGGTTTCACGACGAAGCGCGATCGCTCAGAGCGAGTCGGCGCTGATGATCTCGCCGCTGGCGCGGGTCGAGAGGGCCTGCCAGACGCCGAGCTGCTGGCCGGGAAGCACCTGCAGGACGCCGTTGGCATCCGGGGCGATCGCCAGGGGGAGGCCGGTGGCGGCGTCGAACGGGGCGCTGTTGATGGAGTCCTTGAGGAACTTCACCGAGCCGTCGGCGAACGCCGCGTTCATGCCGCCCGGGTGGAAGCTCGAGAAGCTGTGGAACATGATCTGCACGTTGATGCCGAGCTGACCCGTGTTCACGTAGTTCTCATTGAGCTTCTTCTGGGGATTGATGGGATAGAGCGTGTTCGCCAGGGTGTCGGCGTTGTTGCCCGAGTACCACCAGACCCAGTCCCAGCGCACGTCGGCCGGGATCTTGCCGTAGGCGACCTCGCCGGCCACCATCGTGTTGCTGGTGCCGTCGGTGATGCCGGCGATCGAAACCGAGCTGTCGTAATAGAGCATCCCGTCGGCGCGGGCGAGACGGGTGGCGTAGGTGGCGTCGCAGCTGCGCTCGCTATAGCGGCCGACGTAGAAGGCGGTCCCGGCGGAGCCCCGGTAGTTGGTGAAGTAGATCGGGTAGCCCATGCTGCGGGTGTCGGAGATCGCCGCGGCTCCGTCGCTGGGACACCAGAACGCCTGGACGCCCGTCGAGTAGACGGTCCGGTTCATCTGGTTGTCCGTGTAGTGGATCATGAAGTTGTGGGAGTCGTACAGCGGCGACTGTTCGATGTACGGCAGGATCGAGATCAGGAAGCTGTGCTCGTGGCTGCCGGAGCACGGCGTGCCGCGGTGGAAGCCGCCGATGGGGTAGCGGGAGTTGGAGCTCTCATAGTTCGCCAGCCCCAGGCCCATCTGCTTGAGGTTGTTGGTGCACTGGGCGCGGCGGGCGGCCTCGCGGGCCGCTTGGACTGCGGGGAGCAAGAGGGCGATCAGGACGGCGATGATGGCGATGACCACCAGCAGCTCGATCAAGGTGAAGCCGCGCGGACGGGATCGGAATCGATCCATCGGGACCTCCTGGACGGATGAGTGAGGAACGGGGATTGGGGAGGTTTTCGAGGCCTGGGCCTCGGGGAGCGAGTGACGTACGGGCGAGGGCGAGAACCGACCAGGTCGGCTCATCGCCTCGAGCGCGAGCCGGGCTTCGGTTGCTTGACCTCGACCCCGTACGGGTTTTCGATGTCCTTCTGAAGATCGTCCCGCTTCTTGTCGGTCGACGCGATGGGGGCCTCGGATTCGCCGCAACCGGCCATCGGCAGGAGGCCGGCCGAGCAGGCGAGGATCAGGGGCCCAAGTGTCAGGGCGCGCGAGGGCGCGGTGAGTCTCCACATTGTCGGGCGGGCTCCTTGGCTAGGAGGGGGGGGCGGGGTCGATCGATGGATCAACCATCGGCAATCGTCGCCGGGATGAGGACTTTTCGCGGAGCGAGGGCCGTGGGACTTCGGGGGCCGGCGCTGGGCTGAAGGGTCGTCGAGAAGGGTGAAAAGCCGCACCCGGCCGCCGGCATCGCCTCAGATGTTGGTATTCTCTCCTTGATAGGACACGATGACGCGGAATCCCCTCGGGGACGGGGGGATGGCTTCGCCTCCCACGCCGGGTCCCTCGCTGGACGCGGCCGGGACGGTCGCGGGCTCAGGTAGGACGTGGAGGACGACCAGCAATTCGCCGATCGGCTTGATCAGGAATTTCCTCGAATGTGAGGCTCCGGCGGCGTCCTTGCAGGTCAACGTCGCGTCGAACCTGCCCGGCACCTGGATCGAGGTCCCGACCGATTTCCCGGCGGACAGCTCGGGGAGCTTGAAGTTCCCCCCGGGGAACTCGATCGTCGGCTCGATCAGCGCCGCGTCGGTGTCGTTCGCCAGGACGATCGAGACGCCGTCGCCGACGATGAGGTCGCGGCCGAACTGCGCGTAGCCGACCCAGCCCAGCAGGATCGCGTTCAGCAGGAGCGAGAGCTTCATCATATTGGACGGGCCCGCGGCCGCCCGCGTGGGCTCGGCGATCTGGCGTTCCATCGACTGGCGTCCGTCTTGGAAGGTGTCGGGAAGCGCTGCGGGACGGCGGACGGCCGGGGGGGAATGTGAGTTTTCCCCGGCCTGCCCGCCGGTTGATTGTGGCGATCTTCCGGTCTATCTCCGAGAATGTCAAGCATCAACGGCCATTTCCATGAATCGCGCCTCATCGTCGAGGCCAAACCGAATTCCCTAGGTAAAAAGACCATGCGCAGACCGATCAATCGTCGCCTCTTCATGGGGAGCACCGCCGCCGCCAGCCTGGGGACGCTGGCGATCGGGGCGTCCGAGCCGAGGCCGACGGGGGACCGTCGGCCGGTGGCGGTCTCCAGCGGCAACGGCCTGCGGGCGGTCGAGAAGGCGGTCGAGCTGGTGAAGAAGGGGATCGACCCGCTCGACGCCGCGATCGAGGGCGTGGCGATCGTCGAGGCCGATCCCAAGGACGACTCGGTGGGCTACGGCGGCCTGCCGAACGAGGACGGCGTGGTCGAGCTTGACGCGGCGGTCATGCACGGGCCGACCCACGGCGGCGGCTCGGTCGCCTCGATCCGCAACATCATGCACCCCGCGGCCGTCGCCCGGCTGGTGATGAAGCGGACCCGCCACTGCCTGATCGTCGGCGAGGGGGCGCTGCGGTTCGCCCGCGCCCACGGCTTCCCCGAGGTCGACCTGCTGACCGAAGAGTCCCGCAAGGTCTGGCTGCACTGGAAGGAGACCCGCGACCCCAACGACGACTGGGTCCCCCCGCCGGAGGCCGAGGTCGCCGCCTACCTCGACGACTACATGAAGCGGCGCGTGACCGGCACGATCCACTGCTCGGTGCTGGACACCCACGGCGACCTGGGCTGCACCACGACGACCTCCGGGCTCTCCTGGAAGATCCCCGGCCGCGTCGGCGACTCGCCGATCCTGGGCGCGGGGCTGTACCTGGACAACACGGTGGGCTCGGCCGGGTCGACGGGCATCGGCGAGGCCAACCTGCTGAACCTCTCCAGCTATCTCGTCGTCGAGAACATGCGCCGGGGCGACGCCCCGAAGGACGCCGTGATGGGGGCCCTGAAGCGCATCGCCGAGACCAGCGTCCGCGACCCCAAGCGGCGGCGGCCGGACGGCAAGACGAAGTTCAACGTGTCGTTCTACGCCGTCTCCAAGGACGGCAAGTTCGCCGGCGGCTGCGTCTACCCCGGCGGCAAGATGGCCGTCCACGACGGCGATTCGGCCCGCGTCGTCGAGCTGGACCCGCTCTACGACAAGTGAGCTGAACGGGGCCGGAAACGCGAAGACGCCCTCGCACGGGATGGTGCGAGGGCGTCTCGTGGGGTCAGGTTCAGCCCGGCTCGTCGAGGGGGTTCTTGGGGATGTTGGAGGGCTTCTTGCGGGCCCCCTTCATGATCTCCTTGCCCCGTTCGGCGGCCTTCTGGACCTCCTGCTGGTTGTTCTGGAAGGCGGCCGGGTCGTCGGGGTCGCCGCCGCATCCGGCGGAAGCGGCGAGACATCCCGAGAGCAACACCGCGATGAACGTCGACTTCCTCATGGGATCTCCCGTCGCGGCGATCAGTAGGAGTCGGACGAGAGGATCTCGCCCTCGTTCTTGGTGATGAGGCCGCGGAGGACCTTGCCGTCGACCGATTCCTTGAGGAACCGGACCGAGCCGTCGCCCATCAGGACGTTGGCGCCGCCGGAGTGGAAGCTGAAGATCTCGTTGTTCGGCCCGCAGTCGTGGGCGTTCCAGGGGCACTGGCCGGCGGCCGGCTGCACGCCCAGGGCGTAGCCGGCGTTCTTGTTGTTGTTGATGAGCTTGGAGACGCCGCTGGCGCTGTCGGGCTCGGCCCAGCGCCAGTGGCAGCGGGCCTCGCCGGTGACCGGGTCGAGGTAGCCGCCGGACGAGGCGGCGAGGTTCTGGCCGACGGTCTCCCACATCTTCGGGCTGCGGCCGGTGTCCTCGTAGAACAGCAGGCTGTTCGAGGTGCCGTCGGAGATCGAGGCCAGGGTCGAGCCGCCGAAGTACGGGTCGATCTTCCCCTTGGCCGGGTCGAGGTGCACGGTCTTGCCGGAGGAGACGTAGGTCTGCCCGCCCGAGGGGGAGAACTGCGAGTAGAGCGAGACCGGGTACGATCCGCTGGTCATCGCGGCCAGGCTGAGCTTCTTTTCGGCCGGGGCGACGCCGTGGGCCGGGCTGCCGGTGGGATTGCCCAGCGTGTCCAGCTCGGTGTAGGGGCAGACCGCGTAGTCGGAGCAGCCGTAGCCGAGGTTGTCCTTGCCGTCGCCCCCGGAGCGGTCGCCCGCGAGCGGGTTCGTCGGGCAGAGGAACGCCTTGACCGCCGTGGCCGAGGCGGTGAAGTTGCTGGGCAGGTTGTACCGCAGCTCCAGGTTGAAGGCGTTGAAGACGACCGACTGCTCCATGTACGGCAGGATCAGCGTGAACGCGCTGTGGTAATCCTGCGACTTGTAGGTCTTGCCGTCCGTGAAGGTCACCGGGTGCTCGCCGCTGCGGGGCAGCGCGCCGTTCGACGATTCGAAGTTGTGCACGCCGAGGCCGAGCTGCTTCAGGTTGTTGACGCACTGGGCGCGACGGGCGGCCTCGCGGGCCGACTGCACGGCGGGGAGCAGCAGGGCGATCAGGACCGCGATGATCGCGATCACGACCAACAGCTCGATAAGGGTGAAGCCGGGACGCGGCGACGATCGGGTCGAGGGGCTCATCGGGGAAAGTTCTCCATGGCTTGGCTGAGGGTGGGAACGGCGGGCGGGGAGCCCTTCGACGAGGTGGGCGGCGACCAGCCGCGGCGACGCGGGCGAACGGATCGGGCCCGCTCGCGAGGACGCCGAGTCGGCTCGCGAACCGGCCGCGCCCTGCAACGCGGAGGCGAGCCAGCAGCCCGCCGCCACGATCAGGGCCCGCCAGGCGACGATCCCGGAAGAGGGACGCACGCAGAACATGGGGGGCCTCGCCGAGACATCCACGATCGTCGAAAGACTAACGCGAGTTAATTTACTCGGCTCCTGCGTGCGATCGGCGAACGCGAGAGGAAGCTTGCGTGTAGAGATGAAGAAGATCGAACTTCCGGCCGATCCCCTCGATTTGGAGGGTGGCCCGAACGCAGGCCCAGGCCCGGTCGTGAGCGGGGGGGGGGAACAGCCCGCGGCGAGGATGCGACGAACCGAGATCCGGCCGAGTCCCTGCCGTCGCGCGGCCTCAGAGCGGCTCGACCCGATCGCCCGGCGAAGCCGATCCGGCCATCGACCCGACGAATCGGTCGGGGTTCATCCCGGGGACGGCCACGAATTCGCGGAGCCGCTTCCCTGCGCCGCTTCCTGGCGCCTTCTCAAGCGGGAGTCGTGATTCGATTCCTGGCGCCTCGGCGTTCGAGCTCGTCGAACTCCGCCTCGATCTCGTCGTAATGGTCGGATAGGCGAATCCTCGAGTCGTCTCGTCGCCACTCGTCGAAGCGGTCGAGGATCGTCGGGTCCCCGAGGGCCGTCGCCCCGAGCTTCACGACGAGCCGATTGGGGCTGTGTCGGGTGGCGTCGAGGAGGGTGATCGCCTCGGCCGGCGCGCGGACCTGACATGCGATGAGATAGGCGAGCGCCGCGCTCCGCCCCTGCCCCGCGCGGCAGGTCACGAGGACCTTATCCTTCGCCGTGGCGAAATCGAGGCCCCGGCGGAGCGCGTCCCGGGTGGGCGTGATTTTCCCCGGACGCGGATCGAGCACGTCGTCGAAGCGGAGGTAAAGGCAGGAGAGGGCGCGAGTCTCGGCGTACCCCGTCGACTCGGTCTCGGCGCCGAGGATCACCACCGCATGCCATCGACCCGGCTCGCGCTCCAGGAGGTGGCTCGCCGCCAGGTACCCGGCGATTCGGATCTCCATCGCCTTCCCCTGCCCTCCGGCCGGCCATCCGGCTGAGCCACGAATCGAGAGCCGAGCGGAACTCACTCGGGCTGAATGAGCCCGCTGCGGCGGAGGTCGTCGCGGTGGATCAGTCGTCGTCGGGGTCGGCATAGTCGTCCATCCCGTCCGCCCCGTCCATCACGCCGACTCCGACGGGGACGCGTGCGGCGGCCGCCGGAGAGGGGGAAGGGGCTGCGGTCGCACCCTCGGGGCGGGCGGTCGCCCCGCGGGCGCCGAGGAGCCGGACGTTGCCGGGGCCGACGACCTGGCCCATCTCGGAGACCATGCGGTCGTCGAAGCGGACCCGCAGCGAGGCCCCCGCGCGGTAGATCACGCGCCGGACGTGCTCGATGCCGAAGATTTCGAGGTAGAGGTCCAGGTTGCCGGGGCGGACGCGGACGATCCGCAGGAGCCGCTCCAGGTCCTCCTGCTGCTGGACCCCCTTGTGGAGCGTGACGATGACTCCCTTGGCCAGCTCGGCGTCGGCGTTCTCGATGGGGATGAATCGGCTGACGATGATCTCGGACGGCTCGCGGCTGAGGTCGATGGTCCCCTTGATGAAACCGATCGCGTCGTCCTTGATCAGGTCGCCGAGCTTGGCGAACTCCTCGGGCCAGAGCATGGCCGGGGTCGACCCGCTGAGGTCCTCGAAGGTGAACTTGGCCATGCGGGTCAGGCCCGACCGGCTCTTCTGGACGTTGCGGACCTGGACGTTGGTGACGAGCCCGCCCAGGATGACCTCCATCCGGCTCCCGCCCCCTCCGCCGCCGCGGAACCCGCCTTTGCCGCCCCCGCCGCCGCCGGACGAGCCGCCCGAGGCCTCCTTCAGCCGGGCCGCGGCCTCGGCGATGTCGGCGGCGCGGTGGGTCGCCAGCGCCTGGAGCTTGTCGGCGTGCTGCGAGAGCGGGTGGCTGGACATGTAGAAGCCCAGCGCCTTCTTCTCGCCGGAGAGCCGCTCGATGTCGGGCAGCTCGGGGACGTCGGGCAGGCTCGCGACCCGAGAGCCGACGTCGGCCGCATCGGAATCGTCGTCGTCGAACAGCCCGCGCTGGCCGCGCTTGCGGTCCTCCTGCTTGGCCTGGCCGCCCTGCATGGCGCGGGGGAGGATCGTCAGGAGCTGCGAGCGACGGGCGCCGAGGAAGTCGAACGCCCCGGCGCGGATGAGGGTCTCGGCGGCCCCGGCGCCGACCTCCTTGGTGGAGACGCGCTCGAAGAAGTCTTCCAGGCTCAGGAACGGCCCGTCCTTGTCGCGGGCCTTGAGGATCGCCTCGACGGCCTTGGCGCCGACCCCCTTGATCGCCTCCAGGCCGAACTCGACCTTGCCTTCCGTGTGGACGGTGAACGTCGCGCGGCCGTCGTTGACGCTCGGCGGCAGGACCTCGATCCCCATCCGGCGGCAGTCTTCGATGTGCTCGACGAAGAACTTGTCGCGCTCGGCCCCCCCCATCTCGGACGAGAGGACGGCGGCCATGTACTCGGTCGGGTAGTGGGACTTCAGGTAGGCCGTCTGATACGCCACCAGGGCGTACGCGGTGGAGTGCGACTTGTTGAAGCCGTAGCCGCCGAAGAACTCGATCAGCTCGAAGATCCGGGCCGCCTTGTCCTTCTCCAGGCCCTTCTGGACGGCGGTCTTGACGAACTGGTCGCGGTTCTCGGCGATGATCTCGGTCTTCTTCTTCGAGATCGCCTTGATGCACGCGTACGCCTTGGAGAGCTCGATGTCCCCCAGGCGGTTGAGGATCCGCATGACCTGTTCCTGGTAGACCATGACCCCGTAGGTCTCTTCCAGGATGTCTTGCAGCACCGGGTGGAGGTACGAGGCCTCCTTGCGCTTGTTCTTGACGTCGACGTACTCGTCGACCATGCCGCCGTTGAGCGGGCCGGGGCGGTAGAGGGCGTTGGTGGCGATGATGTCGGCGAAGCGGTCGGGCTTCATCTTCACGAGCAGGTCGCGGATGCCCGCGGATTCCAGCTGGAAGACGCCCTTGGTCTCGCCGCGCTGGAGCAGCTCGAACGCCTTGGGGTCGTCGAGTTCCAGGGCGGCGAGGTCGAGCGGCCGGTCGGGGTAGCGTTCGGCGATCAGCTTGACCGCGGCCTGCAAGGTGGTCAGGTTGCGGAGGCCGAGGAAGTCCATCTTGAGGAGGCCGGCCTTCTCGACGTCCCCCATGTCCCACTGGGTGCAGAGGACCTCCTCCTTGTCGCCCCGGCGGATGACCTGGAGCGGCACCAGCGATTCGAGCGGCTGGTCGGCGATCACGACGCCGGCCGCGTGCGTGCTCGCGTTCCGCGCCGAGCCTTCGAGCCGGCGGGCGAAGTCCAGGAGCCGCTTGACCTCGGGGTCCTCGTCGGCCATCCGCCTGAGCGCCGGCTCCTCGGCGATCGCCTCCTCAAGCGTGATGTTGAGCCGGGTCGGGATGAGCTTGTTGATCTCCTCGACCCGCGACAGCGGCAGGTTCATCGCCCGGCCGACGTCCTTGATGGCGGCCTTGGCCTTCATGGTGCCGAAGGTGCCGATCTGCGCCACGTTGGCGTCGCCGTACTTGCGGCGGACGTACTCGATGACCTCGTACCGCCGGTCCTGGCAGAGGTCGATGTCGATGTCCGGCGCCTCGGACCGGTTCGGGTCCAGGAACCGCTCGAACAGCAGGTCGTACTTGATCGGGCAGACGTCGCTCAGGTAGAGGACGTAGCTCACCAGGGCTCCGCAAGCCGAGCCTCTCGCCAGCGCCGGGATCTCCTGCTCTCGAGCGTACCGGACGAAGTCCCAGACGATCAGGAAGTACGAGGCGAACCCCATCCGGTTGATGATCCCCAGCTCGTGGTCGAGCCGGGCGCGGACCTCGGCCGGCGGCGGGGAGGGGTAGCGCTCCTTGAGGCCCTTCTCGCAAAGCTCCAGCAGGTACGCCTCGGGGGTCTTCTCCTCCGGGGGCTTGAACGAGGGGAACTGGCGCTTGCCCAGCTCGGCGCTGGTGTAATTCTCCTCGACCATCTCGGCGATCAGGGCCGACTGCTTCAGGGCCTCCTCGAAGCCCGGGGCGGAAGCGTACATCTCGTCGGGCGAGCGGACGTGGAACTGGTCGGAGATCCGCCCCTCGTCGTTGACGAACCGCGGCTTGTCCAGCGGCTGGTCGATCGTCTTGCCGGTGTTGATGCACAGGAGGACGTCGTGCGACAGGTTGTCGTCCTGCCGCAGGTAGTGGGCGTCGCTGGTGGCGACGAGCGGCAGCCCGAGCTTCCGCGCCACGTCGACCTGGCGCTCGCGCGCGTCGCGCTGGATCTGCAGGCCGTTGTCCTGGATTTCGACGTAGAAGTTCCCTTCGCCGAACGTCTTCTGGTACCAGATGGCCAGGTTCTCGGCCTGCTCGAAGCGGTCGCGCAGCAGGTGCTGCGAGAACTCCGACCCCACGCAGCCCGAGAGGCAGATGAGCCCCTCGCTGTAGCGTTCGAGCAGCTCCTTGTCGATGCGGGGCTTGTAGTAGTACCCCTCCTGGTACGACCGAGACGAGAGCCGGAGCAGGTTGCGGAACCCGATCCCGTTCTTCGCCAGCAGGGTCAGGTGGTAGGCGAACTTCTCCTCCCCCGACCCGTTCGTCGACCGATCCGTCCGCTTGCCCGGGGCGACGTACGCCTCGATCCCCACGATCGGCTTGATGCCGGCGTACTTCGCCTCGCGGAGGAATTCCACCGCGCCGAACAGGTTGCCGTGGTCCGTCACCGCGACCGCCGACATCCCGCTCGCCTTCACGTGCTTGACCAGGTCCGGCAGCTTGTTGGCCCCGTCGAGCAGGCTGTAATGGCTGTGGCAGTGGAGATGGCAGAACGGTCGGCTCGACATTCCCGATTGCTCCCGGCGCGAGGATGACGACGGTTTTGCGTGAACCTGCGTCCAGTCAGTATACCATATCGAGCGGGCGAGGGGGACCCGTCGCGGAGGTCGACCCGGCATCGGCGGGGGCTTGCAACGGCGGGGGCGGTGTGACATAGTCCAGGCTCACGCCTCGCCCGGCCGGAGTGCCGGCGCCCCCTCGCGCGGGCCGGATCGCGAGGCCCCGCCCGACGGGTCGCGAGCCGGGCCTGCAACGCTACGCAGCGACGCGATCGCAACGAAGGACGTCCGAACATGCCCTGGCAGGTGGGTCTCTACACGGCCGCCGTCTTGATCCCCCTGGCGGCCTTCCTCGTCGAGATCCTGTTCATCCGCAAGCTCGGCCGGCTCAACGCCGCGATCGCCACCGGCGCGATCGCCGCCTCGTGCGTCCTCAGCGCGATCGGATTCTTCGATTACTTCCTGATCGAACAACGCGCCGCACTCGCCGAGCCGGCCCATCACGAGGCCGCCGCACTCGCCGACGCCCACGCGATCCATGCCGGTCCGCTCGCCTGGAAGGGGAGCTTCGACTGGGTCGTCCTCGGGTCACCCGAGGCGGGACGACGGCTGTCCCTGCCGCTGGGCGTCCACATCGACGGACTTGCGGCGATCCTCTTCCTGATGGTCACGTTCGTCGCGACCCTGATCCACGTCTATTCGATCGGCTACATGGCCGAGGACCCGCGATACCCCCGGTTCTTCGCGTACCTTTCGCTCTTCTGCTTCTCGATGCTCGGGCTGGTCGCGGCGTCGAATTTGTTCATGATCTTCGTCTTCTGGGAACTGGTCGGGGTCTGCTCCTACCTGCTGATCGGCTTCTGGTACGAGGAGAAGTCGAACGCCGACGCCGCCAACAAGGCGTTCGTCGTCAACCGCGTGGGCGACGTCGGCATGCTGATCGGCCTGGGGATCCTCTGGTCGGCGCTCGGCACGTTCGACTTCCACGAGGTCTCCTCGGGACTCCGCGACGCCGCGGGCCAATTGAACGTCGCCAGGCCGTTGACCCCCGCCGATCGCGTCCCCTTCCGCGGGCCGGATTTCCACATCGGGGACTGGCCCACCCCCTCGATCGCCTATGGTTTGTTGACGCTCGCCGGGCTGGGGATCTTCGCCGGCTGCGCGGGGAAGAGCGCGCAGTTCCCGCTGCACGTCTGGCTGCCGGACGCGATGGCGGGGCCGACGCCCGTCTCGGCCCTGATCCACGCGGCGACGATGGTCGCGGCCGGCGTGTACCTCGTCGCGCGGTTCTTCCCGGTCTTCACGCCCGAGGTCCTGCTGACGATCGCCTACACGGGCGGGATCACGCTTCTCATCGGTGCGACCGTCGCGATGGTGCAGACGGACTACAAGAAGGTCCTCGCCTATTCGACGGTCAGCCAGCTCGGCTTCATGATGCTCGCGTTGGGGGTCGGCGGCTGGTCGGCGGGGGTCTTCCACCTGCTGACCCACGCCTTCTTCAAGGCCCTGCTCTTCCTGGGCGCGGGGAGCGTCTATCACAGCGTCCACACCTATGAGATGTCGGGCCTTGGCGGGCTCCGCAGGCGGATGCCGATCACGGCGGCGACGATGTTGGTGGGTGTGCTGGCGATCTCGGGCGTGCCGTTCTTCAGCGGATTCTACTCGAAGGACGCCGTCCTGGCCGCCGCCCTGGCGCGCGTCTGGCAGAGCCCCGAGCACGCGTTGCTGTTCGTCCTGCCGGTCGTCGGGGCGTTGTTGACGACGTTCTACATGTTCCGGATGTGGTTCCTGGTCTTCGCCGGCGCGCCCCGAGGCTTCCCCGACCCGCACACGGCGCGCGTCGCCCACGCGCGGGACGAGGAAGGCGTCCTCGCGGCCGAGGAGGCCGAACAGGGCGAAGGCGCCCCGCTGCACGAGTTGAACCCGGCGGCCCACGCTCACGAGAGCGAGCCGGTCATGACCCGCCCGTTGATCCTGCTGGCGACGCTCAGCGTCTTCGCCGGCTGGACGGTCTGGCTCGGCCTGCCGATCGGGACGCCCCTCCTGCAACGGATGATCGCCCACGGCGAGCCGGCCGGCGCGATCGACGCCCACGCCGCGCACGGCTACGCGCTCGGGGCCTCGCTGCTGATCGTGGCGCTCGGCTTCGGGCTCTCGGCGCTCTATTACGCACCCGCCGGGCTGCCGTTCCTGCCCGCCCTCCGCCTGAGCCCGATCCGGGCCGCGTCGCGGTTCCGGCCGCTCTACGCCCTGTTCAAGAACAAGTGGTACTTCGACGACCTGTACGACCTGGCGCTGGTCCGGCCCTGCCTGCGGCTGGCGAAGGCCTGCTCGGGGATCGACCGCCACCTGATCGACGGGTTCGTCGACGGCTCGGCACGAACGGTCGAGCTGCTGAGCCGGCTGGGCGGCCTGTTCGACCGGTTCGGCGTCGACGGCGCGGTGAACACGATGGCGCAAGCCGTGTACGCCGCCGGCGACCGCGCGCGGTCGATCCAGACGGGTCGGATCCGTAATTATCTGATGTACCTGACGCTGGCCCTGATCGGCCTCTTCGCCGGCGTCTACGCCTGGGTGGGCTGACGCCCCGACCCCGGCCCGAACCGAAGCCGCGAGACCCCTTTGCCCGGTGCTCCGATCATGAGCGACTACCTGCTGCTGACCTCCCTCTGGCTCGTCCCCCTGATCGGCGCGGGCGTCGTCCTGTGCGTGCCGAAGGGGTCGGAGCGCCTGGTCAAATACGTCGCGACCGGGTTCACGGCGGCCGGGTTGCTGCTGGCCCTCGTGGCGCTCGCCATCTACGTCGGCGACGATCGGGCGAATGCGCCGCTGGCGGAGCGGGCGGCTGCGATCCGAGTGGTTTCCTGGCCCGCTTCCGAGGCCATGGGGGCGGGGGACGTGGACGGGAACCTCGTCATCCGTCGCGATTGGATCCCGGCCTTCAATATCCAGTACTACCTGGGCCTCGACGGGATCAGCGTCAGCCTGCTGGTGCTGACGGGCCTGGTGAGCCTGCTGGCCTGCCTGGCGTCGTGGGGGATCGAGAAGCAGGTGCGGGGTTACTACGCCCTCTTCCTTCTGCTGGTCGCCAGCATGACGGGGGTCTTCCTGGCGCTCGACCTGTTCCTCTTCTACGTCTTCTTCGAGGTGATGCTTCTGCCGATGTACTTCCTGATCGCCGTCTGGGGCGGCGAGGAGCGGGAGTATGCGGCGATCAAGTTCCTGCTGTATACGCTGTTCGGGTCGGTCTTCATCCTGGTCGCGATCCTGATCCTGTACTTCTGGCCCGGCGACGCCCCGGCGGGCGGGTTCCAGGCGGGGACGTTCGACGTCGTCGCCCTGACCACGATCGCCTCGACGACGGGGTATTACGGGCGTTGGATCCAGGACTGGGTGTTCGTGCTGTTCCTGGTCGGATTCCTGGTCAAGCTGCCGTCGTTCCCGTTCCACACCTGGCTGCCCGACGCCCACGTCCAGGCGCCGACGCCCATCAGCATGATCCTGGCCGGCGTCTTGCTGAAGGTCGGCGGTTACGGCCTGATCCGGCTGGCCTGGCCGCTCGCCCCGGCGGGGGCGTTCGACTGGTCGTATGTCGTGGCCGCCCTGGGGGTCTTCAGCATCCTCTACGGCGCGCTCGCGGCGATGGCCCAGACCGACTTCAAGAAGTTGGTGGCGTACAGCTCCATCAGCCACATGGGCTACGTCACGCTGGGGATGGCGGCCATGAACCTGGCCGGCGGCTCGGGCTACTACGCCTACGGCGTCAACGGCGCGATGTACATGATGCTGGCCCACGGGGTCACGTCGGCCGCGATGTTCTTCCTGGTCGGCGTGATCTACGACCGGGCGCACACCCGCGACCTGGACAGCCTCGGCGGGCTGAACGACGCGATGCCGGTCTACGGGGCGATGTCGTACGTGATCTTCTTCGGCTCGATGGGCCTCCCAGGCCTCTGTGGCTTCGTCGCCGAGATCTTCGTGGTCCTCGCCGCCTTCCATTACAGCGTGACGCTGGGCGTCCTGGCCGCCGCCGCCGTCGTGCTCACGGCCGGCTACATCCTCTGGACCATCCAGCGCGTCTTCCTCGGCCGCAACGAGACCTGGAAGGACCTGCCCGACCTGACCGCCCGCGAGATCGTCATCGCCGCCCCGCTGGTCGTCCTGACCGTCCTGATGGGCGTCTTCCCGCAGCCCCTCGTCCTGCGTTGGATGAGCCCCTCGGTCGACCGGGTCGTCCAGGGGGTGGCCGAGGGGAGCGCTCGCAACGCCGCCGGCCCAATGGCCGAGTCCCGGGACGCCGGCCCGCCGCAGGTGGCCCGCGCGCGGTAAGGAGCCGACGACCTCAGATCGGCTTGCGACGGATCGGAAGGTAGCGCGGCGTCCATGTCCTCGCGTCGAGGAGGGCATCCAGGTCGTCGGATGGCCCGAACCTCGTCGCCAGCCCCTCGTCACGCGCCGCCAGGGCGACGGCGCGGGCGATCGCGCGGGAGATCCGCCGCGCGTCCGTCAGGGGGGGGAGCACGGCCCCGCGGGGGTCGTGCGACGCCGGCGAGGCTTCGGCCAGCGCCCGGGCCGCCGCCATGAACATGCCGTCGCTGACCCGCCGGGCCCCCGAGGCGAGCACCCCCAGGCCCATCCCCGGGAAGATGTACGAGTTGTTGCACTGGGCGATCGGGTACGTCCGGCCGCCATGCTCGACGGCCGTGAACGGCGACCCGGTGGCGATCAAGGCCCGGCCGTCGGTCCAGGCGATGAGGTCGGCGGGCGTGGCCTCGACGCGCGACGTGGGGTTCGAGAGCGGGAAGATGATCGGGCGATCGACCTGGGAGTCCATCGTCCGGACCACCTCCTCCGTGAACGCCCCCGGCTGGGCGGAGACGCCGATGAGCACGGTCGGCCGGGCCCGCTTCACCACGTCCAGCAGGCCGATCGACGGGCCGGAGCCGGAGTTCCAGCCCGCGACGCGGGCGTGCGGCTGGGCGAGCCTGCTCTGGAAGTCGCGCAGGCCGTCCATCGCGTCGTGGATCAGGCCGGCGCGGTCGATCATGAAGAAGCGGCCGCGGGCCTCGGCCTCGGTCATCCCTTCCGCCTTCATCGTCGCGACGAGTTGCTCGGCGATGCCGCAACCGGCCGAGCCCGCCCCCAGGACCGCGACCCGCTGATCGCGGAGCGCGCCGCCCGAACCGGCCACGGCCGCCAGCAAGGCACCGGTGGTCACGGCGGCCGTCCCCTGGATGTCATCGTTGAACGTGCAGAGCTGGTCGCGGTAGCGTTCCAGCAGCGGCCCGGCGTGGGGCTGGGCGAAGTCCTCCCACTGGAGCAGGACGTTCGGGAAGCGTCGCCGGACGGCCTGGACGAACGCGTCGACGAAGGCGTCGTACTCTGCGCCGTCGACCCGTCGGCTCCGCCAGCCGATGTAGAGCGGGTCGTCCAGGCGTTCCTGGTTGTTCGTCCCCACGTCGAGCACGATGGGCAGGGTCGTGGCCGGGTGGATCCCCGCGCAGGCGGTGTACAACGAGAGTTTGCCGATGGGGATGCCCATCCCGCCGGCGCCCTGGTCGCCCAGGCCCAGGATGCGCTCGCCGTCGGTCACGACGATCACCTCCACGCGGGGCGAGGCCGCGTTCTCCAGGATCTCGTCGAGCTGATCGCGCTCGGCATACGACAGGAAGAGGCCCCGAGGCCGCCTCAGGATGTGGCTGAACCGCTCGCAGGCCAGGCCGACCGTCGGGGTGTAGATGATCGGCAGCATCTCGGGCAGGTGGTCGAGGATCAGCCTGTAGAAGAGGGTCTCGTTGGTGTCCTGCAAGGCCCGGAGATAGATGTGGCGTTCCAGGTCGGTGGTCTTGTCTCCGTACGCCTGGTAGGCGCGATCGAGCTGCTCTTCGAGGGTCTCCTCGTGCGGCGGCAAGAGCCCGAGCAGCCCCAGCTCGCGCCGCTCGGCGGCGGTGAAGGCGGTCCCCTTGTTCAGCAGGGGGCGTTCGAGGAGCAGGTGGCCGCCGAACGGCACCTCGATCTCCTCGGCCCCGATCGCCGCCTCCAGCGCCGCCTGAATATCCATCGACTTCCCTCGGGACGCCTCGCGTGCGATCTGGCGTGAGCGGGCCGCCCCCGGCGAGGGGGGCGGCCCGGCTCGTTCGGTCGGTCAGGCCACGGTGACCCAGTTGCGGGCCTTGGCGGACTGAGCGATGGCCTCGCAGATGCGGACCTCGCGGTCGCCTTCGGCGAACGTGGGGAAGTTGGGTTTGCCCTGGCAGCCGCCCTGGATGTAGGTGTAGAAGGCCAGGTCGAGCTGCTTGAAGGCGTCGGGGAAGCCCTCGGCGTGGCCGCCGGGGTAGTGGCTGAAGTTCCCGGCCTCAGGGCTCAGGATTGCCGGGTCGCGGTTCATGAGCTGGTTCGGGGCGCCACGGCGGCCCAGCCAGAGCAGCTCGGGCGACTCGCTGTCCCACACCATCGAGCCCTCGGTGCCGCAGATCTCCAGGTAGAGGCGGTTCTTGCGGCCGCCGTGCATCTGGTTGACGTAGAAGACGCCGCGCGCCCCCTGCGACAGGTGGAGCATGACCGCGCCGTAGTCCTCGGTTGTGATCTTCACGGCCTCGGACGCCTTCTTGGTGGCGTTGGGGCCGGAGTAGGTCTCGGCGCCGCCGATCGGGCGGTTGCGCTCGGGGTGGAACGTGGCGAGGTCGGCGTTGACCGACTCGATGTGCCGGCCGGTGATGAACTGGGCGAGGTCCATCCAGTGGGTGCCGATGTCGGCGATGGCCCGGAGGTTGGTGTGGCCGTCGGGCTCGACCCGCCAGTTGTAGTCGTCGACCAGGAGCAGCCAGTCCTGGGTATACGAGCCGGCGACGGAGATGATGCGGCCGAGGTCGCCGCGGGCGACACGGGCGTGCATCTCCTGGGCGAGCGGGTAGAACCGCAGGTTGTAGTTCACGCCGGCCGCCTGGTTCGGGCGGCTCGCGGCGAGCTTCACCAGCTCGGCCGACTCGTTCGAGCTGACCGACAGGGGCTTCTCGCAGAGGACGTGCTTTCCGGCCTCGAGCGCCATCTTGGCGTGCTTGAAGTGGATGTCGTTCGGCGAGGCCAGGTGGACCGCGCCGATCTCGGGGTCGGCGAGGACCTCCTCGATCGTGTTGTAGACCTTGGGGATGCCCAGCTTCTCGGCCTGGGGGCGGGCCTTCTCGGGGCTGATGTCGAGCAGGCCGGCGACGTGGACGCCGATCCGGCGCAGGGCCTCGGCGTGGACGGGGCCGATGAAGCCGCCGCCGATCAGGGCGACCTTGGGGGGGTTGGAAAGGACGTAGGGAGCGCCCATCGCAGGATTCCTCTCGCTTCGCTCTCGACGCGGCCGGTCACGGTCGCCGGCCGCGTCGTTCGGGTGGTGGGGTCGGGGGTGCGGGTCGGGACGGCCGGATCGGGTCGGTCACTTCACCTCGTCGAGCGTCACCGGTCGGCGCTCGACGGCGGAGATCATCGCGGCTTCCAGGACGCGCTGGGTCTGATAGGCGTCCTCGAAGTCGGGGATCGGGACGACCGGCTCCTGGCCGCCCAGCACGCGGAGGATGTCATACGCCTGGTTGGTGAAGCCGTGCTCGTAGCCCAGGACGTGGGCGTCGGGCCACCAGTTCTCGGCGTAGGGGTGGTCGCCGCCGTGGGTGCACATGATGGTCGTCCAGCCCTGGACGACGCGGGGGCGGGTGGCGTCGTAGTATTGCAGCTCGTTCATGCGTTCGAAGTCGAACTTGAGCGCGCCCTTGGAGCCGTTGATCTCGAAGCCGTTGCGGTTCTGGTTGCCGGTCGCCTGGCGGGCGGCCTCGAACGAGGCCACGCCGCCGCCGGAGAGCCGCGAGAGGAACAGCACGGCGTCGTCGACCGTCACCGGGCCGGTCTTGTCGGCCCCGCCGACCCCCGCGGCGATCCCGCCGGCCGTGGGGCCGGTCATGAGCTTGCGCTCCTTGATGAACGTCTCGGCGATGGCGCCGGCGATCTCGGTGACCTCCTCGCCGGTCACGAAGCGGACCATGTCGATGATGTGGGCGTTCAGGTCGCCGTGCGAGCCCGCGCCGGAGCCTTCCTTCTGGAACCGCCAGATCAGCGGGATCGACTCGTCCGCCCAGTCCTGCAGGTAGAACGCCCGGGCGTGGCGGATCGTCCCCAGCGCGCCCGACTTCACCAGGTTGTAGGCGGTGGCGACGGCCGGGCATCGGCGGTAGTTGTACCAGACGAAGGTCTTCGCGCCGGCTTCCTTCGCGGCCGCGACCATCAGCCGACCTTCCTCGATCGTCCGCGAGATCGGCTTCTCGCAGGCGACGCTCTTGCCGGCCTTCAGCGCGGCGAGGGCGACCTCGGCGTGCATGTTGTTCGGCGTGACGACGTCGACCAGGTCGATCGCCGGGTCGGCGACGGTCGCCTGCCAGTCGGTCGAGGCGTTCCGCCAGCCCCAGGTCTTCGCGAACTCCGCCGCCGCTTCGGCGTTGCGGCCGAAGACCGTGTGCATGGCCGCCTGGACCGGCGGCTTGAAGAACCGGGGGACCTGCGACCACGCGTTGGAGTGCGTCCGCCCCATGAAGCCCTGGCCGATCATGGCCACGCTGATCTCACGCATGAGTTACCCTCGACGAACGACGGACGGGAGGACCGACGGCCCGCGAGAGGGACGCCGGCGATGTGCACGAATGGAGGCCGGTCCGGGCGTCCGGGGACCGCCCGGCGGCGGGGCGGTCGGCCGCCTCGCACGATCCCGAGACCCCGGCGGCCCGCGACGATGCAGGCCAATATAGCCGTCCTCCCGGGGCCGTCCAAGGGCCGACCGCCGACCGCCGCGTCACTCGCCCGGCCCGAGGCCGTACGACTTCTTCGGGCGTTCGGATCGATCCGGGACGAGGCTGTTCGGAGATCGGCTCATGGCGGCGAACCAGACGGCGCGGATCGGATTGCAGCTCCCGGCGGGGCGGATCGACCTGGAGGTCACCGCCCCCGACGGCGACGTCCCCGTCGACCGCGTGCTCCCCCTGGCCCGCGCGCTCGCGGACAAGGTGGTCGAGCTGACCGTGCTGGAGGTGGAATCGCGGGGCCGCTCGATCTCGTGCCGGGCCGGCTGCGGCGCCTGCTGCCGCCAGCTCGTGCCGATCGGCGCGGCCGAGGCCCGCGGGCTCTCCGAACTGGTCGCGTCGATGCCCGAGCCCAGGCGGGCCGAAATCCGACGGCGGTTCGACGAGGCCCTCCGCCGCCTCGACGAAGCCGGCGTGCTCGCCGACCTGCACCGCCGCGACGCCTGGGACGCCGACGACCGGCGTCGCGTCGGCCTGGGGTACTTCGACGCGGGCGTCGCCTGCCCGTTCCTGGAAGCCGAGTCGTGCTCGATCCACCCCGATCGGCCGATCGCCTGCCGCGAGTACCTGGTGACGTCGCCCGCCGAGAACTGCTCGCATCCCACCCCCGAGGGGATCGACGCGGTGAAGCCGCCGACCTCGGTCTGGACGGCCGCGGCGCGGCTGGAGCCCCCCGCGCCGGGCTCGCGCTCGATCCCATGGACGCCCCTGGTGCTGGCGTTGCAGCTCGCCGAGGCCGAGCCCGAGCCGCCGACGCGGCCGGCGCGGACGCTGGTGGCGGAGCTTTTCCGCAACATCTCGGGATCGCTCCAGGCGGCCGATGCCGACCGATCGGCGTGACCCGCATGCGTCACCCGACGACCCGGGTCTCCCCCTTGCGAGGCGTCCCGTCGCGCGGCTACGCTCGACGTTCCACACATGCCGGTTCGGATGGGATCGATCGAGCCCTCGACGTCGGAAGGCCGTCACGATGAAACGAAGAAAGCTGCGCGTGGGGATGGTGGGCGGCGGCGGGACCAGCAGCTTCTTCGGGGCCCCCCACCGCCGAGCGATCCTGATGGACAACACGGCGGAGTTGACCGCCGGCGCCCTCCGCAGCAAGCCCGACGACTCGATGGCGGCGGCCGAGGAGCTGTTCTTCCCGCGCGGCTACCCCGACTGGAAGACGCTCGTCGAGCGCGAGGCCGCGCTGCCCGACGACGACCGGATCGACTACCTGACGATCGTCACCCCCAACGACGCCCACGCCGGCCCCGCCGAGGCCGCCGCGACCGCGGGAATCCCGGTCCTCTGCGAGAAGCCGCTGACCACCAACCTCGACGAGGCCCGCCGGCTCCACGCCGCGGTGGAGGCCGCCGAGGTCCCGTTCGTCGTCGCGCACACCTACACCGGCTACCCCATGGTGATGTTCGCGCGCGAGCTGGTCCGCGACGGCCTGGTGGGCGAGGTTCGCAAGGTCGAGGCCTGGTATCCCCAGGGCTGGCTGGCCACGCGTCGCGAGGAGGGGGGCCACAAGCAGGCCTCGTGGCGGACCGACCCGGCGCAGGCCGGGGCCTCGGGCTGCGGCGGCGATATCGGCTCGCACGCTTACGAGTTCATCCGTTTCGTCGCCGGGCTGCACGCCACGAGGCTCTCGGCCCGGATGAAGTCCGTCGTCCCCGGCCGGGCGCTCGACGACGACTTCGCCGTCCTCGCCGAGCTGAACAACGGCGCGATCGCCACGGTGACGGCCTCGCAGATCAGCATCGGGGCCGAGAACGACAACGGCTTCCGCGTGATCGGGACCGCCGGCACGCTCCAATGGCGGCACACCCACTTCGCCCAGCTGGAGCACTTCGTCGCCGACCGTCCGGTGGCGGTGTATCGAGCCGGGGCGGACTACGGCTACATGCCGGCCTCGGTGCGGCCCTATCTGCGGATGCCCTGCGGCCACCCGGAAGGTTTCCACGAGGCGCTCGCCAACCTGCACCGGACGCTGGAGTGGACCATCCGCGGCCGTCGCGGCGAGGACGCGCCGACGCCCTTCGAACACCCCGGCATCATCGACGGCGTCGCGGTCATGGCCTTCCTCGACGCGGCCGTCGCCAGCGCCCGCGAGGACGGCGCCTGGGTCGACGTCCCGTTCTCCGGCTGAACCCGCGACGCGCGGGAAGGATCGGGTCGTGAAAGAGCCCCTCGTGCGGTTCAGCGTCGCCATCGGCGGCGAGTTGCTCCGACGCTTCGACGAATACCGCGAGCGTCACCGCTACCCCAACCGCAGCGAGGCCGTCCGCGGCCTGATGCGCGCGGCGCTCATCGACGAGGCCGTCGACGACGCGGCCGCCGACGCCATGGGGGTCGTGACGCTGATCTACGACCACCACGCCCCCCGGATCGCCAAGCGGCTGACCGACGTCCAGCACGACCACCTCGACATGGTCCTGACGACCACGCACGTCCACCTCGACCACGCCCGATGCCTGGAGGTCATCCTCCTCCGAGGCCGCGCCGCGCAGGTCCGTCGCCTGGCCGACGACCTGATCGGCACCAAGGGGGTCGAGACCGGCCGCCTCGTCCTCGCCTCCGCCGCCCCGATCACCGAAGGGCACGGGCATCCCCATCCCCACGGCCACGACCATCCGCATGCGCACTGACCAGGCCGGCGTCGCCTTCGGCCGCCGCAATCCGACGGGCCGACCCACCCCCGCCCCCGCCCCGGTCCGCCTTGCCTGCCCCGGAGGGGGTGTGGCATGATCGTTGACCGAAGTCGAAATGCGAGCAGACGAACCGCGAGACGAAGCTTCCAGGAGCCTGAGAATATGCCCACGGTGACGGTCGACGGGGAGAAGTCGTTCGAGGTCGAGCCCGGCGTCAAGCTGGTGCTGGCAATCGAGGACGCGGGGATCGACATCATGCACAAGTGCGGCGGCAACGCCCGCTGCACCACCTGCCGCGTCATGGTCCTGGCGGGCGAAGCCCCGCCGATGGGCGAAGCCGAGCGCGAGCGCCTGGAGCGCGACACCGGCTCGGCGCCCGGCTACCGCCTGGCCTGCCAGTTGCGCGTCGAGGGCGACCTGACCGTGGCCGTGCTCCAGCGGTCGTCGGTCACCGGCGTGCCGGCCGGCACCCGCCCCGCCGACTGAGGCCCCGCCCGGTCGATCGCGGACTCCCTGGCTCCCGGCCCCGAGGATCGTCGTCATGCGGCCCATCCTGTGCGCCTCGTTCGCCCTGGTCCTGTGCCTCGGGGCCGCCCCGGCCCGCTCCCAGCAGGCCCCGCCGGCGGCCAGGGAGCACGAGGTCCCGGCGCTCGCCGTCGAGAAGTACACGCTCCCCAACGGCCTCACGGTGCTGCTCCACGAGGACCGCAAGACGCCCGTCGCGGCGGTCCACCTCTGGTACAAGGTCGGCTCGAAGGACGAGAAGCCCGGCCGCACCGGGTTCGCCCACCTGTTCGAGCACCTGATGTTCCAGGGCTCGAAGCACCACGACCGCGACTACTTCGAGCCCCTGGAACAGCTCGGCGCCGAGATCAACGGCAACACCACCGAAGACCGCACGGTCTACTTCGAGTCGGTCCCCAGCAACGCGACCGAGCTGGCGCTCTGGCTCGAAGCCGATCGCATGGGCTTCCTGATCCCGGCGATGACCCCGGCGAAGCTCGACAACCAGCGCGACGTCGTCAAGAACGAGCGACGGGAGTCCGTGGAGAACGTCCCGTACGGGATGGCCGACGAGGCCTTGCGGCGGGCGCTCTACCCCGAAGGCCATCCCTACCGACACGAGGTCGTCGGCTCGATGGCCGACCTGTCGGCGGCGAGCCTGGACGACGTCTCGGCCTTCTTCCGGACGTACTACGCCCCCGACAACGCGATCCTCTGCGTCGCCGGGGACATCGACAAGGCCCAGGTCAGAACCTGGATCGAGAAGATGTTCGGCCCGATCCCGAAGGGGCCGGCCGTCGAGCGCCCGAAGCCCTCGGCGCCGAAGCTGGACGGGCCGAAGCGGATCACGCAGACCGACCGCGTC
Source organism: Paludisphaera soli (assembly GCF_011064595.1). GTDB lineage: Bacteria > Planctomycetota > Planctomycetia > Isosphaerales > Isosphaeraceae > Paludisphaera > Paludisphaera soli. The sequence continues at coordinate 215,579 of NZ_JAALJI010000009.1, read as the reverse complement.
TCGCTCCCCCGCGCCCAGCTCGTCTGGCCGACCGTGCCGAGCCACCACCCCGACGAGCCCGCGCTCGACGTGCTGGCGTCGGTCCTGGGGGGGCTCGACAAGGAGAACCGGCTCTACCGGGCCCTGATGCACGACCGCAGGCTCGCCGCCGAGGTCGGCGCTCAGCATCCGACGCTCAACCTGGCCGGCACCTTCGAGGTCGACCTGCTCGCGCCGCCGGGGGGCGGGCTGGACGAGATCGTCGCGATCGCCCGCGAGGAGATCGAACGCCTCAAACGCGACGGGCCGACGCCCGAAGAGGTGGCCAAGAGCCGCAACGCCCGCGAGAGCGGCCTGATCCTGGGCCTCCAATCCGTCCTCACCAAGGCCGAGGTCTTCTGCCTGTACGAGGCGGTCTCGGGCGATCCGCTCGGCTATCGCGACGAGCTGCAACGCCTCTTCGCCGTCACCCCCGGCGACGTGAAGCGGGTGGCGAACCAGTACCTGACCGACGCCTTCATCCGGCTCGACGTGGTCCCCGGCCCGGCGCCCGAGCGGCCGGCCGAGGCCGAGGCCCCCCGCGCCCCGGCCTCGCCGTTCGAGCCCGTGCAGCAGGCCCGCGAGACAGAGGCCTCGACGAAGATACCCGGGGTCGGCCCGCCCCCCGAGTTCACGCCGCCCGCGTTCGAGCGACGGACGCTGTCGAACGGGCTCCCCGTCTGGATCGTCCCGAGGCGCGAGCTGCCGATCGTCACCTTCCGGCTGGTCGTCGGCGCCGGCGAGACCTCCGCGCCGACGGGCAAGGAAGGGCTCGGCTCGCTCGCGGTCGGCCTGCTCGACGCGGGGACGAAGTCCCGGGACTCGTTCCAGATCGCCGGCGACCTGGCGGAGATCGGCGCGAGCCTGGAGCTGACCTGCGGCCTGGAGTGGAGCGCGGCGGGGGTCACCGCCCTGCTCCGTCACAGCGACCGCGCGCTGGACGTCTACGCCGACGCGGTCCTGAACCCGACGTTCCCCCAGGACGAGGTCGACCGCCGCAAGCTCCTCCGCCTGGCCGACATCGAATCCCGCCGCGACTCCGCCGACGAGGTGGCCGAGGACCTGTTCCGCAAGCTCCTGTTCGGCGGAACGCATCCCTACGGACGGGCCCAACTCGGGACGCAGGCGACGGTCGAATCGATCACCCGCGCGGACGTCGCGGCCTTCCATGACGCCCACTTCACGCCCACGGCCGCCACCATGATCGTCGTCGGCGACGTCGAGCCCGACGCGATCGCCGCCACGCTGGAGGCCCGCTTCGGCGGCTGGAAGCCCCGCCCTGCCCCGCCGAAGGTCGCGCCCGGGCCCCCCGCGGCGACGCCCGCCGGCGCCGTGTTCGTGGTCGACAAGCCCGGCGCGGCGCAGTCGGTGCTGGCGGTCGGCCGGCTGGGCGTGGAGCGGAAGTCGCCCGAGGTCCCGGCGCTGGGCGTCCTGAACGCGATCGTCGGCGGCCAGTTCTCCAGCCGGCTGAACATGAATCTGCGCGAGGACAAGGGCTACAGCTACGGCGTCGGGTCGGAGTTCCGGTCGCTCCGGGCGCCGGGCTGGTTCGAGGTCCGGGGCTCGGTCCAGACGGACGTCACCCGAGAGTCGCTCCTGGAGATCCGCCGCGAGCTGGCCGACCTGCACGGGCCGAGCCCGATCACGGAGATCGAGGTCGAATCCGCCAAGCGACGCACCGCCTACGGCTTCCCCGGTCGCTTCGAGAGCACGTTCGACGTGGCCGACCAGCTCTCCGCGATCGCCGCCTACGACCTCCCCGACGATCACCTGGCGACCTACCTCCGCCGCATCGAGGCGGTGAAGCTCGATCAGATCCGGAGGATGGCCGACGACTACCTGAAGCCCGACTCCATGACCACGGTGATCGTCGGCGAGCGGGCCGTCATCGAGCCCGAGCTTCGGAAGCTCCCCGACGCCGCGGCGGTCCGCCACGTCGACGAGGACGGGGAGCCGGTCGAGAAGCCGTAGGGGACGAAGGGGGAACGTCGCGCCCTCGCGATCACGCCGGCGAAAGGGCATAATCGTCGGTCCTCTCCTTCGGACGAGACCCGCCAGCCCCCTGGCGCCGACCCGCCTTCCCGGAGCCCCCGATGCCGAGCGAGAACGACTTCGACGCCCCGCCCGAGCCCTTCACGGACCCGAACCTCGACCCGATGTTCGGGGCCCCGCCGGTCGAGGACGAGCCCGAAAGCCGGCCGGGCGGGCTGCCGCTCTACGTCTGGGTCGTCATGGCGGTGGGGATCGCGATCCCGATCGGGCTGGCCTGGGGCGAAGGGGCCCGGGCGCTCGAACTGCTCCCCAACCTCATCATGCGGGCCCTCACGGCGCTCGCCGCCCCGCTGGTCGTCATGGCGATCCTCCACGCGATCGTCACGAACGACATCCGGGGCCGGCAGGGCGCGATGATGATGTTCCTGTACCTGATCAACACGATCGTCGCCATGCTGATCGGCCTGGGCCTGTCGAACCTGATCCGGCCGGGGCTGGGGGCGTCGCTCGGCGACGCGGGGGGCTCGGCGGCCCCGATCGCGCAGAAGTCGGCGAGCGAGCTGGTCGTGGAGCTGATCCCGCGCAGCATCGGCGAGGCGTTCGCCACCAACAACATCGCCCAGCTCGTCGTCCTGACGCTGGCCCTGGGCATCGGCCTGGTCAAGATCCGCAACGCCCACCGCGAGGCCGGCAGGGAGGAGTTCCAGACGGTCGTGAACCTGCTCTCCATCGGCTTCGAGCTGCTGATGAAGGTCCTTTTGTGGGTGGTGGCGCTCGTCCCCTTCGCGGTGCTGGGCGTGGTGGCGTCGCGCGTCGGCCAGCCCGACGGCATGCGGATCTTCCTGTCCCTGATCTGGCTGATCCTGGTGGTGGTCCTCGGGCTGGGCTGCCAGGTCTGCTGGTACCTGCTCCAGATGGCGGTCTTCGCCCGGATGTCCCCCCTGCGTTTCCTGGGGGGGGCGGCCGACGTGATGGCCAACACCTTCAGCACCGCGAGCACGGCGGCCACCATCCCGATCACGCTGAAGTCGCTGGGGCGCATGGGCGTCTCGCGGCAGTCCAGCCAGCTCTGCGCGTGCATCGGGACCAATTTCAACAACGACGGCACGGCGCTCTACCAGGCGACCGCCGCGCTCTTCATGGCCCAGGCGCTCGGCTTCACGCTGAGCCTGACCGACCAGATCCTCGTCGTGATGACGACCCTCGTCGCCAGCGTCGGGGCCGGCGGCATCCCCTCAGGGAGCTTCGTGACCATGCCCCTGATCTTCGCCGCCGTCCGCCTGCCGGCCGACAAGATCCCCATCCTCCTGACGATCGACTGGTTCCTGGACCGCTGCCGGACCACCTCGAACGTCCTCGGCGACATGACCGTCGCCGTCCTCCTCGACAAGATCGCCCCCCCCGGCGCGGAGCCGGCCGAGGCCTGATCGGGAGGCCCGAAGGGCATTCCGATGGAATTCGGAAACGTGCCCGCGATCCCCTGGACGACGCCCGGCATGGTTGCATAATAGTCCCGACGGGCTCGACGAGAATCCGACCCGGAATGGACCCCGAGCCGCGACCCCTCTCGACATCAGGGATGCTGCATGATCGTCCACTGGAACGCGGGCGCGAGCCCCGCCGCCGCGCCCGCCTCGAAGCCCCGCCGAGTCGGCCCTCGTCGCCGCCCTTCGCTCCGGCCGTGTCCCGAGCTGTTGGAGGGCCGGCTGGTCCTGGACTCGGGGGCCGGGTGGTCGGCTCTGGCGGGCGGTTCGCTGCCGCCGGCGCAATTCTCGTCGCCGGCGACCAGCACCTACGTCCAGGAGGCCAGGCTCACCTCTCCTGTCGCCGGCGACGAGCTGAACTACGGGTGGGGCATGTCGCTGACGTCCGACGGCGAGACCTTGGCGATCGGCGCGCCCGGGGAGGACTCCATGCCGGGGGCTGTCTACGTCTATACGCGAGGCGATCGGGTCTGGACCGAGACCGCCAGGCTCGCGATGCCGGAGGGAGTCCCGGGCCATCGGTTCGGCCAGGGCGTCGCGATCAGCGGCGACGGGAGCACCCTCGCGGTCACGTCCCGCGTGGGCGAGTGGGCGACCGGGGGGGCGTCGCTCCATATCTACTCGCGGTCCGAGTCCGGCTGGAACTTGTCGCAGACGATCACGCTCGAGGCCAGCTACGGGTTCGGCGGCTGGCTGTCGATCAGCGACGACGGGGGCGTCGTCGCGGGCGGGGCGGCTTTCTTCAATTCCGCGGCAGGTGCAGCCTACGTCTTCTCGCGGGTGAACGGAGTGTACGCGATGGAGCCCCCGATCCTGGCGCCCGACGGGTCGCCTGGTGATTGGCTCGGCGAGCCGGCCGCGCTGAGCGGCGACGGCCGGCTGCTGGTCCTCGGTTCGGCTTATCGCACCGCGGGAGGGGTCGGTCGGGGAGCGATCTACGTCTACGAGAGGTCGGAAAGCGGCTGGAATCACACGGCCACGCTGAGCGCGACGCCAGGGGTCACCACCGGCCTGAGGGTCGCGGTCAACGGCGACGGCTCGGTGCTCCTCGCCCGTGAGCGGACGGAAGGCGAAGCCGGGCCGATCGACGCCGGGGTCGTCTACACCAAATCAGGATCGACCTGGAGCCGATCCGCCGAGTTGATCGATCCCGAGCCCGCACCGGGCGACGTTTACGGCGATTGGGTCGCGCTCAGCCCTGATGGCCTGACGGCTTTCCTCGGCGCCCCTCAGCGAAAGTCGACCGAGGGCGTGCCCGCGGGGGCCGCTTACGTCTTCTCCAGGACGGGGGCGACGTGGGAGCAGGTGGGCCGGTTCGCCGACCCCGCCGGCAAAGCCCTCGACCGTTTCGGCATGGGTGCGACGATTCGCGGCAGGACCATCGTCGTCTCGTCGCCGAACGCCGACGACGGCGCCTCCACGGATCAAGGCGCCGTCTTCGTCTACCACCTGCCCGACGGCCTCGAGGTGGCGACCGATCCCGTGGACCAGGTGGGCCGCCCCTTCTCGCCCATCACGTTCTCGGCCGCCGCGGCCGGGGCCGATTCGATCGCGACCCAGTGGCAGGTGAGCGCCGACGCCGGCGCGACCTGGGCCGACGTCCCGCAGGCGACGAGTCCCTGGCTCACGTTCGTCCCGACCCTGGCGGACTCGGGGCACCTCTACCGGGCCGTCTTCACCGACGGCGGCGGCACGACCCTCGCCACCCGCGCCGCCTTGTTGACGGTCGCGAAGGCGACGCCGATCGTCACCGTCTCAGCGGACCCGACCCGGTGGAACGAGGACGCGACGTTCACCGTCCGGGTGGCGACGGACGGCTCGACCCCGCGGACGCCGGGCGGGGGCTCCGTGACCTTTCGGGCCGGCACGTTCACCGCCACGCGGCCGCTGGTCGACGGCGTCGCGACGTTCGTGGCCCCCGCGGGGACGTTCGCGCCGGGTGCCGTCCAGGCGGTAGCCAGCTACGACGGAAGCTTCGACCCGGTCTTCGTCGCGTCGAGCGGGACGCTGTCGCACTCGGTCCTGCGGGCCGTGACCTCCCTCACCCTCTCCAAGGACGTCGCCGATCCCTACTTCGGCCAGCCGATCCTTCTGACGGGGGCCATCGCCTGGACGCCCTGGAACGGATCCCCCCCGATCCGCCCGACCGGCCTCGTCTACTTCGAGCATCCCGGGCACTGGAAGCAGGGGGTCGGCCGGGTCGACACCTTCCTCGAGTTCACCGGCTCCGGCTTCAACAGTTATGCCTTCGAGCGCGAAGGCAACGTGATCGAGGCCCGATACCTGGGCGACGACTGGTTCGAGCCGTCGGTCGCCCAGCCCCTGGTCTTCGACACGACTCCGGCCCCCATCGAGTTGAACGTCTACACCGAGGCCGGGACGCTCGCGACGTTCGGCGCGACCGTCACCTACCGCGTCTCGGTCGGCGTCGATTCGTACTACCCGGTGAGCGGCGACGTGCGGGTCCTCATCGAAGACGACCACGGTAAAGTCCGCGAGCGGACGACCAGCATCGTGCAGGGTGCTCCGGGCTCGGTCCAGTTCACCGACCTGGCCGTGGGGACGAACAAGGTGACCTTCCTCTTCTCCGACGCGAACGGCAACTGGCGCCCGGCTACGGCGACGGCCTACATCGGCATCTGGAAGTCGCCGACGAACGTGTCGGTGTCCTCCTCCGACCCGGTCTCCGACGCCGGCCAAGAGGTCGTCCTCACGGCCACCGTGAGCGAGCCCAGGGTGGGGAACCTCGTCACCTCGGGGACGGTCCAGTTCTACGTCGGCGATCGGCTGGTCGCCACGTCCCCCGTGGATTCCCTCGGCAGGGCCCGGCTGACGACCTCCGCGCTCATGCCGGGGAGCTACACGATCACCGCCGTCTACCTGGGGTCGGAAAACTACCAGCCGGGTCAGTCGACCGGGCTCGCCCAGCGCGTCGAGCCGCTCCCGGTGTCACCCAAGCCGGCCACCGTCACCACGGTGACCGCCGACGCGGGTTCGAGCGTCGCGGGCCGCGAGGTGACCTTCACGGCGACCGTCGCCCGGGCGGACGGCGGGGGCGGGCCGACCTCGGGGCTCATCTCCTTTTACATTGGCGGGGCGCTGGTCGCCTATGCTCCGATCGGCGCCGACGGCCGCGCGACGCTCAGGACCTCCGCCCTGGTCCCCGGCGTCTACAGCGTGTCGGCGACGTTCCCCGAGTCGGCCGACCTCTGGGGGAGCCAGGCCGCTCCCATCACCCTGGCCGTCGCCGCGTCGGCCTCGTCTCCCCTCGCCACGTCGACCGTCCTGACCTCCACGGCCAGCCCGGCCGGAGTCGGCCAGGCGCTGGCCTTCGGCGCGCAGGTCGCCGGCCCGGCCGGTGCGCCCCGGCCGACCTCGGGGCGGGTCCGCTTCTACCTCGGCCTGGACGCGATCGCGGAACGGCCGATCGACGCGAGCGGCCGGGCGACGCTCGAAGCCCGTTTCGACGCGCCCGGCGGCTATCTGATCACGGCGGTCTACCTGGGCGCTGACGGCTTCGCGACGAGCCAGTCGGACCACCTGGGCCAGGTCGTGACCGCCCCGGTCTCGACGAGCGCCCAGGTGGTGCCTGCGACGGCCCCGGTCGTCATGGCTTGGGCCGCGCAACGGGCGTCCCGTGCGGAGCGGCTGGCGAGGCTCGCGCTGCGTCGGCCGCCCGTGATGCGGGGCCGAGCCTGATCCGGTCCCGCAGGCCGGCGGACCTCCGGCTCATTCCCCGGCCAGGGGCGATTCCAGGAGCCGGAGCGTCCCGGCCTCGGCGTCGATCTCGGAGGGCACGCCGTAAGGGAGGACGGCGTTGTGGGGGATGTGGCCGACGGGGAATCCGGCGAGGACCGGATAACCCCTGTCGGCGAAGTAGTCGCGGAAGACGGCCGCCAGTTCCACCTCTTCCGCGCCGTCGAACGCCCCCAGGACGACGCCGGCGAGGCCGTCGAGCAGCCCGGCCAGGCGCATCTGGCTGAGCATGCGGTCGACCCGGTAGGCGGCCTCGTGCGTGTCTTCGAGGAACAAGATGCGGCCCTTCGTCTCGATCTGGTAGGGCGTGCCGACCGTCGCCGCGACCAGCGAGAGATTCCCGCCGGTCAACCGCCCGGACGCCTTGCCGGGCGCGAGCCTCCTGGGCTTCTCGGACGGCGACGGGGCCGGGACCGTCAGGTCGAGCGCGGGGTCGTCGGCGTAGGTCCCGGTGCGGAGGACCCGCCAGAGGAGGTCGTTCGCGTACTTCCGCTCGCCGTCCTCCTTGTTGAGAGCGGCCAGAGGCATCGGGCCGTGGAAGGTCACCAGCCGACACTTCGCGCCGATCGCCAGGTGGAGCGCCGTGAGGTCGGAGAAGCCGAGGATGATCTTCGGGTGCTTCGCCAGCGCCTCGTAGTCGAGCCGGTCGAGGATCCGGGTCAGCCCGTAGCCGCCCCGGCAGGCGAACACGGCGCGGGCGTCGGGGTCGCGGAAGGCCTCGTTCAACTCGGCCGCCCGCTCGTCGTCGGTGCCGTCGAGGTAGAGGTAGCGCCGCTCGATGTTCTCGGGGACGACGACCTTGTACCCCCTGGCCTCGAACAGCTCGCGGCAACGCCGGACCTCCACCGCGGAGACCGGCCCGGCCGGGGCGACGAACCGGATCACGTCGCCGGGGCGGAGCGGCGCGGGCTTGCTCCACTCTTCCGAACGGGCGGCCGGACCGGCGAAGAGGCCCACGAGGAGCAATGCGGACGAGGCGAGGAGGATTCGAGGCATGGAGGCCGCCGGTCGAGGTGGATGGGGGAACGCCCGGCTGGTGGGGCGGGCGCGTGGAGGGGCGAGGCATCGGGCTCAGGGCGTGCCGCGCAGGCGTTCCAGCAGGTTCGTGGTGATCCGCTGAATGCGGGGATCGACCCCCTGGGGGCGGGTGTAGACGTCGGGCATGATGAAGCCGGGGGGGCTCGACAGGCCGGTGGCCCACCAGATGGTCGAGGCGTTGAACACGAAGTTGTTCTTGGGTCCGGGGTAGATCGTGGCCGTGTAGACGCCCTCGCCGCGGGGGCTCTTGGTCGGCCCGCTGGCGACGATCTCCAGGCCGGGGATGTCCCAGGGCTCGCCGTGCCATTCCCAGCCGACCAGGCCGCCGGCCGAATCGCCCTCTTTCATGCCCGTCCCCCGGAAGAGCCAGTGGTCGGGCTTGCGGCAGGTCCAGTCGCCGCCGCCGGTGACGGGGAAAGTGCTCTGCGCGCCGATCAGGGTGGCCTCGTTGGGGCCGTTCTTCTTGAAGAGGGCCTCCTCGGGGAACCCCTGTTCCAGTTCTTCCTTGCGAGGGGCGCCGAATCGTCCGACGCGCTCGATGATCCGGCCGGGGCGGCCGTCGCTGGACGGGTGGATGTCGACGACGCCGCAGATGCTGTTGCCGGAGAGGAAGGCCAGGTTCAGGCCGTCGTCGCGGGCCTTCTTCACGTTCTCGAACATCTCCAGCGACCAGTATTCGTCGTGGCCGATCGAGATCCAGCCCTTCGCGCGACGGAGCCCCTCGGGGTCGAGGTGGGTGTCGATGTTCGAGATGTAGGTCACGTCGTAGCCGTGCTCCTCCATCCAGAAGGCCAGGGGGAACTCCCACAGGAGCCACTCGCCCGACCCCACCGACAGCGGCGCGTCGAAGATCTGGCAGTACTTGCCGTAGGGGCGGTCGAAGCTCGTCTGGACGTCCGGGCCCCAATACCAGTTCTTCTTGCCGTCGTCGTAGAGGGCGAACTGCGAGGGCCATCGGTTGTAAGCGTTCCAGGTGTTGTCGGAGACCTGGAAGAGATAGTCGGCCTTCCGGTCGTCGCGGACGACGAAGACGACGTAGCTCTGGAGCCCTTCGCGCTCGGCCGTCAGCTTGCCGAGATACACGCCGCTGACCCAGTCCTCCGGGATCTTGAAGGAGGCGCAGGGCTCCCACAGGCACTCGCGGAGCCGCATCGGGCCGATCTCGGGGTCGGGCTGGACCTGCCCGGCGAAGCTCCCCAGCTTCTCCGCCAGCCGCGCGCCGTGGCCCTGGTAGAAGCCCATGCGGTACAGCTCGATGGTGAACCGCGAGGCCGGATTGGTGCTGACGTGGAAGGTCAGGGTCTCGCCGGGCCGGATGCTGGTGTGGGAGACGTAGCCCTCGATCGCGGGGGATCGGAAGTTCGTCTTGGGATCGACGCGGACGTTGGTGTTCATCCAGTCCCGCGTGCCGGGCCTGGCGTTCTCGGCCCGGATGCGGTCGGGGTCGGCGGGGGCGGCCGCGCGGGCGGTCGCGACGCCCGAGGCCAGGCCCGCCGCCGTCGTCGTCTTCATCCAATCGCGCCGATTCATGCCGGGAAGACGTGCCATCGCGGGACGCTCCTGAGGTTTCGTCGCCCTCGCCGCCGGGGGCCGTCCCCCCACTATGAGGCAGGCCGTGGGGCGGTCGCAACCCCGTCGCGATCGCCCGGGGTGATGCGGCCCCGAGACGCTTCGGCACCTTCCGTTGCGAAAGGTCAACGCGACACCAAGTCTGATTAAGCGTTCGGCGGCCGTCGGGAGTGGACGAATTAGGATCGCCAGGTCGCGAAGCGTGCATTTTCAGGGAGTTCGGACACGCGGCGCGAAGTCACCGAACGATCTGGGTGGAACCGGGAGTTCAAAGGATGCTAGATTGCGAAAGCCTCGCACGCGTCTCTCTCCGGTCGTGAACCACGCCTGGGACCGACAGCTCGACCCTCCGCGGCCCCGGAGCCGGGGCGGCGCCGCGATCCGCCTTCGCCATGCACACCCACGGGAATCGCCCTAATGATCTTCGATCGCAGACGTGCTCCGCAGCCGCGACCGGCCGTTTCGAGGGACTCCGTCCGCGCCTCCGAGGCGAGGCGCCGCCGCGCCCGACGGCCGGAACGGGAGCTCCTGGAAGACCGCCTGGCCCCGGCGGCGGGGGCCTGGTCGGCGATCGGGGCGACGGGGCCGATGCCGCCGGCGGCCGTCTCCACCGTCACGGCGACGACGAGCGACGCGGACCTGCCGCTGGGCCTGCAGTACGCGGCCTCCGAGGCGCTGGGCTCCGCCGATCCGTCTTACGCGCCGGCGCCCTCGGGCGCCGGCTACGTGCTGGCGAACGCGACCAACGCCTACTCGGCCTACGTGGACGCTGGCGGCCTGCGGGTGTGGGCCGACGGCGACGCGTGGTCGCTGAGCGTCGCGGGGATCGGCTACGGGTCGGCGACCCGCCCGCTGGGCGCGGCGACGGCGACGGCCGCGGCGAACCGCGTCGAGTACGACTACGGCGGCGTCACCCAGTGGTTCGTCAACGGCCCGCTCGGGCTCCAGCAGGGCTTCACCCTGGCGGAGCGGCCGGCGGGCGCGGCGGCCGGCGGGCCGCTCACCATCGACCTGGACCTGGGAGGCAGCCTGATCGCCGCCGCCGACGCCGGCGGGACGAGCGCGACGCTCGCCCGGGCCGACGGCTCCGCTTCGCTCGTCTACGGCGGCCTGATCGCCTATGACGCGACCGGCGCGGCCTTCCCCGCGACGATGACGGTGACGACCGCCGACGCGGGCCAGACGCTCTCGATCCGGGTGGACGACGCCGGGGCCCAGTATCCGCTGGTGGTCGACCCGTACGTCCAGCAAGCCAAGGTCGTCGGCTCGGTCTCGGGCAGCGTGCAGTTCTTCGGCTCGTCGGTCTCGCTGGCCGCGAGCGGCTCCCTGGCCGTGATCGGCGCCCGCAGCACGGAGGTCTCGTCGCTGTCGATCCCGGGCTCGGCGTATGTCTTCAGCCGGTCCGGCTCGTCCTGGACGCAGCGCGCCCGCCTGCTCCCGTCCGACGGGGCCCAGGGGGACGACTTCGGTGCCGCGACGGCCATCGCCGCCGACGGCGGCACCATCGTGGTGGGGGCGCGGGCCGCCGAGGTCGGCGGGAACGCGGGCCGGGGCGCGCTCTACGTCTTCACCGGGAGCGGGTCGAGCTGGACCGAGGTCCAGAAGGTCACGGCCGCCGACGGCGCCGCCGGGGACGGGCTCGGATACTCCACGTCGATCAGCGCCGACGGCGCGGTGATCGCGTCGGGGGCGGTCGGCGTGGGCGGGAACCAGGGGGCGGTCTACGTCTTCGGCAAGACGGGCTCCACCTGGTCGCAGGGCGCCAAGCTGACCGCCGGCGACGGCGCGGCCGGGGCCCTGTTCGGCTTCTCGACCGCCATCAGCGGCGACGGGACGACGGTGGTGGTCGGGGCGCCCGGCGCGTCGGTCTCCGGCCGGGCCCAGCAAGGGGCGATGTACGTCTACGCCTCGGGCGGCGGGGCGAAGCTCGTCGCCTCCGACGGCGCGGCCAACGACGGCTTCGGGACCTCGGTGACCACCAACTACGACGGCTCGATCGCCATCGCCGGCGCCCCCTACGGCGACGTGGGCGGGAACGCCGACCAGGGCTCCGCCTACGCCTACTTCCGCCTGGCGGCGGGCTGGGCCCAGTCGCAGAAGCTGACCGCCTCCGACGGCGGTGCCTTGAACGGCTACGGCGCCGCCGTCGCCCTGAGCGCCGACGGCCTGACGGCGGCGATCTCGGCCAACTTCGCCACGGTGGGCGCCAACTCCCGCCAGGGGGCCGTCTACATGCTGTCCCGGACGGGAGGGACCTTCACCCAGACGGCGAAGCTCTCGGCGTCCGACGGCGCGGCCAACGACGAGTTCGGCCTGAGCGTCGCCCTCAGCTCCGACGGCTCCACGATACTCGCCGGCGTCCCCAACAAGACGGTCAGCACCTTCTTCTTCCAAGGCGCGTCGTACTTCTTCTACCAGCAGCCGACGCTCGCGGTCGCCTCCTCGCCGTCCAGTCGGACGGCGACGATCGGCGTGGCGACCACGTTCACCGCCGCCTCCACGGGCCTCCCCGGCCGCACCGTCCAGTGGCAGGTGAGCCCCGACGGCGTCGCCTGGTCCAACATCGGCGGCGCCACGCGGACGTGGTACACCCTGACCCCGACCCTGGCCGACTCGGGCAAGCGTTACCGGGCGGTCTTCTCCGACGGAACGGGCGCCACCGCCGTCACCGTCCCGGCCACGCTGACCGTGGCCAAGGCGAGCACGTCGCTCCTCGTGACGGCCAGCGTGAACCCGAGGCAGATCGGCGACCCGCTGACGATCACGGTCGACGCCTCGGCGGCCGTGCCCGGCTCGGGCACGCCCAACGGCGGTACCGTCTCGCTCAACATCGGCCCGGTCAACTTCAGCGGCACCCTGGTCAACGGCCGGGCCGTCTTCTCCAACATCCCGGTCCTCGCCCTCGGCACCTACACCGCGACGGCCACCTACGGCGGCGCCAACGACCCGACCTTCGGCGACGCCCAGGCCACCGCCACCGTCCTGGTCGTCCGGGGCACCTCCTCGCTGACCGCCGCGGTCCCCTCCCAGCCCTCCACCGTCGGCCAGCCGGTCACGCTCACCGCCGTCCTCGGGGCCGCGGGCAACGTCTCCAACCTCGCCGGCGGCGTCATGATCCTCGACCGCGGCCAGCCGATCGCCTTCCCCCAGCTCACCGTCGCCAACGGGGTGGCCTCGGCCAGCTTCACGACCACCGCCCTGGCCGCAGGGGCCCACTTCTTCCAGTTCGTCTACCTCGGCAACCCCGAACTCTTCGCCGCCTCCACCGGCGTCTTCGAGTTCCAGGTCAACCCCGCCGCCGCCTCCAGCACGCCCGCGCCGACGAGTTCGGCCTCGACCTCGACCCCGCCCCCGGCGATCGCCTCGCCCGCCGGCCCGGTCGCGAGCGCGACGCCGGGCCCCGGCCTGTTCCTCGTCAATCCGGGGAACAAGACGGCGACCGCCGGGTCGCCGGTGACCTTCACTGCCGCGCCGACGTCCGCCTCGACCAGCTTCGCCCAGTGGCAGGTGAGCCCTGACGGGAATGCCTGGACGAACATCGTGGGCGCGAACCAGGCCTGGTACACGCTCATCCCGAGCCTGGCCGACTCCGGCAAACGCTATCGCGTGGTCTTCACGAACCTCCAGGGGACGAGCGAGACGAGCGCCCCCTCCACGCTGACCGTCGTGAGGGCGAGCACGGCGCTGACGGTCTCGCCGAGCGTGAACCCGAGGCGGATCGGCGACCCGCTGACGATCACGGTCGACGCCTCGGCGGCCGTGCCCGGCTCGGGCACGCCCAACGGCGGTACCGTCTCGCTCAACATCGGCCCGGTCAACTTCAGCGGCACCCTGGTCAACGGCCGGGCCGTCTTCTCCAACATCCCGGTCCTCGCCCTCGGCACCTACACCGCGACGGCCACCTACGGCGGCGCCAACGACCCGACCTTCGGCGACGCCCAGGCCACCGCCACCGTCCTGGTCGTCCGGGGCACCTCCTCGCTGACCGCCGCGGTCCCCTCCCAGCCCTCCACCGTCGGCCAGCCGGTCACGCTCACCGCCGTCCTCGGGGCCGCGGGCAACGTCTCCAACCTCGCCGGCGGCGTCATGATCCTCGACCGCGGCCAGCCGATCGCCTTCCCCCAGCTCACCGTCGCCAACGGGGTGGCCTCGGCCAGCTTCACGACCACCGCCCTGGCCGCAGGGGCCCACTTCTTCCAGTTCGTCTACCTCGGCAACCCCGAACTCTTCGCCGCCTCCACCGGCGTCTTCGAGTTCCAGGTCAACCCCGCCGCCGCCTCGTCGTTCGCGTCGACGACGGTCGGCGTCCCGGCCCAGTCCGCCTCCTCGTTCGCGGCGAGCCCCTCGACCGCGACGTCCGCCACGTTCGTCGAGGCGCTCGAGACCATCGACGCGTTCGAGACGACGGCCGCGTCGCGGAAGAACGGCCGGACCAACGGTTTCCCGAACGCCTCGGCCATGAGCTTCCGCCGCTTCGCCATGCGTTGAGCGAGGGCCCGGCCGCTCCAACCGAAAACCCCCGGCCCCGGACGTCGTCCCGGGCCGGGGGTTTCGCGTTTCGAAGGCCGACGGGCGGCGATCAGCGGGCCGAGGACGGGACCGAAACGACCGCCGCGGCGTCCGCTTCGGCGTCGGCGCCGAACCCGTGGGCGATCAGGTTCTCGATGATGCGGCCGTAGTAAGCGGGGACGTCCCGCGCCTCGGCGTCGGTCCTGCCGTGGGTCAGCCAGTTCATCTGCCGGAGGTGGTCGAGCGGCCAGGGGTCGAGCGGCTCGCCGAACGCCATGGCCGACTCGACCGAGACCAGGCCGTCGTTCGGGCCTTCCATCTCGGCGAGCGCCTCGTGGAGCCGACGCAGGGGCCAGGCCACGTCGCCCGGGTCGGGATCCCCGGCGATGCTGAAGCAGGGGACGTCGGCGAGCGTCCCGTACTTGCGGCGGAATCGTCGCGAGGCCTGGCGGGTGATGTCGAGGCAGCCCCGGTAGTCGATCCCCATGACGTTCAGCAGGCGATAGATCCGGCCGGCCTTGAGCTTGGCGAAGTCGGCGATGGTCGACCCCATGTGGGGCGTGGCGATCGTCGTCAGGCTCAGGATGCGGTCGCTCCAGCCGGGCTCGGCGAGCAGCCGACGCGCGTCGAGCCCCCCCATGCTGTGGCCGATGACGTGCACCGGCTCGTCCGGAAAGTAGGTGTCGATGCGGTATCCCAGCCGCTGGGCCCGGAAGTCGATCGACGCGATCGGGTGCACGCGCGTGGTCAGCACGCGGTTGCCCGCGTCGCGGAGGATTTGCGGGATGCCCCGGAAGTACGACGTCAGGGTCAGCGGGCCGAAGCCGATCCGCGTGAACCCGAACAGACCGTGGGCGAGGATGATGGGAGCCTTCAGACGCCCGATCATGGTGGGGTCGATCTCGATGGGCCTGGCGGCCAGGCCGGGGTGTTGAATCCTAGGGCATGACGGAGCCGCTCGTCGATCCGCTGCACGTCTCTCTGCTTCTATTGTATGGCATGAATCTTGAGGGGAAGCCGAGGATTTTCGCGTCAGCATTTCAGACGTCCGAACTTTGCGGGTTGCAGCGGTTAAGGGCGACTCGAAGGCCTCGAGATTCGTCCCTTGCGAAGTTGAAGCCGAGGCGTAGCATTCGATCGCGGACGACACGCCGGTCGCGCGGAATTGCCGGGACGTCGGGATTGATCAGGCGCCGAACCGCGAAAAGGTGCGTGGGACGAACGGAGTTTGATCCGCCAAGCGGCTCGGATGTGGGGATGCGGCCGACCGGCCGCGTCCGAGGAAGGCGGGGACAGGCACGCCTCGGTGCCGGTCGCCGTCGTCGCCGGGACGGACGAGGTGTTCGTCTCCATCCCTCCCCGGCTCCTCGGAACCCAGCAACCTCCGTCAGACGACGACCCGCAGCACCCGCAGCCTCCGGGCGGCCTCGTCGAGCGTCTCCTCGCGCTTGCAGAAGCAGAAGCGGACGTAGGAGCGGCCGAGGTCCTTGTCCTGGAAGAAGCTGGAGCCGGGGACGGTCGCCACGCCGATCTCGCGGACGAGCTTGCCGGCGAACGCGACGTCGTCGGTCGCGCCGAAGGGGGTGATGCCGGCCATGACGTAGTAGGCGCCCTGGGGGGCCTCGAACTCGAAGCCGACTTCCCAGAGGGCCTTGCAGAAGCGGTCGCGGCGGGCCTGGTAGGCGGCGGCGAGGTCGTCGTAGTAGGACCGGGGGAGGCGGTAGGCGACCGCGCCGGCCTCTTGCAGCGGGGCCGCCGCGCCGATCGAGACGAAGTCGTGGACCTGGCGGAAGGTCTTCGTCAGGTGGGGCGGGGCGAGGATCGTGCCGATCCGCCAGCCGGTGACGGAGTAGGTCTTGGACATCCCGCCCACGACCACCGAGCGTTCCTTCATCCCGTCGAGCGCCGCGAGGGCGACGTGCTGTCGGCCGTCGTAGAGGATGTGCTCGTAGATCTCGTCGGTGATCGCGATCACGTCCCACTTGCGGCAGAGGGCGGCGACGGCCTCCAGCTCCTCGCGGGTGAACACGGCCCCCGTGGGGTTGTTCGGGTTGCAGAGGACGATCGCCTTGGTGCGGTCGTTGAAGGCGGCGGCCAGCTCGTCGGGGTCGAACTTCCAGTCCGGGGGGCGGACGGGGAAGAAGCGGGGCGAGGCGCCGGCCAGCACGCAGTCGGGCCAGTAGTTCTCGTAGAAGGGCTGCGTCAGGATCACCTCGTCGCCGGGGTTGATGATCGAGAGCAGGGCGACGAGCATGGCCTCGGTGCTGCCGCAGGTGACCGTGATCTCGGCCTCAGGATCGACGTCCAGGCCCAGGTGCCAGGCGGCGTGCTCGGCGATCGCCCGCCGAAGTTCGTGCGCGCCCCAGGTGATCGCGTACTGGTTGACGTCGTCCTGGATGGCGCGGCAGGCTGCGTCCTTGAGGGCCTGGGGGGCGGCGAAGTCGGGCATGCCCTGGGCGAGATTGACGGCGTCGTGGCGGCGGGCCTCGATCGACATGCCGCGGATGACGCTGTCGGTGAACCGCGAGGCCTTGGCGGCGATCAACGGGTGCTGCATGGGAGTCGGCGTCTCGCATACGGGGCGGGGCCGCCGCCGCGGTGGGGCGCGACGGCGGCCGGGGTGGGGCCGGGGCGGGGGTGTCAGTCGGGCTGATGGGCCTCGTGGCAGGCCTTGCAGGAGCCGCCGATGCTCTTGGTGGCGGCCTTGAAGCCGTCCACGTCCTTCTTGTCGACGGCCGTACCGAGCGATTCGGCGTGCTCGGCGAGGGCCTTGGTCAGCTTGTCCCACGAGGCCTTGTCGCCCTTCGGGGGCTGGTTCGCGGCGAGGGCCGGGGCATACTTGGCGAAGACGTCGGACGCCTCCTTGACCTTCGCCCAGTCGGGCGAGCCGGCCTTGGCGGCGGCCTTCAGCGTGTTGTTCGGCGAGTTCTTGCCGGCGAACAGCTTCTTCATCACCACTTCGATGCTGGCCGCTTCGTCGGCCGCGGCGTCGACGCGCGCGGCCGAGAGGCCGGCGATCAGGACCAGGGCCGCCAGGCTCGCTCCGCAGATCAGACTCTTCATGCAAGGCTCCTCAAGGGACCATGAGAACGGGGCCTCCGGCGCGGAAGCCCGCCGCTGCACCATCGGAGAGGCGGGGGATCGACCACGATCCGCCACCGGAATAGACTACCGGCCGGCCCCGGCCCGGGCCAGAACAGCCGGGCCGAAATGCAGGCCCCGCCCGCACGCGGAAGGCTTGCGACGAGGCCCGGCCCTATTACAATCGGCCTTGAGCGGGACGAGCGACGGGGCCGGGGGAGCGGGGGACGCCATGAGAGACATACGCATCGGGCGGGCCTTCACGCTGATCGAACTACTGGTCGCGATCGCGATCATCGGGGTGCTGATCGCCCTGCTGCTGCCGGCCGTCCAGTCGGCGCGGGAGGCGGGCCGGCGGGTCCAGTGCTCCAACAACCTGAAGCAGATCGGCCTGGCGCTGCACCATTACGCCTCGGCCCACGGCGTCTTCCCGCCCGGAAGGGTCAACAGCCACGTCGCCGGCCGGGGGAACACCTGGGGGACCTACTCCCAGCTGCTCCCGCAGCTCGACCTGTCGCCGGTCGCCAACGCGTTCAACTTCGACCTCGCGCCCGATCTCGACCCGGCCAACACCACCGCCGGGGCCGTCTTCATCGCCCCGTTCCTCTGCCCGAGCGACCCCGGCCCGGCCCGGCGCGCCCAGGACCATTACGGGATGCACAACTACCCGGCGTGCGTGGGCGGCCTCCATCCGGTGACGCAGGCCCCGGTCGACGCCTCGGGCGCGGCGATCGCGGTCCGGCCCGACGGCCTGTTCTCGGAGAACGTCGCGGTGCGCCTGGCCGCGGTCGGCGACGGCCTGTCGAACACCGTCGCGATCGGCGAGTCGATCCGCTCGGTCCCCGGGATCGGCTTCGCGGCCGACCGGCTCAACGGCTTCGTGATCACGGGGGACAACAAGACGATCGGGCCGCCGATCACCTCGGACGCCGACTACGCCGCGCTTTGCCTGGTCGCCTCGCCCCCCGGCTTCCAGGTGACGCGCGGGAGCAAGTGGCACTACGGGGCCCCCGGCCATAGCCTGTACAACCACCGCCGGCGGCCCAACGACGACCGGGTCGACTGCCGCGGCGGCCTGCCCCATAGCGACAAGAGCGACCCGGCCTGGCATCAGCTCTCGCTCGACGTCGCCGCGAGGAGCCGGCACCCCGGCGGAGTCCACGCCCTCCTCGCCGACGGTCACGTCGGGTTCGTGAAGGACTCCGTCTCCCTCCCGGTCTGGCGGGCGCTTGCGAGCCTCGCCGGCGGCGAGGTCGTCTCGTCCGGATCGTACTGAGGGCCTCGGCCATGAGCGTCGGCCGCCTCCTGCCCCTCGCCCTCCCGCTCCTCCTCGTCGCGGCGGCCGGCTGCGGGCCGACTCCCGGCGCCGCCGGCCTGTGGGACCTCCGCGTGGGGGGCGAGGCGAAGCTGGCCGGGGCGGGGGACGCTCCGGACGTCGTCGTGAGGCTCCCCGTCGCCCCGCCGGCCTCGGCCCGGTCGACCGGCCGCGCGTCGCGGGCGGCCGCGAAGGACGAGGACGTCGCCCTCCCGGCCGGGACGCGGGTCGAGATCCTGGCCGTCGACGGCGACGACGCCCGCGTCCGGATCGCCGAGGGCCCCCACGCCGGCTCGATCGGCTGGATCGAGTGCCGCCGGCTGGAGCCGACCCCCTGAGGTTTCGGCCCGCCGGCCTCGCGGATCGGTTTCTCCGAGGGGATCCGGCACGGCCCTTGCCTACCCTAGCTCCCGCAAATACCCTTTGTCCATGAAGATCGCGCGCCTTCAGCGCGTCGGGACCGAGGGCGACCATTCGATGCGGAATCTCCGGGAGACGGCCCATGCGTTGGCAAGGCGGACGTGAGAGTGAGAACGTCGAGGATCGTCGCGGCCTCTCGACGGCGGCGGTGGGCGGCGGGATCGGGACCCTGATCGTGATCCTGCTCGCCGCATTTCTGGGGATCGACCCGCGGCCCCTGATGCAGATCTTCCAGGGGGGCGCGCCCGGCGGGGCGGCCCAGCCGCAGCAACGCGAGCGAGAGCTGACCCCGGAAGAACAGCGGCAGGGCCAATTCGTCCGCACCCTGATGGGCATGACCGAGGACGTCTGGAACGAGCAGTTCGCCAAGATCGGCCGCGAGTACCAGGAGCCGACCCTCGTCCTCTTCTCCGGCCAGGTGGGGACCGAGGGCTGCGGGTTCGCCAGCTCCGCGGTCGGGCCGTTCTACTGCCCCGGCGACCAGAAGGTTTACATCGACCTGACCTTTTACGAGGAGTTGGAGACGAAATTCAAGGCCCCCGGCGAGTTCGCCCAGGCCTACGTCATCGCCCACGAGGTCGGCCACCACGTCCAGCACCTGCTGGGGATCAGCGACAAGATCTCGCGCGCCCAGCAGCAGGCGAGCAAGGCCGAGGCCAACCAGCTCTCCGTCATGTTGGAGCTGCAGGCCGACTTCCTGGCCGGGGTCTGGGCGCATCACATCGAGAAGAAGCGCCACGTCCTGGAGAGCGGCGACATCGAGTCCGGCCTCCGCGCCGCCACGGCCATCGGCGACGACGCCCTGCAGAAGCAGGCCCAGGGCTACGCCGTCCCCGACTCGTTCACCCACGGCACGTCCGAGCAGCGCGTCCGCTGGTTCACCAAGGGCCTTCAGACCGGCGACATCAACCAGGGCGACACCTTCAACGCCCCGGAACTCTGACCAGCTCCCCCGCCCTCCTGTCGAGATTCCCACGGCTTCCCTCCCCCCGGGGAGGGAAGCGAGTCTGCCGCCGGCGCAACCGCCCCATTCGACACGGCGTCCGCAATCGCGACGTCGGGATCAATCCTCGCGCCGCGTCCGACCGTCGCTTCGGGTCGGTTGATTGGGAACGGTTCTTCGCGGAGGGGGGCCGATAAGAAGGTCAGTTTGAGGGCCCAGGGCGGTAGCGCGCCGGGTCCCTGTCGCGGCGTCGGGCCTCGGTCGGGTCGTCCGTCCGGGGGAGGAGTCTCGTCGAACGCCGCAACGTCCCTCGCGATCATGGAGGATCGTCGCATGTCGGCCTCATCGAACCGCGCCCGCACGTCGCGTCACACCTTCCGCCCGACGGCGACCGCCGACGCCCGCCTCGAAGAGCGGATCGTCATGTCGAACGCGCCCGTGACGCTGAACGAGTACCTGCGGATCTCGCAGCGGCTGCTGGCGAACCCGTCGCCCCGGCTGGCCCGCGTGGTGGGCTTCCCGGCGTTCACCAAGGACGCCCCGGGCGTCTCCGAGAACCCGAGGACGATCTACGCGCCGGCGATCCAGACGATCCGCGGCGGCCAGGCGGTCAACGTGGTCACGAACGACGGCTCGCGGTTCCGCATCCAGCTCGCCTACGTCTCCAACACCCAGCAGACCGCCGCCGCCGAGGGCGCCGCCGGCGCCTACGCGGTGGGCTCGGGCCAGACGGCCCTCTCGATCGCCCAGCCGACCGAGACGCCGCAGCCCCAGGGGACGGTGCGCGTCTACCCCCGGCCCGACGGCTCGGTCGGCATCATCGTCGACGGCTCGACCTCGAACACCGAGCTGACCATCAGCCCGCTCCCCCGGTCGATCCGCAAGGGCTACGCCCACAGCTTCGCCTACGGCCAGGCCGAGCAGTCCCGCGTGCTCGACGTCAGCTCGATCACCATCAACAGCGGCCAGATCGCGGCCATCCTCGGCTTCCACACGGCGGACCTGACCGGGCCGGTCTCCGTCAGTGGGACGCAGGCGATCGACCGGATGGCCTTCCGCTCGATCCAGCCCGGGGCCTCGATCACCACCGGCGGCGACCTCAACACGCTCGACGTGCTCCAGGACGTCACCCTGAGCGGCAGCAACATCTCGATCGGCCGCGACCTGAACCTGTTCAACGTCGGCGGGAACGTCTCCTTGCAGAACGGCGCCAACGTCTTCGTGAACCGCGACATGGGGCTGGTCGCCCAGGCGCCGAAGGGGACCGGCACCGGGGCCAACGTCCTCACGCTGAACGTCCCCCTCGTCGGCACGCAGTCGTCCCAGCAGTATCCGGGCGTCTCCGCCTACATCCAGGGCGACCTGGTGATCAACCCGGGCAGCCAGTTCGCGGTGGGCCGCGCGATCGACCAGCTCTTCTACGTCGGCGGCGACCTCACCGGGGCCACTGGCTTCAGCTTCGCGGAGAGCAACGTCCAGGATCCGTCGGATCCCAACGCGCCGCCGATCTTCCCGTTGCAGGTGGTCGGGACCATCACCGCCTGAGCCCCGACGGGAGGGCCGCCCGGCGAGGATCCACGAGCCCTCGCCGGGCGGCCCGTCGGGCCGTCATCGCCTCGGGCCGGCCAGGTAGGCCGGCTCGATGTCCTTCTTGAACGTCCCGACGCCCGAGTTGTTCGGCTCGTAAGGGGCGACGAAGTCGGCCTTCACGCCGTCAGCGGGGATCTGCTCCTCCAGGCCGAGCGCCCAGAAGACGCCGTTGAGGGCGAGCTTCCGCATCGACTCCGCCCGGAAGTCGAACGGGTGGCCGAGCGTGGTGAAGAAGACCCGCGCCGGCTTGCCGCTCGCGCCGGTGTAGGTCTTCGTCCAGGCGACGGGGTTGGTCTCCGGGAAGCGGTCGAACTCCTTCGCGTGGCCCGATTTCAGGGCCTTGCCGATCAGCAGCTTCGTGCACTCCCCTTCCAGCGAATCGCCCCCGCCCTCGACATGGTAGAGCCACGAGTAGGCCTCGAAAGACTTCACGCCCCGGAGCGCGGGGTGGCCGGCCTCGGGGGTGTTGATCGAGACGGCGGTGAGCATCTCCTCGCCGTCGCCGAAGTGGCCGTGGTGGGTGATCCATTTCTGGCCGAAGACCTTGCGCTCCCAGGCCTCGTTCATCTCGGCCGCGTGGGGGCCGCCGTCGTACTTGAAGGCGTGGGTGGCCGTGCGGAAGCCCATCATCGGCTTGCCGCCGTCGGCGTACTTCTTGATGCGTTCGAGCTGGTCGTCGGGGAGCTTGCGGAAACGGGTGAACATCACCACGAGGTCGGCGTCGTCGAGCGCCTCCAGGCCGGCGATGTTCGCCAGGGCGTTGGGATCGACCTTCCCCTCGGCGTTCATCGAGTAGCAGACCGAGACGCGGAAGCCGTGGGTCTCGTCGAGGATCCTCGCCAGCATCGGCAGCGACTCCTCGCTGCGGTACTCCTCGTCGCCGCTGATGAGGACGACGTGGGGCTTCTTCGCCGGCTCGTCGGCGGCCCTCGCGACCAGGGGGAGCAGCAGCAGGCAGGCCGGGGCGATCCAGCGAGAGAACGCGCGCGCCATGGGGGGATCCTCGGAGGTGTGGGGCGGTTTCCGCCGTTATAAGGCCGGGGAGGCCCCGGTGCAACGGGCACGACGGCTCAGGCCTCGTCGGAGTGCGCGTGGCGGTGCGGGAACGGCTCCAGGTGCACGAGGACGTCGCGGACGATGGGGAACCGCTCCAGGATGCGATCCTTCACCTGGTGGCTGATCCGATGCCCCTCGTCGACGCTCAGCTCGGCGGGGACCTGGACGTGGATGTCGACCAGGTACTCCAGCCCCGTCTTGCGGACCCAGAGCTTGTCGACGTCGCTGACCTCGGGGGGGTCGACGGCCACGTCCCGGATCGCCGCCACGAAGTCGGCGTCGGCCTGCGCGTCCATCAACTCCTGCGCACTGGAGAACAAGAGAGTCGTCGCCGAGTAGAGGATCACGCCGACGACGACCATGGCCGCCACGGCGTCGAGCCAGGCGTAGCCCGGCCCCAGGATCCGCACCAGGGCCAGGCTGATGAGCACGGCCAGGGCGCTGAGGGCGTCGGAGCGGTGGTCCCAGGCGTTGGCGATCAGGGCGCTGGAGCCGAGCCGGCGGCCCAGGCGGATCTTGTACTGGTAGAGCGCCTCCTTGATCGCCACGTTGACGCCGGCGATCAGCAGGGTCCAGAGGGGCGGGACGGCCTCGATCGGCTCGGGCGGGAACGACCTAAGGGTGTTCCAGCCCACGAGCAGGGCCGAGACGATCACCAGCACCGCCACGTTCGAGCCGGCGATGGCCTCGGCCCGCGTGTGGCCGTAGGGATGTTCGGCGTCGGCCGGCTTCTGGGCCACCCGGAAGGCCAGCAGGACCGCCGTCGACGTGAAGACGTCGCCCAGCGAATTCACCGCGTCGGAGACCATCGCCAGCGACCCGCCGACGATCCCCCCGACGAGCTTCGCCGCACCGAGGGCCAGGTTGACCACCAGCCCCAGGATCGTCGCGCGCACCGCCGCGCCGTACAGCCGGCGTTTGACCAGTTCCACCTTGCGAACGCGCATCCCACGGAGCCCACCGCCGCGACGACGGCGCATCCGCCCGGGCGGCCTCCATCTTATCCGCCCCGGCCCCCCCGACAATCAGAAGATCCGCGACGCCCCGCCAACTCACGGTTGGAACGGCCGGCGAAAGGCCACCCGCTTGAGGTCCCGGTGGCGTTCCAGCGACGACGCGGAGTGGTCGAGCTCCACCCGCATCGCCAGTTTCTCCGCGACGTGCCGCTCGCAGCCGGAGTGGAAGGCCCAGGCCCGCAGCGCCTCGAAGCGGCGGAAGCCATACAGATTGACGCCCACCGCGACGACCAGGATCGCCGCCCGCCTGCGAGCCGGGATCGTCCGGGCCGGCCCGACCGGCAGCGCGAATCGTGCGATCGCCCAGAGGGCGATCCGCCAGGCCGCCCCGAATCCGAAGACACACCATCCCCGCCACCCCATCCTCGCGCCCTTTTACAACGCGCCGATTGGCTTCGTTCGCGCCGTCCTCGAAACGAACCCATCGGACGCAACTCGCATCCCTGAAATCCCTTAAACCCTTAACGAGCGATCGGAAATTGGCTTCGTTCGGCGCAGTTCGCGTGTCGGCGGCGAGGCCCCGCGGACCGCTCCGGGCGAAGCCAGGGCGTCGAACCGAATCCTCGACTCAAGATAAAGGATGAGCAGGAATGCAGGTTGCGGACACGCGCGACGAGGAAAATCGACGGAACTCCTCGACAATCCTCACCTGGGGAAGTCGGATCGGAGCCCGAGGTCGCCGTTGCGGGGACGGGCGCGAGTCGGCATCATGCGGCGCGAACCCGCTCGATCCCCGACACGTCCGAGAAATTCCCCGATGAAACCGATCCGAAATACGTTCGTCCTCGTCGCGACCGATTGCCCGGCCGGGCGGGGCAAGCCGCCGGTCGCGAGGGGGGAGAAGCCGACGGTCGCCTCGCTCCAGCATGAATTGCTCACGACCCGACCGTATACGATGACGCTGGAGGACCTGATCCTCGCGGTCCACGTCCGTCGCGCGGGGATGTCGGAGCAGGAGGTTGCCGAGCGGGACGAGTCGATCCGCGCCGAGCTGTTCGCGAAGCCCCACCCCTGCATGCGGGCCTCTCCCCTGCCGAAGACCTACGGCTGGGGCGTGCACCACGACGACGAGGGGCGGATCGCGATCGTCGGCGTCGAGTCGGAGGAGTACGCCCGTTTCGCGCGCGGCGAGGTCGCCGGGGTCGAGGTCGTCCCCGCCATGCGAAACAAGCGGGCCTGAACGCCCGGAAGGACGAGGAAGCCATGACGATCATCCGCCCCGAACGGCCCGGCGACGAGGCGGCGATCCGCGACGTGATCGCCTCGGCCTTCCCCACCGAGGCCGAGGCGAATCTGGTCGACCTGCTGCGCGAGGCCGGCCGGCTGTCGATCTCGCTGGTCGCGGAGGTCGACGGCGCGATCGTCGGCCACGTCGCCTTCAGCCCGGTCACGGTCGACTCCGGCGCGACCGGCGCGGGGCTCGCCCCGCTGGCCGTGCATCCATCCCACCGGCGGACGGGGATCGGCGGCATGCTGATCCAGGAAGGGCTGGCCGCGTGCCGCACGGCGGGCGTCGGCTGGGCCGTGGTCCTGGGCGAACCGCGTTACTACAGCCGTTTCGGCTTCCGCCCCGCGCCGGGCGTCGGCCTGCTCGACGAATACGGCGGCGGCGACGCCTTCCAGGCCGCCGAACTGGCCCGCGACGGCCTGCCCGTCGGCGCGGGGCTCGTGCGGTACGCCCCGGAGTTCGCCTCGCTGGAAGGTTGAGGCCCCTCGCCGGACGCGGCGGTGCCGGATCGCGATTTTTTTTGCGGTGCTCGTGCAAAAGCGGCCCGGGTCTTCGGGTCCGACCAGTCGTGAATTTCTAACGAATTTTAATGAATTCCACACCGATTACATGATAATCCGGCCTCGGTCTGGCAGGAATCGTCCTCTTCATCCGGCTGCAACCGGATCGCCCCCGCGACCGGCCCGCGGCGGCCGGCGATGGATCCTGGACATCGCCGACGCTCGTGGCTAACCTTCGTCACGCTCGCGGCCGAAAGTCGTGCCGGCGTGCGAAGATGGATCATGGGCCTCGAAGGAACGCTTCTATGCCGCGCCGCGCCGGATTGTTCTCCGTGATGGTCGCCTCGAGCCTGCTGATCCCGGCCGCCAAGGCCGATTTCGTCGTGCGAACCGAGACCCTCGAAGGCGAATGGTCCACGACCGAGGGCGGGACGCTCTCGAACCCGGACGGGCCTCGCTTCGGCTCGCTCCCGCCGGCCCCCGGGGTCCAGGGCTTCAAGATGTCCGGGTCGGCCGAGATGGTCGCGCAGGGCGAGTCGGACGAGACGACGCTGAGCGCGGCGTTCCGGGGCGACGCCTCGGGGACCGTCACGGAGGCGAACGTGCTCGTCGGCCTGCGAGGGGGGGTCGAGGTGCTGACGTCGTCGCCGGACACGCGTTCGCTCGTCGTCCGCCTGATGATCGACCTGGCCCTGGTCGACGACGCGACGGGGGCCTCCCGGAACGCCGTCTTGGACACCTCCTTCGCGTACTCGATCGACGAGTCGATGATCTACTCGTTCGACCGCGAGTTCACCTTCGACCTGTCGGCCTTCCAGGGACTTCGGGTCACAGGCGTGTCCGGCCTGGTCAGCCTGAGCAGTTCGTTCTTCTCCGAGGACGCGGGCGACGTGGTGAGGCTGTCCATCCCCGACTCGTCGCTCGATTTCGGCCTGGGCGGCGCGACGGCCGTTCCGGAGCCTTCCTCGCTGGCCTCCGGCGGCCTCGCCGTGCTGCTGGTCCTGGGCTACGCCCGGCGCCGCCGGCGGGCCTGAGCGAGCCGTCGCACGAGCGTAGGGCTCGATGAACTCCTCGGCCGCCCCACATCCCGCCTGGGTGGGCGTCCGAGGAGGTTGATTTCGTCGAGGACGGCTTCCCGATCCGCGCCGATGGCCCGGTCGGCGGTGTTCAGCGAGGGCCCTCGCCGGGGGGCCCGGAACGGTCCTCGCGCGACCTGCGCCAGTGCTCCAGGAAGGTCCTCGCGCCCTCGTCGTCCAGATCCAGGTCCAGGGCCTTTCGATAGCACTCCTCGGCCAGGTCCGGACGGCCCCGGTCCTCATGGCCGTCGGCCTCCGCACGGAGCCCCCGCAACCGCCACATCTTCAGCAAGCGCCTGGCCTGCTCATCGTCCGGGTCCACTTCCACGGCCTTGCGAAAGTATTCCTCGGCCAGATCCTGACGGTCCTGGAACTCGTAGACGTCGGCCTGGCACCAGAGGGGCACGGTCATGTCGGGGGCCAGCATGGCCGCGAACCGGAACCAGATCAGGGCGACTTCCCAGTCCCGCTCCCTGTAGGCCAGGTTGCCGATGTAAAGATGCGTCCAGACGTCGGTGGGGTCCGCCCGGAGCGCCCTCGTGTACGCCTCGCGCGCCTCGTCGAGCCGCTCTCGACGGCTGAACCACGCGCCCAGCGACTGCAGGGCGCGGGCGTCGTCCGGACGCTCCTCAAGGTAGCGCAGGAGCCGCCAGGGTTCTTTGGGCCGCATGGGACGTCTCCGAAGGATTCCACGACGCCCGGCGACGGGGCCTCGATCCCAAAGACGCTCCCGGACTCCCGAGGTTCGGGGCTCGCCGTCACGGCCGACGGCCCGCCGAGGCGGCTCTTTGCGCGAGCGGCCCCTTGAGCGTCGGATCCAGGTCGGTTTAAGATCGCGACATCGGGACCTGCGGACCGGAGGATCGAGACCGCTTGATGGAGGCGGAGCGAGATGGGAACGACCTTGAATGCAAGCGGCGTCCGTCGCGACGGCCTGTGGCTGGCTCGAGGGTTCGCGGTCGTGCTCTTCGCCCTCGCGGGGATCCTGGGGGCGGTCGCGGCGCTCGGGGCGGCCATGGTGATCACCCGAGGTCAGCGCTCCGACGCCCTGATCCTCGTCTCGACCGGGACGATCGCGTGGGTCCTCGGCTGGCTCGGCGCGCGGCTCTGGGCGGGCCGCTCGATCCCGGGCTGGTTCCTCGCCGGCGTCTTCGGGCTGGTCGTCGTGGTCCCGTTCCTCGGGCTGCTCGCGACGGGCGAGTGGGGCCTGGCGATGATGTTGCTCGGGACGATCCTGCCGGGGCTGGTCGTGTTCGACTTCGGGCTGATCTTCGGCCCCCGCACGGCACCTGGGAAAGCGAAGGACGCCGCGGACGACCTGGCTTGAGGCGTCGATCCCCCGTCATCAGCCCAGGAACAGCCGGTAGACCGGGTTCTCGGTCTCGTCGACGCAGGGGTAGCCGAGGCCTTCGGCGAAGTCGTGGAAGGTGGGGAGGTCGGCGTCGGGGATCTGGAGACCGACGAGGATGCGGGCGTAGTCGGCCCCCTGGTTGCGGTAGTGGAACAGGCTGATGTTCCAGGTCGGCGGCATGGCGGCGAGGAACCGCATGAGCGCGCCGGGGCGTTCGGGGAACTCGAAGCGGTAGAGCCGCTCGTGATGCGCCTGCGGGCTGCGGCCGCCGACGAGGTGGCGGATGTGCCCCTTGGCCAGCTCGTCGCCGGTCAGGTCGACGACGGGGAAGCCCTCGTCGATGAACCGACGCGCCAGCGAGGCGGACTCGTCGCGGTCGCCCACGGCCAGGCCGACGAACAGGTGGGCCTCCTTCGGGTCGGAGATCCGGTAGTTGAACTCGGTCACGCTGCGAGGGCCGATCAACGTGCAAAGGTCGCGCAGGATGCCGGGACGCTCGGGGACGGTCACGGCGAAGAGGGCCTCGCGCTCCTCGCCCACCTCGGCCCGCTCGGCGACGAATCGGAGGCGGTCGAAGTTCATGTTGGCCCCGCAGGCGATCGCCACCAGCGTCTCGCCCTGGAGCTTGTGCCTCGCCGCGTACTGCTTGGCGCCCGCCACCGAGAGCGCGCCGGCCGGCTCCAGGATGCTCCGGGTGTCTTCGAACACGTCCTTGATCGCGGCGCAGGCGGCGTCGGCGTCGACCGTGACGAAGTCGTCGACCAGCTCGCGCGTCAGGCGAAACGTCTCCTCGCCCACGAGCTTGACCGCCGTGCCGTCGGAGAAGAGGCCGACGTCCGAAAGCGGCACGCGCTCCCCGGCGCGGACGGAGCGGATCATGGCGTCGGAGTCGGTCGTCTGGACGCCGATGAGCTTGATCTCGGGCCGGACGGCCTTGATGTAGGCGGCGACCCCAGAGATCAAGCCGCCGCCGCCGATCGCCGCGAAGACGGCGTGGATCGGCCCCTGGTGCTGGCGGAGGATCTCCATGCCGATCGTCCCCTGCCCCGCGATCACGTCGGGGTCGTCGAACGGATGGACGAACGTGTATCCGTGAAGCTCGCAAAGCTCCAGCGCGTGGAGGTGGGCGTCGGAGTAGCTCTCGCCGTGCAGGACGACCTCGCCGCCGAGGCCGCGCACGGCCTCGACCTTGAGCGACGGCGTCGTCACCGGCATGACGATCGTCGCCCGGCAGGCGAGCTTCCGCGCGCTGAGCGCCACCCCCTGCGCATGGTTCCCGGCCGACGCGCAGACGACCCCCCGCCCGCGCTCCTCGGCCGAGAGCCCGGCCATCTTGTTGTAGGCCCCCCGCAGCTTGAAGCTGAAGACCGGCTGCTCGTCCTCGCGCTTGAGCCAGAGGTCGTTCCCCAGCCGCGCCGAGAGCTTGGGCGCCCGCTCCAGGGGGGTCTCCACCGCCACGTCGTACACGCGCGCGGTGAGGATCTTCTTCAGGTAGTCCATCGGGCCGAGGGGGGCGGATTGCGGGCCGTTCACGGGGCGGGTCGATCCTGTTGGGTGGGGAAGTCGTGAAACCCCGCGTCGGGCTCCCCTGCTTCGGGGGTCCGGGTCGTCGTGCGACGGGGGTTCCCGGTCGCCGGCCGGCCGACGTCCCTCGTCCTCGATCAGGGTACCATCTCCGAAGGGGCCCTGGGCACCCCGCTCGGCGTCGTCGGCCCGCCGGGACTACTTGGGGACGGTCCCGGCGGCGAGGTTCTTGTTCACGCGGTCCATGAGCTGCCGGAAGACGTCGGGGTTGTAGCCGGCGGTGAAGCTGAGGAGCGAGGAGAGCCCGGCGAGCCGGATGTACTTCTCCAGGGAGAGATTCGTGAACGCCTGATCGGAGAGGAGGATGGAGCCGGACTGGACGATCAGGAAGATGAAGAAGCCCCGCGTGACGGCGGCGACGTAGGCGTCGCGGCGGCCGGCCGGGTCGCCGGGGCCTTCCCCGCCGACGGCCCGGAACCCGAGGGCGCCGAGGAAGGCCGAAACGCAGCAGAGCATCGCGGTGTTCGTGACCGTGTGGCAGGCCACGATGACCGCCAGGCAGCCGATCAGCTCGACCGCCCCCGCGATCTTGTGGTTGCGGACCGGGTCGATGAAATCCTGCGTGCCGACCGCGATCCCCGCCGCCAGGAGCGTCATCCAGGCTGCGAACGCCAGCCCGCCGGCCGCCACCTCCGCGAGCGCCAGGCGCCGGGGGCTCGCCTCGCGCGTCGCCCATGGGAGCACCGTCGGCGGCACCACCGACGCTCGCACGAGCGTGGACGCCGACGAATCCCGAATCCCCGCACCGACCGCGACGAACGCCCGAATCGGCCCCGCAATCTCGCCGTCCTCCATGACGCCGCGTCGACGCCCCCGCCATTGGGTGGCGGCGTCCCGCGTCTAGGGAATGATGACGATCGCTTCAGGACGCGTGCCACGCGAGGTGGCGAAGGGAGGCCGGCCCGCCCCGATCAGGGGGCGGCGAGGGGCACGGTGGTCGCCAGGAACTCGACGAGGTCGCGGATCTCGCGCTTGTCGAGGCTCTTGATCAGATCCTCGGGCATGGCGGAGCCGCCGCGGGCCTTCTCCTCGATCTCGTCCTTGGGGACGACGACGAGGGCGCCCTCGGCGGTGAGGAGGCGGACCTCGCGGTCGTCCTCGGACTTGACGACGCCGGCGACGACCTGGCCGTTCGCCAGGGCGAGGACCTGGCTCTCGAAGCCCTCGGCGATCTGCTTGTTGGGGAGGACGATCGACTCCAGGATGTACTCGCGGCCTTTCCGCACGCCGACGCCCGCCAGCTCGGGGCCGACCTCGCCGCCGTCGCCGGAGACCTTGTGGCAGCGAAGGCACTGGACCTCGGCCTTCTCGCGGAAGATCCGGCGCCCCCGCGCGGCGTCGCCGCCCACGAGCGCGTCGCGGTAGGCGGCCAGCGGGTCGTCGGCCGGGCGGGCCGCGTCGAGACGAGCCAGGGCGGCCTTCACCTCGGCCGACTCGCGCTTGGCGGCGGCCTCGGCCAGGTCGAGCCGGACCTCGGCGGGGACCTCGCCGGCCTGCAGCTTGGCCAGCCAGCCGCCGAGAACGTCGTCGGCCTTCGCGCCCGGGGCCGTGCCGAGCAGGGCGAAGGCGGCCTGCTTCTCCGGGGTCGAGCCGCTTTCGAGGACCGAGGCGGCCTCGGCGACCGCCCGGTCGGGCTCCAGCCGGCCGAGGATCCGCAGCCCCTCGGCGCGGAGGGCCGGGGCGTCAGCCTTCCTCGCGTCGGCGACGACCTCGGTGAGCTTCTCGTCCTTCAGGGCGTCGAGCGCGCGGAGGGCCTCGACGCGCGAGTCGGCCGGGCGCGAGGCGTCGGCCACGAGCCCCCGCAGCGACGGCCCGGCGTCGGCGACCTTCAACATCCCGGCGGCCGACGCGGCGGCGTTGCGGACCCGGTCGGAGGCGTCGGCCACGAGCGCCGGCAGGACCGACGCCAGGGCCGCGACCGCCGGGTCGGCCGGGCGTTCGAACTCGCCGCGATAGAGGCCGGTGATCGGATGCAGGGGCACCGGTTTCCCCCAGGCCGCCAGGATCTCCAGCGCCTCGACCCGGATCGACTCGGGCACGTCCTTCCGCGCGGCGACGGCCGCCAGCACGGCGGGGTCTCCGGCCTGGCCGAAGGCCTCGCAGGCGGTCAGCACGCGACGCCAGAGCGGCTCCGACAGGCCCGACCGGCCGGCGAGGG
The DNA here is from genome assembly GCF_011064595.1 of Paludisphaera soli. Classification (GTDB taxonomy): domain Bacteria; phylum Planctomycetota; class Planctomycetia; order Isosphaerales; family Isosphaeraceae; genus Paludisphaera; species Paludisphaera soli. The sequence continues at coordinate 183,895 of NZ_JAALJI010000009.1, read as the reverse complement.
CGACGAGCCTGGGGAGCCCCGCGGCGAGGGCGGGGACCTCGGCGATGGCCCGGGCGGCCTCCAGGACGATGGCGGGGTCGGCGTCGTCCAGGAACCGGGCGAGGGCCGGGTTCGCCCGCTCGCGCATCGTCAGCAGGGCGATCATGCGAACGTCGGCGGAGGGATCCGAGGCCAGGGCGTCCATCGCCGCTCGCACCGACGGGTCGCCGCTCTCAGCGCGGGCCAGGGCCCGCTTCGCGGCGTGCCGGAGGTAGGGGTCGCGGCCGTCGCCGGCGCGGATGCGGGCCGCGATCGGTGCGACGACGTCGCCGATGGCGGGGAGGATCAGAGCCTTCCCGCTCATCGCGAGCATCGCGTGAAGCCGGACGCGGGGGGATTCGTCCTTCAGGAGCGGCAAAAGCTCGACCAGCGGAATTCTACCCGCTTCGGCGAGGGCCCTCGCGGCCTGGGCGCGGACCTCCGCGTCGGGATCCTTGACGAGGGCGAGGAGCGCCGGCTGGACCTCGCGGCGAGGGTCGTCGACCGAAGCCCGGAGCACCTGGCCGAGCCCCCAGATCGCGTGCAGCCGGCCGTAGCCCTCGGCCCTCAGTGCGGCTTCCTGGAGCGTCGCGAGCGCCTCGGCCCCCGTCGCGGTCTTCACGCGATCGACCAGCGCGAACTGGGCTTCCTGCCGGACGCGGCGGTCGGCGTGGGCGAGCAGGCGGCCGAGTTCCTCGTTCGGGCGGCCGTCGAAGCCCTCGGCGAGGAGCCGCTTGACCTCGGCCACGCGGGGATCCTCGGCGGCGGCCGGGTCGGAGACGCGCCAGATGCGGCCCTTGCCGGTCTTGCCCCACCCCTTGACCCAGTCGCTGACGTAGAGGGCGCCGTCGGGGGCGAAGTCGCAGTCGGTGGCCTGCAAGCCCCAGAGAAACTGTTTCGGCTCGACCAGCTCGAACGAGGCGCCCTTCGGCCGGGTCGCGAACGAGCGGACGCCGCTGGTGGCCGCCGCGCCCCGGAAGTCGCTGAGGTAGAACCGGCCCTTCTCGCCGTCGTTCAGGCCGACGCCGGGATAAACCGCCAGGCCGGAGGGGCCGTCGGAGAAGTTGGCCAGCGGCGGGAGCTGGTAGGCGGGCTTGCCCTCAAGCTCCGGGGTCCACATCTTCTCGGCGTTCCAGATTCCCCGGCTGTTGGGCCTCTCGAGGAACTGGTAGCCGATGCGCCAGCCGGAGTCGCCCCCCTCGATCAGGTGGATGAACCGGGCCTTGTCGCCGCCGTCGGAGTTGTTGTCGACGGTGAAGAGGTCGCCGGTGTCATTGAAGGCCAGCTCCTGCGGGTTCCGCAGGCCGGTGGCGAAGATCTCCAGGTTCGACCCGTCGAGGTCGCATCGCAGGACCGAGCCGCTGTCGAGGGCGATCAGTTCGCGGCCGTCGGGCGTCTTGACGTTGAAGCCGCGATCGCCGATCGAGAAATAGAGCCGGCCGTCGGGCCCGAGGATCAGCCCGTGGAGGTCGTGGCCGAGGAAGCCGACGTGCACGCCGAAGCCGGTGTAGAGGGACTTCCGCTCGTCGGCGCGGCCGTCGCCGTCGGCATCCTTGAGCAGCCAGAGGTCGGGGATGCTGGTGAAGTAGACGTCCCCCTTGCGGGTCAGGACGCCGGCGGCGATGCCGGTCTCGGGGCCGATGAAGCCCTCGGCGAAGACCTGGGCGTGGTCGGCCTTGCCGTCGCCGTCGCGGTCCTCGATCAGGCTGATCCGCTCGCTCTCGACGCCGAACCGGGCGAACTCCTCGGGCTTGAAGAACTTCTTGTACATGGCGACGCGATCGGCCACCGTCCGCGCGGCCAGGTCGTCCACCAGCCAGTTCATGTGGCCGCGGGTGTCGGTCACGCCGTCGGTGTGGCGGAAGGTCTCGACGACGAAGAACCGCCCCTTCTCGTCGACGTGGAACGCCACCGGGTTCGCCAGCATCGGCTCGGCGGCGAACAGGTCGACCTGGAATCCCGGCGCGACCCGCAGGGACTTCTGGGCCTCGGCCGGCGAGGGGACCCTGGCGGCCCTCTCGGCCCGGTTCGACCCGTCCTCGGCGATCGCCGGGGGGACGGCGGCCGACGCGGCCAGGAGCGCGAATGCGGCGAAGGAGAGGCGGCTACGGCCCATGGAGCGTTCTCGCGAAGGGTGCGGGGGGACGGAAAGGGCCGTCGGGCGGCTCAGCTCGGCTCAGCTCAGCTCGTGATGCCCTTGGTCAGGTGGAGGAACGCGGTCTCGAGGTTGATCTCGTCTTCCTTGAAGAGGGTCAGCTCGAAGCCGTTCTCCAGGATCCGGCTGGCGAGGAAGCCGTACTGGTGGACCCCCGGGCGGAGCTTGACGATCAGCACGCCGGCCTTCTCGTCGACGGTCTCGACCTCGGGCTGGGACTCCAGGAAGTCGGCGGCCTCTGTGAGCCGGTCGGCGACGTTGATGTTCAGGACGATATCGGTCCGGACCCGCTTCATGACCTCCGTCACCTCGCCGTTCACCAGCAGGCAGCCCTGCTCGATGATGCCGATCTTGTTGCAGATGTCGGCCAGCTCCGGCAAGATGTGGCTGGAGACCAGGATGGTCTTGCCCATCCCCCGAAGCTCCTTCAACAGGGCCCGCATCTCGATCCGGGCCCGGGGGTCGAGGCCCGAGGCGGGCTCGTCGAGCAGGAGCACCTGGGGGTCGTGCAGGAGCGTCCGGGCCAGGCCCAGGCGCTGGGTCATCCCGCGCGAGAGGCTGGTGACGAGGGCGTCGCGCTTGTAGGTCAGGTCGACCAGCTCCAGGACCTCCTCGCAGATCTTCCGGCGGGCGGCGCCCTTGATCCGGTAGGCGGCGGCGAAGAACTCCAGGTACTCGATGACCTTCATGTCGTCGTACACGCCGAAGAAGTCGGGCATGTAGCCGATGACGCGGCGGATCTCCTTGGACGCGGTGTAGATCGAGTAGCCGCAGACGGTGGCCTCGCCCCAGCTCGGGTTGAGCAGGGTGGCGAGGATCCGCATCGTCGTGGTCTTGCCGGCGCCGTTGGGGCCGATGAACCCGTATACGTCCCCCTGGTTGAGCGTCAGGTTGAGGCGGTTCAGGGCGTACATCTCGCCGTACATCTTCGTCAGGTCGTGGGTCTCGATCATCGCGGTCCGCCTCGTCTCGTCTCGTCGGTCGGTCTGGGAGATGTTCGCGTGGGGTCGGCTGTCGGGACGGGTCTCAGGGCCGGGCGGCGCCGGGCGACTTGAGCGGCAGGACGACCCGCAGCAGGGTCGTCTGGTCGATCTTGGGCTCGTTGGGGGCGTTGCCGACGGCCATCTGCGCCCCGGGCCGCTTCGTCCGGGCCACGAGCATCGGCCGCTGGAGCGCGAGCTGGCCGGTCAGGTCGAGGTCGTGCAGGGTCGAGTTCCCCAGCGGCTGGTCCTGGCCGGCGGTGCGGCGGGACTCGCTCTCGTGGAACATCACGGCCAGCAGCAGGTCGGCCCGGTTCAGGATCGCGTCGGGGCCCTTGAGCTCCCCCTTCATGTAGCGCGACTCGCGGGATTTCAGCTCGCCCGAGAGGGTGCGGTCGCTCTGCAGCTCCACGCGGATCGTCTGGCCTGGGGCCAGGTCGCCGAGCTGGTAGACCTGCCGTCCGAAGGCCAGCACGGCGTCGGCCAGGGTGTACGTTTGGAGGTTCGTGATGGTCCCCTGCACGCGGTCGAAGCCGGCCAGGCCCAGGTCGGACTCGACCACCGGCGCGGCCGGCCCGAACCAGCGCGAGGAGAAGGTCTTGGTGCTCCAGATCGGCACTCGGACGTGCTCCAGCCGCTCCAGGCCGCCGGCCGGGCCGTACGCGTAGCCGCCGCCTGAGAACGAGAATCGGCCGGTCGAGCCTCCCATGCCGCCGAACTGGGCCTCGGGCACGCCGAACCAGCTGGTCACCACCTCGACGCCCGGGGCGGGCCGCGCGGGCTCGCCGGACGAGGCGGGGGCCAGCGCCGGCGCGTCGGCCTGGCCGTCGACCGGGACGGGGAGGAACGCCAGGTCGTAGTCGCGGTTCTGGGGGCTGAACAGGGTGGCCCACGACCGGCCCCGGGTCAGGCCGGAGACCTGATCGACGTCGACCAGGTCCACCTTGTTGACCAGCAGGTCGCTCCCCTTGAGCCGGTAGGCGGCGAAATAGGCGAGCAGGCTGACCGCCGTCACGATCAGGGGGAACGTGATCCAGGTCAGCTCCATCCGCTTGAGGACCTTCTTCAGGAAGAAGTAGTCCCCCGGGCCGATCGCCAGGATGTAGAGGAAGATCAGGAACGCCACCAGCCCGAACGGCACGAGCTTCACCCGGGGGAACTGCTCCAGCGACACCCGGAGCTGGCTCGCCAGGTCGGTGACGCCCGTGGCGTAGAACCGAGCCGGGCCCCCCATCATGGCCTCGCCGGCGTCTTCCTGGAACCGGTCGCGCTTCAGGTCGAGGGCCTGGACCCAGAAGAGGCCGCGGTCGGCCCAGTCGGCGAAGATCTTCTCCTCCACGTCGACCCCGATCAGGGTCACCCGGCCGAAGCCCAGCGGGCCCCGCACGACCAGCGGCAGGCTGGCGATCGACGCCAGGACCTTGCCGCCACGCTCCTCGACCCCTTCCAGCTTCGTCGCCATGTGGGCGGGGCTGCCGGGGGGGGTGATCGGCCTGGTGGAGTTGGCGAAGGTGTCGAGGGCCTCCAGCGACTGCACCCGCTCGCGGCCGGCGAGCACCGCCGGCAGCGCGGCGCCCAGCGCCGAATCGCGGACGGCCTGCCAGTTGGCCCCCACGGCCACCACCAGGTGCCCGCCCCGCTTGGCCCACTCGACCAGGGCCTCCCCCTTGGGGCCGGCGAGCATCTCCAGCGTCGCGCGGTCGGCGGTGTCCAGCACCACGGCCCGCGCGCCGTCGTAGCCCAGCCAGCGGCCGGGGAGGCGCTCGGCGTCGGCCTCCACGTCCATCGCGCTGAGGAACAGCTCGGACTCGCGGCCGTTCGTGCGTCGGAACCCGGCGACCTCCCGGATCTGGTCGATCCCCTGGGGACGGCCCGCGGTGAGGATCCAGGAGTCGTCGGGCGAGATCGCCGTCAGCTCGGCGCGGGCGATCTGGTCGCGGGTCCGCTCGCCCAGCCAGCGGCCCTTCTCGTCGTAGAACCGGACCGAGAACCCGCCGTCGCGGCCCCCGGCGCGGGTGTAGGCCACATAGGTCCGGGTCTCGCCGGCCGGCACGTCGACCGCCTGACGGGCCGAGGTGGGGACGCCGTCGTCGTCGCCGACCACCACGTCGAGGAAGCCCCGGAAGGGCACGCCTCCCCCCTTGACCTGCACCCGGACCGGCGTCCACGCGCCGATCTTGTAGGCGTCGTTCCCGCCGAAGCCGATGCGAATGTTCTCGACCTCCACCGGCAGCGCCGCACACGCCGGGGCCGGCGCGAGCAGGCCGCCCGCGACGACGAGCGCCGTCAGCGCGATCCAGGGGGCGAACCGGGGACGGGGGCGGGGACGCTTCGTCGGGCGGGTGTTCATCATGGATGCGGCCACGGAGGATGCGCGTCGGGGGGAATGGCTAGGGTACGAAGACGGCGGGCCGATGGTTCGGATCCGGTTCAGGGCTTCTCGGCCGGGTCGCAGACGCAGGGCGATCGGCCGCAGCCGGGGCAGCCCACGCCGTACTTGCGGCGCACGGCGTCGTCGAGGTCGACGCCCTTGATGTTCGCCAGCGTCGCCAGCCAGGCGAGGACGTCGGCCATCTCCAGCGCCAGCTCCTCGTGCGATCCGGAGCGCAGCGCCGTCGCCAGCTCGCCGAACTCCTCGGCCAGCCAGAGGAAGGTCGCCTCCGGCCCGCGCGCGGCGTCCTTGTCCCCGTACATCTCCAGGATCGTCCGCTGCAGCCCGCGGAGCGTCAGCCCGTCGTCGTTCTCGCCCATCCCGAGATCTTACCCGATCGCGCGAGCCGCACGCGAGGGGGATTCGGGCCTGGCGAGGGGGACCGGACGCGGGAACGGGGGGACCTCCTCCCCGACCTCCCGGCGGGGCGCCATCCCGGACCTCCCGCCGCGGGAGGCGGGATAAGTCCCATCAAAATCCACTCGAATCGCGTCCATCAGGATCCATCGGGGCGGCTGATCTCGACGACCCGCCGGGGGCGAGTTCCGCCCCCGGGCCCGCGACCGCTTGTGGAGGCGACGAGCCCGTGATTACATTGACGGGACGGGACGTCCATTTCCCCCAGATCCCGAGCCATCATGAAGAATCCATCCAGGACCGGGCCCTCCCGTTGGGGCCGGGTGCGGGTCATGCTCGCGATCGCGGCGGTCGCCGGGATCGGCTATCTGGCCTTCGTCGAGGCCCGGTACCGGCGCGAGCGGGCCGAGCTGGCGCGCGAGGTCGAGCGAGGCCGCTTCGCGCGGGCCGAGCCGGGCCTGCGGGCCCTGCTGCAGCGACGGCCCGGCGACGGCGAGGTGCTGTTCAACCTCGGCCTCTGCGAAGAGGCGACCGGACGCCTGGGCGACGCGCTCGGCCACTGGGCGGCGGTGCCGGCCGGCTCCGGCTCGGCGGGCCGGGCGGCGGTCATGCGGGCGCGCGCCGCGCTCCTCGGCCACCGCCTGTCCGAGGCCGAGCCCCTGATGCGAGCGGCCTTCGAAGACGAGGGGCCTCATGCCGTCGAAGCCTTCAACACGGTCGTCCACCTCCTCAAGATCGAGGGCCGGTTCGAAGAAGCCCGCCGGGTGCTGCGCGCCACGGCCGAGCGTTATCCCGACCCCATCGGCGTGCTCAAGGAGCTGGCGCAGGTCGACTCGGTCAACCCCTACCCGCTCGACCGTACCCGCGAGGCCCTCGACCGCGCCGAGCGGGCGGCCCCGGGCGACGATCGGATCATGCTCGGCCGGGCGAACCTGGCCGTGAGGACCGGCCGGTTCGACGAGGCCGCCCGCTGGCTCGACCGCTGCGAGCGGGCGCGTCCCGGCGACGCCGCCGTCGCCAGGTCGCGGCTCAACCTCGCCGTCGCCGCCCAGGATCCCGCCGCCGCCCGGCGGGCGCTCCAGGGCATGCCCCCGAGCGACGTCCCCCCGGGCGAGGTGCTCCGCCTCCGCGCCTGGTTCGCCGCCCGGGCGGGGGACGACAAGACCGAGGCCGCCGCGCTGGCCGACCTGGTCGCGTTCGACCCCGGCGACCTCCGCGCGGTCGAGCGGCTCGCCGAGTTGCGGCTCCGCGAGGGCGACCCCGACGAGGCCGCCAGGCTCCGCGCCCGCAAGGCCGAACTCGACCGCGCCCGCGCCCAGTACGACATCATCCTGTTCACGTTCGAGATGACGGGGTCGCGGCCCGCGCAGATGGCGCGATTCGCCGAGACCCTGGCCCGGCCGCTTGAGGCTCGGCTCCTCTGGAAACTGGCCCTCGCGCGGCGACCCGGGGACCCCGAGGCGGCCGAGGGCCTGAAGAGGGCCGAGGCGGCCAGGCCGCCGGCTGCCCCCCCGGGTTCCGACCTCGCCGCCCTCCTCGGCGACCTCGACGACGCCCGCCTCGCGACTGCGGATCCCCCCGCGGAGGCCGGCCCGACCATCCCCCGCTTCGTGGACGACGCCGAGGCCGCCGGGCTCAAGTTCGCGTTCGACAGCGGGATGTCCCCGATCCGCCACCTCCCCGAGACGATGAGCGGGGGCGTCGGGCTGCTCGACTTCGACGGCGACGGTCGGCTCGACGTCTACTGCGTCCAGGGCGGGCCGTTCCCCCCGCCGGCCGACTCCCAATCCTGCGCCGATCGGCTCTTCCGCAACAAGGGGGGCGGCGCCTTCGAGGACGTCACCACGCAGGCCGGCATCGCCGCGATGCCCGGCGGCTACGGCCACGGGGTCGCCGTCGGCGACTACGACGGCGACGGCCGCCCCGACCTCTTCATCACGCGGTGGCGATCCTACGCCCTCTACCGCAACCGGGGGGACGGGACCTTCGAGGACCTCACCGCGCGTGCGGGGCTCGGCGGCGACCGCGACTGGCCGACCTCGGCGGCGTTCGCGGACCTCGACGGCGACGGCGACCTCGACCTCTACGTCTGCCACTACCTCGCCTGGGACTCCGACGCCCCCGAGCCCTGCTACGACGAGAAGCGGTCGGCCTACGTCTATTGCGGGCCGACGCGGTTCCTGCGGCGGCCGGACCACGCCTTCCGGAACGACCGCGGCGTCTTCACCGACGTCACCGAGGAGGCCGGATTCATCGACCCGCACGGGCAGGGCCTCGGCGTCGTCATCTGCGACCTCGACGGGGACGGGAAGGTGGACGTGTTCGTCGCCAACGACCAGTCGGCGAATTTCCTGTATCGGAATCTCGGCGGGTTCAAGTTCGAGGAGATCGGCGAGTTCTCGGGCGTTTCCACGAGCGCCGACGGGTCCTATCAGGCGAGCATGGGCGTCGCGCTCGGGGATCCCGACGGCGACGGCCGGCCCGACCTGATGGTGACGAATTTCTACAACGAGGGGACGACGCTGTATGCGAACCTCGGCGGGATGGCCTTCGCCGACCACAGCACGTCGTCCGGCCTGATCGTGCCCAGCCGCTACATGCTCGGGTTCGGCCTCGCCCTGGTCGACGTCAACGCCGACGGCCGCCTCGACGTGGTCTCGACGAACGGGCACGTCGACGACTTCAGCCCCGACGAGCCGTACCGGATGCCCACGCAGCTCCTGCTGGGCGCCGCCAACGGGCGGTACGTCGACGCGACCCGGCAGGCCGGCCCCGCCCTGGCCGTCGAACGCCTCGGCCGCGGCCTCGCCGCGGGGGACCTCGACAACGACGGCCGGGTCGACCTGGTCCTCGTCCCCCAGAACGGCCCGCTCGCCTTCCTTCGCAACGCCACCGAGGGGGGCGGACGCTGGCTGATCCTCGGCCTGGAGGGGACCGCCTCGAACCGCGACGCTGTGGGCGCGAAGGTCACGGTCAGGGCGTCCGGCCGTCCCCAGACCGCCTGGCGGATCGGCGGCGGGAGCTACCAGTCGGCGAACTCCCCCGCGCTCCACTTCGGCGTCGGCGATGCGGCCGATGTCGAGGAGGTCGAGGTGGCCTGGCCCTCGGGGAAGGTCCAGTCCTTCGGCCGCCTGAAGACCGACGCCGCCTACCTGCTCCGTGAAGGCGACGCGGCGGCGCGGCCTCTCCAAGGCTACGGCCCCCGGGGATGACCCCCCCTGCCCCTCCGCGGGACCGTCGCCGCGGTGCCCGCCAGATCGGTCCCCACTTCAAGGGTCGGCGGACCCCAGGACGTCGGTCGCATCGAGACGCCTGCATCCGCCGTGACGACCGATTCGTCCGGCGCGACGATTTCTTTTCGAAATCCGACCAGGTTCTTGCAAAAACTCGGGCCGGATTCTAGAGTGACGACCTCAGCTCATCTCAATCGTGCTCATATCTCGATTTGGCCCGAATTCGTTAGGTCTCGCCCGTCCGACCGGGAGACCGCGGCGATCGGGCATGGCCACGCCCCCCGACCGAGCCGGGTCGTCGCGTGCGGCCCTGCGCCAGGAGGACCCTCGATCATGGTCCGCGGCAAGCACAACGTCAGGAGCCTCGCCGTCCTCGCCGCCTTCGCGACGGCGTGCCTCGTCGTCCCCGGCTGCGGGGGCCCCGAGACCGCCACGGGCACCCAGGCGACGGACGTCTCGCCCGAGGTCCGTCAGCAGATCTCGGAGACCGTCTCCAAGGGCTACTCCAAGGATTACAACGCGAAGTACGCCCGCAAGAAGGTCAGGTGATCGTCGACCGCGCACGTCCGGTCGCGAGCAAATCCAGGGGCCGCGCCCGCCCGGCCTCGCCCCGGCCCGCCCACCGCGTGCCGGGAGGCAGCCGCTCCCGTCCGAGGCCCCCCCCCTCGCGTCGCCTCCCCTCGCGTCGTTCTCTCCTCATTTCCCCGAGGTGCTCGATGAAGATCCGTCTTCGATCGGTCCTTGCTCGCGGATTCACGCTGATCGAACTCCTGGTGGTCATCGCGATCATCGCCGTCCTCATCGCCCTGCTGCTCCCGGCCGTCCAGTCGGCCCGCGAGGCGGCCCGCCGCGCCCAGTGCACCAACAACCTGAAGCAGATCGGGCTGGCGATGCACAACTATCACAGCACCCACGGGGCGTTCCCGCTGGGCGACTCGCTCCAGCCCCAGGGCTTCCCGACCGGCGTGGGCGACCACGCGGTCTGGAACTCCTTCAGCGCCCAGGCCCTGATGCTGGGCTACATGGAGCAGGGTCCCCTCTACAACGCGATCAACTTCAGCTGGGCCCCGGCCGATTCCCTGAATAACACGGTCTACCTCACCAGGATCAATTCGTACCTCTGCCCCTCGGACGCGAACGCCGGCCGAGTCAACATCAACAGCTACGCCGCATCCTACGGCACCACGACGTCCGGCATGTTCCAGTGGACCGACCAGGCCGGCCATCTCAACTTCCAGAGGGCCGGCCACTCGAGCGGTCTCTTTACCGTGGGCCTGGCCTACGGCGTGGCCGACGCGACCGACGGCACGTCGAACACGATCGCGTACTCCGAGATCCTGGTCGGACGCCAGGGCCGCTTCTACGACAACGTCACCCCGCCCCAGCGGTATCGCGGCAACATGCTGATGGCCTCGACCGCGACCGGCGGCGACGGCCTGGTCTACGCCAGCCAGAACGTCCCGGCGGTCCTCGCCAACATCGCGGCCTGCAAGGCCGAGTTCCTCACCCCGGCCGCCGACGGCAAGATCTCCGACTTCCGCGGCTGGCGCTGGGCGCACGGCAACCCGGCCTTCTCCATGTTCAACACCGTCCTGGTCCCGAACGACACGTTCGGCGGCTGTCGGAACGGCGGCAACCCCGACTACTGGCCGGACAGCAGCTTCGTGGTCGGCGCCTCGGGAGCCCACCCCGGCGGCGTCAACACGCTCATGGGCGACGGCAGCGCCCGGTTCGTCAAATCCTCGGTCAGCCAGCAGACCTGGTGGGCGCTCGGCACCCGGGACGGCGCCGAGGTCCTCTCCTCGGACTCGTACTGATCGGGCCCGGCCGTACGATCCCGGTCGATCGTCGGCGGCGCCCGCATGCCTGGCCCGCCCCCGTCCGGGGGGCGGGCCGGCGTCTTCGGAAGCCCGGCCGCGACGCAAGGGCCCTCGGTCCGCGGGCGATGCGCCACTCCCGAGCCTCCTGAACGAACGGCCTCCACGACACAAAACCCCACGAGCCGAGGAATCGCGAACGATGCTCTCGACCGAAAACCCCGAGCCGACCGGCGAGATCGCGACCGACGTCGCCCCCCCGGGCCCCCGACCGATCCCCGCGGTCCGTCTGTGGGCCCTGACCCTCGGCACCAGCCTCGCGGCGGGCCTGCTCGCCTGGGGGATCGGGGAGAAGAACCTGACTTACTTCGTCCCCCCCACCGTCAAGGTGACCGCGATGGGCGCGACCTTCGACATGGTCACCCGCGAGAACCAGGCTGCCGTCGATCGCAAGAACGCCATGCTCGCGTTCGGCGTGCTGGGGGGCCTACTCGGCCTGGCGCTCGGCCTCGCGGGCGGGTTGTCGCGCGGATCGGTCGCCTCCGGCGCGACCGCCGGGCTGGTCGGCTCCGCGGTCGGAGTCGCCGCGGGCGCGGCCGGCTCGTGGGCCCTGCTGGGGATCTACTTCCATCAAGAACTCAACTCGTTCGAGGAGTTCTCCCGAGACCTGCTGCTGCCGACGCTGATCCGTGGCGGCATCTCGGCGATCATCGGCTCGGCGGCCGGACTGGCCCTCGGCCTCGGCGCCGGCGCCGACCGACGGCAGATCCTCTCGGGGGTCCTCGGCGGACTGATCGGCGGATTGATCGGGGCGACCTTGTACGAAATCGCCGGCGCGTGGCTCTTCCCCACGGCCGACTCGAATCGCCCGATCCCCGGCGCGTGGCCCCCGCGACTCCTCGCCATGCTCCTGCCCGCCGCCCTGATCGGGGCGTGCGCCGCCTTCACCCTGCTCGCCCCCGGCCGTCGCGGACGCGAACGGCCGACCGCGGCTGAGCCGACCGCCGCCTGATCGAGGCGCGGACGACGGCACAGGGGGACCTCTCGGCCATCCGGAAAAGCGTCGACTCCGGCCCGCGGATCTCGGAACATGACGCGATGGGAGACGCTCCGTACGGCCCCCGGGCCCTCGGCGCGGATTCTTTGCATGTCCCAGGGAACTCAGGTGCCCATCCATGAGTCGCGCCCGCGACCCGTTCACCGCCGCCGTCACGGCCTGGTGGTCGCCGCTGATGAAGCAGCACGGCTTCCGGAACTACTCGATCCCGAGATCCAACGTCCGGGGGCTGACGAGGCGGAGGCACCGCACCTTCTCCCGGATCGCGAACGGCCGAGTGTTCCAGTACTTCGGCCTTGGGGCCAGGTCCTCGTCCCCGGGCTCCGGGGCCCGGTTCCACGCCCGCTACGCGAGCCTGCTGATCGGGCGGCTCCAGGAGGAGGTGTACAGCACCGCCGGCGGGACGATCGAGCCCGAAGGCGGGCGCACGTTCGCGGACTGGCCCGCCGACACTCACGGTCGGGCCGACGATTCGATGGTCCGGGTCCGGGACCGGGCGGCCCAGGAGGCGATCCCCTGGCTCGACGCGACCGCGACCGTCGAGGGGTTGGCCAGGGCGCTGGCCGCCATGCCGGCCGGGGAGAACCCCAATACGACCTTCGAGCTGGGCCGGTGCCACGCGACGCTGGGACGGGTCGACGAGGCCGCGGCTTCGCTCCGCGAGGCGATCGCCCTGTTCCAGACGCCGAGCACCTCCGATGCTTCGGTGCCTCGGCCGACCGGGAGCGGCGACGGGCGGAGGAGTTGCTTTCGGCGATCGAGAGAGGGACTTCCGAGGAACTCCTCGCCCGATGGGGCCCAGCGACGATCGAGAACCTCGGCCTGGGCGACCTGCCGGGCGTGGGGGCCGATCCGGCCTGAATCCCCCGCGCCGGCGGTCCTCGTCGCGCCCGGGGAGGGTTCGGGCGCGTCATGCGAGGTGCAGGCGGAACCCCGTGTCGGGTTGATCGGTCAGTCGTCGGCGCCCGCGGAGGAGAAGGCGTGGACGGCGGCGGGGGTTTCGAAGCGGGGGAGGTAGGTGGCGGCCTCGTCGGACTCGGCGGCGGCGAGCAGGGTCAGCTCGGTCTCGAACCGGAAGGCCCGGCGGCGGTCGACGCATTCGACGAGAAAGATCGTCGGCTGGCGTTTCTCGACGATCTTGTGGATCACCACCCCCTGCGAGGCGCGTCCGGTGGTGGTCTGAAAGGCCACGAGATCGCCCAAGGCGAAAGGCCGCTTCATGGTTTCACCCTCCTTGGTAAAACGGCATCGGCGAGGATCCATCGCGGACATCGTAACGAATCGCCCGGATCCGTCTGCGCGGATTCGTAAAAATCCTCAAGATCCGATCCGAGACGAACGGGCCCCGATCGACCGAGTATGATGGGGCCTTCCCGGGCTTCGACCACTCCGGATCGTACCTTCCAACCCAGCGGAGCAAGAGCATGGCGAATCGTCGCGATTTCCTGGGGACCCTGGCGGCGGGCGCGGCCCTGGCGGGCGCGGGCGCCTCGGCCAGGGCGTCGGCGGCCGGCCGGGTGATCGGCGCGAACGACCGGATCCGGTTCGGCCTGATCGGGGCCGGCTCGCGCGGCAAGGAGATCCTCAAGGCGGCGCTCACCTGCCCGAACGTCGAGGTCGTCTCGGTCGCCGACGTCTACACGGCGCGGTTCGACGAGGCGAAGAAGATCGCCCCGGGCGTCGCGACCACCCAGGACCACCGCAAGCTCCTGGAAGACGCGTCGATCGACGCGGTGCTCATCGCCTCGCCCCAGCACCTGCACGCGCGCCACTTCGTCGACGCCATCCGGGCCGGCAAGGACGTGTATCAGGAGAAGACGATGGCCTTCAACGCCGAGCACGCGCGCCAGATGCGCAACGCGCTCGACGGCTCGGGTCGGGTCGTCCAGGTCGGGCTCCAGTGGAACTCCAGCGGCGGCGTGCAGAAGGTCCGCGAGCGGGTGAAGTCGGGCGAGCTGGGGGCGATCTCGCTCCTGGAGACCCACCACTTCCGCCAGACCCCGTACGGCGGCTGGATGCGCGAGGTCCCCAAGGACTTCGACGCCTCGCAGGTCGACTGGGACGCCTTCCAGGGGGACGCGAAGCGGGTCCCGTTCGACGCCGACCGGTTCCTCAACTGGCGGTTCTACTGGGACTACTCCGGCGGCAACGTCTACGAGAACATGGTCCACATCGCGGCCTTCTGGTTCGCCGCGCTCGACCTCTCGATCCCGGAGACCGTCAGCTCCACCGGCGGCAACTTCCAGTCCCCCAAGATGAGCCCACCCGACGCCTTCCAGGTGACGATGAAGCACCCGGAGAACGTCCTGTTCACCTTCACCTCGATGTTCGGCAACGGCTTCTACGGCGAGGGCCGCAACCTGCTGTTCGGCACCAAGGGGACCCTGGTGCACTCGCTGGCCGACCTGATGCACGTCGTCCCCAACGGCACGAAGGTCGAGAGCGACGCCCCCAAGGGGAGCTTCAAGAACCCCACCGCGCAGCACCTCCAGAACTTCTTCGACTGCGTCCGCAGCCGGAGCGAGCCGACCTCCCCCTTCGAGCTGGGCTTCCGCACGGCCGTCGCCTGCCGCATGGCCGTCGAGGCCTACCGACGCGGCACGACCGTCCGCTGGGACCCCGCGACCGAGGAGATCGTCTGAACCGAACCCGCCCGGACCTCGGCCGCACCCGTGAGGCGTGCGGCCGAGGGATCGCCGGTCGTCCGGGTTCAGAAGGACGCGCGGGCCAGGGTCCGGGCGTACTCGCGGACGTCGAGCGGCCAGTCCTCGGTCTCGGCGGCGAACTTCGCGGCGTCGCCGGCGAACAGGGCGCGGCTGGCCTCCTCGAAGCCGGCGAGGTTGCCCCCCATCGCCACGAGGAACCGATACGCGCCTTCCCGCGCCTTGCGGACGCGGTCCTTATCGACGTTCCGCTTGCGGGCCTCCTCGACCAACTTGCGGAGCGCGACCGACGCCCCGCCCGGCTGCTCGCCGAGCCATTCCCAGTGGCGGGGCAGCAGCGTCACCTCGCGGGCGACCACGCCCAGCCGGGGCCGACCCGGCCCCCTCGGCTCGTCGGCCGGCCGAGCCTCGACGGCCGTGGCGGGCTCCGGCTCAAGCCGCGCCAGCACCTCGTCCAGGCTCCCCTCGAAATCCAGCTCGAACTGCTCGCCCGTGGCGTCGTCGAAGAGCAGCAGCAACTCGCGCGAGCCGGCGTCGAGCCGTCGCTTCACCGCCGACGCCACCTCCGCCAGCCCACCCCCGGCGATCCGCCGATCGCCCTCGAACGCCGTGCAGATCCGGCCACTCGTCTCGATCATCTTCATCCTCCCCGTCCGAGGTTTGCCCTGGTACGGAGGGATTTTATCCGGGTGAAACCTAAAGGCAATATCACCCGGGTAAAATCAGGCGGACTCGATCAGGTCGCTTCGAGCGCCCTGGAGCCGCCTGCGTCCGAGGAAGCCGCCGACGGCGACGACCGCGATGGTCGCCGAGGCGATCGAGGCCGGTTCGGGGACGATGGCGGGGAAGCCGGATGACTCGAGAAGCGTGACGCCGATCGCGTAGGTCCAGGTCCGGGACTCTCCGAAGTCATAGGCGGGGTCCGGGCCGTAGTAGCTCGCGCTGATGCGGATCGAAGACGGCCGCGAAGATCCGTCGGGGAGGAACACCCGGTCGAAGAGGCCGGCATGGGTCCCCGGGGATGCCGAGAAGACCCCAAGGATCCCTCCGCCGTATCCGCCGTCCGAGGCCAATTCCAGGGGCGTGTAGCCATAGCGCGCCGGGTTGTAATCGAGGGACTCCCCGAGAACGTTGGCCGGCTGGTCGATCTCGATCCGTCCGAACATCCAGCCTGCGCCCAGGCGGAGGCTCGTGTTCAACAGGAAGGTGCCTTGCAGGTCGGGATCGCCGGTGCCCAGGGTGTCGCCGGGTACGATTTCCCAGTCGAACTGGATGTCCTCGGCGCTCGCGGCGCTGGACAGGCCCAGGGCCAGGACGCAGGCCGCCACGACCTTCGCACCAAGACGGAGCGCCCGACCAAACGCAAGATCGCATGACGACATGGAGACACTCCTGATGACCATCCCGCGGCGACGACTCGATGCTTGGGTCGTCCGAGGCGGGCAGTGTACAGGAGAGCCGTTTCGGGTCCAACGATGGTGCGGAAATGAGACGCGTCGCGCCTTCATCTGGCCGCAAAGTGAAGACAAAAGCAACGATCGCGGCGACGGCCTGTTTAGATAACGAGCCGCATCGACCAGAAAGGCGGGGGCAGGCCACGCATGACGAGATCGCGAAACGTCGACCCATCCGGCGCAAAAAAACGGCCGGGCGACCGGACGACGCGGGGTCGTCGCGGCCGTCCGGCCGATCACAGCAGGTTCAGGACCTTGTCGGAGAGTCGGCCGTCGCCGAGCACCACCTTCAGGTCGCCGGCGACGGCGATCTTCTCCAGGACTTCCAGCTCGCGGAGCCGCATGAGGGTCGGGTTCTCGGCGAGCAGCCGCGCGGTGTTGGCCTGGCTCCGCAGCGCGGCGGTCTCCTCGCGACGGGTGATGAGGTCGGCCTCGGCGGCCTTGCGGGCCTCGGTCACCTTGTTCATCAGCTCCTTCATGTCGCCGGGGAGGATCAGGTCGCGGACGGCCAGCGCGGCGACCTCCAGGCCCAGCTCGGCGGCCCGGGGGGCGAGCAGGCCGGCGGCCTCGACGGCCACGGCCTGCTTGTCGGCGAGCAGGGCGTCCAGGTCGCGCCCGCCGACCACCGCCCGGAGCGCCAGCTGCGCCTCGCGGTAGAGGGCCTGCTTGAAGTCGTCCACGGCGCAGACCGCCTTGCGGGGGTCGACCACGCGGAACGTCGCCAGGGCGTTGATCCGCAGCGAGACCTTGTCGGCGCTCATGATCTCCTGGCCGGCGACGTCCAGGGTCGCCTCGCGGAGGTCGACCTCGACGACCCGGACGTCGGCCGCCCCGCGCCAGAAGGCCCAGGGGCCGGGTTCGAGCCCCCCGGCGAACCGGCCGTCGAGGAAGAGCACCCCCACGCAGCCCCGGCCCACCGCGCCGATCTCAAGGTACGAGGCCGCCGTCATGTGGCGGAGGACGACCTTCGCCTCGTCGTGTTCGAACCGGGGCGTGCGGGCGTCGACCACCTCGAAGCGGACCCGGCGGGGCTCCAGCCAGAAGGCGTGCAGCCCCTCGGGGAGGATCGCCGCGAACCGGCCGTCGATCCAGACCAGGGCCCGCTGGCCGTCCTGGAGGTCGATCACCTGCGCGAAGCCCTTCAGCTCGCCCGACTTCGCGATCAGGTCGAGGCTGTCGTGCCGCAGGAACGGCGCCCGGCGCGAGACCACCTCGACCTTCACCTTGCCGAAGGGGTCGAAGAACCAGTGGTCGCCGGGCGTGAGCAGGCCCCGGAACTCGCCGTCGCGGAAGTGGAGGCCCATCTCGAAGCTGTGGACCTTGAAGCGCTTGATGCAAAACATGACGGAGCCTCCCGCCCGGACCGCGTCCGGACGTTGATTTCAGGGATCGTTCATGGGATGAAAACCGGGTTCGGGTGCGGGAAAGGCCTCCGGGGGGCGGGACGGCCGACGGTCACCCGTCGGGCCGCGGGGCCTCGCTTGAGCCCCGGCGGACGTCGGGTCGGGCGTCGTCCGGGACGGCGGCCGCGGCGAAGGGCCGGCTCGCGCCGGGCCCGTTCGACCGATCCGCCGCCCCTCGCGACGCCTTCGCCGACGCCCGTTCGGGGCGGATCCGCGAAGGTCGCAGGGCGGTCGTCGAGGCCGCCCGCGACGGGCCTCTCGGCGTCGTCGCGGGCCGACCGTCGGGCCGACCGCCCCCCTCGGGCGTCCATGGTCAAAGACGTCAACAGCGTCTCTGGAGACGTGCCGGGGTCAGCCGGCGCGTCGGGGTGGGCAGGATTCGAACCTGCTACACTCAGATCCTAAGTCTGATGCTCTACCAGTTGAGCTACCACTGCTACGGCCTCGCCCTCGTTTGCAATCCCCCGCGCGGGACGCGCCTCGCCGACCGCAAACGCGGGGCGGGAGCGCCGTGGGGCCGACGAGGCCGACAGCTTGCTTGAGAAGAGACGCCGGTGGGAGTCGAACCCACTTGCACCGGGTTGCAGCCGGTCGCCTGGCCGTCTGGCTCCCGCGTCTTGTGTTCGGAAGAAACGCGCGACTTGTCAAAGATCGGGACGGCCCGGGGAACGAAGCGGCCCGGCGTCCTCACGAGACGCCGGGCCGCCGCGACCGGAGGCATCCGGGGCTGCGCGGGGCGGCGTCATGGCCGGAAGCTCCAGCGCGGGCGGCGGCCGACGGGCCTTCGGCGTCGACCTTGATCCTGGGGGCCGGGCGGTCGTATCGGCGTCTTCATGGGCGGCGGCCCTCCGTTCCGGGTCGTGCATGGCTCGTCAAGCTCCCGAGAGACGCGGCCCGCCGCCCGGAAGTTCGCGCGACGCGTCCCGGACCAGCTGAAATCGCCCGCCGGGCGAACGCCGCGGGCAGGGGCGGGGATCTCGAAACCAATGACGCCCCTCACTCCACGCCGCCGAGACGGGGACCTTGAGAGGATCGGTTCCGGGCGCCGCACAGGAGAGCTCTTGGGTCCCAGATGCCTCCCCTCGCCGTTCGGCGGCGCCGAGTGGAGAATGTCAAAATTATCGACCGACGTCGGCGAATATCCCGTGTTTGAGATCCATTCACGTCGAACCGACCCGGAGGACTCGCGATGCCCCCAACCGACCGCCCCCGCGGATTCACGCTGATCGAGTTGCTCGCCGTCGTCTTCATCGTCGCGATCCTTATCGCCCTGCTGCTCCCCGCCGTGCAGGCCTCGCGCGAGGCGGCCCGACGGGTCCAGTGCGCGAACAACTTGAAGCAGATCGGCCTGGCCTTGAACGGTTATGCGACGACAGCGGGGAGCCTGCCGCCGGGATGGCTCTGGAACGGGATGTCGTTCTACGTCCCGCTCCTGCCGGAGTTGGGCCAGTCGGCCTTGTACAACTCGATGAACGCCTCCGCGCACGTCTCGATCGCGTTCGACTATCCCCCGGGCACCCCGATCGACGCCCACTACACGGCGGCCGTCACGCGGCTGTCCGTCCTCGCCTGCCCGAGCGATCGGTCGTCCCCCTGGAACTCGGCGACGACCGGCTACGCCGGGTCGATCGGGCACGGCGCCCAGGACCGGCCCCGTTCCGCCGCCGGGGCGTTCGACGCGTGGCATCCGGGTGCCGCCGTGTCGCTCGTCCAGATCACCGACGGCACGTCGCACACCGCGGCCGTCTCGGAATGGGTCCTGGGCGAGGGGCTGCGGGTCTCGTCGAACAGCAAGGGGAACATCTACGCGGTCCCGGAAGACGGCGACTTCGGCCGTTTCGTCGAGGCGTGCGACGCCAGCGTGGGCGTCCATCCGCCGTTGGGGAACGGCAAGCGCTGCTTCTGGCTGCAGACGGGCCTCTCACAGACGCTCTACAACCACAACCAGGGGATCGGCAAGCCCTCCTGCGGGCGCAATGCGGACTCCGGCTCCTGGACCGCGGCGAGCCTCCACGCCGGGGGGGCCCATTCCCTGGCGGTCGACGGCCACGTCGCGTTCCACAAGGAGTCGATGGCGCGCGAGGTCTGGCGGGCGTTGGGCACACGGGCCGGCGGCGAGCCCGGCCTCGCCGCGGAATGACCGGCCGACCAAGGGGGACCGAACGCCCGCCGGGGGGGGGCTCCGGCGGGGCGTCCGGCCCTGCTATCATGGAAGAGGCCCGACGCCGCGAGGCATCCGGCCCGCGCCTCGGGCGGGTGCCCTAGGCCGACCCCGGCCTCCCGGCCGGGCGCGGGCGTGCCCCGGCTCGACAACCCCCGAGGCTGCATGAGGCGCAAAGAGAGGCGGAGACCTCGCCACGTCGCGATCCTGACGCTGCTGGCCCTGGCGACGTCCGCCCGCGCCGGCGACGCGGAGATCGAGCCGGCGGTGGTGGTGCGGGCGATCCGGCCGGACCGGCAGGCGGAGGCGGTGCTCGGGCTGTTCGAGGGCTCGAGGGCGGCGCACCCGGCGGCGGCGATGGCGGCCTGGCGACGGGCGACGGGGGACGCGAACGCGCTCGGCAAGCCGATCCAGGCCGTCGCGGCGATCTTCAACCCCGAGATGGCGGCCGAGTGGCGGGCCTTCCGCGACGCCGAGCTGGCCCTCGGCCTCGACCCCGCCGGCGGCGTCCGTTGGTCCGCCACGGTCCCGCACGATGGCGGCGAAGTCGCCGCGGTGGTCACGTCGCTTCGGCTGTCGGGCGGTGGCGACGAGCCTCCCCTGGGCGAGCCGCCGCTGGCCGTCGCGCGACTCGGGCCCCCCGGCGCGACGCTGGCGGCCGAATCGCCGCACGGGACGGCTTTCGCGAGCGATCGCGACGAACTCGCGGCGGCGCTCGCGCGGTTGCCGAAGTCCCGCTTCCCCGGCGACGGGCCGCTCGAATTGCTCCCGATCGCTCCCGAGGAGTCCGGCTTCCGCATCGACTTCTTGCCGGGTCGTCTGCCGGCCGACCTCGGCGAAATCCCGGGACGAGAACGGCTGATCCGGGCGGCGAAGGCGACGGGCCTGGAGGCGGTCGCCGGATTCCTGAGCCTTCGCGACGACCACCTGGACCTCGACCTCGCCTCGCGGTTCGACGCGTCCAATCCGGCCCTCCTGGAGACGCCCCCGCTCGACCCTTCCTGGCTGTCGTGGATGCCGGCCGGGTCGACGCAGGCGGCGTTCGCCCTGGCGATGGGGCGTTCGCCGGCCTATCGCGACTCCCTGTTCGACGTGGCCGACCGCATCGACCGCGGAGAGCCCGATCGGGCGCAGCTCCAGCCGCTCCGGGTTCGGCTCAACCTGCTGGCGACCGTCCGGCGCGTCCGGCTCGAAGTCGACCTCTGGCCCCTGCTGCGCGGGGTGAGCCTGGCGACCTTCGCCGACGCCGAGTCGCCCGGGACGACCGCCGGCGCGATCCTCGCGCTGCATTCGGACGGGCCCGAGGAGGCCGCGCGCATCCTGAAGCGCGTCGTGCTCCCGCTGGCCCCGCTGCTCGGCGGCGCGCCGGCGCAAGGTCCCGACGAAGCGGTCGTCCCGCTGGGGAGGGCGTCGGGCCGTCCCGTCGAGGCGACCGCGCGCGGGGCGACGGTCCTGATCGGCTGGGGAGTCGGGGCCGTCGCGACCGCGGTCCGGTCGGCGGAGGCCCCCGAGCGCTCGGCGGCGGCGTGGATCGGCGGGATGCAGGAGCGGCCGGTCGGCCGGGCGGGCGTGATCTGGCCGGGCCGGGCGGGCCTGCCGATCCCGGGCGTGGACGACCCGACGTCGGCCCTCGCGACCACGCTCGCCGAGGCCGCGCCGATCGTCTGGCGGGGGGGCTGGGAGGGCGGCCGGGCGTGGGACCTGATACGCTGGGGCGACCTCCGGCGGTCGGTCGCCCGGTTCCTGGAACGCGTCCCCCAGGCCCCGCCGGAAGCCCCCTGATCGCGATCGACGAGACTGACGGCCATGCCATTGATCGACCTGCGGTGCGACTGGGCCCTCCAGTACGCCGCCGAGAGCAGCCAGTACGACCCCGCCGCCTACGCCGAGATCCTCCCCCGGCTTCCGCGCCTGGACGGCTACCTGATGGGGACGTCGCTCGCCGTGCTCGGCTGCCGCCGCAAGCCGGCCGACTGGGCCGCCCAGGCCGACCCGTGGCACGCGCTGGGCGAGATGATCGCCCGCCACGCGGCCGAGTTCTCCGGCCGCCTGCTCGCCCTGCCCGACGACGCCGCCCGCTGGCGGGCCGAACCGCCGGGCTCGCTCTGCTGGGGCGTGCTCGCCGTCGACGGCCTCGAACACCTCGTCCGCTCGGCGGAAGACCTCGACCGGCTTCCCGGCCTGTTCGCGCGGGGCGTGCGCGTCTTCGGATCGCTCCACGGCGATCTCGGCCGCGCGCACCTCGAACGCCTGCTGGAGCTGGCCCCGGCGACGGGACCCCGCCCGGCGCTCGACCTGGCCGGCGGCGATTCCGATGGGATCGCGGTCGTCCTCGACTGGTTCGAGGCCGACGCGAGCCGGTCGGAGCGAATGCTGCTTTTCCACTCTCAGGGCGACGCGCTCGACGCGGATTCGGCCCGACGCCTCCGCGCCCTCGGCGGCGTGATCGGCGTCCGCCCGATCGGCTCGGCCGAAGTCTTTCGCGCGACTATCGAGGCCCTGGCCGCCTCCCCCTTCCGGGGCAAGGAGGGCTATGAAGGGATCGGCGTGGCGACCGACTTCCTCGGACTCGACGAGGTGCCGGCCGAGCTGGCGGACGTGGAGAAGCTCGAAGGCTGGATCGCCGAGACGTTCCCCCCCGAGGCCGCGTCGCTCCTGATCGCCGACAACGCCCGACGGCTGGCCCTGGCCGTCGCCGGGGCCTCCTGATCGGCCGGTCGCCTCAAGGGGCCGGCGCGAGGGCTTCCAGCCGCTCGCCGGCCCAGCGGCGGATTTCCGGGTCGTCGGCTTCGAGGGCGCCCCGCAGCGCGGCGACGACCGTCTCGGGCGCGGCGAATTCGATCAGCAGGTCGAGCGCAGCTCGGCGGCGTGCGGGCTGCTCAGATACGGCCAGGGGGACGAGGGCGGCGGCCAGCGGGCCGGTCGTCTTCAATCTCCGGATCCAAATGCGGGCCTGGTACGCCACGACCTCGTCCTCAGGGTCGGTCGCGCAGAGGGCAAGGACCGAGGCGGCGGATTGCGCGTCGCCGAGTTGGCAGAGCGAGATTCCGGCCACCAGCCGATTCATGGGATCGACGTCCCCCAGCGCCTTCCGCAGGGCGGCGACGACCTCCTCGTGCTCGGGCCCCCGATCATCCGGAGGGGCCACCATGCCGAGCACGGCGCAGGCCGAGTAGCGGACGTGTCGGTCGGGGTCGCCGACCTCGGCCAGGATCGCCGGGACGGCACGACGCGCCCGGCCGCCGTGCGTCCCCAGGGCCGAGATCGCATACTCGCGGACGCGCGGGCTCGGGTCGCCCAGAGTGCTGATCAGGACGTCGATCGCCGCCTCCGCCTCCCACGAAGGGACGCCGCCGAGGGCGCTCGCCGCCTCGCGCCGGAGGTAGGCGGGCTGGCCGGGGCGGAGCAGGCGGGCCAGCCGCCGGGTCGGGCTCAGGAAGTTCATCCCGGCCCAGGTCGCCGCCGCGCACAGCGCGACCAGCAGCACCATCGTGGAGAGTCGAAATCGCGGCCTCCCGAGCTTCCATCCCATGGCGATCCCCCCTTCGTCCCCGCACGACAATCTAGGACATTTGTCATACAGAATCCGGCCACGATTTGCCAGGGGAATCGCGGGCGGCAGGGCTGCCAAAATGACATGAGCCATCCGCCGGATACCGGGCCCGGCAGGTCGACCGGCAACTGACCCGGGACGCCCACCCATCACAAACCCTTAAACTTAAGGAACTTGCAACACAAACAAATCACCGGCACACTCCTTGCTTATGGGCAGGGGCAAGTCATGGTATCGCGCGGGCCGCGCCCCAGGGTTGGACGGGCGAGTGGCCTGGAGCGAGGTCGAGACGGATTCGAAGCAAGACGTCGAAGAGGAGTTCAGGACCGATGAATCTGAAGCCGTTGGGAGATCGCGTGGTCGTCGAGCGCGAAGAGGCCAAGGGGACCACCGCCGGCGGGATCGTGCTGCCGGAGACCGCCAAGGACAAGCCCCAGAAGGGGAAGGTCGTGTCGGTGGGCGAAGGCCGCGTGACCAAGGACGGCAAGCGTCGCGAGCTGCAGGTCAAGCCCGGCGACGTCGTGATCTTCACCTCGTACGCGGGCGAGGAGTTCAAGCTCGACGGCGAGAAGAAGGTCCTGCTCATGCGCGAGGACGACATCCTCGCGGTCGTCGGCTGATCGCTCGCTCGATCGGCCCCCCGAACACAGCTCACGAGACACATTCCCCTAGTGCTTTGGAGAAGAAGCTGACATGGCTGCCAAGATGATCGCGTTCGATCAGGAAGCGCGGCAGGCGATGCAGCGCGGGGTGGCGAAGCTCGCCCGCGCCGTCAAGGTGACGCTCGGCCCCCGCGGCCGCAACGTCATCATCCAGAAGTCGTTCGGCTCGCCGACGGTCACCAAGGACGGCGTCACCGTCGCCAAGGAGATCGAGCTGGAGGACAAGTACGAGGACATGGGCGCCAAGATGGTCAAGGAGGTCGCCAGCAAGACCTCCGACGTCGCCGGCGACGGCACGACCACGGCCACCGTCATGGCCGAGGCCATCTACAACGAGGGGCTCAAGGCGGTCGTCGCCGGCGTCAACCCGCTTCAGCTCAAGCGGGGCATGGACCGCGCGGTGGTCGACGTCGTCGCCGAGCTGCACAAGCTCTCGACCAAGATCTCCGACAAGAAGGAGACCCAGCAGGTCGCGACCGTCGCGTCGAACTTCGACGTCGAGGTCGGCTCGATGATCGCCGAGGCCACCGAGAAGGTCGGCAAGGACGGCGTCATCACGGTCGAGGAGGGCAAGACCCTCAAGACCGAGGTGGAGTGGGTCGAGGGCATGCAGTTCGACCGCGGCTACCTCAGCCCCTACTTCGTCACCAACCCGGCCGGCATGACCGCCGTCCTGGAGGACGCCTACATCCTGATCCACGAGAAGAAGATCTCGTCGGTCAAGGACCTCGTCCCGGTGCTGGAGAAGGTCGCCCAGACGGGCAAGCCGCTCCTGATCATCGCCGAGGACATCGAGGGCGAGGCGCTGGCCACCCTGGTCATCAACAAGCTCCGCGGCACCTTCCGCTGCGCCGCCGTCAAGGCCCCCGGCTACGGCGACCGCCGCAAGGCCATGCTCGAGGACATCGCCGTCCTGACCGGCGGCAAGCCGATCTTCGAGGCCCTCGGCGTCGAGCTGGAGAGCGTCACGCTCGAAGACCTCGGCCAGGCCAAGAAGGTCGAGATCGACAAGGACAACACCACGATCATCGAGGGCGCCGGCAGCGGCGACTCGATCAAGGGCCGCATCGAGGCCATCCGCCGCGAGATCGCCGACACCAAGAGCGACTACGACCGCGAGAAGCTCGAAGAGCGCCTCGCCAAGCTCGCCGGCGGCGTCGCCAAGATCAACGTCGGCGCGGCCACCGAGAGCGAGATGAAGGAGAAGAAGGCCCGCGTCGAGGACGCCCTGCACGCCACGCGTGCGGCCCTCGAAGAGGGCATCCTCCCCGGCGGCGGCGTCGCCCTGCTGCGGGCCGCCTCGCTCGTCAAGCCCGAAGGCCTGACCCACGACGAGCAGGTCGGCTACAACATCATCCTCCGCGCCACCGCCGCCCCGCTCTCGCAGATCGCCGAGAACGCCGGCCAGGACGGCGGCGTCGTCGTCAACAAGGTTCGCGAGGGCAAGGGCAACTTCGGCTACGACGCCCTGAAGGACGAGTACGTCGACATGGTCCAGGCCGGCATCATCGACCCGACCAAGGTCACCCGCTCGGCCCTCCAGCACGCCGCCAGCGTCTCCACGCTGCTGCTCACCTCCGACGCCCTCATCGCCGACGCCCCCGCGGACGGCGAGAAGAAGGGCGGCGGCCACGGCGGCTACGAAGACATGTATTGATCGATCGACTGATCGATCCATGCGAAATCCGAGGGGCGGGGGCCGGCGACGGCCCCCGCCTTTTTTCATGCGCTCGCGCCCGCACCCCGACCGATTTGCAATCGGCGGAGCCCTGTGGGAAAATGCGCCCGTCGGTGCGATTCGACCAGGAGGTTCGCCATGCCCCAGAACACCCGAGACGCCCTCCAGATCCTCGACCGCGACTTCCTGGAGATCCGCGCCAAGATCCTTGAAGTCGCCGCCGGGCTCGACCGGATCGATCGGGCCCCCGCCCGCCACGGCGAGCACCCCGACCCCCGACTCGGCCACATCCGCCAGGCCCTGGACGCCCTCCGCGAGCCCGGCCCCGATCGCGCCGAGACCATCCAGCTCATCTTCTCGCTCGAATACGACGCCCACTGGCGCGAGAAGACGGGCGTCGACCTGGGACGGACGACCGCCGCCGAGACCACGGCCCGCTGAGCGACCTTCCGAGCCCCTCACTCCGAGGCCCCGATGACGATCGCGAAGGAACGCCCTCGCCCCTGGCCCCGCCTCGCGCCCGCGAGGTCCGCCGTGCGGGCCTGCCTCGGATTGCTGCTGGCCTCGCCGCTCGCCGTCGCCGAGGACGCCGCGCCGAAGCCCTCCGCCTCGGCCGTCCGACTCCTCGGCGCCGAGGAGGTCGCCTTCCAGCCGGGGGCCGCGCCGAGGAGCGTCAAGCTCGACCGCTCGCCGGGACGGTCCGACTTCGCCGTCGGCCTGTCGTTCCGGGCGGACGACTCGGACGTCCGGGATCTCGGCGACCTGCTGAGCTTCTGGGACGCGAAGGGCCGACGGGGATTCACCCTGGGCCTGCGCGACAATACCGGCGTCACGACCAGCCACGCCAACCGGCGTCAGCTCCAGTTCGGCATCGACTCCGGGACCGAGCCGACCTGGCGGGCCGAGGGCCGGCCGGGGCAGGCGATGCTGGGATTCGCCCTGGCCGTGCACGAAGGCCGGCTCTACGTCGGCACGTGCGAGCCGGACCTCCCCCATCGAGGGCAAGTCTACCGCTACGACGGGCCCGGCCGGTGGGAGCCCATGGGCGCGCCCGACGCTTCGAATTCCGTGACGGCCATGGCCGTGCACGAAGGCCGCCTTTACGTCGCAACCGGGAAGTACCGGACGGCCGGCTCGGCGCTCGCCGAGTCGGACAACCCCGAGCGCGGGGGCCGAGTCTTCCGGTTCGCCGGGCCCGGGGCCTGGGAGCCGGCCGGCGACCTGGACCCGACCCCCGCCGTCGCCGGGCTGGTGTCGTTCGGCGGGCGGCTCTACGCCTCGTCGCTGTACCAGCCCGCCGGTTTCTTCCGCTACGAGGGGGGCGAGCTCTGGACCTCGATCCCCACGCCGGGCGGCCGCCGCGTCCAGCCCCTGGCCGTCTTCGACGGGGCCCTCTACGCCGGCAGCTACGACGGCGCGTCCGTCGCCCGCTTCGACGGCGAGGCCTGGACCGACCTGGGGCCCGTGGCCGACGACGTCACCCAGACCTACGCGTTCGCCGTCTATGAGGACAAGCTCCACGTCGCCGGCTGGCCCACGGGCAAGGTCTACCGGCTGGACCCGGACGGACGATGGGCCGACGCCGGCCGGCTGGGGTCCGAGACCGAGGTGATGGGGATGCTCGTCCACAACGGCGTCTTCTACGCCGGCACCCTCCCCGGCGCGGAGGTCTACCGCTACGAAGGCGACGCCTCCTGGTCGCTCCTCAAGCAGGTCGACGCCACGCCGGACGTGAAGTACCGGCGCGCCTGGACCATGGCCACCTTCCAGGGCCGGCTGTTCGTCACCACGCTCCCCTCCGGCGAGGTCTGGTCGATGTCCGCCGGGCGGCTCGTCACCCACGATCACGAGGTCTCTCCCGGCTGGCACGACGTCGTCGCCCAGCGAGCCTCCGACAGGCTCCGCCTCTTCCTCGACGGCCGCCTGGTCGCCCAGGCCGAGGACGCCGACCTCGACCTGAGCGCCGAGGCCCGCGACCTGAAGATCGGCGACGGCCCCCGCGGTCGGTTCGTCGGCTCGATGAAGGACGCCTGGTTCGAAGCCACGCCCTGAGGCGGGACGTCCGCCGATCTGCGCAGATCGGACGATCGGAGACCGCCGCGACGCGAGGATTCCGGCCCGGCCCGCGACGCGCCGCCACGGGGACGACCCCGGCGTAGCATCGGGCCCCGGCCGACGCCCTCGATCAAGCCCTGGACGAAGATGCGGCCGGCTGGATCGGGCCTCGGAGCAGGCTGCTAGACCGGGGTGAACCGGGGTCGCGCGAGATTCTCAGGATTTTGCCTTCCCCGGATCGCGGACCCGGCGCATTGTTTGCTGTAGGGCGATCGGCTGGCATCGTCCTCTCCGCACGCACTCATCGCTCACGAAAGGCCGGACGCTTCCGGATCCAGACGCGTCGATCAACGAGGGCACGGACGACCCCGATCGGAGAAATCACGCATGATTTCCGAATCGCACCCCCTCCACCGCCTGTTCCGCGGGCTGACCGAATCCACCTTCATGACCGAACTCGGCGTGGGGGACCCCTCCCTCGTCGGCTACGTGTCGAACCTCCTCGCCTCGTTCGCGCCGACCCAGGCCATCGGTCGGATCCGCGACCGGCAGGGCCGCCCGCTGTTCGAGGTCGCGCGGATCCTGGCCGAGGCCGAGTCGGCCGAGGACGAGGAACGCCGTTGCGAGTGCCATCGCCACGTCGGCGACTTCACCCTTTTCTGGACCGGGCTCTACCCCGACGCGGTCAAGCGCCTCGCTGCCGACTCGGCCGACGGCCTGCTCGACTACCAGCAGCAAGGGAAACGCTCGTACTACCTGGCCAGCACCCTGGCCGGCAGCCAGGACGAGCGGCCGGTCCTGCGTCGGCTCAGCGAGCACTTCGAGCTTTGCGCCTTCGGCCTCTCCCGGGTCCGCCAGGAACTCGACAAGCTGGAGGTCGAGGGAGCGTCTCGACCCGACGGCCGGGCCATCTGGGCCTGATCGCCTCGGCGATCGAACGGGCTTCCAAGCCGGGGCGGGGTACGTCAGAATAACGACGCTCCCCGCCCCCGCCGCGCCTCCCGTCCGGCGCGAGCCCGACGCCCTCCCCCGGACGCGAGCCCCCTCATGGTCCTCCCCCTCGGCGACCTCCACCGCACCCGGATCACGCCGGTCGTCACCTACGCCATCATCGCGCTCAACGTCGTGATGTACCTGGTCCAGTTCAACCGGGGCGACGAGTTCACGATGGCCCTGGCGGCGACGCCCTACGAGATCACCCACCTGGACGACCTGGAAGGGCCGACCCTCCGGCGCAACGCGCAGGTCGACGCCGACCGCGGGGCGTTCGACGGGATCGTCCGGGTGGACGCGCGCGACGTCGTCCCCCACGCCCCCAGCCCGATCCCGATCTGGCTGACCCTCTTCACCTCGATGTTCCTGCACGGCAGCCCGATGCACCTGATCGGGAACATGCTCTACCTCTGGATCGTCGGCGACAACGTCGAGGAGGTGCTGGGGGGCGTTCGCTACCTGATCGTCTACCTCGCCTGCGGCCTGATGGGCTCGCTCGCGCAGATCGCCGCCGCGCCGGATTCGATCATCCCGACGCTGGGCGCTTCGGGGGCGATCGCCGGGATCATGGGGGCCTACGTCGTCTGGTTCCCGCACCATCAGATCCGGGTGCTGGTCTTCCGGTTCATCACCGTGCTTCCGGCCGTGGTGGTCATCGGCGGCTGGATCGCGCTGCAGGTCTGGCTCGGCGTCCAGGGGATCGGCGAGATGGGCGAGTCCGGCGGCGTGGCCTACCTGGCGCACGCGGGCGGGGCGATCACCGGGATCGTCGTCGCCTTCCTTTTCTACGATCGCGCCCAGCAGGTCAAGGCGATGGACGCCTACGGCCAGGGCTGGCAGACCTCGCCGCCGGGGGCCTACTGACGGATCCAACCGGCCCCGCCCCGCCTCCCATCCTCGGGAGGCCATTCCCGCCGGAGTCCGCCCCGGTTCGCCCGGCATGGTATAGTTGGAAGTCGGGCGGTCGGGGCAAACCTTGACGCCCGGCTCGCCGGGTCCGTCGGAAGACGCAACGAGCCCAGGAGATTCAGCAACCATGTGCGGCATCGCGGGGGCCTTGGATTTACGGGATCGGCGCGAATTTCCGGCGGCTCGCCTCCTGGCGATGACCAGTGCCATTGCGCACCGCGGGCCGGAAGACGAGCAGATCCACATCGAGCCCGGCGTCGCCCTCGGTGCGCGTCGCCTGGCGATCGTCGACCTGGAGGGAGGGCGGCAGCCCCTCTGCAACGAGGACGGGACCGTCTGGGTCGCCCAGAACGGCGAGGTCTTCGAATATCCCGAGTTCCAGAAGGAACTTCTGGCGAACGGGCATACGCTCTCGACGCGCTGCGACACCGAACTCTGGGTCCACTTCTACGAAGAACTGGGCCGGGGCATGTTCGACAAGGCCCGCGGCCAGTACGCCGTCTCGCTCTGGGATCGCAAGGAGCGGACGCTCCTTCTGGGCCGGGACCGCGTGGGCATCTGCCCGCTTTATTACGCCGAAGTCGACGGCTGGCTCCTCTGGGGCTCCGAGATCAAGGCGATCCTCGCCTCGGGGATGATCGACGCTCGCGCCGACCGGCGGGGGATCGACGTCTTCTTCAACACCTTCTGCGCCAGCACCACCCGGACTTTCTTCGAGGGGATCAAGATCCTCCCGCCCGGGCACTTCCTCTCCGTCCGCGACGGCCGGATCGAGACCGTCAAGTACTGGGACCTGGACTTCCCCGACGCCGGCGACGAGCGCCGGATGAAGGACCCGACGCCCCTGATCGACGAGTTGGAGCACCTGATGCGTCAGGCCGTCGAGCGTCGGTTGCGCGGCGACGTGCCGGTCGTCAGCTACATCAGCGGCGGGCTGGACTCGACCGTCGTGCTCGGCCTCAGCTCCCGCCAGCGCGGCTACGCGGTCCCCTCGTTCACCATCGGCCTCAATAAGGCCGGGCCGGACGAGCGGTCGCAGGCCGTCGAGTCGGCCGATGCGCTCGGCTCGAAGCTGACGATGGTGACGATGGACCGCACCGACATCATCAACGCCTATCCCGAGCTGATCCGCGCGGCCGAGGGGCCGGTGATGGACTCCTCGGCGGCCTGCCTGATGCAGCTCGCCAAGGCGGTCCACGCCCAGGGCTACAAGGTCGCCCTCACCGGCGAAGGGGCCGACGAGGCCCTCGCCGGCTACCCCTGGTTCAAGAGCCAGCAGGTCCGAAACGTCATGCGGCGGGTCGCCGGCAACTGGCTTCCGGCCGGGATCCGCAACGTCATCGTCGGCTCGATGAAGGGGAACCCCGCCCACCTGCCGCCGCGCATGGGCTTCCAGGGGACCCGCCCGGCGCAGCAGGACGTGTACGACCTGATGGCCCAGTCGCGCAGCTTCCTCTACTCCGGGGAGATGTGGGACGGCGTCGAGGACTTCTCGGCCTACGACGACCTGCACATCGACCACGAGCGGTTCACGAAGTGGGCCCCGCTCAACCAGTCGCTCTACGTCGGCTACAAGGTGATGCTGGCCGGTCTGCTGCTGCACGGCAAGGGCGACCGGGTGGCGATGAACTCGTCGGTCGAGGCCCGCTACCCGCTGCTCGACGAGGACGTGGTCGCCTTCTGCGCCTCGATCGCCCCGGAGTACAAGCTCAAGGGGCTGACCGACAAGTGGATCCTCCGGCAGGTCGCCGCCCGGACGCTCCCCAAGAAGATCGCCAACCGCCCCAAGACCATGTTCCGAGCCAGCCGGTCCGAAGCCTTCTTCGACTCGGGCCGTCCCGCCTGGGTGGACCAGCTCCTCAGCCCGGAGTCGCTCCGCAAGACGGGGTACTTCGACGCGGAAGGCGTGGCCCGCGAGGTCGCCGCCCACGGCCGGTTCCCGAAGTTCGCCCCCAAGCGGATTATCATGGACCTGAGCCTGACCTGCGTGGCGGCCACCCAGCTCTGGCACCACACCTACCTCGGCGGCGGCCTCTGCGACCTGCCGACCTGGACCCCGTCGCGGTCGGGCGTCGGCAACCCGCCGAGCGGCCTCGACCTCTCGAACCTCAACGGGGCCCTCGCCGGCCGCGTCTGAGCCGACTCCGACCCCATCACGCGCAAACGCCCAGAGGCCGCCCCGCCGTCTCCATCAGGAGCGACGCGGCGGCCTCTTGCTCATGGTCCATCGTCCGACTTCGATTGCCGACCGTCCGACGCGCCCGCCCCGTTCAGCACACCTCCCCAGTGTCTGTGGGATCTCCCCTCGAATCTTGCAACGCCTCGACGGCCGATCGTCGAGGTGATCGCCGGTCTCCAGCGATGCTGCGGACAGGCGGGATGAATCCGCGATGGGACTTTAAGCGCGATTTCGCTGCCGAGACGTTCTTCGAACGCCTCAAATCCACCGATTCATCGGCAAAATCGCAGGATGCCACCTTCTCGACATCCATTCGGTAGTGACTTCGTGTGCGCGGATATGTGATCATAGCGCCGAAGATTGGCCGGTTCGGCATGAAATCTCAGTCAGCGTCAAGGGTTCAGGGGTCGCACTAAAGTCAGTGTCTCCAAGGTCCGCCTCCGGTGAGCATGGCAGCCATCCAGCGTCCTCTCCTGGGGGCGCTCAGGGGCGAACCCGGCCTCGCCGGTAGGGTGCGAGGTCGCCGGAGGTCGTCCAGGTCGACGTCGGACCATGTCGACGGCCGTCGACGACGGTGCAGGAACCGCCCAAGAATTCGACGGACCCGGAGGAATGATGGCTCGCGAGCCTCGCAGGACCGGTTGAGCCTGGCGATACCATGAAGGCCTTGTCTGCGCGGGGACGAGCCGCTCGGGCGGGCGAGACGGCGGATCGGGCGCGCGGCTTCCCGTCTGAGCCGCGTCCGTCTCGACCTCCGTCCCTGATCATCTAGGGAGATGCTCCATGTTGTTTGACGCCCGTTCGGTGCCGGACGGAACCGAGATCGAGACCGACGTCTGCATCATAGGCGGGGGGGCCGCGGGCATCACGGTGGCCCGCGAGTTCATCGATTCCGGGTTCCGCGCGGTGTTGCTGGAGAGCGGAGGCTCCAAGCCGGATCGGCCCACGCAGGACCTCTACGACGGCCGCATCGTCGGGCGTCCTTACGAACGCTTCCCGGACTCGCGTTTTCGCTATTTCGGCGGCACCACCAACCGCTGGGGCCGGGTCTGGTGCGACCTGCCCACCCCGCTGGATTTCGAGGAGCGCGAGGGCGTCCCGTACACCGGCTGGCCGTTCCCGATCGCCGAGCTCGACCCGTGGTATCGTCGGGCGCAAGGCGTCCTCAGGTTCGGCCCGTCGGGTTACGAGCTCCCCGAGTGGGGTATCACGCCGGGCTGTATACCCGAGCCGTTCGGCGGGCCGCATTTCGTCTGCCGGGTCCTCCAGCAAGCCCCGGCCACGCGGTTCGGCCGCGAGTACAAGCCCGAGCTGCAACGGGCCCGAAATCTCAGCGTCTACCTCCACGCCAACGCCCTGCGTTTCGACGCCGGCGAGGGAAGCCCGGAGGTGCGACGACTCCGCGTCGGCGTCCTCCCCGACGGCCGCTTCTCGGTTCGAGCCCGCGTCTTCGTCCTGGCGTCGGGCGGAATCGAGAATGCGCGGCTCCTGTTGCTCTCCGAGAACGAGGCCGGCGTCGCCCTGGGGAACGACCGCGGGCTCGTCGGCCGGTACTTCCAGCTGCATCTGGAGTACACGGGCGGCGAGATCGACCTGAAGGTCCCCGCCTCCCGGCTGAAATTCCAGACGGGCGAACAGGGGGCGATCTTCAGGAGGGTCGGCGCCTCCCGACGTTTCGTTTCTTACATCCTGCTCTCCGACGAGACCAGGCGACGACTCAAACTGGCGAATCTGAGGGTGCGTTTCCAGTATCCCAGGCCCCCCGAGATAGACGCCCTGACGCGGCTCGTCCATCGAAACGGCGGCGGCGCCGGCATGCTGAAGAATCTGGGATCCGTGGTCAGGGGGCTCCCCGGCGTCGCGACCTACGGCGCGCGCCGGGTGATCTACGGCCGGAACAAGCCGACGGCGTCCCTGCGATCCGTCACCCTGAATTGCACGTCCGAGCAGTTGCCGAACCCGGAAAGCCGCGTCGGACTCGGCGAAGACCTCGACGCGTTCGGCCTGCGGAAGATCGTGGTCGATTGGCGGCTGTCGGAGGAGGACAGGCGCGGCATGACCGTCGCGAGCCGGCTGCTCGGCGAGGAGTTGGACCGCTCCGGATTCGGACGGCTCCGGTCGACCGTGCCCGACGACGACGCGCAGTGGCCGCGAGATCTGCGCGGGGATCAGCACCACATGGGGACGACTCGCATGCACCGCGACCCGAGCCTGGGAGTCGTCGACGAGAACTGCCGCGTGCACGGCGTCCCGAACCTGTACGTGGCGGGCTGCTCGGTCTTCCCGACCAGCGGCACCTTCAATTCGGCCTTGACGATCGTGGCGCTCGCCTTGCGGCTCGCGGACCAGATCAAGAAGCGGCATCGATGAGCCGCGACGAGAGGGGCAGGTTCCTGCCGAGGGCCTCCCCCCCCACGCCCGCCCCGACCCGGCCCCCGACGCCCGATCGGCAGGGCCGTTCCGCGTCCTGATCGTCGCCGTGGACGCCTCGATGTGTCACGGGGGCGAGTGCAGCCTCCCCATCCAGTGGTTCCTGGCGTTGCGGAAGGAGGGGGTCGACGTGCGGCTGCTCGTCCACGGCCGCAATCAGCCCAAGCTCGATGTCTCAATCCGCGGCGATGGCACTGCTGGTGCAACACGTAGTGGAAGCGGATGCAGAAGAAGGCCGGCGCCTCGCCGCTGGAGATGCTCAGGGGCGAGGACCTTCGCACCTGCCTGGCCTTCCATGCCGGGGGGACCGCCAAGGGATGGCTCGCCGCGCCGGGCGCCGCCGCCCTGCTCGAGCAGCTGGCCTGCGCGCCGTGCGGCGGCCCGCCCGGGATGCGGGCGTCCTCCCCTTCAAGCGGTTCACGCCGGAGAAGTACCGGTGGCTGCGGAGGCGGGCGAAGCTGCTTCAATCCTGTGAGGAAATGGGCCCGCGTGTTCTGCCGAGGGATGCCTAGACGAACCTCGGCCGCCTCGTCGGATAACCCATCGAGCGGCCGCGGTCCCGAGCCCGACGCCGGACCAACTCGACGCGACGCAAGGGCGGAGGTTGCGGGCGAGGTCCGCGCGGCCCGACTCGCGGACCTCGCCCGATCGGGTCAACGACGCGGCAGCGGATGGGCGCGACGGACGCCGGCGGCGAGGCCGAAGAGCGCCAGGCACCAGGAGACCCCGTAGATGGCGTAGGCGTAGGGGTCGAACTGGGCCATCAGCATCCCCGTGGCCCACATCTGGACGGCCGGGATGAAGAAGAGGGGCGTGAACAGCCAGGCCATCGAGGCGAACAGGAACGTGCTCAGCGTCCCCCAGACGGCCTTGAACCAAGGGTTCTCGATGCCGACCAGCGAGTTCAGCGAGACGACGTTGAACGACAGGATCAGGAAGGTCGTCCAGAGCTTGGCCACCAGGTTCACGGCCGGGGACCGCCGGATCCAGTGCCGCCCCGCCAGGAGCCGCATCGTCGCGAAGACGGCCACCAGCTCCACGAACCAGATCGCCAGGTACCGCAGGTCGCGCCGCGAGACCGGCTCCGCCAGGACCTGGCAGACGATGAAGGCCGCGAGGTGCACCACGCCCACGGCCGCCAGCGCGCGGGGCCAGCGCGGGTCGTCCATCGTCCGGCCCATGTCGGCCCGAAGCGCGGCGCGCCAGCCGTCGAGGGCCGCCGAGGCGTCCTCGTCGGGGGCCCACCTTGGACTTTCCAACACGTCTTCCTCGACCTTCAGACCCGCCGATGCCATGCGCGTGTAAGCCTTCCGCCGAGACAGCACGGCCATGTTCCCCACCCCTTTCGTCAACCTTGACCCGACCTGGCGACGCCGCCCGCCTTCCCTGGTGATCGAATTCAACTCTAGCCGATCGCATGGTAAAATGAGGTGGATGCGGGAAATAAACCGCTTTCGGTTGTGCTCGTCGGATCGGATGAAACATCTGGAAAAAGGTGCTGGGACATCCATGGCGCATGCGACGACGATCGAGGACGAAGCGGCGACGGACTGGAGCTGGGATCGGACGCACCGGGCGCTCGTCCCCCTGCTCCGGGCCGACAACCACACGAACATCGTCTACCTGCTGGGCGAGTACGTCGGGCTCCTCGGCTCGCTGGCGGCCGGGGTGATCGTGTACC
Source organism: Paludisphaera soli (assembly GCF_011064595.1). Taxonomy (GTDB): domain Bacteria; phylum Planctomycetota; class Planctomycetia; order Isosphaerales; family Isosphaeraceae; genus Paludisphaera; species Paludisphaera soli. The sequence goes on along the minus strand of NZ_JAALJI010000009.1, from coordinate 148,026 downwards.
GTGCGTGGGCGTCCGGCGGGCTGTCGAACGTCGCTTTCGCGGCGCTGGCGGCCTTGGTCGTGTTCGCCGTGGCGGTGTTCCAGCATCGGCTCTCGGGCCTGGCGCATGAGGGCTCGCACTACGCCCTGTTTCGGAACCGGCTGGCGAACGAACTGGCGTCGGACCTGCTCTGCATGTTCCCGCTGATGTCGATGACCCAGAGGTTTCGGGTCACCCACCTGGGGCATCACCAGTTCCTCAACGACCCCGAGCGCGACCCCGACGTCGCGCGGCTGCACTTCGACGGCGACCGCTACCCGTTCCCGATGCCCCGAGCCCGCTTCTGGTATCGGTACGTGGTGCTCTCGGCCTGGTTGCCCACGCTCGTGAAGTACCTCTTCGGGCAGGCGAAGAACGCCAACGTCACGACCGGGCTGAAGGAGCTGAAGGCCCCGTATCGCTTCAAGGTGGGCCGTTGCCTGCGGGGGACCTACTGGCTGCCGATCCTGGCCCTGGTCCACATCACGGGGTCCTGGCCGATCTTCTTCCTGTTCTGGGTGCTGCCGCTGCTGACGGTCTACCCGTTCCTGATGCAGCTCCGGGAGATCGCGCACCACAGCAACGCGCCGGCGGAGGGGGAGTTCACGCACTCGCGGAACTTCCACTGCAACCCGCTGTTCAACTTCTGCGTCTTCCCGTACGGCCAGGATTATCACCTGACCCACCACGTCTTCGGCCTGATGCCGCACTACAACCTGGCGGAGGCGCACCGGATCCTGGAGCGTTACCCGCCCTATCGCGAGCAGGCCGTCTCGTGCCACGGCTACTTCTTCCGGCGGTTCGGCAAGACCGGGCCGACGGTCCTCGAAGTGCTGGCCGAGCGTCGGGGGTCGGACGGGCCGATCCCGGCCCGCGGCTGAGGCTCGATCGGGTCGAGGGCCGCGGGCCGGGACGTGAGGGGCCGGGCGGGACGGCTCAGCGGTCGGCGCCCGCCCCGACGGGGACGGCGGCGGGCTTGGCGTCCTTCTTGGCCTTGGCGTCGAGGCCGGGCTCGAAGAAGGTCGTGGTCAGGTGGTACGACAGTCCGTCCAGCTCGTACTCCAGGTCGGCGTAGACCGCGCGGTGGCCGTCCTCGGGCGCGGTGACGATCGCGGAGACCAGAGCGCCGGGCTCCAGGGGCTTGGGGGCCCACTTGGCCTCGCGGAAGTCGCGGGTCTGGGAATCGGCGGACCAGATCCGGGCCGACTTCGGCGGCGGGTCCGAGTTGACCTTGAGCGAGAACTGGCCCTTGCCGCCGTCCTCGAAGTTCCAGTCGACCTTCGGCATCGTCCGGCCGGTGACGCTGCTGCGGAAGAAGGCGGCGAGGCCGTTGAAGACCCACGAGCGGTCGCCGTCCAGGCCGTGGCCGGCGTTGGGCAGGGCCATGAGGTACTTGGGACCGCTCAGGCCGTCCCAGTAGAGGTCGATGGCGTTGAGCGTCCAGTAGCGGTCGTTGGCGCCGTTGAGCAGGAACTTCGGCTTGTCGACCAGGCGGTCGCGGTAGGTGTAGGGGTCGACCATCTGCCAGAGCTGGGTGCCGGGGCCGGTCTTGACCTTCTCCATCAGGCCGCGCTTGACGTAGTCGTCGATCTGCTCGGAGTAGAAGCCCCAGACGTCCAGCTGGTTCGGCCCCTGCTCGCCGATGTTGAGCATGACGATGACCATCGGGGCGATGGCGATCACGCGGTCGTCGACCGCGCCGGAGAGCCAGGTCGTCCAGCCCCGCTTCGAGGCCCCGGTGACGACGAATTTCTTGACGTCGAGCTGGCGCTCCTGCTTGGCCCACGCCTGCACGGCGTCCATGGCCCGAACGGCGCTCTTGGCCATGGGGAACAGCAAGGGCCAGCTCTCGTCCTTGGTCTCCAGGTAGCGGATGAAGGTCTCGGCGATCAGCTCGTCTTCCTTCTTGCCGTCCAGGAGCGGCTGGTTGGGGACCTGGCTCAGCAGGGCGACCCGGCCGCCGGAGAGGTTGGCCAGCGTCAGGGCCAGCTTCTCCATGTCCGGGCCCGGCTTGTTGCCGGTGCTGCCGCCGGTGATGAACAGGAGGACGGAGTCGTCGTAGGTCGTCTTCGGGCCCTCGTAGATCCGCAGGCTGTGGGTCCAGGTGATCCCCTGCCAGACCTGCGAGGTCAACTCCAGGACCGAGACCTTGCCCCCTTCGAGGTCCTGGGTCTCCACCTGCTTCCAGGCGAAGGCGGGGTCGGCCTTCTTGACGTATTCGTCGAGGTCCGCGCGGACGGTGGGCGGGGCGGACGCGAACGCCAGCCCCGCGGCGATCGCCAGCAGCGAAGCGACGGGGGAACCGCGATGGGAGATGAACCGCACCGATGACGCTCCTGGGAGAAAGGACGGGCCCCCCGAGCGGGGGCGCCTTGGTGACGTGCGTCGGCCGACGAAGCGTCCGGCCGACCGCGACCGACGTCGGGACACCGGCGTCCCGGGACGGTCGCGGCCGGGCGATCGTAGCACGATCTTCTGGATGCAGGCAATCCGCCCGCGCCCGTTCGTCGCGGCTGGATGGGGATTCGTCAGGGCCGCTCGGCCTCGGCCGGCGCCTGCTCGCGGAGGCGCTCGGAGAGCCGGCCCGCCAGGCGCATCGACTCCGCGAACCGGGGGGCGAAGCCGTCGGGGCCGTCCAGCCATGCGGGATCGCGCGTCTCCTCGAATCGGCCGGCGGCGGCGACGGCCGCGAGCTGCTCGCGCAGAGCGTCGCCCAGCAGGTCGGCCGTCGCTTTCAACTCCGGGTCGGCCGGGCGGACCCGATCCAGCTCGGCCAGGCCGTCGCGCCCCCGTCGGCCCAGCCGCTCCACGACGGCGCGGAGCTGGGCCTTCGCCGCCGCGTCCTCCCCCCTGTCGATCGTCTCGGCGACCTCGCCCATCCCGTTCGCCACCTCGACGAAGCTGTCGTACGCCGGCTCGACCTGGAGGGCGAAGTCGCCGAACCGATCGCGGGCGTCGAGCGTGCCGGCCCGCCACCGGACGACCCCCGCGCCGACGCCGACCACCACCGCCGCGACCGCCGCCGCCAGCGCGGCCGAGCGGGCCAGGCCCCACGCAGACCTCCTCGGGGGCCATGCGGGCGCGAGCACAAGCCCGGCCAGGAATCCGGTCGCCAGCCCCCCCATGTGGGCCGCCTGGTCGATCGCCGGCACGATCGCCCCGAACAGGGTGTTGAAGACGACCATCCCCAGCACGCTCGACCTCAAGGGGACCAGGACCGACGACGGGACCGACCGCCGCCGGACCAGCAGGAACGCCAGCAAGGCGCCGACGATCCCGAAGATCGCCCCGGACGCCCCCACACTCACCCGCGCCGGCGGCGTCGCCATGCTGGCGATCGCCCCCCCCACCCCCGCCGCCAGGTAGATCGCCGCGTACCCCAGGTTGCCGTAGAGCCGCTCGACCAGCGGGCCGAGGTTGAGCAGGCACCACATGTTCACCGCCAGGTGGATCAGCCCGCCGTGGAGGAAGACGCTGGCCGGCAGCCGCCACCACTCCCCCCCCAGCGCGACCCGGACGGCGTTGTTGGCGCCCCAGGCGAGCAGGTCGCCGTTCGACGGCTCCATCGCGTTCACGCCGGTCGCCAGCATCGCCAGGAAGACCCCCACGCAGGCGGCGACGAGCGTCGGCGTGACGAAGGCCGAGCGGGTGCCGGCCAGCAGGTCGGCCTGGAACACGGCGATGTCGGCCCCGTGCGTCCGGAGCCGACGATCCGCCTCCAGGACGTGCGGCAAGGCCGCCTCGATCTTCCGGGCCAGCTCGCCCTCCACCGCCGGCGCGACGCCCGCGCGGGCGGCCGCGCCGAGCTGTCGGAGCGTCTCGGCCAGCGCCCGCCCCAGGTCGAGCGAGCCCGTCGAGGCCCGGACGATCCGTCCGCCCCCCAGGTCCAGCTCGACGCCCCCGCCCGTCGCCGGCCTCGCGACCGGGTCGTCGGGGAGCAGGACGTACTCGACGACCGACCCACGGATCGACGGCCCCCCCTTCCCCACCGGGGCGGAATCCGGCCGGTCGTCGGTCCGCTCGAACCAGAAGAGGCGGCGGTTGGTGAGGACGATCGGGCACGGCACGCCGCCGATCTCGTGGTCGATCGCGCCGACCAGGAACTCCGACGGCTCCAGGGGCAGCTTCGCCCGGAGCGCCACCCCCAGGTCCCGCGAGGCGAGCCGGGGCGACAGGTGTGCGTGGGGAAACGGGCCGAGCCGGGCGCAGGCGGAGAGGACGAACACGTTCCAGGGGTGCGCCGCGTCGAGGGGCCTGGCGTCGTCGGTCATCGCGGTCTCGAGATCCTTCGTGCGTGGATCGCCGTCGATCCACGGCGAGGAAGCGGGTCGGAGCCGTCCTGCATTGTGAGTATCCTGGAAGCCTGCGTAAAGCCGGGTCGGGCGAGCGGGAAGGGGACGGGCCGAGGCATGGCGACCATCATCACCGAGCCGATCGGCCGCGCGGGCCGGTTCCTGGCCTTCGCGGCGCGGACGCTTCTCGCGCTCCCGGCCGCGCCGTTCCGTCGGGGCGGCGAGGTCGTCCGGCTGTTCGAACAGGTCGCGGTCGGCGGCCTGCCGATCGTGCTGGGGGCCGGCCTGAGCGTCGGCCTGGTGACCTGGTTCCAGACCCACCGGCTGCTGGCGGCCCACGGCGCCGAGGCCGCCCTGCCGAGCTTCCTCGCGGTGGCCGTGGTGGTGGAACTGGGCCCGCTGCTGGCCGGCGTGCTGGCCGCGGGGCGCATCGGCGCGGGGCTCGCGGCCGAGATGGGGGTGATGACGCTGAACGAGGAGATCGACGCCCGGATCGTCCTGGGCGCCGACCCGATCGCCGGCCTGGTCGCCCCCCGGGTCGCCGCCTGCATCCTGGCCGTGCCGCTCCTGACCGTGCTGGTCGACGCCTCGGCCCTCGTCGGCGCCCTCGCCGCCGAGGGCCTGGCGGGGAAGCTCTCGCCCCAGCTCTTCTGGCGGCAGTCGCTCGTCTTCCTGCGGCTCTCCGACGTGATCCCGGCGACCCTCAAGACCGCCGCGTTCGGCCTCGCGGTCGGCCTGGTCGGCTGCTGGGTGGGCCTGAACGCGGAACGCTCCGCCGAAGAAGTGGGCCGCGCCGCGACCCGGGGCGTGGTCTGGACGACCCTCGCCGTCTTCGCCGCCAACGTCGGCCTCGTCGCGCTGATCCCCTGGGCGACGGGCCTGCTGGGGCTGTCGGGTTATTGAGGGGCCTCGGGATTCTCGCCGTTTCGGCCGACCCGGTCGGATTGCGTGCGTTAAAATGGAAGCGGAAGGGTCGGGCCCTCGCGGGTCGACCGTCGCTCGACGCACCTCCTAAGTGGAAGACCCGCACCATGCGACGCCTCGCCATGCTGGCCTCGGCCGCCGTGCTCTCGATGACGCCCCTGACTCGCGCGCAGGCCGTGCCGGGCGGGCCGGCGGTCCCCTCGTACCGGGTGAGCGACTACTTCGCGGCTCCGGGGCTCTACGGCACGAGCTACGGCTACAACAGCTACGGCGTGCCCCGGACCTACACGTCGTTCTCGGCCCATCCGTGGTCCGCGTACTACGGCAGCAACCTGCCGCCGACCGGTTACATGCCGGGCCGATACGGCATCGGGCTCTGGCGGCCGGGCTTCGTCGCGCCGGGGTACGTCTATGGGGCGCCGGGGAACGGGAACTCCTACCGAACCTTCCCGGTCACGGCCGGGACCGGCCTGACGCCGGACCAGATCGCCCCGCCGCCGCCGATCGGCGTCTACGCGCCGGCGCTCGGCCCCGGCGTCGGCCTCTACGGCGAGTGAGCCCCCTCCGCCCCTGCGCCGACCGGGAGGCCTTGTGCGGGGGGCGGCGGTCTAGGATGATGATTAGCCGCGGCCCGGCCCGGGCGGGGAGGCCCCTGGCCTCGTTCCCCCGGGCGGCGATCCGGCCGTCGCGCGAGAGCGACCGCGCGGTGCATCCCGAAGACCGAGGAAGACGTTGATAGCAACCGATGTGGCGATCGTCGGTGGGGGGATCGTCGGCCTGGCGACCGCCTACCAGCTCACCCGCACCCTGCCCAAGAGCCGCGTGGTCGTGCTGGAGAAGGAGCCGGAAGTCGGCTGCCACCAGACCGGCCACAACTCCGGCGTGCTCCATTCCGGCATCTACTACAAGCCGGGCTCCCTCAAGGCGACCAACTGCCGCGAGGGCAAGAAGTTGATGGAGCAATTCTGCGCCGACGAGGGGATCGCCTACGAGATCTGCGGCAAGGTCATCGTCGCGATCGACGAGTCCGACCTCCCCGCCCTGGAGCGGATCTACGAGCGCGGGCAGGCCAACGGCGTCGCCTGCGAGGTGATCGACAAGGCCCGGCTCGCCGAGCTGGAGCCCCACGCCGCCGGCATCCGGGCCATCCACGTCCCTGAGGCCGGCATCGTCGACTATAAGGCCGTCTGCCGCCGCATGGCCGAGCGCATCGTCGAGGCCGGCGGCCAGGTCCTCACCGACGCCCGCGTCTCGAGCATCGTCCGGTCGAAGGCGAAGGCCGTCCTCATGACGGCCGACGGCCGCGAGGTCGTGACGGAGCAGATCGTCAACTGTGCGGGGCTCCAGTGCGACCGGGTCACGGCCCTCGGCGGCCAGAAGCCCGAGGCCAAGATCATCCCGTTCCGCGGCGAGTATTTCGAGCTGAAGCACGAGGCCGAGCACCTCTGCAAGAACCTCATCTACCCCGTCCCCGACCCGGCCTTCCCATTCCTCGGCGTCCACTTCACCCGAATGATCGAGGGGGGCGTGGAATGCGGCCCCAACGCCGTGCTGGCCATGGGGCGCGAGGCCTACCGCAAGACCGACTTCAACCTGCCCGACGTCATGGAGATCATGGGCTACTCCGGCTTCCGCAAGCTGGCGTTCAAGTACTGGAAGACCGGCCTGGGCGAGATGTGGAGGTCGGCCAGCAAGGCCGCGTTCGTCAAGGCGCTCTCGCGGCTCGTCCCCGAGATCCGCGCCGAGCACCTGGAGCCCGCCCCGGCCGGCATCCGCGCACAGGCCGTCCTGCCCGACGGCTCGATGGTCGACGACTTCCTGATCCAGGAGGCCGACCACGTCATCAACGTCAACAACGCCCCCTCGCCGGCCGCGACCGCCTCGCTGAACATCGGCAAGACGATCGTCGAACGGCTCGTCCCCCGGCTGACCTGACCCCCCCCGCCCCGCGCGAACGGGCGGCGACCCCCGCGACGTGACCCCGAAGCGACCCCCAAAGCCCGCCCCCGGAGCCCACGCCATGAACCGCCGCTCGTTCCTCGCCGCCGCTTCCGCCACGTCCGCCGCCCTGACCGCCGCGACCGGAGCCACGGCCGCGGCCGCCGGGGCCGACGGCCCCCTCAAGGTGATCGTCCCCCGGATGAAGCCCGAGGAGCTTTCGGACCTCCAGGCCGCTGCGCCGGGCCTCGAACTGGTCGTCTGCGGGAGCGAGGACGAGGCCGTCGCCCGCGCGGCCGAAGCCCAGGGGCTCTACGGCCTCATCACGCCCCGCGTGATCCAGGCCGGGGCGAAGTCGCTGCGATGGGCCCAGAACGCCAGCGCGGGGGTCGAGCACCTGATGAACATCCCCGAGCTGGTCGACGGGCCGATCGTCCTGACCAACATGCAGCGGGCCTACGCCCCCGAGATCGCCGACCAGGCCCTCGCCTACCTGCTGGCCTTCACCCGCGACATCCCCCACTTCCTCCAGAGCAACGCCGAGAAGAGCTGGGGGAGCCGCCGCAAGGGCGTCGTGCTCGACGAACTGGCCGGCAAGACGATGCTGGTGATCGGGATGGGCGGGATCGGCTCCGAGATCGCCCGCCGGGCCTACGGCTTCGGCGTCCGCGTGGTCGCCACCGATCCCAAGGTCTGGGAGCGCCCGCTGTTCGTCGACGAACTCTACAAGCCCGACAAGCTCCACGACCTGCTGCCGAAGGCCGACGTCGTCGCCAGCGCCGTGCCGCTGACGAAGGCCTCGACCCGGATGATCGGGGCGAAGGAGTTCGGTCTGATGAAGCCCGGCGCGATCCTGATCAACGTCTCGCGCGGCAAGGTCGTCGACACCGAAGCCCTGGTCGCCGCGCTCGACTCGGGCCAGGTCTCGGCCGCGGGGCTCGACGTGACCGACCCCGAGCCCCTGCCCGACAACCACCCGCTCTGGTCGCGCAACGTCATCATCACCCCCCACACCGCCGGCCAGTCCCCCGGCGGCGAGCGCCGGCGTCACGAGATCCTCCGCGAGAACCTCCGCCGGTTCGCCGCCGGCGAGGCGCTGTTGAACGTGGTCGACAAGCAGGCCGGCTACTGACCGACCGAAACGGATCGTCCCTCCCACAGGCCTCCGCACCATGAACCTGCCACCGCTCGCCCGCGTCCGCCAGAACATCGCCCAGCCTCGCGTCGAGGACGCGCCGGGGACGGTCCGCCGCCTGATCCTGGAGAGCAAGCTCCGCGACCGCGTGCCGGCCGGCGGGACGGTCGCGGTGGGCGTCGGCAGCCGGGGGATCAAGAACATCGCCGCGATGGCCCGGGCGACCGTCGACGCCCTCAAGGAGATGGGCTACCGGCCGTTCATCGTCGCCGCGATGGGGAGCCACGGCGGCGCGACCCCGGAAGGCCAGGCCGAGCTGCTCGCCGGCTACGACGTCACGCCCGAGGCGATGGGCGTCCCGGTCAAGACCGACATGGACACCGTCGTCCTCGGCACCAACCCCGTCGGCCTGCCGATCTACTTCGACAGGAACGCCCACGGGGCCGACGGCATCGTCCTCCTCAACCGCGTGAAGCCCCACTCCGACTTCCGCGCGACCCACGAGTCGGGCATCCTCAAGATGCTGACGATCGGCCTGGGCAAGCGCGACGGCGCGACCCAGGTCCACAAGCTGGGCCTCCGGGGGCTGAAGGAAGTCCTCCCCGCCGTCGGCCGGTTCCTCGTCGCCAACACCAAATTCGCCCTCGGCCTGGCGATCCTGGAGAACGCCCGCGACGAGACCGCCGAGATCGTCCCGCTCGACCCCGACAATCTCTTCGAAGTCGAGCCCGGCCTGGTTGAGAAGGCCCGCGACCTGATGGGCCGGATCCCGTTCGACCAGATCGACCTGCTGGTGGTCGGCGAGCTGGGCAAAAACTACTCCGGCGCCGGCATGGACCCGAACGTCATCGGCCGGCTGATGGTCGAGACCCAGCACGACTTCGACCGCCCGGTGGTCACTCGACTGGTGGTCCTGGACGTCTCCGAGGAGAGCCACGGCAACATCGTCGGCGTGGGCTTCGCCGACCTGACGACCGAGCGGCTGGTGTCGCAGCTCGACGAGGAGGCCTTCCGGATCAACGTCCTGACCTCCTGCTGCCTGGAACGGGCGCGGATCCCGATCACCCTGGCGACCGACCGCGAGGTGATCGAGAAGGGCCTGGAGACCTGCTGGCGGATCGACCCGGCCGAGGCCCGGATCGTCGTCATCCCGAACACGCTGGAGACCGACGAACTCTGGATCTCCCGGCCCCTGGAGGCCGAGGTTCGGGCGAACCCGGCCCTCTCGCTGGAGACCGACTTCCTCCCCATGCCGATCGACGCCGACGGCCGGCTCGACCAGGTCGGCCTGTTCCCGCACAGCGTGCAGGGGCGGCGGGCGTCGCGGGGCTCGCACGCATGAGCCGGCCCCGCTATCGGATGCTGGCGCTCGACGTGGACGGCACCCTGCTCGACCGCTCGGGCGTGCTCCTGCCCAGCACCAGGGCCGCCGTGGAGCGCGCCGCGGCGGCCGGCATCCGGCCGATCCTCTGCACGGGCCGCCGCTACCGTCGGGCCTGGCCGATCGCCGCCGAGCTGGGGATCGACGCGCCGATCGTCTGCAACTCCGGCGCGATCGTGAAAGAGCCCTCGGACGACCGGACGCTCTGGCGCGCCGACCTCGACGCCGACCTCGCCACGTCGTTGCTCGGCCTCTTCGGCGATCGCGGCCACGACGTCGTGGCGTTCAACGACCGCCCCCACGACGAGCCCGACTTCCGGGTCTCGCGCTACCCCACCGGCGAGCGCTGGTTCGACGACTACGTCGGCCAGAACCTGTCCCACGCCGAGGTCGCCGGCGACTGGGCCTCGGGGCCCTTCTTCCACGTCTGCGCCGTCGGCGCTCGCGAGGCGATGCTGGCGCTCCAGGCCGTCGTCCTGGACGCCCACGGCGATCGCGTCCGGACCTTCGTCCAGAAGAGCCCGCGCTACGTCGGGACGATGTGCGAAGTCATCCGCCGCGATGCCGGCAAGTGGTCCGCCGTGCTCCACGTCGCCGAGCAGTGGGGCGTCGCCCCCGAGGAGATCTGCGCGGTGGGGGACGACGTGAACGACCTCCCCATGATCGAGGGGGCCGGCCTGGGCGTCGCCATGGGCCACGCGCCGGCGGAGGTCCTCGCCGCCGCCGACCTCGTGGTCCCCGACCATGACAACGACGGCGTCGCCCACCTCATCGACGTCCGCCTCCTCTGATCCGAGCCGTCGCGGGCACTCCTAATTATTTCATCAAACCCTCATCATTTCACGCTTGAAATGAGGGAAGCGTGGAGGTTAGACTTCGGCCGCGACGAGCCCAGCCCTCGCCGCGCCGGGCGAAGCCGCCCGACGCCCCGGAGGGTCCCCGCCTCATCCCAACCCGCTTCATCCCCCCCGATCGTTGGAGGACGCCGTCGATGTCCCGGATCAAGCGCCGCGGTTTCACGCTCATCGAGCTTCTCGTGGTGATCGCGATCATCGCGGTCCTGATCGCCCTGCTCCTGCCCGCCGTGCAGTCGGCCCGCGAGGCCGCCCGCCGGGCGCAGTGCACGAACAACCTGAAGCAGCTCGGCCTGGCCGCGCACAACTTCGAGTCGACCAACGGCCACTTCCCGCCGGGCTTCGGCCGCACGCCGACGATCGCCGTGCCGCTGTACCCCAGGCCGACGCCCCTGGTGACGATGCTCGGCTACCTGGAGGGGGGGAACCTGTTCAACACCTACAACTTCGAGCACAACCTCAACGGCATCTTCAACCAGACGGTCAACAACCCGAACTACACGGCGGGCTCGCAGCTGATCTCGGCGTACATCTGCCCGTCCGACCCCAACAGCGTCAAGTTCGCCGGCTTCATCGGCTACAACAACTACTTCGGCTCGATCGGCGGCACCGCCTGCCCCGAGCTGGGCGCCGCCCCCGCCGGCTACGCGGCGAACAAGACCGAGGTCGACACGAACCAGGCGGGCGTCTTCAACGTCCGGCTCGACTACGGGGCCCCCGCCCAGCTCAACGGCGTGAACAACCCGGACTACCAGAAGGTGACGTCCCCCACCACGATCGCCTCGATCTCCGACGGCACCAGCAACACGTCGATGTTCTCGGAGACCCTCCGCTCGACCTCGGTCGCCAACGCCGTGGCCGAGGTCCCCGTGAACAGCTACCTGAACGTCTGGGGCGTGCCGGCGGCCTCGTTCACCACCAGCGTGATCCCCCCGGTCGCGACCTGCACGGCCGGCGCCCGGCTGCGCTATCGCGGCCAGCAGTACTACCGCGGGATCGCCCCCATGGCCTTTTTCTCGCACACCCAGACGCCGAACCCGAAGACCTTCGACTGCGCCAACAGCAGCGACTACATCTGCGCCCACATCGCCGCGCGGAGTGCCCACTCGGGCGGGGTGAACGTCTGCATGGCCGACGGCTCGGTCCGGTTCGTCAAGGACTCGATCAACCCGGCGTCGTGGCGGGCCCTCGGCACGCGGAGCGGCGGCGAGGTCGTCAGCGCCGACTCGTACTGATCCCGCCCCGGCCGCGAAAGGGAACCGAGCCCGCCGGTCCCGGCGCGACGACGCGAGGGCCCGGCGGTCCCTCTTTCTCCCGATGAGGATGGCACCATGACTCGCCGGATCCGATCCCTCGCCGCGTTGCTCGCTGCAGCCCTGCTCCTCGGCTGCGAAGGCGCCCCCAGCGGCCCCCCCACGGCCGACCTCTCCGAGGAGATGAACCTCGCCCAGGTCGGCGAGATGCTCCGCGAATACCAGTTGAACAAGGGCAAGCCCCCGAAGACCCTGAAGGAGCTGCGCACCAGCCCCGGCTCGGCCCTCGGCGGGGTGGAGCTGGTGGCCTCCGGCGACGTCGTCGTCCTCTACGGCGTCCCCTTGCCCGACACCAAGGAAGAGCTCGGCGGCAGCCCCAACGAGGAGATCCTCGCCTACGGCAAGGAGGTCCCGACCAAGGGGGGCGCCGTGCTGCTCCTCAACCGGACCGTCAAGCGGATGACCGCCGACGAGTTCAAGGCCGCCCCTCAGGCCAAGCCCGGCTCCTGAACGATCGTTGAACCGGCGACCGAGGCGAGCTAGACTCGGGATCGCCTCGGCGAGGCGGGAGGTCGGCCGTGGAATCGAAGCCGTCGCGCGGGATCACGCTCCTCGAAGTCTTCGTCATCCTCAGCATCGTCGCGGTCCTTGTCGCGCTCTTGCTCCCGTCCGTGACCACGCGCTGCTACTCCTCGCGCATCCATTGCGTCCAAAACCTGAAGCAGCTGGCGCTGGCGGCCTACGTCTATGAATCGACCTGGGGATGCTTCCCGCCCGGATTCGGCCCGACGCCGATCCACGAGGTCGGGACTTACCCCAGGCCGTCGCCCCTGACGGCGCTCCTGCCCGAACTCGGGCGATGCGACGTCTACGACGCGTTCAACTTCGAGTTCGGCCTCCAGGGCGTCGCGGATCATCCGACGCAGGATCCGAACGGGACGGCGGCGGGCGCGACGATCTCGCAGTTCCTCTGCCCGACCGACCGGTGGAACGCCGGTCCGGCCGGCCTGGCGGGCTGCAACAACTACTTCGCCTCGATCGGCGCCACGGCCTGTCCCGAGCTGGGCCCGGCCCCTCCCCACTACCCGGCGAACAGGGTGGAAGTCGACCTCAGGTTGGCCGGGATCTTCAACGCGAGGCTCGACCACGCCGCGCCAACGGTCCTGCCCGACGGGTCTTACAATCCCGCGAATCTGCGCGTGGCCGGCGCGACGACCCTGGCCGACGTGGCGGACGGGACGGCCTCCACCGCCTTATTCTCGGAGACGCTGCGCTCGACGGCGAGTCGCGGAGAACCCGACGAACTCGCCGCCGACAGCCCGCTCAACGTCTTCGGCGTCCTGACGGCTTCCTTCACGACCTCCCGTCCGCCGCCGGTCGAGGTATGCCGGGGCGGACGCCGGATCGCCTACCGCGGCCAGCGCTACTATCGAGCGGCGTCTGCGACGTCGTTCTATTCGCACACCCTGCCGCCCAACGCCGCCGCGTTCGACTGCGCCAACGTCGACTCCGACTTCGTCTGCGGCCACGTCGCCGCTCGGAGCCTGCACCCGGGTGTCGTGAACGTCGCCTTCGCGGACGGCACGGTCCGCTCCGTCAAGAATTCCATCGCCCCGCCGATCTGGAGCGCGCTCGGAACCCGAGCGGGCGGGGAAGCCTTGCCGACCGAATCACCCTGACTCATGTCCCGGAGTTACGCCCGATGTCCCGCGTCCCGCTTCCGCTGCTCGCCGCCTGCCTCCTCGCCCTCGGTTCCGCCTCGGTCTTCGCCGACGAACCGACCCGACTGCGAATCCTCAGCTACAACATCCGCCACGGCGAGGGGATGGACGGCAAGCTCGACCTGGAGCGGATCGCGGGCGTCATCAAGTCGGCCGACCCCCACGTCGTCGCCTTGCAGGAGGTCGACAAGGGCTGCGAGCGGACGCAGAAGGTCGACGAGCCGGGCGAGCTGGCGCGGCTGACCGGGATGACGCCGATCTTCGAGGGGAACATCGTCTTCCAGGGGGGCGACTACGGCAACGCCGTGCTGACGCGGCTCCCGGTCACGGCCTGGCGGAACGTCCACGTCCCGTCCCACTACGTCGGCGAACAGCGCGGGGCGCTCGTGGTCGACCTGACCGCGCCGGACGCGAAGCACACTCCGATCCGCTTCATGGCCACCCACATCGACTACCGACCCGACGACGCCGAGCGGATGGACTCGGTCAAGAAGCTGGAGGAGGTCGCCCGCGAGCACCCGGACCTCCCCACCCTGCTCGTCGGAGACCTGAACTCCAAGCCCGACAGCCGTGTCATGGCGGCCTTCGGCGAGAACTGGACCCGGACCGACACCTCCCCCCTCCTCACGTTCCCCGCCGACAAGCCCGACCGCCAGATCGACTACGTCCTCGTCCGCCCCGCCCCGCGCTGGAAGGTCGTCGAATCCCGCGTCCTCGACGAGCCCGTCGCCTCCGACCACCGCCCGCTGCTGGTGGTCCTGGAGCTGGCGGACTGAGCGGGCCGCCGTACCGCGGAGTTCCGACGCCCGGATCGAGCACGCTCGAAACTCAAGGAACACCGCCCATATCGCCCGGCCCGATCGTCGGTCGGAAACGTTGCCCGGTGAAACCGACCGATCCTGGGCCGGGTATGCCAACGACACGAAACCGACGCGACCGACCTGTTGGCTGACGGACCGGCAGGGGTCACGGCCTCGGGACTTCAGCCAAATCCTCAGAAGAGGCATACCTTGATGCGACCCACGACCTTGCTCCTGCTCCTCGGACTGGTCGCGACCGCCTTCGGCAGGACTTCGGCGGCCGAGCCCAAGGTCGCCGAGTCTCCGGAGACCCGGTATCTGACCTTCCAGGTCATGACCGGCCTCCCCGGGTATGCGGGCCCCCCGCCGCCGCCCGGCCGATTCGCGCTGAGCAAGGCTCAACTGGAAGGGTTCGTCCGCGAGGTGGTCCAGGCGATCGGGGCCACGGGGGACGCGCGGCACAAATTGGGTTTCGCCGTCGGGCCCCTCTGTTTCGACATGCCGGATGACGAGACGCGCCAGTTCATTCGCGATTCGTTCGCGATCGCCCGGGAAAACGACGTGGCCGTCGCCTTCCACATCGACGATTCGATGGTTTGGGGGCATCGCAAGGATCTGCTGTCGAACCCCGACAACATCGAGACCGCGGACTGGACGCAACAGCCGAACCGCGGCCGGCGGGCGGACTGGGGGCCTGAGCCCACTCGATTCCCTCCGCAAATGTGTTTCAACAGCCCCGCCGTCGTGGCCGCGGTGAAGGCCCGCGCGGGGCTGATCGGTGCGGAAATCAAGCGGGAGTCGGCGGCGCTGGAATCCCAGGGGAGGGGGCACCTGCTCGCGGGCGTGATCGCCGGCTGGGAGACGCAGATCGGCCGCGATTTCGAGACGGGCCGCCCCCTGGGTTACCGAGCCCTCCTGCATCGCGGATTCAGCGAAAACCGCCCGCCCGGGGATGCTGACCTGGAACGAGTTCGGGTCGTCAAGGAATTCATGGAACTCTGGGCGGATTCGCTCCACAAGGGCGGGGCGCCCCGTCAGCGGATCTTCTGCCACATCGCGTTCACCGAGCAAGGGCTGCGCGAACCCGACGTCGAGGGGTCCTTCGCGGCGAAGGTCAACTTCGCGCCGCCGGAGGTGGCCTTCAGCCCCGCGTATCGTCCGGGGTTCTCCACCTACCCCGAGGGGGCGACCTTCAAGGAGATCTACGCCGCCCTGGAGAAGCACGACTCCCCCGGGTGGATCTCCGCCGAGGGGGTCAACGTCTCCCCGACGAGCATGCCCGGCGAGCCCACGATGGAGACCTACCTGGGGCGGATGTTCAACCACGGCGCGGTGATGGTGAACGTGTTCTCCTGGGGCATCGGCGGCGAGGCGATGCGCGACAACTTCTTCCGCCGGGCCACCGAGAACCCCGAGGCGCTCGCCGCCTACGCCAAGTTCCTGCGGCACGCCCCGCTGGTCGAGACGGCCCCGACCGGCTTCTCCAGCGAGGGTCTCCGGGCCAAGATGCGGCGCATCCAGGAGGAACTCCCGGGGTGGGTCCAGAAGTCGGGGAAGCACGCGCAGGCGATGCCACTGGCCGAGAAGCTCCAGGCGGCCCTCAAGGACAGGAGCTGGCTCGAAGCAGACAAGGCGGCCGACGATCTGCTGTCGCTGATGCAGGGCGAGGAGCCGGACAAGGCGAAGCCGTAGACATCCCTCGGATGGTCCCGCCTGCCGTGCGATCCTCGGACCTGGATCCTGACTGACATCGCCTTGACCTGGAGGCCGAGCGTCGGCGAGTCGCGACACTGCGATGAGGACGAGCCCGCCCTTTCATCAGGAAGGGCCAGCCGCCGGGAAAGGCGTGGCCCATCGGCCGGATACGAGGTAACATGGCGGTCGTTGTGATTCGCGGCGAGAGCGGCCCGGTGGTCGAGCCGATCGCGCGGGCCCTCGTGGACTGGGCGACGGGCCATCCCGCTTCGCAGGTCGACGCCTCTCGGCAGACTTCGGTCACCGTCGGCGTCAGCGACCCGGGCTTTGCAAAGTCCGATCGCTTCCGCGTCGGATGGCGGATCCAGCTCGGATCGTCGAGCGACGACGCCCAGGCCGACATCAGCGCGATGAGGTTGCTCGCCTTCAACGCGACGGGACGTTCGATCGCGAACATCGAGTTCGAGGATCCGACCCCTCCACCCTCTGACCCCGCCATCCCGCACCGCAACCCGCATCGGAGCGCCCCGCCTTGGCCCAGAACGAACAGGAAGCCTCCTGGTCCCGCGTGGACGAGGGGCGGCACGACACGACGATCGAGGAGAACTGGCTGTTCGCGCTCCGCAAGGAGCGGTTCCGGTCGCGGCTCTCCGGGTTGACGCACGACTTCTTCGTGGTCCGGCTGGCCGACGCCGTGCACGCGATCGCGATCACGCCCGAGAACGAGGTGCTGTTCGTCCGCCAGTTCCGCGCGGGCTCCGGGCGCGACAGCCTGGAGATCCCCGGCGGGCTCGTCGACCCGAACGAGGATCCGATGGTCGCGGGACCTCGCGAGCTGCTGGAAGAGACCGGCTACGCCGGCGACCCGCCCGAATACATCGGCGCGCTCTGGTCGAACCCGTCGCTCGTGACCTCGCGGACGATCACCCTCGTGATCCGCAACGCCCGCCGCGTCGCCGCGCCGAAGCTCGACCACACGGAGGAACTCACCGTCGAGAAGCACCCCGCGCGCGAGGTCTTCGACCTGATCCGCAAAGGCCGCGTCGACCACGCGCTGGTCGTCGCGGGGCTCCTCTGGTGGCAGGCGTCCGAGGAGAAGTTCTCGCGGACCTGACCGAACGGACCGCCCGTCAGGAGGAGCGGCCGAGCTGCACCGGCACGTCGGCCGGCCGCCCTTCCCGGATGACGGTGATCCGCACCGTGTCGCCGGGCTGGTGTTTCTCGACCTCGGTCAGCAGCTCGTCGACCGTTTTGACCCGCTTGCGCTCGACCGCGACGATCAGGTCGGCCGAGTCGGGGTCCAGCGAACGTCGGATGAATCCCGAGCCCAGGCGCTCGATCTTGACCTGGATCGGCCGGATGCCGGCGCGCTCGGCGGGCCCCCCCTCGGCGACGGCCAGCACCAGGAGCCCCTGCTCGGTCGTGTAGACGCGGGCGATCCCCAGGTCGGCGCGAATGACCCGGCCGTTCTCGATCAGCGGGCGGAGGATGCGGGCGATCGAGTTGATCGGCACCGCGAAGCTGACCCCGGCCGACTGGCCGACGTTGCTGATGATCGCCGTGTTCATGCCGATCACTTGCCCCCGCGAGTTCAAGAGCGGCCCGCCCGAGTTGCCCGGATTGATGGCGGCGTCGGTCTGGATGATCCCCTTGATCATCCGGCCGTTCTTGGCCTTCAGCGAGCGGTCCAGGCTGCTGACGATCCCCGTGGTGAGCGTCCGCTCCAGGCCGAACGGGTTGCCGATCGCCATGATCTTCTGGCCGACCAGGAGCTGGGAGGAGTCCCCCAGCTCGACCGGGTGGAGCATGTCGGCCTCGACGTCCACCTTGAGCACGGCCACGTCGTTCGAAGGGTCCACGCCGACGACGCTGGCCGGGTGGGCGGAGCCGTCGAACAGGGTGGCCCGGACGACGTCGGCCCCCTGGATGACGTGGAAGTTGGTCAGGATGTGGCCTTCCTTGTCGACCACGAACCCCGAACCGGTCCCCGTCGAGGTCTCCTCGGAGCCGAAGAAGCCCTGGACCTCGGACTCGGCGGTGATGTTCACCACGCTCTTGTTGACCGAGGCGTAGACCAGGACGTTCTTCCGCTCCTCGGCGTCGAGGTGCTTGAGGGCCTCCTCGTCAGGGGCCGCGCCCGGGGCGGTCGCGCCGTCGGCCGGCTCCAGCACGGGGGCGGCCGGAGGAGCCGTGGCGGCGCGGCCCGGCGGCGCCTGCACCATCTCGACGCCGGCCTGGGGGCGGGGCGGCGGCGGGACCTGGGCGGAGATCTCGGGCCGGGGGTAGGGCCGCCATCCCACGAGCAGCGCCGCCAGCGCCAGGGTCGTCGCGGCCGTGATCACATGGCCGACGACCGTCGTCATCGGCGACGTCCCGCCGTTCCTCATCGTTCTTGCCCTCGACTCGCGATCGCTTGGAGGCCCGCATTCCGGCGATTCATTGTAAAGGGTCCGAGGCCGTTGAAAAGGCCGGCCGCCTCGGCCCGAGGGCGCGCAATCCGGCCTCGCCCCTTGCGGACCGCGCCGCCGGCCTGTAGAGTCTTCGTCATCCACAAGTCTCCAAATCAGCGGGCCGACGCGTCTCGACTTCCGGACGACCCCCCGCCGGCGAACGATCTCCATGGCGTCACGACCCTCCATCCCGACGCGGACGGCCGCCGTCGCCCTGCTGGCGATGCTGGGGTGCTGGCTCGCGTCGCCGACGGCCAGGGCCGGTTGCCGCCATCCCGGCGCCCGCGACGCGCGGCCCGAGGCCGCCCGCCTGGACCTGCTGGCGGACGTCGGGGCGCTGGCGGCGGCCGAGCCCTCGATCCCGAAGCCGACGACCCCCTCCCCCTCCCCCTGCTCCGGCCTCCGCTGCTCCAGCGACCCCGCCCCCGCGTCCCCCTCGACCTCCGCCCCCGGGGCGCGGGTCGACCGATGGGTGCACCTGACCGCCCCGGTCCCGCCGCCGTCCTACGGTTCCGCCCTCCTCGCTCCCGCCTCGACCGCCTTGCGCCCCTCGCACGGCGGCCCCTCCCCGTTCCACCCCCCGCGACGGCCGATCGGCTGATCCCGGCCGCGAGTCCGCGCGCCGGCCTCCGTCCGCGCCGCGCCTCCAGCGGCCCAGTCCCGACGTGACCGATCCCGACCGACCCGGGCCCGCGAACCCGCGCCCGGGGCGACTCGCCGCGCCCGCCATGCGCCCAGGCGCGACGTCGCCCGGGCCTGCGCGCGGCCGGCGTCGGCGATCCTTCGCCCTCATACCGATCTCATCCCCGAAATCCGGAGGCTTCCCATGAAGCGTCGAGGCTTCACGCTCATCGAGCTGCTCGTCGTCATCGCGATCATCGCCGTGCTCATCGCCCTGTTGCTCCCCGCCGTGCAGGCCGCCCGGGGCGCGGCCCGCCGGATGCAGTGCGTCAACAACCTGAAGCAGTTCGGCATCGCCCTGCACAACTACCACGACGTCCAGGGCTGCTTCCCGCACAGCCGGGGGCTCAGCACGCCGGCCCCCAACTTCCCCCCCACGGCGACCTTCTCGGGGTTCGCCCGCGTGCTGGGCTACATGGAGCAGACCCAGGTCTTCAACACCATCAACTTCGACCTGCTGCCCAACGCGCCCGAGAACACGACGACCCAGGGGACCTCGGTGGCGATGTTCAGCTGCCCGAGCGACCCCCAGGCGACCGTGCCGACCGGCGAGGCCCCCGTGAGCTACCGCTTCAACGAAGGGGCGGGCATCCTGTTCACCTACGGCCCGAGCGACGTCGGCAGCGGCGCGAACGCGAACATGCCGGCCCCGGACGGCGTCTTCTTCAGCGTCAGCAAGACGACGATCGCCGCGATCACCGACGGCACCAGCAACACCACGGCCATGTCCGAGCGGCTCAAGGGGGACTTCAGCAACGCCGTGGCGACCCCGGCCTCCGACCTCTTCCTGCCGAGGACTTTCCCCGCCACGGCCGACGCGGCCATCGCCGACTGCCTTTCGATCGACGTGCGGACCCTCACCACCCAGGGCGTCTCGAGCCAGGGCTCCCCCTGGCTGGCGGGGAGCACTTCGTGCGTGTACGGCCACGGCAACACCCCCAACACCCGCTCCTGCATGTTCCCGCCGGGGCGGATCCTGAACATGGCCTCCAGCACCCACGCGGGGGGCGTCAACGTCCTCCTCTGCGACGGCGCCGTGCGGTTCGTCAAGGACGCCATCGCCCGCGACGTCTGGCGCGGCCTCGGCACCCGAGCCGGCGGCGAGATCCTCAGCGCCGACGCCTACTGACCCGAAACCCCGATCCGAACCATCCGATCACCCGACTTCGCAGACGAGGAACCAGGACCATGATGAAGGAACTCAAGGCCGCCGGCGGCCTGCTGCTCGGCCTGGCGCTGACGGGCCAGGCCCCCGCGGACGAGGCCCCGGCCGTCGCCCCGCTCGACGACGCGGCCTGCTGGCAGGCCCTCCCCGCGATCAAGTCCGGAGGCGGCGGGCCGCTGCCGATCTGGGCGAAGGCCGTGGCCGTGCGCCTCCCCCGCACCGCCGCCGCGATGCTCGAACTGGACCACGCCCAGCGCACCAAGAGCCCGCTCGACCCCAAGCTCCGCGCCGCGATGCGCTGGGTCGTCGCCCACAACAACCGATGCGCCTACACCGAGGCCTACGCCCTGGCCGACGCCCGACGCGCCGGGATGGACGAGGCGACCATCAAGGCCGTCGTCGGCGATCCCGAAGGCTGGCCGGCCCAGTACCGCGACGCCCTGGAATTCGCCCGGCTCCACACCGTCGACGCGCCCACGATCCCCGACGAGCTGTTCGCCCGCCTCGTCGACAAGTACGGCGAGAAGGGCGCCGCGGCGGCCGTCCTGCTGGGGGCCTACGGCAACTTCCAGGACCGGATCGTGCTGGGCCTGAACCTGCCGATGGAGCCGGGCGGGCCGCTGCCGCCGATCGAGGTCGCCTTCGCCCCCGGCGCGTTCCAGTCGCAGCCGGTCCTGCCGCCCCAGGCCGACCTGAAGCCCCTGAAAGACGGCGGCGAGACGGTCGTCGACCGCGATCCCGAATGGTCGGGCCTGTCGTACGACGACCTCCAATCGCGCCTGGAGAGCCAGCGGGCGCGGAAGCCCCGGCTGCCGATCCCCCCCTGGGACGAGGTCAAGAAGGGGCTGCCGCCGGAGTTCGCCTCGCGGCCGACGCGGATCGTCTGGAACCTCGTCTGCTCGGGCTACGTCCCCGAGCTGGCCGTCCCCTGGAGCCGGGCCACGCGGACGATGTGGGCCGAGGCCAAGCCCGACCGCGTGTTCGAGGAGAGCCTGTTCTGGGTCCAGACCCGCGCCATCCGCTGCAACTACTGCATGGGCCACTGCGAGATGCTGCTGGAGGTCGCCGGGCTGGACAAGGGGGCGATCGCCGAGCGCACGCGACGCCTCGCCGGCGACGACTGGTCGGCCTTCCCACCCGAGGAACAGCGCGCCTACGCCTACGCCCGCACGCTGACGAAGGCTCCCTGGACCGTCACGCCCGCCGACTACCGGAAGTTGGAGGCGGACCTCGGCCCCGAGGCGGCCATGGCGACCTTCTGGTGGCTTTGCCGCGGCCTCTACATGACCCGCGTCTCCGACGGCTTCCAGCTCCCGCTGGAGCGTGACAACGTCTTCATGGACTTCTACGGCCCGCGCGGGCCCGGCGCCAAGACCGAGAAGAAATGATCCCGCCGCCCGGCCCGGCCCGCCTCGGCGGTCGGGCCGGGATCGCGGCGGTCACTGGACCGTCGCCGGCCGCTCGGCCAGAATGGGGCGTCGCTGCTCGACGGACGCGCCCCCTCTCCTCGATCTCGCGGAGCCGCCGATGGTCTTCCTGCCCGCGTCGCCTCGCCGCCAGGCCTACCTCATCCTCGCGGGGGCCTGCCTGGCCCTCGCGCCGACCGCGCTCCGCGCGCAGACCTCGCCCGAGGAGTCCGCGAAGAAGCTGAAACCGGCCGAGGGCCTGGAAGCCACCCTCTGGGCGGCCGAGCCCCTGCTCTTCAACCCGACCAGCATGGACGTCGACTCCCGAGGCCGGGTCTGGGTCTCCGAGGGGCTCAACTACCGCCTCACGCGGGGCGGGAACAAGAAGTTCGCCCGCATCGAGGAGTCGGACAAAATCAAGATCCTGGAGGACACCGACGGCGACGGCAAGGCCGACAAGGTCACCGTCTTCGCCGACCGGATCTTCCCCGTCCCCATGGGCCTGGCCGTCGAGGAACGCTACGACGAGGCCGGCAAGTACCGGGGCTGCCGGGTCTACGTCGGCAACAGCCCCGACCTGCTGGTGCTGGAAGACACCGACGGCGACGACCGGGCCGACAAGCGGTACCCGCTGCTCACCGGCTTCGGCGGGCTCGACTCCGACCACGGCGTCCACGGCGTGGCCCTGGGGCTCGACGGCAAGCTCTACTTCACCCACGGCGACGGCTGCTGCTCGGTCCAGGGGGATCGCTCGGAACGCTACCAGAACTTCGACGTGGTCGACGCCTCGGGCCGCCACGTCGTCGCCGACAAGTACGCCAACACCCTCCGCGTCAACCGCGACGGCACCGAATTCGAGGTCGTCTGCGACGGCCAGCGCAACAATTACGAGACCTGCCGCGACGCCTTCGGCAACGGCTTCACCAGCGACAACGACGACGACGGCAACCGCGGCTGCCGCGTGATCCATACCATGGACGGCGGCCGGTTCGGCTACAAGACCCCCGGCAGCCCCCGACACTGGGGCGAGGACGTGCCGGGCAACGTCCCCAAGCTCGTCGGCACCGGCAACGGCAGCCCCTGCGGGATCGCCGTGTACGAAGGCCGGCTCCTCCCCGCCTCCTACTTCGGCGGCCTGCTGGAGGCCGAGGCCGGCACCCGCCAGATTAACTTCTTCCCGATCACCCGGCAGGGCGCGACCTTCCGGGCCGAGTCCCAGGTCCTGCTCGCCAGCGACGACCCGTGGTTCCGCCCCGTCGACATGACCGTGGCCCCCGACGGCTCCGTCTTCGTCGCCGACTGGTACGACGCGGGCGTCGGCGGCCACGCCTTCGCGGACCAGGACACCGGCCGCATCTACCGCGTCGCGCCGAAGGGCGCCGGGCCGAAGGCCGCGAAGCCCGACTTCGCCACCCTCGCCGGCCTCATCGAGGGACTCAAGTCCCCCTGCGTGGCCACCCAGGACGCCGCCCGGCGGTCCCTGATCGCGCGAGGCGACGCCTCGGCCGACTCGCTCGCGACCCTGATCCGCGAAGGCTCCCCCGAGGAGGCCGCGAGGGCGATCTGGACCGCCACGGCCGTCCCGAAGCTCGCCTCGATCGCGGCCGACATGCTGCGGAATCCGAAAGCGTTCCGGGGCGACGACCCGCGGTTCCGCGAGCTGGCCGTCCGCATCCTCGGCCGCGACTGCCGCGAGAACGGGATCGTCGAATACAAGGACCCCGAGGCCCGCAAGCCCGCCCCGGCGCTGGCGCACCTCGACCTCCTGCTCCCCCTGGCCGACGACCCCGATCCGGGCGTCCGCCGCGAGCTGATCCTGGCGCTCCGGAAGGTCCCGACGCCGAAGGCGGCCGAGGCGCTCCGCAAGCTGATCGCCGGCTGGGACGGTCGCGACCGCACGTATCTGGAAGCCCTGGGCCTGGCCCTCGACGGCCGCGAGCCCGAGTTCATCACGAGCCTGATCGACCCCTCGCTGTTCGGCGGCTCGGGCGATTTCGCGAAGCTCGCCGCCGACGACCGCGTCGCCCTGCCGCCGTACTTCCCCGTCGACCGCAACGAGGCGTACATCCCCCTCGGCGCCCCCGAGCCCGAGGCCAACGCCCTGAGCAAGCTGCTCGGCTTCCTGTGGCGGCTGCAACGGCCCGAGGCGCTGCCGCTGCTGGAGCAGGTGCTCCCGCAGCTCAAGGCGCCCGGCCTCCAGCAGGCGGGCGACGACGTGCTGCTCCGGGTCCGCTCCCCCTACGCGGCCGACGTGGCGGCGCTGCTGGCCGCGAGCGCCGCCGACCCGGCCCGCCGCCGCATCCTGCTGGACATGCTGGCGACGCAGCTCGCCGGGCCCTGGAACGAGGCGAAGGGGCGCCCGCCGGTCGTCCGAACGATCGAGGCGGCCCTCGGCGAGCCCGACTGGCGCCGCCAGGGGATCGCGATGGCCGCCGCCAGCCGCGACGCCCGCTATCGGGCCTCGGTGGAGGGCTTCGCGGTCGACCCGGCCGTCCCCGACGAGGTCGCGGCCGCCGCCGTCGAGGCGACGGGTTCGCTCGGCGGGACGCCCGACAAGGTCCTCGCCGCCCTGATCGACGCGACCTCGGGCAAGCCTTCCAACCCGCGCGCCGAGGCCGCCGTCCGCACCCTGCCGAAGACGTCCGACGCCCGCGACCGGCTGTCGGGGCTCCTGACCGACCGCGCGTTCCCGACCGCCCTGCGTCGCGAGGCCCTTCGGACGCTCGCGCGGCTCCCCGAAGGCGGGATGCGGATCATCGAGTTGGCGAAGGGGGGCAAGCTCCCGGACGACCTGAGGACCGAGGCGACCACCACCCTGCACGGCCTGGGCGACCCCCGCGTCCGCGAGGCCGCCGCGAGCGTGCTCCCCCCGCCGGCGACCGCCGGGGGCCGTCCCCTGCCGCCGCTCGGCGAGCTGCTGCGTCGCCAGGGCGACCCGGCGCGCGGCGAGCAGGTCTTCTTCCGGCAGGGCTCCGAGTCCTGCGGCGCCTGCCACCGCGTTCAGGGCCGAGGCCGGTGGGTCGGCCCGGACCTGTCGACGATCGGCGTGAAGTACGGCAAGGACGAGCTGCTCCGCTCGATCCTCAACCCCAGCGCCGCGATCAGCTACAACTTCCGCTCGGTGATCCTCGCCCTGGAGGACGGCCGGATCCTCACCGGCCTGCCGGTCGAGGAGTCGAACGGGTCGACGACGATCAAGACCGCCCAGGGCGAGCGCCTGGTCGTGCCGGCGGCCGACGTCGAGGAGCGTCGCTTCAGCGAGGTCTCGCTGATGCCCGAGAACCTCGCGGGGACGATGACCGACGGCGAGCTGGTCGACCTCGTCGCGTACCTCGGCTCGCTGCGACGGCCGGTCAGCGTCGTCGGCCGCTACCGCGTCCTTGGCCCGATGACGGGCGAGGGATTCGACCCGACCGCCCGGCTCGACCTCGACGCCGCGGCGCCCGACGGCGCCGGCGGCTCGCTCTCGTGGCGCCGCGTCGAGGCCGACGCCGAGGGCCGCGCCGACCTGCGGACGTTCCTGCCCCCCGGCGGGGCGGCCGCCGCGCACGCCTTCGCCCACGCGCCGATCGTCTCGCCCGCCGCCCAGAAGGCGACCCTCGTCGTCGACGCCCAGGCCGAGGTCGCCGCCTGGCTGAACGGCCGGCCCGTCGAGCTGTCCAGGTCCGCCGAAGGGACGTGGACCTCGGCCGAGCTGGACCTGCCGGAAGGTCGGGGGTCGCTCCTGATCCGGGTGGGCGGCGGGAACGGCGACGCGGCGGGCCTCGTCGCCACCATCGTCGCCCCCCAGCCGATCGCCTTCGACGCCGACGGCGCCGAGGCGGCCGGCCGATGATCGCCCCCCAACCGCGTCCACGAACGAGTCGGGACCGCACCCCGTGACAGCGCCAGCATCCGAAGAACCGGGGCGATCGGCGACGATCGCCGTCGCCATCCCCTGCTATAACGAGGCCGCCGCCGTCGGCCGCGTGGTCGACGACTTCCGCGAGCACCTGCCGGGCGCCGAGGTGGTGGTCTTCGACAACGCGTCCGACGACGACACGGCCGCGATCGCCGCCGCCCACGGCGCGCGCGTCGTCCCCGTCCCCGACCGGGGCAAGGGCTTCGCCGTCCGCGCGGCGTTCGCGGCCCTGCGCGGCTACGACGTGGTGGTCATGGCCGACGGCGACGGCACCTACCCGGCGGACCACGTCCGCGAGCTGATCGCGCCGGTGCTGGACGGCCGCGCCGCCATGACCGTAGGGGCGCGGCGGCCGGTGCCGGGCGCGCAGGCGATGGCCCCGGTGCGGGCGCTGGGGAACTTCCTGATCCGGGGGGCCTTCCGCGTCCTGATCGGTCCCGGGACCGGCGACCTGCTCTCCGGCTATCGCGCGTTCAGCCGGTGGTTCGTCGAGTCGGCCGACCTCCGCTCCGAGGGGTTCGAGATCGAGACCGAGCTGGCCGTCGCGGCGACCGCCGGCCGGTTCCCGACTCTGGAAATCGACGTGCCGTACCACCCCCGGATCGCCGGGACCGAGAGCAAGCTCCGGGCCTTCCGCGACGGCCGTCGGATCCTCCGGACCATCGTCCGCGAAGGGGTCCGGCTCCGGCCGCTCCGCGCCGCGGCCCTGCTCGCGACCCTCGCGGCCGCGATCGCCGCGGCCGCGCTGTACTTCCGCCGCTGATGAGGGCGGGTCGCTCGGCCTCGCTTGCTCATTCGGCGGGGGGGGCGGCCCAGAGCTTGATGGTCCGATCGAGGCTGGCCGAGGCCAGGACGCCGCCGTCGCGGCTTACGCACAGGGCGATCACCGGCGCGGCGTGGCCTCGGAGGCTGAGCAGCTTCCGGCCGCCTTCCCGATCCCAGAGGCATACGGCCTTGTCGATCCCGGCGGTCGCCAGCCGCCCGTCCGGGGTGAAGCTCAGGCCGAGGACGTCGCCGAGATGGCCGTCGAGGGGCCGCGAGACGCCGGGGTCCGTCAGGTCCCAGAGCCTGACCGGGCCTCCGTGCGAGGCCGTCGCGAGGGCGTCCCCGGTCTCGTCGAACGTCAGGGCAAGGACATCTCCCTCGGTCGAGAGCCGGGCGGCCACCTTCCCCGAGGCGAGGTCCCAGACGATCGCGGACCGGTCGCTGGAACCCGAGGCCAGCCGCCGGCCGTCCCGGCTCAGCGCGAGCCGGCGGACCGCGTCCTCGTGGCCCTCCAGGACCCGCGCCAGCTCGCCGGTCTCGGAGTCCCAGACGTGGATCTTGCCGTTCCCGCCGCCGGAGGCGACCAGGGCGCCGACGCCGAGGTAGACGACCGCGTCGACCACCTCGCCGTGCCCCCGGTACTCGCGGATCGACCGGCCGGTCGCCACGTCCCAGATGGTCACGGAGCCCCTCTGCTCGGGGGGCTTTTCGGGGTCCCCCGAGGACGAGGCGAGCCGCATCCCGTCCGGGCTGAAGCTCAGGGACCGGGCCCGAGACGCAAGCCCCTTGAGCTGGCGGACGAGGCGGCCCGAGCCGACTTCCCAGAGGCGGATCACGTCGTCGTCGTGCCCGGAGGCCAGGAACCGGCCGTCGTCGGTCATCGCCAGGCAGCCGGCCGAGCCGCCGAAGCGGCGCACCGGGGCGTCCTTGAGCGTCAACGGGCGGGGCGGGCTCGACGGGTCCCAGACCCTCGCCACCCCTTCGGTCGAGACCGAGACCAGGGCCCGGCCGTCCGGGCTCGCCGCCAGCCCGCGCACACCCCCGGTGTGGCCGAGGAACTTGCGCAGGAGGCGGCCCGAGGCGGCGTCCCAGATCCGGATCGCGTCGTCGTTGCCCCCGGACGCCACCCAGCCCCCGGTCGGCGGGTAGGCCAGGCAGAGGACGCCCCCCTGGTGCGCCTGGATCACCATCACCGAGGTCCCGGTGGCGACGTCCCAGAAGCGGACGGTGCCGTCGAGCCCCGCGGTGACGAGCCTCGCGCCGTCCGGGCTGAAGGCCGCGACCCGCACCTCCCCCTCGTGATCGTCGAGCTGGTGGACGACGCCCGATCGTCCGGCGAGGTCCCAGATCTTGACCCGGCCGTCGAGCCCGGCCGTGACGGCGAAGCGGCCGTCCCGGCTGACGTCGATCGCCGAGATCGGCCCTTCGTGGCCGCCGGGGGGCCACGGCCGCTCCGCGCCGGTCTCGGCGTCCCAGATCCGGACGACGTGGTCGGAGCAGGCGGCGGCAAGGCGCTTCCCGTCGGGCGTCCAGGCGAGGCTCAGGACGGCGCGCCGGTCGACGTCCAGGGTTTGCTGGAGGGTGCCGGACGCGACGTCGTAGACCCCCACCGCGAACTCCCCTCCGGGGGCCGGCCCGGCGAGCCGCTTCCCGTCCGCGCTGTAGGCGAGCGCATGGACCCCCGAGCGCAGGTCGGCCGGACGTCGGTCGGTCGACGGCTGCTGGAAGGACCGCCGCTCGCGGCCGTCGTCCAGGCCCCAGGTCCGGATCGCGCCCTCCATAGAGAGCGTGGCGAAGTCGCCCCCAGCGGGGGAGATCGCCGTCGCGACGAGCCGCTCGCCGGGGGTCTTGACCGCCAGCCGCTCCTGGCCGTCCAGCCCCCGGAGATAGCGCCACTCCCAGCCGCGGCGGTCGGGCTCGTCGGGGCCGGGGCGCATCAGATCCAGCTGGGTGCGGAAGTCCCCGTACTCGTCCCCCTCCCAGGCGGACGACGCGAGATTCGAGCGGGTGGCGTAGAGGGTCTCGTCGAGCGCCGCCTGGGTCTCGTTCAGGTCCTCCAGGGTCCGCTGGGCGAGGCGGCGGGCCCCGGCCTCCTGCTCCTGGGCGGCCTTGGCCTCGAGGCTCCGGGCCTCGCTCTGGGCGGCCAGCTGGCTCGCCGTCTCGGCCAGCCGATTCGCCTCGTCGGCCCGGTCGCGGAACTGCCGCGCGACCATCAGCGAGCCGACGGTCATCAGCAGCAGGAGCGCCGTCAGCACGCCTCCCAGGATCGCGATCGTCGGGTTCCGCCGCGCCCATCGCCAGTAGCGTTCGACCGGCGAGGCCCGCCGCGCCAGGACGGGGAGGTCGTCCAGGAACCGCCGGAGGTCCGCCCCGAACGCGGCGGCCGTCGGGTAGCGGCTCTCCGGGGCCTTCTCGATCGCCTTCTCGACGACGGTCGCCAGGTCGAGCGGGATCCGGGGGTCGAGCTTCCGCAGGCGGGGCGGCGAGGCTTCCGTCACCTGGCGGATCAGCCGGGCCCGCTCGCGCTCGTCGAACGCGGGCCGACGCGCCAGCAGCTCATACAGGGTGAGCCCCATCCCGTAGACGTCGGACCTCGCGTCGCACTTGCCGTCGAACGCCTCGGGGGAGAGGTAGCGGAGCGTCCCCACCACGTCCCCGCTCTGCGTGAGGTCCTGGGGGTCGTCCCACTTCGCCAGCCCGAAATCGGTCACCCAGACGGTCCCGCGCTCGTCCAGCATCAGGTTCGACGGCTTCACGTCGCGGTGGAGGATCCCCTGCGAGTGGGCGTAATCCAGCCCCCCCGCCGCCTGCACGCCCAGGCGGGCGACCCATTTCCAGTGGTCCCGGCCGACCTCCGGCTCGGTCTCCCGCTCGCCCGCCTCCGCCTCCGCGGGGGGCGGCCCGTCGGCTTCCGAGGGGTCCGAGGGCCCGTCGGCCGGCCCGGAGCCGTCGTCGGCGCCGTCGCACTCGGTATGCCCCCGCCCCATCAGCGAGCGGGCGACCGCCAGGAACGACCGGTCGCCGCCCGCGTCGATCTGGGTGTCGACCGGCGGGGCCCCCTCGGCCGTATCGTCGGGCTCGACGCCCCGACCCTCGTCGCGACCGCGACCGCGACCGCGACCGTTCCCGCCCCCCGGGGACCGGGACGGATCGTCCAGGGGCTCCGTCGCGTCCAGCCGGGACGGCGGCCGCCGCGAGGCGTCGAGGACCGCGTCCAGCCCCACCCCGGAGATGAACTGCATGACGTAGTAAGGCGTCCCCTCGTACTCGCCCACCCCGAAGACCGGCACGATGTTGGTGTGGTGGAGCCGCCCGGCGGCCCTCGCCTCGCGCTCGAACCGCCGCCGACGCTTGGCGTCCCTCAGCCCCATCGACAGGACCTTCAGGGCGACCCGGCGGCCGAGCGAGACCTGCCAGGCCTCGTAGACCACGCCCATGCCCCCCCGGCCGACCTCGCGCACGATCTCATAGTCGCCGAACGACGAGGGGGCGGGGGACGTCGCGTCGCCCGTCCCTCCGGTCGGGGGGCGGCCGCCCGAGCCCTGATCCGAGTCGCTCTCGCAGGCGGTCGCCATGGTCGCCTCGCCCCTTCGACGTGAGGGCGTCCTCGATGCATGCATGGGGGATCGGGCGGATCGCTCGAAAGCCGGGCGCGACCAGCGGCCTTCCGGCCCCGGCGGCGGTTTCGAGCGACTCCGGATATCGGGCGGGATGGTGCAGGTCGGATCGCAAAAGGCAGGGTCCATCGTGACCGCCCGCCCGCGATTTTGCAAGGGGGACGGTCGCCGTCGTGCGGGCCCTGGGGGAGTGGGCGCGGCGTTCGGTTCAGGACGCCTTGGTCCGCAGGAGCGCCGGCGAAGGGCCGGGCAGGCCGTCCTCGCGGGCGCGGGAATCGGGGGCGGCCGGAGACAGGGTGTCGCCGCGGTCGAGCATCGCCAGCAGGTCGGTCTCGATCTTATGGCAGAGCTGGTCCAACGGCAGGTGGTTGAGGCTCGTCTCCGAGAACGGGAACTGCAACTCCGTGCCGATCTTGTCCAGGGCCAGCACCGGGGCGGCGACGAGCATGGTCACGAGCGGCGTGAGCCAGCCGGCGTCGTCCAGCAGCGCGAACGGCAGCGTCACCAGGAACAGCATGATGAACCGGCGGATCTCGATCCGATACGCCAGGGGCAGCGGCGACGAGCGGATCCGCTCGCAGGCGCCCATGTGGTCGATCAGGATCGCACGCTGGTTCTCCGCCTGATGGAAGGCGAACGCGCTCATCCCCAGCCTCTCGTGAGCCTCCCGCAGGAGGTTGGCCAGGTGCAGGGCGACGGCGTTCGGCATGTGATGCGACGCGAAGAGTCGGTCGGCGGGCTCGCGCCCCAGCAGGGCGACCAGCGACGAGCTGTGCCGCTGGTCGCGCAGGCTCAGCCGGATGGCGTGCGGCAGGGCCGCCGACCAGCGGACGAACTGCTCGCGCCAGCCGCGCTCGGCCGGGCCGTACGCCAGCGCCTCGATCGCGATGTTCCGCGACTGGTTGACGATCCCCCCCCAGAGCTTCCGGGCCTCCCACCAGCGCTCGTAGCCGGCGTTGGTGCGGAGCACCAGCAAGAGGCCCAGGGCGGCGCCCGCGACCTCGTGCGGGCCCACGCCCATGTGCAGGCCGTCGATGAAGTGGTCGCTGAAGTGCAGCGCCGTGACGAGGGTCGCGAACGCCCCGAAGGCGAACACCCGGAGCAGGGTCAGCGGCATCGCCGACCCCTGGATGCCGAACACCTCCACCCAGAACAGCATTTCCTTGTCGCGGAATCTCACGGCCTCGATGATCCTCTTGGGCGGCCCCGCCCCGGGGCCTGGCGTCTCGATGCGTCCCTGCCCCCGCGGCGCCGTCCGGGCCGACCGCGGCTGACGATCGATTCTATCAATGATAGACTGATCCGCTCCAGATGCATGGAATTATGAAAACCCCTAAATCTCCGCGACCAGAAGGCAGGATCATCTCGATGAGAACGGACGTCTTCAAGAACGTCTTCGGCCGCCGCAATCAGTTCCTCTGGCTCAGCCTGGCGTTCCAGGCCGGCTTCATGAACGCCGGGGGCTTCCTGGCCTGCGGCCGTTTCGTCTCGCACGTCACGGGTTACGGCACCTACGCGGGGGTCGCCCTGGGACAACGGGACTACCTCATCTTCTTCGAGATGGCCCTCGCACCGGCCTTCTTTTGCATGGGGGCGGTCTACGCCGGATGGCTCGTCGACCGCCGGCTTCTGCTCGGCGTCGAGCCGCTCGTGGAGCGCGGCATCCTCACTCTGGCCCTCGCGAACGTCGTGATCTGGCTGGCGGAGATCTCGGGATACCTCGGCCAGTTCGGCGAGCCGCTCGAACTCCAGGGCGACGTCTTCCTGCTGTTCGCCCTCTGCTTCGCCTGCGGCCTGCAGAACGGCCTGTTCACCGGGCTGACGTCGGGGCAGGTCAGGACCACCCATCTCACCGGCCCGACCACGGACCTGGGCCTCACCGCCGCGAAGATCTGGACCCTGCCCCGCGACGACGAGCGCCGGAGGCCGCTCGTCCTGGCGAACTGGCTGCGGACCAAGATCATCGTCGCCTTCACCGGCGGCTCGATGATCGCCGTCCTGGTCTTCCCGTTCGTGACGCACGAGGGCTTCGCCTTCCCGGCGGTCCTGTCGCTTTTCCTCGCTTGGTACGTCCGATGGCTGCTGCACCACGGCGACGGCGGCGAGCCCCCCGAGGAGGTCTGAGCACGCGCCCGCTCATCGCCCCAGGCGGTAGGAGGGGGAGGCCAGCGAGACCGAGCCCGCCCCCCCCTTCTCGCGGTCCGGCGAGTCGAGCAGGAGGACGGCCTCCCAGCTCAGCGGGCCGTGGGGGACGCCGTCGCCGGCGCCCCCCCAACGGCCCCCGGGGGCCGAGCCGTCGAGCGGGACGCGGACGAGTTGCCAGCCTTCGAAGTCCAGCCGCCCCAGGTCGGGCTGGAACGGCTGCCCGGACGCATCCCGGAACCGGCAGCGGACGTACGCGTTCGAGCGATCCCCCTTGATCCAGAACAGGGCCTCCACCGCTTCCTCCGGGATCGGCAGGGCCTCGCGGGGCTGGACGGTGAGATACCGCCAGCCCGGGTCGAAGGCGAAGCCGATCGCGACGGCCCGCCCCTCCCGGCCGTCGGCCTCCACCTTCGAAGCCGTCAGCGGGGTGGCGGGCGTCGGGGCGTTCTCGACGTGCAGCACCGCGTGCAGGACGTCGAGGAGGTCGCCGCCGCTTGCCCCCCGGATCGGCTCGAAACGCCCCGACACCGGCTCGACGACCTCGCGGCCGTCCGCATCCAGCAGGACGAGGTCGACGTCCCGGGACTTCGTCGCCAGGCTCACGCGAGCTTCCGCCTCGCCGGCCTGGATCGCCACCCCGGCCGATGCCGCCTCCGCGCCGTCCGGCCCCTTCGCGACCAGCCGGCCGTGGAACGCCCGCCGGGCCGGGTTGGCGATCGAGGCTTCGAACGCCTCGCCGCGCGGGGCGATCGCCAGGGTCAGCGGGTCGATCCGCCAGAACTGGAGCGGGGCGATCGCCGGCAGCGGCTTCCCCTTGTAAAGGAATTCGAGGGCGATTTCGCGGTGGGCCGCCCGCCGCGATTCCTGCGGGAGCATGTAGGACGCCATCCTGACTCCGTCGACCATCTCCCATGAGAAATCGATGATCCGGGGACGTCCCGCGATCCGGAGCGTGAGGTCCTTCGCGCCCGAGACGCCGGCCGCCAGCAGGAAGTCGAGTCTCGGCTCGACGCCCGCACCCTCCACGCGAGGCCCCGGCCTCATCCGGATAGCGGCCAGGGTGCGGAGGTCGGCCGCTTCCGGATCGGAGTCCTTCACCAGGCGGATCGCGGGCGTTCGGGCGGACTCGGGATCGGCCGCGTCGGTCGTCCACGACACGATCGCCAGCGGGCCGTCTTCCTGCTGGAACAGCAACCTCCACTCGGCGGAGCCCGACCCGAGGAGTCGGTGCCGGTACGAGTAGCCGCGCAGCTTCCGGATCAGCTCCTTCGCCGCGAGGAACGAGGGCTTGGGCGTCAGGTCCTGCCGGACGGTCCCGAACCGGTGCTCGTTCTCCTTCGGGTCGGGGCCGTCGTCCTTCCAGTCGTAGAAGATCGAGAGGTCGACGCCGTTGGCGAGGTTCGAGAGGTACTGGCGGACGAGGTAGCGGGCCTGCTCGGCCTCGCTGAACCGCTTCTCGGCCGTGGAGTAGCCCCACTCGCCCGAGAGGATCGGCAGCGCTCGCCTCGGCGGCGCGGATCGGGCGATCATCGCGGCGAGCCGGCCGTAGTCCTCGGCGGCGGTCTCGGGGTGGCTCTCGCGGTAGGGGTGGACCGACACGGCGTCGACGTGATCGAGCAGGCCCGTCGCGAACAGCCTCTCGAAGAACTCCCAGGGGAAGCCCGACGAGGCCGGGGCCGCGACGAACGCCTTCGGGTCGGCCGCGCGGATCGCCTTCGCCGTCTCCAGCGCGAGCTTGGCGTAGTCGTCGACGTTGGGCTCGGGCTTCCAGAAGCTGATGTTGGGCTCGTTCCAGATCTCCCAGATCACCCCCCGGCCTTTGAAGTGGGCGGCCGCAGCCCCTGCGAACCGTGCGAAGGCCGCGCAGCCCTCGGGGGTGTGCGGCGAGAGGCCGTCGTCGTACCGGGGATGGCTGTAGTCGAGGATGAAGTAGGCGCGGGCGCCGACTTTGTCGAGGTGCCCCAGCAGCCGGTCGTAGGCCGAGAAGTCGTACTTCCCCGGCTCGCGTTCGATCCCCTGCCAGAAGAAGTCCATCCGGGCCCACCGGAAGCCCGCCTCGGCGAACCGCTCCATCTCGCCGGGGGCCGCGTCGGTGAAGTGGATGTTCACGCCGAGCCCGTCGGGGATCGTCGGCGGCGGGGGCGTCGGCTGGGCCCGGACGGGGCCGGCGGCCAGCGCGGCCGCCAGCAGGGATGCGAGGAGCCGAGGGGCGGAGAGGGTCATGGCAGCCTCCTGCAGAAGATCAGCCGGCCGTCCCGCCGCCCGCCTCGTCGCGGAGCGCCTTGGCCTCGGGATGTTCCGGGTCGGCCTTGAGCACCTCGTCGAGGGTGGCCCGGGCCTCGTCCTTTCGGCCCATGTCGATCTGGACGCGGGCGAGCTTCACCTTGATGTCGGCCGGCTTCTTGGGCTTCAGCTCCAGCGCGACGCGGTATTCCTCGACGGCCTCGGCGTACTTCTTGGCGATCGCCAGGGCGTCGGCCAGGAGGACGTGCGAGGTCGGGCTGTAGACGTCCACGTACAGGCACTCGCGCGCCCACTTCTCGGCCTCGGAGGCGTCGCCGGCGGCCAGCCAGCGCTCGGCGAGGTTGGTGCGGACGGAGAGGTTGTCGGCGTCGTTCTCGGCGATCTGCGCCAGGTCGGCGAGGAACGCGTCGGGCCGCTTCTGCCGCAGGTGGACCCGCGCCAGGTTGGCGATCCACTTGGTGCGCTGGGGGTCGTCCTTGCGCGCCATCTCGTAGAGCCGCTCGGCCTCCTCCAGCCGCCCGGCCTTGAGCGTCAATTCGCCCAGGAGGTCGACGACGCGCTCGTCGGGGTGCTCGGGGTCGAGGGCCGGCTCCAGCAGCGCGAGCGCCGCGTCGTCGTCGCCGATCGAGGTCAGCAGCCGGGCCTTGACGTAGCTGGCGAGCGGGTGGTGTTCCTTGAGCTTCAGCGCCTTGTCGGCGAGCGGCCGCGCGGCCTTGAGGTCGCGGCGGGCGAAGTGCTCGTAGGCCATCTTGGCGTTCAGGTCGGCGTCGTCGGGCTTGGCCTTCAGCTCGCGTTCGAGCTGCGAGAACTTGATCGGCTCCTCGGCGTCGACGCGGGTCCGGATCGACTTCACTACCTCGTCGAGGTGGGCGAGGTACTGCTTCTCGAAGTCCTCCTTGTCGACGTGGAAGCACTCCTGGATCGCGCGATCGGTCGAGAGGCCGCGGCGGTAGGCGGCGAGCATCTTGATCTGGGCGTCGGGGCCGAACCTCTTGGCCATGTACTGGGCGTAGAGCTGGGCCTGGCAGTAGGCCATCTGGCGGTCGTCGGCCTCGTCGGGGCGGATGAAGCCGAGGTTGATGTTGTCCAGGTTCAGCAGCTTCTTGCGCGAGGGGACGCGGTCCAGCAGCAGCTTGTTCCACTCCTGCGGCCGGGGCCCCCCTTCGCTCTCGACGGCCAGGGCCTCGGTGTACCAGTGGGGGATGTTGAACTCGGTCTGCTGCAGGGTCACGACGTGGACGAACTCGTGCTTGATCACCCGCGCCCAGTTGTACGGCTTGTTGGTGGACCGGGGGCTGGCCATCGCGACGACCTTGCCGGTGCAGGCGCCGACCGTGGGGATGAAAGGCAGGGCGATCGTCCGGCCGCTGAACCACTGGTGGTCCTTCATGATCTCGATCTTCGTCCGGCTCGGCGGCGTGTAGCCGAACATGGCGGTCAGCTCGGGCATGACCGATTCGAGGTAGCCCGACATGTAACGCGCCAGCAGGTCGTCCTGGCCGGGGACGTAGGTGGTGATGAAGTGGTCGGTCTCGAGCGCCTTGTAGGTGCTCATGTGCTTGAGCACCTTCATCATGTTGTCGGCGCGGACGTTGAACGGGTCGGCGGCGAAGGCGGCGTTGAACAGGCTCGACGCCTCGTCCTCGCGACCGATCTGCATGTAGAGCATCCCCAGGCCGATGGGGACGTCGGCGCGGCCGGGGTCGGCCTGGGCGGCGAGCAGGAACGCGCGCTCGGCGGTGAAGTACTTGCGGCGGTCGGCCAGGCGCTCGGCGAGCGCCGCGTGGAAGTTCGCCGGGCGGGGGTTGTTCGCGTACGCGGTCAGCTCGGCCAGGGCGGCGCCCGCCGGGTCGACCAGCAGGCGGCACGAGGCCGCGAGGCGCGCCAGCGCGTCCTCGTCGCGGGGGTTCGCGGCGACGGCCTTCTTCGCCGCTTCGAGGGCGTCGAGGAACCGCTCGTCGGAGATGTTCAGGTCGGCGATCAGGACGTGCGCCGGGCCGTAGTTCGGGTTCACCGCCAGGGCGCGCTCGGCCTTGGCCCGGCCCGAGGCCAGGCGGTAGCCCTGCAAATCGGCCTGGCCCAGCGTCACCAGCACCTCGGGCGCGAGCGGGTTGAGCTGCGAGGCCCGCGCCAGCTCCTTCGACGCGGCCCGCTCGTTATAGCCGGCCAGGAACAGCCGGCCTTCGAGCCAGGGGGCCTTCCAGCAGGTCGGGTCGGCCCGCAGGGCTCCTTCGTAGATCTCGTTGATCACGTCGTTCAGCGACTCGGCCAGCTCCTCGCCCCGGGCCGACGCCCGGTAGTAGCGCTCGGCGGCCTGGCCGATCAGCACGAGGGCCTCGGCGTCCTTCGCCACGTCGTCGCGGCGGGCGTTGTAGCGGTCGACGAACCACTTGCAGGCGTCGACCGCCTTCTCCAGCTCGCCGCGCGACTCCAGCAGCCGGACCGCGATCCAGCGGGCGAGCAGGTCGTCGCCGTCGATCGCCAGGGCGCGGGCGACGGCCTCGTCGGCGGCCTCCCAGCGGCCCCGCAGGAAGTGCAGTTCGGCGAGCTTCGCGGGGACCTTCGCCGACTTCGGCCCCTTGGCCTCGGCGGCCTCCAGGAGCTTCACCGCCTCGTCGGATTCCCCCTGGGCGGCCTTGGCCTCGGCCCGGCCGAGCGCGATCGTCCGCTCCAGTTCGGGCGTGAGGCCGTCGGGCTTCTTGCCGGCCGCCTCCGCCAGCGCCTCGTAGGCTTCGTCCGCCTCGGCGTACCGGCCGCTCGCGATGAGCCGCCTCGCCTCGTCCCCGTCGGCCCCGCCGCCCGCCTGGGCGACGAGCGTCGCCAGCACGATGAACGTCCCGTGAACCATGGCAGCTCCTTCCTCGAAGTCGATCGCCCCACGTTACCAGACGGCCGCCGGGGATGGCAGCGCCTCCTCGATCGCGACGAGGTCCCCGAGCATTCTAGGGGGCGTGGCCTTGCGGAGCCCAGGCCGCGCGGGGTAAAGTCCGGCCAATCCGATGGGCGTCCGGCGCGAAGGCGTCGGACAGGAAGCCGGTGAGAATCCGGCGCGGGACCGCCGCTGTAAGCGAGGAGGTCCCCGGACGAAACGCCACTGCGGGCCGACGGCCCGTGGGAAGGCGTCCGGGGGCCGATCGACTCGCGAGCCAGAATACGGCCCTTCGGACACCCGGTCGATGCTTCGGCCTCAAGCATCCGGGGGAAAAGGCGTCTCGCCGCGCGCCCTCCGTGCGCCGGCCGAGCCCGCGCCCTTTTTCTTTCCGCGAGGCCGTCCCCCGAAAGGCCCCGGAAAGGCTCGCCCTTGGACTCCCCGCCCTCGTCGATCCGCGTCGCCGCACGGCCAGCGCCCGTCGCCCCCTCGCGCCTCCCCTTCGGGAAGCCCAGGGGACCCCGCGGCCTCGCCGCGCGCCGAGCGAGGCCCGACGGCCGCCGAGGAGCCTGAGCCCGCGCCGATCCGACCGCCCCCGGGGGGCGTGCACCCACCCGAAACCCGTCGCCGCGACCGTGGCGACCTGGGACCGGGGGCGGTGCGCGCTCCAGCGTCCCCAAGAGATTCGACGACAGGAAAGGAAACGCAGATGAATCGCCTCGCGACGTTTCGTTCGATGATCCCGGCCGCCCTGTGCGGCACCCTCGCCCTGGCCGCCTCGGCCCCCGCCCGCGCCGATTTCGACCCCCAGATCGGCCAGCCCGGATCGAAGGGGATCGCGGCGACGAGCCCCTTGTTCCAGGGCTGGGCGACCTCGGTGGCCGGCTTCGAGCGCGGGCCGCAGAATGCGGCCAATCCCGCCGGGCCGCTCGCCAACGTCGGCACGCCCGAGAACGCGCTCGGCGATCCTTCGAGCGGCCTCGTCTCGCTCGGCGACGGCGGCTCGATCACCCTGGGCTTCGACGCCCCGATCGCCGACGGCGCCGGCGCCGACTTCGCCGTCTTCGAGAACGGCTTCCTCGCCTCGGCCGGGAGCTTCCTGGCCTACCTGGAGCTGGCGTTCGTCGAGGTCTCGACCGACGGCGTCAACTTCTTCCGGTTCGCCGCGACCTCGCTGACCCAGACGAGCACGCAGGTCGGCGGCTTCGGGATGCTCGACGCCCGCGACCTGGACAACCTGGCGGGCAAGTACGTCGCCGGCTACGGCACGGGCTTCGACCTGGCGGAGCTGGCCGGCGTCTCGCCGCTGCTGGACGTGAGGAACGTCAACTTCGTGCGGATCGTCGACGTGGTGGGCTCGATCGACCCGGCCTACGGGAGCTATGACTCGCTCGGCAACCTGGTCAACGACCCGTACGCCACGCCGTTCGGCTCGTCGGGCTTCGACCTGACCGGCGTGGGCGTGATCAACTTCGCGCCCGCCCCGGCCGCCGTGCCGGAGCCGTCGAGCCTGGCCCTGGCCGGGATCGGGCTGCTCGTGACGGCGGCCCTCCGCGCCTGTCGTCGCGCGGCCTAACGCCCACGACCCGGCCGCGACGCGGGCGACTCAGGCCTTCGTCGCGGCCGGCAGCTCGACCTCTTCGTGCTCGGCGTCCTCGTCCGCGTAGAAGTCGAAGAAGTTCTGGCCGGCGATCGAGTCGGTCATCGCCCGCCGCACCGACCGCATCTGGCCGGCGAACTTGATGTACTCCTGGACGAGCTTGCGACGCCGCTCGTCCGGGAGCTTGGTGATGTCCGTATACGACCGGCGGCCCCGGCGACGGTCGCGGAAGCTCCAGAGCCGCTTGATGCGGCGGCCGCTCTCGGCGTCGTCGTATTCGAGCATCCGGGCGTACTGCCGGGCCTTCATCTTCTTGGCGAACCGGATCAGCTCGGCGTCCGACTCGAACCCGCCGACGTCCTCGATCCAGACCACGATCTGCTCGGTGACGATCCGAGGGCCGTGCTCCTCGCAGAGCTGCTGCAGGCTGGCGACGATCTCCGCAGGTCCCATGCGTGGCCCTCCCCGACGGACGGATTGCGCGCGTCTTCCCGACATCCGTACATCAAGTCGATTCTAGGCGCGCGCATGTCCCCTGTCGATGGACTTCCGTGCAGATTCTCGCATGTCGCTTCGTCGAAATCCTCAGCCCGGCGCGGGCGGCCCACCGATCGGTCCCTTCGACGGCCTGGCGGCCACCTCGCCGGCGTCGACGGGGACCGAGTCTTCCCCCTCCGGCACCACGACCAGCCTGGCGGCCTGGCGGTCGACGCGGGGCATGGGATGGTCTCGGAACTCCACCGGCCCGTGCAGGAACGCCGTCAGCCAGTATCGGCCGGGCGCCACGTCGTCGATCCGGAACCGGCCGTCCGGGTCGAACGGGGCGGCGTGGCGGATCTGGGCGGTCCGCTGGAGTTTCTCGATCTCCACCGGGTCGTCCCCCTCGCCCGCGGGGATCATCTCGACGGGCCCGACCTGTCGCCAGTCGATCGGCGGCTCGCCGGGCGGGCCGCCTTCCAGCCGGACCCGGCCGACCACCGCCCGGCCCTGGCCGCCCATCGTCACGGTCGTCGTCTCCCCCGGTTTCGCCTCGATCCGCCCCTGCCAGGCGATGCTCGACCCGACGTTGTCGTAGGTCGGCGTCTCGATCGTGCGGTAGAGCGTGCCCGGTCCCGGGATGACGTTGTCCAGGACGAAGCGACCGTCGGCGTCGGCCCTCGCCCCATAGTCGGTCGCCAGTCTGGGCAGTCGCGTGGCGTAGGCCTGGTGGTCGGGCTCGTAGTCGATCCGTTCGCCCGCGCCCGGCCGCCTGCCGATCAGGACCCGGCCCTCGACCCGTCCCCAGGGGGCGAGCCTCAAGGTCCGATCCTCCGCGAAGGCCTCGCCGGAAAGCTCCGCGAAGCCGGCCGGCGAGGCGGCGAAGACGCGGCATTCACCGTCCGCGCGGGGGTGGCGAAACCGGCCGTCCGCCTCCGTCGCGCCGATCTTCGGGGAGTGCCGCGGGTCGAATTTCGTCCCGACCAGGCGGGCCGACGATCCACGCTTGACGATCACGACCTGGGCGTCGCCGGCGGGCTTGCCGTCGGGGAGCAGGACCAGTCCCTCGTCGGTCGGCTCGACTTCGAGCGCGAAGTCCCGCTCGGCCGCGACCTCGCCCGCGGCGACGACGCTGGACGAGGCGGTCCTGTACCCCGACGCCTCGATCCGGATCCGCCAGCCGGCGTACGGGACGCCGAAGTCGCGCGAAAAAGCGCCGTCGCGCGACTCCCACGCGTCGTCGCGAGACCAGAACGTCCCCGGGGGCCGGCCTCGCTCGTAGCCCGGCACGACCGTGAACCGGGGGATCGGCCGGCCCGTCGCCGCGTCGACGACCTTGCCCGAGATCCTCAGCGTGGGGCGAAGCTCGACGACGTATTCCTGACGGCCTCCCCCGAGGTCGATCCCCGGGCTCGTCATGTAACCGGCCCTGGAGACGTGGTAGGTCGCCCCGTCCCTCGGGGCGTCGGGCCAAACAAGCCGCCCCTCGGCGTCGGTCCGCCCTTCGAACCGGAGGACGCGACGACCGCGCCACGTGTGGGCCGCGACCCGGGCGTCGGCCACCGGGGCGCCCTGAGAGTCGACGACGCGGACGCGCAAGGTGGTCGGCGGGCCCAGCGTGATGACGACCGGAGGCGACTCGCCGGCCTCCTCGATGCGGACCCCCTGCCACTGGGGGCCGTGGCCCCCGGCCTGGACCGTGACGTAAGTCGGCCCGACCTCGGGGCCCTCGAACACGAACTCGCCGTCCTCGTCGGTCGTCGCCGCCGGTACGCCGGGCCGCTCTAGGACGTTGGCGCCCAGCACCGCCACCGCCCCCGCGACCGGCCGGCCTTCCTCGTCGAAGACCTTCCCCCGCAGCCTCCGCCCGCCGTTCGCGGCGGCCCCGGCGGGGGGAGCCTTAGGTGCCTCAACGGGCCCGGGAACGACGATCCTCGGTAGAGGGACAAAGGCGGCGGGATCCTGCGGCGCGTCGAGCGTGATGGGCACTTCTCCGATGTCGACCGGCGCGTCCTGGTCCCCCTCCGGGACGGTGAAGGAGTGGGTCGCCCTCCCGAGCGGAGCCTCGATCGTCCGCGCCCCGGCCCGGGCGGGGGCGTCGACGGACACGATCAGCTTGTAGCGCCCCGGCGGCACGTCTTCGGCGCGGAACCGGCCGTCCGCATCGAAGTTCCCGCCGTAACTCTTCCAGACGTCGACGCCGCCGCCGAAGAGCCGGCCGAGCAAGCCGGCCTCGGCCATGATCCGCGCCGGCTGGTTCCGGCCCCAGTCGATCGGCCTTTCCGGCTTCTCTCGGGCGACTACTCGGCCGACGACGGTCCGGCCGTCGCCGCCGAGGTCGACCCGCGCCGTCTCCCCCGGCTTGACGTCCACCGCCTTCATCCCGACCGGCATGTGGGACGTCATACCTTTCGTGAGCTTGGTGATCAGCACCCGGCCCACGCGGCCGGGCTTCGGCACGACCTTGTCGATGACGAAGCGCCCTTCCGAGTCGGCACGAACCTCGGGGTTGTATCCGACGTTGATCTGCGGCCTCCCCAAGGCGTCCTGGTTCAGGTCGGGCTGATACGTCACCAGCTCGCCCGCGCCCGGCTTCTTGCCGATCATCACCCGGCCTTCGATCCGCCCCCAGGGGGCGAGCCGGATCGTGGGCGACTTCGCGAACTGGGCGGGGGTCGCCTCGGCGAAGCCCGCCTCGCCGGCGGCCACGACGAGGAAGTCGCCCTCCGGCTTGGGGAACGAGAAGCGGCCCTCGGCGTCGGTCGTCGCGATCGGCGTGTTGTATGCCCGGCCGAACGAAGCCCCCTCCAGGCCGACGTAGACGTTAGGCAGCCCGAGCGCGACCTCCGCCCCCGCCGCCGGCTTGCCGTCGGGCCCCAGGACGACGCCCTCGAGCCCCGCCTGCGGCACCAGCGCGAAGTCCTCCGTCACGGCGCCCTCGTCGGCGCGGAAGACGCGCGACTCGGCCGGCTTGTATCCGGGGGCCTCGATCCGCACCCGCACGCCGTCATTGGGTTCGTTGAAGCGCTCCGAGTAGCGGCCGTCGGTCGACTCGCTCGCCTCGCCTCGCCGCCAGTACATCTCGTCACGACCTTCGAAGAGGATCCCCTGGATGACCCGGAATCTCGGGATCGGCTTGCGGGTCGCGGCGTCGATCACGCTCCCGGAGGCGGCCAGTTCGGGGTTCATCGTCACGACGTGCTCCTCGTCCGAAGCCGACAGCGGGATTTTCCGCCCGGCCATCAAGCCGCGGCGATAGAGGGAGAACTGCACGGCGTCGCGCGGGGCGTCCTTCCAGGTCACCCGCCCCTCGGCGTCGGTCTCACCCCGGAACGAGATCAAACCCCGGTCTCGCCAGGACTCGGCCCCGATCGCGACGCCCTCCAGTGGCTTTCCCTCGCGGTCGACGACCCGCACGCGGAGCGTGGAGCCCGGCTCCAGCGTCAGCGTCGCCGGCGGCGTCTCCCCCTCCGCACGCACCAGGACGTCCGCCATCGCGGGGGCGAAGCCGGGGGCCTCCACGAAGACCCAGCCCGCGCCTGGTTCGCAGGGCTTCAAGGAGAAACGACCTTCCGCGTCCGTCGTCGACTCCGGCGGGTTGGAACGGAAGCGGTCGCCCCCGAGCGTCACTTTCGCCCCGGCCGCGGGCTTGCC
The DNA here is from genome assembly GCF_011064595.1 of Paludisphaera soli. Classification (GTDB taxonomy): domain Bacteria; phylum Planctomycetota; class Planctomycetia; order Isosphaerales; family Isosphaeraceae; genus Paludisphaera; species Paludisphaera soli. Next base: position 105,041 of record NZ_JAALJI010000009.1, on the reverse strand, counting down.
GTCGGGGCCGACGACGCGGCCGGTCACCGTCGCCCCCTCCCGCAACACCACCGTCGATTCGCCCGACCCGAGCGCCTCGACGTGCCCCCGGATGTAGTCGGGATGCTGGACCCACCCGGACACCCGCCGGAGGTCCGCTGGTGCCTCGCCGATCCCCCAGCGGCCCCGGGCGTCGGTCTTGGCGGTGGAGAGTATGAAGTTGTACTGTCCGATGTCCGACTCGGTGGCGGGGAGGGACAGCTTCACCTCCGCCCCCTCGATGGGCGCGCCCGCCGCATCGAAGACGACGCCCCCCAGCGCCCTCCCGCGGGCCAGCCTCAGTTCCTTCACGTCCGGGACTACGATCGGCCGCCGGGTCGTCCAGGAGACGAAGGCCGGCACGAACCCGGGCTTCCGGAGCGAGAACGAGAAGCGGCTCAGATAGGCGTCCCGATCATACTCCGTGCGAGCCTCGCCCGCCTTCGACGTGAGCACCTTCGTCACGACCGATTTGGAAGTACTTCCGAGGTAATACTGGAACTCGACCTCCACCCCCTCCAGCGGCTCGCCCGTCTCGGCGTCGAGGGCGCGGACGGTGAGCGTTTTCGACGCGGGTGCGTCGGGTTTCGCGGCCGGCGGCTCGTCCTGGGCGCGGAGGACGGCGGTGCCGCCGATCAGGGCGGCGAGGGCGGTGCAGAGCAGGAGCGCGGGCATGACGAGACTCCTGGGGAGGGGGGAGCGGTGGACCATCCGTTGCAGCGCGGCGATTCGGCGGCGGACGTCCCCGGCGCGGGCCATGGCGAGGCCCCGGGCGGGGGGGCGGTGGGCCGCCTGGAGGGCGAGGCGCGCCAGGGCGCGGGCGTAGGTCGCGACGTCGCCGAGCTGGTCGACGGCCACCGCGTCGCAGACGGCGTCGCAGGCCGAGGCGTGCGCGGCGCGGATCCGCCAGGCGAGCGGGTGGAACCAGAGCACGATCGACGCCAGGTGAAGCGCGTCGTTCCAGAACAGGTCGCCGTTGCGGACGTGGGTCAGCTCGTGGACGAGCACCGCGTCCAGGTCGGGCCCGGGGGCGTCCAGGCCCCTCCCCGCCGGCAGCAGGATCACCGGCCGGACGACGCCGGTCAGGCACGGCGACGCGATCGCCCGGGTTTCGACCACGCGGACCGGCCTCGTCATCCCCAGCCGCTCGGCGGCGGCGCGGGCCGCTTGCTGCACGGCTTCGGGCGCGGCGTCGGCCCGGCGGACGACGCGCGACAGCCGCCACGCCCCGATCGCGAGGCGTAGAACGAAGACCGTACATCCGACGCCCCAGCCGACGAGCAGCCAGGTCCCGGGCGCGAGCGGCGGCCGCGCCGGGACGACTGGCGCGGCGACCGGCGCCGGCGGCGAGGCGGCCGGCCGGATCGGCCCGGCGACCTCGACCGAGGGGAATCCGATCGGGGTTTCCGAAGAGGTCGCCGCCATCTCCGCGACCGCCGCGGCCGAGACCCGCTCGACCGCGGTCCGGGCCGGCGGCGCGACCCGCCAGCGGAACAGCGGCGGCGCGAAGGTCAGGCCGACGATCGCGACGAGCCCCACCGCCGCCGCCCGCCAGGCGAGCACCCGCCAGCGCGGGTTGCGTCGCGAAACGGCCCACGACGCGCCCCACGCCGCCGTCAGGACGGCCGTCGCCTTCAGGACCAGCAGGAGCCCCGAGGGGGCGTCCGCGAGCCAGCCGAACATCGCCGTCGCGCTCATTTCCGCCTCCCTTCGTCGGCCCTGGGATTCGGCTCGTCCGGCTGTTCCTCCGCGAGCTTCCGCAGGGCGATCAGGTCGTCCTCGCTGAGCTTCTCGGACCGGATGATGTTCAGGACGAGGTTCTCCATCGAACCGCCGCAGTAGGCGTCGACCAGCTCGCCCAGCATCGTCCGGAACGCCGACCTCCGCCGCGTCGTCGGCTTGTAGAAGTACGCCTTCCCCACCAGCCGTCGCGTGACGTGCCCCTTCTCCAGCAGGGTCGTCAGGTGCGACCGCAGCGCGGGGTTTTTGATCGGCTCGGGGAACCTCTCCTGAAGCTCCGCCGGCTTCATCTCGCCGTGCTCCCAGAGCAGGCGCATCACCTTCAACTCGCCCGGCGTCAGTCGCGACATGGCCCCTCCCCTCCTCCGAATCGACGATGTGCAGAAACTACCGCACATGGGATCCGACGTCCAGGAAAATGTGCAGGATCTCCCGCACATTGAGGCCGATCGCTCGCCGCGACTTGGCCGGCGCGGGGGCCGGGTATAGAATCCCCCGGTGACGAGCCCCGATGCACACCCCTCGATCCGGACCCATGCGAACAGCAACCAACCGACTCCGCCCCGGCCTGGTCGTCCTCGCGTCCCTGATCGTCGGGGCGGCCTTCGCGAAACGGGCCCTGGCCGACGCACCCTCCGCTCCCGATCCGGCGGCCGTCGAGCGCGGTCGCGAGGCGCTCCTGGGCCGGAGCTTCCTCAAGGCCGAGTGGGCCGACGAGGCTTACAAGGGGGTCGCACGATTTTGGGACGAGCCCGCGCCGGATCCGGAGAAGGACCCGGAAGGCTACGCGCGGGCCTTCGCCAAGCGGTACGGGTTCCACCCCGCCCCGTTCCCGAACGACGGCCTGCCGATGGGGCTGAAGCGGTCGGTCAAGGCCGACGGCAAGACCCGGGGGATGCAGGTCGACTGCCTGGCCTGCCACGGCGGGTCGATCGGCGGAACGAGCTACGTCGGCCTGCCGAACACGCAGATCGACTACACCGGCTTCTTCCTCGACCTCTTCCGCGCCGACGGCCGCCGCACGCCGCTGATGCCGTTCGTCCTGAACAGCGCGAGGGGGACGACCAACGCGGGGATGATGTCGGTGGTCCTGATGAGCCTGCGGAACACCGACCTCTCGTCGCGGACGTTCCCCCTGGCGATGGGCTCCAACCTGCCGGAGCTGGACGCCCCGCCGTGGTGGGTCCTCAAGTACAAGACGAAGATGTACTACGACGGCCGCACCCCGGCCGACTCGTCGCGCTCGATCATGCAGTTCCTGCTCGCCGAGAAGACGGCGGCCGAGTTCGAGGAGCTGGAGCCGACGTTCGCCGACATCCACGCTTATATCCAGAGCATCGAGGCCCCGAAGTACCCCTTCCCGATCGAGGCGGAATCCGCCGCTCGCGGCCGGGCCGTGTTCGAGAAGTCGTGCGCCGGCTGCCACGGGACTTACGGCGAGACGGTCGACTACCCCGGCGAGGTCGTCCCTCTCGACGTGGTGAAGACCGACCCCGCGCGGATCGAGGGGCTTTCCGACCGCTTCGTCGAGCACTACAACGCGACCTGGTTCGCCGCCAAGCACCCGGTCGACGTCGACTCCGAGCGCGGCTACCAGGCCCCTCCCCTCGTCGGGATCTGGGCCAGCGCCCCGTACCTCCACAACGGCTCCGTCCCGACCCTCCGCGCCCTGCTCGACTCCCCCCGCCGCCCGGCCCGCTACCTCCGCCCGCCATCGACCGACTTCGAGCACTACGACCGGCGCGACGTCGGCTGGAAGGCCCAGGTCCCCGCCGGCGCCGAGGTCAAGGAACCCCGCCGCCTCTTCGACGCCTCCCGCTACGGCCTGGGCAACGGCGGCCACACCTTCGGCGACAAGCTGAGCGACGCCGACCGCGACGACCTGATCGAGTACCTCAAGACGCTCTGACCGCGGGGCGGCTCGACCAAGGCCAGCCCGTCACATCCCGGCGAGCCGTTCCCGCGGGAGACGGATCGCGGGTCCATACCCTGCTTAGAGGTCGCGCCGCGACAAATCGTCGACTCTCTGGAGGCAGGTCAAGCCGAGAGTTGATGGCCGATCGACGACTCGGAATCGAGCCGACGCCGCCTCGGCTTCACCCACGTCCGAGCGATCGTCCCGACCGCCGGTTGGCCGCACCCGCTCTCACTGCGAATCCCTAGGCGTCCATGTCCGTAGCATTCCTCAGGAATCGCCCGATCTGCTCCCTGACCCATGGATAGCCGGCCTCGACGCGTCGGGCCTCCGAAACGACTTCCGCGTCCCTCAGGAATTCCGGGTCGCCCACGATTTCGTCGAAGATCGTCTCCAGAACCTCGTCCCTCACCCCCGGGTTCCGGAAGGGCAGGCGTAGGGTTTCCAGGATGACGCCCACGCGGCCCGGCAATTGGGATCGGATGATCAAGTTGGCGCTATAGCATGCGATCGACTCGTCCGTCTCGTCGACCTGGGCCTTCAGGATTTCGGTGATCGTTCGAAGCCCTTCTTCGCCGCAGCCCCGGACGAAGTCGACGTAGGACCGATCGTCCAACTCTTGATGAATCTCCGCGCCCTCTCGGATGATCTCCAACAAACGATCCGGATCGTACTGCATCTTCTTCGGCGACTCCGCACTCCGGCTGCTTGCCCTGAACTTCCCACCTCGATCGATCGCGGTCTCGACGTCAGGAGTCCGGGGTGCCGAGCCGCTCGCGCAGCCGGGCCGCTCCGTACTCGCCTCGCGTGCAGAACTTGCAGGTGCAAAAGGGCCGCCGCCCCTTGGCGGTCGGGAAATAACGCCATCCGACCACCTGCGGCAGGGCGCGGATCCGGTGGATCTCGCTCGCCGCGACGCGCCGAGGGATGACGACCTCCCAGCCCAGACGAGGCTCCGGCTCGGCGAACATCGCCGCGGCGACGGCTGCGGTCACCTGCCGATGCTCGTGCGCGTAGCGACCAACCCAGACCGGCTCGTCGTCGGCGATGCGGAAGTCGATCCCGACGATCGCCCCTCGGCCGCGTCGTCTCAGCTCGCGAAGCCATTGGTGGGTGACGAAGAAGTCGCTGGTGATCGGCATCGCGAAGAGGCCGCCGGAGTGTCCGTCGTCGGGCCTCCTCAGGCGGCCGATGCCGCGGCGACGGATCCGGGACGCCCGCGACTCCGGGGCCAGATGGACGAACATGGGCATCGCGGGAGACTCCCCCAGGGCGGAAGGCACGAACTGAGGTAGGTCGGGGCGAGGCGGCGGCGTTCGCCCTTCGGGCATGCACCCGACACCGAGGCCTCGCCGCCGGTTCGTGCGGCACCTCGGATCGTCGCTCCCCGCGAATCGCCCCACATCGACCCGCCGGGATTCGGGATGCGTGGACGATTTGCGAGATTTTGCGTCAGCGATCCCGGATCGAGGGCCATCGTCCAATCAAGGGCCGTCGCGCGCCGAACGGGCGCGACAATCGAGCCGCGGCGTTCGAGGGGAGGCGACTCATGCAGCGGGAAGCGGAAACTCCCGAATTCCCTCCACCGAGGCTTCGCGGGACGCCTTGACACCGCGTCGTCCACCGAAAACCAAGGGAAAGCGCGCGAACGAAGCCAATTTCTTTGAGTCGTTAAACTCCAATCAGGAATCCACTTACGGTGAAAATCGCGGCGCGCGAACGAACCCAATCGAAGCCGACCCCGATGAGCCCGGCCGGGGTCGCCGGCGGGCCTGCTGAGTTCGCCGCGGTCGCGTCGACGGGAGCCATCGATCAGCAGGCCGGAGGGGGCGATCCGCCCGAGACCGCGTGGCGAAGCGCGCCGAACGAAGCCAATTCTTGACGGCTGCAAGCCAGTTTTAAGTCATTCCTGGAAAAGAACATGAGTCGACCGGGCTCATCCCCACGTCGGCGCGAACGAACCCAATCGAAGCCAGTCTCAGTCGTCGTCGTTCTTGCGGACGTGCTTGATGTCGTCGACCTGGGGGGCGGTGGTCGCCTGAAGCTGTTTGGCCACGGTCTCGGCTTCGCGGAGGGCGCGAAGGGCGTTGCCGCCGAGGATCTTGTGGACGTCGGGCTCGGAGTAGCCGCGACGGAGGAGTTCCTCGGTGATGCGGGGGTAGGCGGAGACGTCGTCGAGGCCGACGGGCCAGCTGTCGATCCCGTCGAAGTCGGAGCCGATGCCGACGTGGTCGATTCCCGCGACCTTCACGATATGGTCGATGTGGTCGACGACCGTCGCCACGGTGCCGCGGATCGTCCCAGGCTCGTTCTCGTACCACTCGGCGATCGCCTTATCGCGCGCGGCCTTGTCGTCGGGGTGGGCCTTGCGGATGGCGTCCTTGGCGGCGCGGGCGTTCTTGTTGGCGTCGGGGACGAGGAACGCGGAGTAGAAGTTAACCATCACCACCCCGCCGTTGGTCTTGAGCCCTGCCAGGATCGGGTCGGGTACGTTCCGGGGGACCGGGCAGAGGGCGAAGGCGCTGGAGTGGCTGGCGATGACCGGGGCCTTGCTCACGCGGAGGACGTCCTCCATCGTCTCGGCCGAGACGTGGGAGATGTCGACGAGCATCCCCAGGCGGTTCATCTCGGCGACGACGCGCTCGCCGAACTCGCTGAGGCCGCCGTGCTGGCGTTCGCCGGTGGCGGCGTCGGCCCAGGCCAGGGTCTTGTTGTGGGTCATGGTCATGTAGCGGGCCCCCAGCTTGTAGAAGGCCCGAAGCTCGGCGAAGCTGTCGTCGATCGCCACGCCCCCCTCGATGCCGATCAGGCTGGCGATCTTGCCGGCCTTGACCGCCTTCTCCACGTCGTCGGCGGTGAGGGCCAGTTGCAGGTCGTCGGGATACTTCTCGACCAGCCGGTTCACGAAGTCGATCTGCTCGACGACGGTCTTGGTCGGATGGGGCTGCTCGCTGGGGATGTAGACCGACCAGAACTGGGCCTTGAGCCCCCCCTCGCGGAGCCGGGGGACGTCGGTCTGGCCGTCGACGTGCTGGGCGAAGTCGGACTTCGTCATCCCCAGGTCGTTCTGGGTCCGCATCAGCCAGGGGAAGTCGTTGTGGCCGTCGAACAGCATCCCGGCGGCGTGGACGGCCCGGGCCCGCTCGGAAACAGGCGGGAGCGGCGGCCTCGCCTCGGCGGGATCCTCGGCGCGGAGCCCGCCGACCGGGGCCGAAACCAGGATCAGGGCCAGCGCCAGGGGGAACATCCTTCGGCCGGTCGTTTGCGCATGCAGCATCGTCTCGAACTCCCGCAGTCGTCCCTGGGCTTCGGAATGGGGCCTATTCTGGTCCGAAAGGCGGGCCCGCCACAACCACCCGCCACGGGCGCGCAGGGCGAACCGTCGGGGCCGTATTCGGCCGCCGAAGGGTTTCGGACTTGTGGGTCGGATTTCAGGCCGGCGAGCGACGTCCTGCGCCCGGAGAAGGGCGAGGGGGAAAGGAGTCGCGGCGTCGCGGCTCGGGAGAGGCGGGGGGACTTACTTCTTCTCGTCGATGACGAAGACGGGCAGGTCGCCGGAATCCATCAGGAACTTGGGGCCCTCGTCGGGGAGGCGACGGGCCTCATACGAGATGATGCCGCGACGGGAGGCGCAGCTCAGGCAGATACGCTCGGAGTCCTGGTGGAGGTAGAGCTCGCCGTCCATCAGGCGGTGATAGTAGTCCTGCCCCGGGGCCATCATGTGGCAGAAGACGCGGTCGCTGCCGCGCTTGATGCTGATCCGCCAGCCCGGCTCGTGGACGAAGAGGCGCTTCCCCGCCTCGCGATCCGCAGAGGGCTTGGCGTCGGACCCCGACGTGGCCGTGTATCGGTTCTGCTGGTTCATGGCGCTCTCTCAGCGTTTTTGCGAAAGGTCCCGGACAAGGCCCCCGGACGGCGGAGAGGCGCGATCGGGAGAGAGGGGGGCCGAATCAGACGAGGAAGCCGGGGGGTGGATCCCGCAGACGTCGTCCGTGCAGGCCGCGTCGCGCGGCCGCGAGGACGCAATCCGATCATAAACGATCCGACCCAGCGACGCGACCCCCGGCAAGCCCCCGATCAGGGCCAGCGGCCGGAAGAGCGGCAGCCAGGACGCGACCCGCACCACGGCGTCGAACCCCGCCGACACCCTCCCCGACCGGGAGACGACGTGCATGGACCTCATGCAATCCTCAGGCCTGAGCGAAGGATGGATCGAGGCCACGTCCACGGCCGTCAGGTCGATCGGCTCGATCACGCGGTCGGGGTCGGCCGCCGTGACCAGCGCCATCGAGGCCCGGCAGCGGGGGCAGGCCCCGTCGAAGAGGACCCGGAGCGCAGGCTGCTCGTCCTCGCGGCCGGCCGCCAGGCTGCGGAGCCAGGTCCCCGAGGCGAACGCCAGGTTCGCCGCGACCATCGCCAGGCCGAACTCGGTCAGCCCGGGGCTCACCACCGCGATCCCCAGATGGAGCAGGACCGCCCCGGCGATCATCAGCGGCCGGGTCGCGGCGAACCAGATCAGGACCGGATAGGCGATCTCCAGCGCCAGGCTGCCGTGGGTCATCGCGTTCAGGACGACCGGCCAGGCCGCCAGCGGGGTGAAGTCGAAGGCGACGAACTCGCCGGCCGCCATCGTGCCCCAGAGTGCCATGCCATTCCACCAGGAGGGGCCTTGCAGCTTCGCCAGGCCCGCCATGCCGTAGATGAACGCCAGGTGGAGCTGGATCAGCCGCAGGCCGAGGTTCGCCGAGGTCGTCGGCCGGGGCTTGCCCGGCTCGGCCGGCGCGACGACGCGGGCCCCCTGGGGACGGACCACGGCCGCCCGCAGCCTCGCCTCGCGATAACGCCTCAGGAAGCGGTCGAGGGAGACCGCCTGGCCGCTCGCCCCGGTCGCCGCCAGGTAGAGCGCCAGGGTCGAGAGGATCTGGTCGAAGCCGAAGACCGCCACCGGCGCCCGCCGGACGGTCGAGACCACGATCACCCAGGCCAGCACCGCCGTCGTCCGGCTGAACAGCCCGAGCGCCAGCAGGGCGAAGACCCCCAGGCAGGCGAGCCACGCCGCGCGCAGGAGGGAGTCGGGGACGAAGAACCAGAACGACCAGGCATAGGGAGGCAACGACTGATACGACGCCTCGGCCTCGGCCCAGCCCTGCGAGCCCAGGTAGGCGTGCAGGTCCAGGCCCAGGACGAAGAGGCTCCAGAAGCCGAGCAGGCCCACGGCGACCCGGATCAGGCCGAGCGGGGTCGGGTCGGCCGGGCGGAAGAAGAACCGCGACCACCCCCGGGCGAAGCCCGAGGCCAGGCCGGAGAGGTACGCGGCCGCGTCGATCAGGAACCGTCGCACGGGAAGTCTCCGATCCATCGGGGCGAGGTGAAGAGCGACTTGTCGAAGAGGTCGAACCGGCCGCCGGTCTCCTCCTTCATCTCCAGGACCCGGTCGGGCCCCGGGATCAGGTGCTGCTGGACCTTGAGCGTGACGCTCGACGTGCCGGGGTGGGCCCGGCCCAGGTATTTCGCGTACGAGCGGGCCAGCCAGGGGGGCTCCTCGTCGCCGCCGTCGTCGTCGCCGTGATCGTGGCCCTCGTGCCCGGAGCGGGTGCTGGCGAAGAGGGCGTTGGCCAGGGCGAGCTGGCGCTGGCGGCGCATCGGCGGCCCGGCGACCTCGCGCTCGGGGATGCGGACGACCTCGTCGGAGCCGTCGGCCCGGCGGAGGGTCGCCACCACGACCGGGGTCGGCGGCGGCTCCGCGTAGTACCGATAGGCGTAGCCCTGGTCGAACAGGCCGTGATGCCAGGTGAACAGGTCGGCGAACCGACGCTGCAGGAGCGACGACGGCGGCACCCCCAGGGCCCCCCCCGCCACCGCCGCGATGTGCACGGCGATGGCCACGGTCGCCGCCCGACGCGCCCACGCCGGCCAGGCAGGCCCAGGCTCCTCGGTCGGGGCGGCCGGGGCCGACGCGACCTCCTCGACGACCGACGGCGACGCCCCGGCGGGCTCCGACGTCCTGCGAACTCCCGGCTTCCTCCCCACGCGATCCCCCTTTCGCCGTAGCCTCGTTGCGATGCGGCGCGGCGCGCGACTCGCAAAGGTCCATCATAACCTATCGGCCCGAGGCAACCCCGCGGGTCGATCCCCCGGCCGAAGACCGCCGTCGGACTCATCCAACCCCGAAAGACGACAGGAACTCTTTATCCAGACGACCAGGTCTTCCTAATCACCCAAGTTTTGGTTGAACGACCGGCGAACGGGTATTAGAATTTGGGCTGCCTGGACAGAGAATGCCGATCACATTGACCCACAGGCTGCGAGACGGACGCGCACGACCTCCAAACGGCGACGGCTCGCTCACACGAATCCGCAACGGGAGCAACGACATGCATGGGACGGTTGTGATGCTGATGGCCCTCAGCGGCCTGGGCTGTCACTACAAGCACGCGGACGTGGCTTACGTCCCGTCGTGCTACAGCAGCGTCTCCGACGCCTGCTACAGCAGCTGCTACTCCTCGGTCGAGCCGACCTACTACAGCGGCTGCTACTCCTCGGCCGACTACATCGGCGGGTGCTACAGCGAGAGCTGCTACTCCGACGCCTTCCCCAGCTGCTACAGCCAGCGGAAGGGCTGCTTCCTGAAGAACCTGTTCCACGGCGGGCTGTTCAAGAAGCACCACCGGAAGTACGTCGAGACGAGCTGCTACTCGTCTTGCTATTCCTCCTGCTACTCGTCTTGCTACTCCTCGGCCTACGAGCCGGCCGTCTTCGGCAGCTCGATGCCGATCTACGAGACCCCCTGGGCCTCGGCCCAGGTGATCGGCGCGCCCTCGAAGTCGATGTACGCGGCCCCCTCGATGCAGGCGGCCCCTGCCAGCGAAGCCCCGGCGACCCCGGCTCCGGCCGCTCCGGCCCCCGCCCCGGCCCCGAGCGACGAGCCCAAGCCCGCCCCGGCCGAAGAGACGGCAGCCCCCTCGTCCACGCCTCCTCCGCCGCCCTCGCCGGCCTCCGCCGTCGACGACGCGCTCCAGTCGGTGACCCCGCCCCCCGCCCCGAACGCCCAGCCCTGATCACCTCGGCCGGGCCGTTCGATCGAACAGACTCCCGCGTCCACCCCGGGCTCCGCGCCCGGGGTGGACGTTCTCGTTTCGGGGCCGACCTCTCCGGGCCGTGCGGGATGACGAGGGAACTTCTCCGGCGCCGCGGGCAGTTCTCAGGTAGACGTCAACGCGACGAGCACCCGAGACCCAGGCCGGCCCGAGAACGATGCGACCGTCAAGCCAGCGAATCATCCTCTGGACCCTGGCCTGCCTCTTCGGCCTCCTGTCGCTGGGGGATCGCGGCTTTCACGCCCTGACGATCACGGCCCACGCCGACGAGACGGGTCTCGACGACCCCGACCGCCGGCTCGATGAGCCGGGCGAGGACGACTCCTGCGCAGCCTGCCGGTTCTTCGGTCAGGCTCAGGTCGTCCTCGAACCGCCGACGATGGCCCAGGACTCACCGGCCGCCCCGGCTCCGCTCCAACTCGGTCCTCATCAGGCCGACGGTCCCGTGGAATTCGTCGCCTCGTCGAGAGGCCCTCCGCGTCGGGGCTGATCCCCACGTCGTCGAGGTCGCGGCCGCCCCACGGCCCCGCCCCCCTCGTCCCCTCGTTTCTCTGGATTGGACGTCCTCGCGTCCGTCGCCCCACCCCGGCGACGGCGGGCGAAGACGCCCCGCCGCATCGCTCCGCGCGGTGTCCGGGGGAACCAATCAGCCGGCCTGCGCGGCCGCTTTCTGGACCAGCATCGGTCCCGGCCGCGCCTCGGCCACGGTCCGTTCGTTTCCCGATTGGAGTGTCCCGTGAAGACTTCCTCGATCGTCTGCGCCCTGGCCCTGCTCGGGGCCGCGTCCTCCACACGTGCCGACATGGTCAACTATTACATCGGCGTCGATTCGCTGGCGACGATCGCATCGGGGACTTACGCCGGGCTCGCCAACCCGAACGCCGGACGGCTCACCCTGCTCTACAACCACGGTGACCACTACCACTCGAAGGGGATCTTCGTCTACACCGGGCCGAACGTCGGCGTCGACACCGAGGTGCGGATCAGCCCGTCGAACTACCTTCCGGAGGGTTCCGCTCCGCCGTTCGCCCTCACCCCGGGCTCGGGCGTCTTCGCCGGGATGCTCGTCTCCGGCCAGACGCCGGACGTCGAGGGCTCGGACATCCGGTTCGGCTCGGTGGACGCCCTCATGGGTTTCCCGGCGGACGCCGAGGAGACGATCCTGTTGAACTCGTCGGGCGGTCGCTGGAACGGCTCGATCGCGCAGGCCGACCTGGTGATCGAGCTGGTGGGGGCGACGGCCGGGTTGTCGATCCTGGACGCCTCGGGCCATTCGCTGTTCGGGGCCGGTTCGACCCTGGCGCTCGGGCTGGGCGTCGCCTCGCTCGACTTCGCCCCGATCTTCGCCGCGGCGGCCCCCGGCGACTACGTCGCGTCGTTCCGGCTGCGTGACCTGAGCGGCACGTTCGGCGACTCGGGCGTCTTCGAGTATCGCTTCAACGCCGCGGTCCCCGAGCCGGGGAGCCTCGCCCTGTCGGCGATCGGCGGCCTCGTCGTCTCGGCGCTGGCGCTCCGGAACCGCCTGCGGACCCGCCGCCGCCTCGACACGGCGACGGCCTGAGCCCCCCTCTCCTCCCCTCGGGCGCGCCCGGCGGTCAGGCCGACGTGACGCGCTCGGCGGGGAGGGTGTAGCGTTCCTCGACGGCTTCCTTGATCTTCGCCCGGCTCTCGTCGGCCGCCAGGCCCGAGGCCGCCACCTGCTCGGCGGCCTCGGCCAGCTCGTCGTCCTTGATCCCTTCCCGGAACCAGAGGGCGTAGTCCCCCTGCTGGAGGTGGTGATCCCAGGTGGCGTCGTCGAGCCCTTCGGCCAGTTGGAGGAACGCCACCAGGTTCTGGGCGCGGAGGTTGAGCTTCCCCTCGGGACCCTTGAAGTAGAAGCTGCGATCGGGCCCGAGATTCCCCTCGGCGTACTTGCGGCTGTGCCGCCGGCGCTGGGACTTGGGCGCGGTGGTCTTCACCTTCACCGGCGGGCGATCTTCGCCGACGAACCAGGCGAGGGTCTCGCCCCGCTCCAGCTCGACCGGCTTCAGGCCCTTCGGCTCGGCACGCCCGGTGGCCTCGCAGAAGCGGCGGATCGTCTTCTCCGGCTCGCCCCCCACAGCCAGGAGCACGTCGACCGCCTCCAGCAAGGCCGGGGCGATGCTGTCCGGCTCGACGGTGATGTAGAGCACCCCGTGGAGGTCCTTGGGGATCACCAGCGGCGCGGGCTGCCAGCTCGCGGGCATCAGGTGGTGGACCTCGTCCACCACGATCCAGTGGGGCCTCCCGGTATGGGCTCGAAGGTCCTGGAGCCTCGGGATGAGCTGGTCCGAGAAGGCCGGGCGGTCCCTCAGGTCGATGCCGAGCATGTTGACCGACACGTCCTCCTTCTCGGGCCTCGCCAGCAGCTCCTCCACCTCGTCGACCGTCGGCGCGTTCTTGGGGTCGCCGAGCTTCATGGTCAGCTCCAGCTCGTCATAGTCCCCTTCGGGATCGATGATGACGAACTGATGGCGGGACTCGCTGAGCCGCTCCAGCAGGCCGGTCGTCAGCGTGGACTTGCCGCCCCCCGACGTCCCAGCGACCAGCACGTTGCGGCCGTAGGACGGAATCCGGACCTCACGCCCCTCCTCGTCCTCGCCCAGCAAGAGATCGTGGCGCGTCAGCTTCGGTTCGAGGGAGGCCAGGTCGTCCGCGATCAGCCCCTCGATCAGCTGCACGACGCCCCGGCCGTGGTCGCCGGCGGTGGTCCAGTCGGCCCGCTCCTTCAAAGTCGGGAGGGCGTTGGAGACCGCCACGCCGCACTCGCTCGACGCCAGGAAGGCGTGGTCGTTCTCGGCGTCGCCGATCGCCACCACGTTGTGGGCCGAGAGCCCCAGGTCGAGGAGTGCCGCCTCCAGCCCGGTCGCCTTGTTGACGCCCGAGGGGAGGATCATGACGGCCCCCTTGTTGAAGATGACCTGCAGCTCCAGGCCCATCTCCCGCACCACGTCCAGGACCGTCGACTCGTGCGGCTCCCAGGTGGCCACGATCACCCGGCCGACCGAGATCGGCCCGACGCCCCGCGCCTTCAGCCGCTCGACGAACTCCGCCGGCGGTCCCTCCGCCAGCGTCTCCTCCTCCTTCTCCCTCGGCCGGTAGAGCAGAGCCCCGTTCTCGGCCACGACGCGATCGAAGAGGTCGATCTCCGGCAGGATCTCCAGGAGTTGGTCCAGCTCCCTCCCGGTGACCATGACGAGCTTCCGGCCCGACTCCTTCAGCCGACGCAGGGCGTCGATCGTCGGCGGGTCGACGCGGCCGTCGGTGGCCAGCGTCCCATCATAATCGGCGGCGAGGACATGGTAGCGCATGATTCGTCTCTCAAGGGGGGCGACTTCGTCCCGTCCTGCAGAGCAATTCATGCGCCAAAAACGAAGACGCCCGGCCTCCTCGCGAGAGGCGAGGAGGCCGGGCGTCCCTGAGGAATTCTCACCACACCGAGGGGGTGATCCCGCTCAGCGGGCCTTCTTGCCCGGCGGCGGGGGAGGCTGCATCTGCTGGAGCTTCTTCGAAGCTTCGAGGCCGGCGTCCGGGCGGGTCTCGTCCACCACCGGGGCCGATCCCCCGCTACCGCCTTCACCGCAGCCGGGGAGGGCGGAGAACGCCGCCAGGATCAGGCCGACCGACGCGATTCGCACGAAAGACATGGGACGATCCTCTTCGCAATCTTCGTCAGGAGAGGGAAAGGCCGGACGTCGGCGACGCCCGGCCCGCAAGTGGCCGATCAGAGCGAGTCGGCGCTGATGACCTCGCCGCCGGCTCGGGTGCCGAGCGCCCACCATGTCGGGAGCGAGATGCTGTCCTTGATGAACCGAACGGAGCCGTCCGCCATGCCGGCGTTGACGCCACCCGAGTGGTTGCTGCTGGGCGACATGGCGTCGATGGCCTGGCCCGGCGGGTAGTTCTCGGCCATGCAGGAGATGCCGTTGGGCGAGTTCACGTGGGAGTAAGTGTTGAACCGGAGCGTGTTGGCGTGCGAGCCCGCCCAAACCGCGCCGCCGATCCAGCCGTTGTTCGTCGTCCCGGCCGTGGAGGTGGTGCCGGGCAAGGAGCGGCAGGCGGCCACGAACGCCTGGGCCTGGACGACCCCGCCCGTGTCCGCCGTGACGCCGGCGCTCGGCACGGCGAAGACGACCCGCTTCGCGTTGGCCGAGCTGATAGTAAAGTCGCCGCTCGCCACGCCGACCAGCCGCTCGCTGAAGGCCACGGTGTTCGACGTGCCATCGGTGACGCTCTGGATGCCAACGGTGCCGAGGTTGTTCGGGTAGTTCGTGCCGACCCGCGTCCGGCCGGGCTCCTCCCTCATCGGAATGATGATCCCGCTCCAGCTCGCCATGGAGGCCGGGCCGCCGATGTTGCCGGCGTAGTTCATCCACGACGACGCGAGCCACGGCCCCTGGGCGAGGCTCTCCGACGGGCAGATGAACGTCGCCACGCGGGCCCGGCAGATCGTCTGGAAGTTGGCCGGCTGGTCCGCGCCGAACGAGTAGTTCGCCGCGTTGGCGATCTGCTGCTGCTCCATGTTCGGCAGCAACGATGCGGCCCAGCCCAGCGGCCAGTTGCCCATGGCGGGCGAGGCGGGCCCGGTCTCCCACATGTTGCCGCAAAGCGGCGGGAAGCTGTTCTGCTGCGAGACGTAGTTGTGGAGGCCGAGGCCGAGCTGCTTCAGGTTGTTGATGCACTGGGCGCGGCGGGCGGCCTCGCGGGCCGACTGCACGGCGGGGAGCAAGAGGGCGATGAGCACGGCGATGATGGCGATGACCACCAGGAGTTCGATCAGGGTGAAACCGACGCGCTTACGTGATAGACCGACAGCCATCCGCTGGATCTCCCGAGAGAGGGAAGGAGAAGGGATTCGAGCACGACAGGGCACGGACGTCGTTTTGATGAAGGGGACAAGTCCGTAACCTTCATTAATACAGCGTCAAATCGCAACATCAAGGCCACACTCCTTAGAAATTCGGAGTCCATCAAGAAACGCGACTTCATGGCTTCTGTGAATATCAGCTATGCGAGATGATCGACGTGCAAGCGATCGAAACGAATGATTCATGGCTCATCGATCACATCGCGCAAGAGGATGAAACACGTTCCTGGAAGACATCCGATGTTTCCCGGACGCCCAGCCTGCATGCGTTCACGATCCTTCCGTTTCCGCGAGCTGGCTTCTGGGGCGGGTTCCTCCGACTCGGTCGCGACGAGGGGCGCGGCCGGGGCCGCCCGACGGGTCGCCGGGTTCGGCGTGGATCCTCGGGGGATCCGAGGGTCGATTTGACCGGGATCTATGATAAATTCGTGACGCGAGACATGACGGATCGGGGAAAGGGAGGGGGGCGGGATGGGAAGGCCACTGAATCGGCGGGACCTGAGGGCGGCGGCGGAGGCCGCCGAAGCGCGGGGGATCCCGCTGGGGCGGGACTCCGGCTCGCGGTCGCGGCCCCGTTCGGACTCCTCGGGGCTCAAGCCGAAACCCTCGGCCGCGCCCCGGATGAAGATCGTCTGGGCGGTATGCGACATCGGCGGCCGGACCGTCGCCAAGTTCGACTTCCCGCAGAAGGCCGAGGCCGAAGCCAAGATCGCCGAGCTGAAGGCCAAGGGAAAGGGGACCCACTTCCTGCGATCGCTCAAGGAGCCGATCGGCTGGGCGGGGACCTCGTCGGACGACTGACCTTGGGGCGAGACCGATCGCGCGAGAACTCGCCCTCACTTCGGGCTCGAATCGAGAAAATCCCGATCGCGGATGCCCTCCGGAGGCGGCCGGCCCGGCTTTGCTCCGCCTCCTCTATGGGGCTCTCCGTACCGATCCCGCCGACGATCGTGGTCGTACGGACGGGCTGATCGCCTGTCGGACTCCTTGACCGACCTGGTTCCGGCCGGCGTCAGGGGCGGCACGCCCGCCTACCTTCCGTTGAGGCCCGCCCCACCGGGGGCGAATATCCCCGAACTAGCGCCACTCGTTCATCGTTACCGGCGATTGACGGGGGCCGGGTCAAGGTATTTGAAATGGCTTCAAATTTATAGTTAAACAATAGCTCCACCCGCTCGCAAGCCTTATCCGAATGAATTCGTCAACACGACACCCATGAATATCACAACGTCGACCACTCGGCATGCGAATCCCGGGCGGGCGGCTCGCGATATGCTAGGGATGGCGGGGGCCCTGGGCCAGCGCCGGGGCGCGAACCTCGCGAGGGTCCGAAGGCTCTAGAGCGTCGCCTCGCAGGGCGGCAGCCCGGGTTCTCGACGCGGGTCGGGTTGTCGGCCCGCGAGGCGATCGCTTAGAATGATGCGTTTCCGGGGCGGATCGCCGGCCCCGGTCGCGCGTCCCGCGTTTTCGGACGCGGAATCTTGAAGGCATCGGCGAACGACACGAGGACTGCACGTGGCCGCCACAGACAAGATGAAGGTTCCGACCGCTACAAGGCCGACGACCGGGGCGGACGTCCTGGTCGAATCGCTGGCGAGGCACGGCGTCGACGTAGTGTTCGCGTACCCGGGCGGGGCGAGCATGCCGATGCACCAGGCCCTCACCCGCTACCGCGACCGGATCCGCACGATCCTCCCCCGCCACGAGCAGGGGGGCGTCTTCGCGGCCGAGGGGTACGCGCGGGCCAGCGGCAAGCCGGGCATCGTCATGGCGACGTCGGGCCCAGGCGCCCTGAACCTGGTGACCGGCCTAGCCGACGCCAAGATGGACTCCATCCCCCTGGTGGCCATCACCGGCCAGGTGCCGACCCACGTCATCGGCACCGACGCCTTCCAGGAGACGCCGACCGTCGAGGTCTGCCGCGCGATCACCAAGCACGCCTACCTGGTGCAGGACGCCCGCGACGTGGCCCGCGTGGTGAAGGAGGCCTTCTACCTGGCCACCACCGGCCGGCCGGGCCCGGTCCTGATCGACATGCCCAAGGACGTCCAGAACACGATCGTGTCGAACCCCGACTACGACGTGGAGATGGACCTCCCCGGCTACAGCCTCCCCCCCGCGCCGACGCCGGAGAAGATCCGCGAGGTGCTCGAGGCCCTCAAGGCCAGCGAGCGGCCGATCATCTACTGCGGCGGCGGCGTGCTGGCCTCGAACGCGGGCGAGATGCTCCGCGACTTCGCCGCCAAGACCGGCATCCCGGTGGCGATGACCGTCCACGGCCTGGGCGCCATGCCCAGCGACCACTACCTGTCGCTCGGCATGCTCGGCATGCACGGCACCGTCTACGCCAATATGGCGGTCAACCACGCCGACCTGCTGCTGGCGCTGGGCGTCCGGTTCGACGACCGCGTGACCGGCAAGCTCAGCGAGTTCGCCAAGCACGGCCGGATCGTCCACGTCGACATCGACGCCTCGGAGATCAACAAGAACAAGTTCGCCCACATCCCGATCCACTCCGACGTGAAGTCGTTCCTGACGGAGATCACCCCGCAGGCGACCACCGGCGACTACCGCGCCTGGCACAAGCAGGTCGACGAGTGGCGGGCGTCCGACCCGATGACGTTCGACCAGCGCGACGACGCCATCCTGCCCCAGTACGTCCTCGACGAGTTCTCCAAGCTCACGGGCGGGGAGTTCATCATGACGACGGGCGTCGGCCAGCATCAGATGTGGGCCGCGCAGTGGACGAAGTTCAACAAGCTCCGGACCTGGATCACCTCGGGCGGGCTGGGCTCGATGGGCTACGGCCTCCCCGCCGCGATGGGCGCGCAGGCGGCGTTCCCGGACGCGCTCGTCGTCGACATCGACGGCGACGGCAGCTTCGTGATGAACATCCAGGAGCTGGCGACGGTCTTCTGCGAGAACCTGCCGGTCAAGATCATCGTGCTGAACAACCAGCACCTGGGGATGGTCGTCCAGTGGGAGGACCGCTTTCACCAGGGGAACCGGGCCCACACCTACCTCGGCCCCGTCGACCACCCCGAGGCCGTCGGCCAGGGGGGCGGCGAGCTTCCGGCGGTCACCTATCCCGACTTCGTGGCCGTCTCCAGGGGCTTCGGCGTCGCGGCCCGCCAGGTCCGCAAGAAGGCCGAGCTGGTGGACGCCCTCAAGGAGATGATCGCCCACAAGGGCCCGTACGTTCTGGACGTCCTGGTCCCCTACCAGGAGCACGTCCTGCCGATGATCCCCGCCGGCGGCACCGTCCGCGACATCATCAAGAGCTGACCGGCCCGATCGGCTGATGGATCTCGAACTCCGACGGCGGCCGCCCCACCCGGGCCGGCCGCCGTCGTCGTTTCCGGCGCCGGGTCCTTGCACCGCCCCGGCGATCGGGGACAATGGAAGGCCTGGAGGGTCCCCCGGGGGACCGGCGACCGCGCCCTCCATTTCCACCGATGACTCCCCGATCGACGCGCCGCCCGGAGCCCCGGGCGCAAGCCGTCGATCACCGCCCCGCCTTCCCGCAGGGGTCCCCCGACCGCCGACGTGGGGGATGCGCCAGGGCCTCATCGACCCAAGAAAGTTCGAGTCCTACCGATGGGAAGTCCATTTCCGACCCTCACCGCCGAGGAGGCGGCCGAGCTGATCCCGCACGGCGCGATGGTGGGGACCAGCGGCTTCACGCCCGCCGGCTCGCCCAAGGTGGTCCCCGCCGCGCTGGCGAAGCGGGCCCGGGCCCTGCACGAGAAGGGCGAGGAATTCCAGATCCGGCTCCTCACCGGCGCGTCGACCGGCGCGCTTTGCGACGACGCCCTGGCCGAGGCCGGCGCGATCAGCTGGCGGGCGCCCTACATGACCTCGGGGCCGCTGCGCAAGCTGGCGAACTCGGGCCGGATCGATTTCATCGACATGCACCTCTCGCACGTCGCCCAGATGACCTCGGGCGGGTTCCTCGGCAAGATGGACTTCGCGATCGTCGAGGCCGCCGATGTCACCGTGGACGGCCGCGTCCTGCTGACGACGGGCATCGGCAACGCGCCCACGTTCCTGGAGCAGGCCGAACGGGTCATCATCGAGAAGAACACGTTCCACCCGGCCCGGATCGCCGAGCTGGCCGACATCTACACGCTCCCCCGCCCCCCGCACCGCGACCCGATCCCCATCCAGGACCCGCTCGACCGGATCGGCACGACCTACGCCGCGGTCGACCCGCGGAAGATCGTCGGCGTGGTCGCCAGCGACCTGCCCGACGGCGGCCGGCCCTTCGCCGCGCCGGACGCGACGAGCGCGGCGATCGGCGAGCACGTCTGCCGGTTCCTCCTGGACGAGATGGCCGCGGGCCGCATCCCGCCGGGCTTCCTGCCCTTGCAGAGCGGCGTCGGCAACGTCTGCAACGCCGTGATGGCCTCGTTCTCGTCCAATCCGGACTTCCCCCGGTTCAAGATCTACACCGAGGTCCTCCAGGACACGGTGGTCGACCTGATCGGCCGGGGGTCGGTCCTGGGGGCGAGCACCTGCTCCCTCAGCCTGTCGGATGAGAAGCTCCGGTTCCTGTACGACCATTTCGACGAGTTCGCCGACAAGATCGTGCTCCGGCCGCAGGAGATCTCCAACAACCCCGAGGTCGCACGGCGGCTGGGGGTGATCGCCACCAACACGGCGATCGAGGTCGACGTCTACGGCCACGTCAACTCGTCGCACTTCTTCGGCACCCAGATCATGAACGGCCTGGGGGGGAGCGGCGACTTCGAGCGCAACGCCTATCTCTCGATCTTCATGTGCCCCTCGGTCGCCAAGGGGGGGCGGGTCTCGACCATCGTGCCGATGTGCACCCACGTCGACCACAGCGAGCACTCGGTCCAGGTGATCGTGACCGAGCAGGGCCTGGCGGACCTCCGAGGGCTCGCCCCGATGGCCCGGGCCCGCGCGATCATCGACCACTGCGCGCACCCGGCCTATCGTCCGTATCTCCACCACTACCTCGAAACCGCGCCGATGGGCCACCTTCGCCACGACATGAGGCGCTGCTTCGAGCTCTGCAACAACTTCCTGGAGACGGGGGCGATGCTCCCCGACCTGGACCTCAAGCAGTTCGAGGCCTGAAGCCGGGCGATCGACGCGACGGCGGGCGGGCTGGAGGGCGGTGTGCTGCGAGGCGGAAGTCTTGAGGGGGGGAGGCTTGTGGGTCGACCGAGCAAGCTCAGTCGACCCACATCGGCTCGTCGACCAGCAACCCGTACTTCTTCATCTTCTTGTAGAGCGTCGTGCGGTTGATGTCGAGCATCCGGGCGGTCTCCTGGCGGTTCCAGTTGAGGGCCTGGAGGGCCTGGATGATGATCTGCTTCTCGGGCTCCTCCAGGGCCTCCTTGAGGGGCCGGATGCCCATGGGCAGGTGGGGACGCCCCGAGTTCGTCCGGGAGCCCCGGGCCCCGCGATGGGGATTGAGGATCGGCCCGAGGTGGGTCGCGGTGATCCGGGGCCCGTGGCAGAGCACGACGGCCCGCTGGACGACTCCCTGAAGCTCGCGGACGTTCCCCGGCCAGTCGTGACGCTGGAGGACCTCCAGCGCGTCCCGCGTGAAGCCGACCACGTTTCGGTCGAACTGGCGGGCAAACCGCGAGCGGAAGTGCTCGGCCAGCAGCTCGACGTCCTGTCCGCGATGGCGGAGCGGCGGCACGGTCAGGCGGATGGAGCTGATCCGATGGAAGAGGTCCTGGCGGAACCTCCCCTGCTCCACCAGCGCCCCCAGGTTCTCGCTCGTCGACAGCACGAGCCTCGCCATCGCCCGCTTGTAGCCCCCCGACCGGCCCGAGGCGGCCTCCATGTCCTGGAGCTGGATCTCCCGGAGGAGCTGGAGCTGGAGCTGCGGGTCGAGGGCGCCGACCTCCTCGATGAAGAGCGTCCCCCCCGCCGCCCGCGACAGCTTGTTCGCCCATTCCAGGCCGAGATTGCGCTGGGGGGAGGCCGGGCCGTCCTGGTCCTCGGTCGCCGGAGGCTCGATCAGCTCGGCGGCGTGGATCGCGACGAACGGGCGGTCGCCCTGGCCGAAGCCCTGGTGGAGCCGCCGGGCGAGTTCCGACTTGCCGGTGCCGGGCTCGCCCTCGATCAGGACGGTCGCCGGGGCGGAGGCGAGCGCGGCGGCCATCGTCATGATCTGGCGGAGGCACGGGTCGGCCCCGACCAGATCCTGACCGCGGGCCGGGTCCGCCGGTTCGAGGTCTGGGTCGCCGCTCGCAGCCGGCACGGTCGCCGCCGCGGTCGCGGTCGCCGTCGCATCACCCCTCGGGCTCGGGGCGGCCGATCCGTCCGGAGAGGCGGGCACCGTCGGGGATCCGACGAAGTACGGCCGGACCGCGAAGGTCGAATCGCCCGCCCCGACGGTCGCGAACGGCGAGGGCGAGGCCGGGGGCGGGGGCGGGGGCGGGGGCGACGGGCGGCGGTCGGCCGCCTGCTCCAGGGCCTGCAGGACGGCCGCCCGAAGCTCGGCGGCCGGCGCAGGATAGCGGAGGACGGCCGCCGCCCCCTGCTTCATCGCCTCTTTCGCCCGCTCCAGATGGAGCCGGGGGAACATCAGGACGACGGGCGTGCCGCCGTGCTTGCGGCGGACGTAGGTCAGCAGCTCCAGGCAGTCCGCGTCCCCCGGGTCGACGCTCGCGAGCACGAGGTCGACCGGGTCGCGTTCCAGCAGCCGGACCGCCGCGCGGTCGTTCGGCGCTTCTTCGATGACGTGGCCCAGCGACTTCAGCATCGAAGTCAGCAGCGCCAGCCCGCTGGAATCCGGGCAAACGATGAGGATCCGACTCTTGGACATCTCGGTCGCTTTCTCTCGGTGTTCCCGCCGGAGGCGCGGCCGACGACGGCGAGCCTCGGGTGGACGGATGACGAGCCCCCGCCGATCCGCCCCGGACGGATCGGCGAGCCGGAAATCGTTCAGCGTCTTTCGTTTGCAACGCCGGAACGATCGTTCGACTCGCATGTCTCTCTGAATGAACGTCTATGTCACGGTTGCATCATCGTCAAAGAGAACTCGCCCGCCCCCGACCGCGGTCAGGCTCGCGGATGGGCCCCCTGGTAGGCTTCCAGGAGGCGTTCTTGGGTCACATGGGTGTAGATCTGAGTCGTCGTCAGGTTGCGATGGCCGAGCAGCTCCTGGACGCTCCGGAGGTCGGCCCCGCGGTCCAGCAGGTGCGTCGCGAAGCTGTGGCGGAGCGTGTGCGGGCTGGCGTCGCCGCGGACGCCCGCGCGGGCGAGGTGGTCCTCCAGGAGCCTTCCCACGCTGCGGGCCGTGAGCCGGTCGCCGTACCGGTTGAGGAACAGGGCGGCCTCGTCGGCGTGCCTCGGCGTCCGCGAACGCAGGTGGAGCCGGATCCAGTGGACCGCCATCCCCCCGATCGGGCAGAGGCGCTCCCGCTTCCCCTTGCCCCGGACGCGCACGAGTTCCTCATCCAGGTCCAGGTCTCCCAGGTCGAGGCCGACGACTTCGCTCACTCGCAGGCCCCCCCCGTACAACGTCTCGAACATCGCCCGGTCCCGGCACCCCAGCGCGTCGCCCACCGGGATGGAATCCAGGAGGCGGACCACCTCGTCGACCCTCAGGAGCTTCGGCAGGCGTTTCGGCTGCTTGGGGTTCCGGAGAGCCGCAGCCGGATCCGCGTCGACCTCGCCGCCGCGGCGGAGGAATCGGAAGAACGAGCGGAGGCTGGCGAGCCGTCGAGCTACGGTCGAGGCGGCGTAGCCCCGACCGGTCAGCCACGCCGAGTACCGCCGCAGCCGGCGGGCGTCGATCGAGGCCGGGTCCCCGGACGGCCCCGAGGTCTCCTCCAGGAAGTGGAGGAAAAGGGCCAGGTCGTCTTCGTACGACCTTAGAGTATGCACGGAGGACTGCCGCTCCACCCGCAGATGGTCCAAAAACGCCTGGATTCGAGCTTTCACGTCCATGGCCCCCGCCAATCGTTCGCACGTCCGGGCGGTCGTCTTCGGCCGACCCCGCCATCCCCCTCTTTCGGCATCATCCCGGCATGACCCCAACCCATTTGCCCCATCCCACCCCCGCCGCGGTCCCGGCCGCCTTCCCGCCCCCCTCTCTACGGAATCGAGGGCTCTCGCATTGGAACGCCGCCGTTTCCCAGAAATGAGTCGGAAGCCGACGGTGCCCCCTTCCGCCCGCGGACCTTATCCGTTAGGATTCCAGTGCGCCGTGGAGCAGCGGCTAGCTCGCCAGGCTCATAACCTGGAGGTCGTAGGTTCGATTCCTACCGGCGCAACTTCGCTCCCACTCTCATCCCCTCCTCTTCCCGCGTTCGTCTCCCCGGCGATCGCGGCGGAAATCCTGACGGTGGCCTTCCTTCTTCGAAGGCCTTTCTGTCCGAGCCCCTTCGGGCTCCCTTATCTTTTTGGCTCGGTGTGCTGAACCTGGCGAACGTCTTGGTCGGTCCCCACTCGGGCCGCGAGTCCTCCGCCGCCGCGCTCCTCAAATTCGAGGCTTCCCCGCCAGGGTCCGCGTCCCGCGTGTCCGTTGTTTCTCGGTTTCAGGCGGTAGCCCCTTCCATCTCGGGGTGCCATGGGTTAGGATTCCAGTGCGCCGTGGAGCAGCGGCTAGCTCGCCAGGCTCATAACCTGGAGGTCGTAGGTTCGATTCCTACCGGCGCAACTTCACTCCCACCTTATCATCCCCATGTCCCCCCCGTGATCCCCCTTGGATCACCTCATCCGCCGTCTTCGGTCTCGAAGTCGAGCATGCCATGTCTCGTCGAAGCTCCTCTGTCTCGACGTTTCCTCACCAGCCGTCAATGGTTGCGACTTGCCCGGGATCGTGCTAGATTCAAGGCGGTGATCGCGGTCGGGCCACGTCCAGAGACGGAGACGCGGCGACGGAACCTGGGGATGGGACGCGTATGGCACCTTCGCACACGCACGACGCCGAGACGCTCACGCACCGACTCGTCCTGCCCCGCGACGCCAACCATCACGGGACGCTCTACGCCGGCTCGCTGCTCTCGCTGGCTCTGGAGGCCGGCTACTCCACGGCTTACCATGCCGCCGGCCTGGACGCCAACCTTGTCTTGAAAAGGGTACTGGACCTCCGCTGCTACGTCCCGGTTCCCATCGGCCGCGTGATCCAGATTCGGGGCCGTCAGATCCACCGCGGCAGCGCCCAGATCGTCGTGGCCCTCTGGGGGACCCCCTTGAACGGCAAGTCCACCCCCTGGATGGATGGCGTCATGCAGTTCGTCCACGTCGATCTCCAAGGTCGTCCCGAACCCCTCGCCGACGGGCCTCCCGAGGCCCCCGAGGAACTTGAAGCCCCCTGGTCGCGCCTTCGCGATCGGACCCGACGGCTGCTCCAGGTTCGGCAGTAGCGTCTCCCGGGGCCACCAGGCCCTGCATCAAAGCAAGCACTCAGGGTCGACTTCAGTAATCTTACGCACGATCCGCGAAACGGGGACAGGGAGCGCCCTGATTTTTCGCGACGGGCGGGGATTCGAGACCTCCTCCGGGAAGTTTTTGGGACGAAGTCGCGTAACCGACGGGTGCCGGAGCTGCAGTAAACGTCCGGTCAACCTGGGGGTGAAGGGGGGCGGACGGTCATGACGCGGCTGACGGGTCCACGGCGCGATGAGCTTGCCAGGTCGTTCGAGCGGCTCTTCGACGAGGGCTCGGCGGTCGGTTGTTCAGACGCCCAGCTCCTGGATCGGTTCGTGCAGCGTCGCGACGAATCCGCCTTCGCGGCGATCGTGGAACGACACGGGCCGATGGTCCTGGGCGTCTGCCGGCGATTCCTCCGCGACCCCAACGACGTCGACGACGCCTTCCAGGCCGTCTTCCTCGTCCTCGCCCGCAAGGCCGGCGGCCTGCGGAGCCGGGACCTGCTGGGGAACTGGCTGTTCGGCGTGGCCTGCCGCGTCGCGGCTCGCGCCCGGATCGCGGGCGTCCGGCGTGGCGAGAAGCTCGTGACCGACGGGGGCGACCGTCTCGACGTCGACCCGCGTCGTCCCGAGGCTCCCGATCCGGTCGACGCGATGGCGCATCGCGAGGAGTGGGTCCTGCTCCACGAGGAGGTACGGCGGCTCCCGCATCGCTACCGCTCGACGGTCGTCGCCTGCTACTTCGAGGGGAGGACGCACGAGGAGGCGGCGGCCCGGCTCCGATGCCCCGTCGGCACGGTCAAGGGCCGGCTCTCGCGAGCCCGCGACCTGCTTCGTCGGCGTCTGGAGTCTCGCGGCGCGACGGCCACGGCCGGCGCGCTGTCGACGGCCCTGGCGTCGACCGAGCTTCGCGCCGCCGTCCCGATCCCGCTCGCCGCCGACGCCGTCCGTCACGCCCTGGCCGTCTCCGCATCCCCGTCCGCCGCCTGGATGACCACCCCGGCGATCTCGCTCTCGGTCCGCACCCTCACCGAAGGAGCCCTCCAGGCCATGTTCTACTCCCAGATCAAAACGTTGGCCCTCCCCGCGTTGACCTTATCGGCGGGCCTGCTCGCCGCCGGCGCGAGCCTCGCTTACTCGCCGCAAGACGGGGCCGATCGGCCTACGGCCGAGGCCCCCGCCGCCCCGGTCGCGGACCCGCAGACCGAAGAGGCCGAGATGGTCGACGACCAGCCCAAGCCCGAACCGGAGGAGGAGGCGAAGACCGAAGCCGAAGACGAGCCGAAGCCCGCGAAACAGTCCCAGTCGGGCGGATTCGGCGGTGGCGGGGGCGGCGGGATGTCCGGCCCCTCCCCCGAGGAGATCCGCCAGAACATCGCCGGGCTCGCGGCCTCGGTCGCCAAGTACGACCAAGCGAGCGCGGACGCCCAGCTCGGAGAAGCCCTGGCCCTGCCCTTCACCCTGAAGTCGGATGAGGACTCCACGCTCCGCGACATGCTCGACTTGATTAAACAGTCCGTGAAGATCGCCGACGGCAAGAGGCTGCCGGTCTACGTCGACCCGGTCGGTCTCCGGGACGCCGACGCCGCGCTCGACTCCTCGGTGACGATCGACCTGGAGGACGTGCCGCTGAAGTTCTCGCTCCGGCTGATGCTCAAGCAACTCGGCCTGGCTTACTGCATCCGGGACGGCGTCCTGATCATCAGCTCCCTCGAAGGCGTCCAGCAGGAGCTGCTCGAAGTCCAGAAGGAGCTGATGGCTCGGTACCCGGAAAAGGTCATCGTTGGCCCGGGCGGCGCCTATTTCGACGGCGTCGCGGTGCCGCGCGGCACGGGCGGAATCGGCGTCATGGGCGGAATGGGCGGCGGCATGCGTTGACGGCCACCGCACCTGCAGGCTCACGCGGCGGCGACCTCCGCAGGCTTGAGGAGGTCGCCGTTCTCTCGCGCGGCCGGCCCGCGTCGCCTCGCCTTTGGGACGCGTATCGCCTGCCGCACGTCGCGGAGGGCCTGCTTGGCGGCCTGGTATTTCGGGTCGATCTGGAGGGCGGCTTCGAAACAGAGGGCGGCCTCGCCGTGGCGGTCGAGGGCGCGGAGGACCAGGCCGAGGTTGAGGTGCGCCTCATCGCGGCAGCCGTATTCGCAGCGCGTCGCGGCGAGGAGGGCGGCCTCGGCTTCTTCGAGCCTACCAGCCTGGGCGAGCACGCCGCCGAGGTAGATCCAGGCCCCGGCCTCCTCGGGCGCGGCGTCGATCGCCCGGCGGTACCAGATCGCGGCCCCGCCGAGGTCGCCGGTCGCTTTGCACAGGTGCCCCATCTCGGCCAGCGGGATCCAGAGCTTCTCGGCGGGGCAGAGGCCCAGCGCCCGGCGGATCGCCGATTTGGCCTCATCGAACCGGGCCAGCTCGATCAGGGCCGAGCCCAGCAGCTTCCAGGCGGGCCCGCAGTCGGGATGGCGGTCGAGGAGTTGCCGGGCCCTCGCGACGGTCAGGGACGGCAGCCCGGCCCGATGCGCGGCCCGGAGGCGGTTCCAGCGGGTCTGAATCCACGGCTTCGTCTTCATCGCGAGCGACTCCTGGGTACGGCTCGGCTGACGCGACCGACTCGCGTGCTGTACCCAGGACGATCAGCAGGTCTCGCCCGGAAATTCCAGGAATCCGAAAAACTCCCCGAAATCCGCCGGGTCGAGCCTCAGGCGCACCCGGTCCAGCGGCGGGCGTGGGTGACGATCTGCTCGGCCCCGTCGGGCCGGCCGACGACCAGCACGTCGCAGAGGCCGAGGAACAGCCCGCTCTCGAAGACGCCGACGACCGACTTGAGGCCGGCCTCGAGCGTCTCGGGGTCGGCGAGGGTCGAGAACCGGCAGTCGATGATGAGGTTGCCGCCGTCGGTGATGAAGAGCATCCCCTCGGGCGATCGCCTCAGCGAGGTCGTCGCGCCGAGACGCCGGAGACGTTGCTCGACGTGCCGGTAGCCCAGGCGGCTGACCTCGACCGGGACCGGGGACTCGGCCCCGAGGCGCGGGACGATCTTCTCGGGCGAGACGATCGTGACCCGGCGTTTGGCGACGCAGGCGACGAGCTTCTCGCGGAGCAAGGCCCCGCCCCGCCCCTTGATCATCCGATACTGGGGGTCGATCTCGTCGGCCCCGTCGATGTTGAGGTCGACCGACGGGACGTCGTCGACGTCCCGCAGGGGGATGTTGAGGTCGCGGGCCAGTTCCGCCGTCGTGACGCTGGTGGGCACGCCGACGAAATCCAGGCCCTCCTGGGCCACCCGCTCGCCCAGCCGTTTCACCATCAGGGCGGCGGTCGAACCCGACCCCAGCCCGACGATCATCCCCGGCTGCACCAGATCCGCCGCGCTCCGCGCCGCGTGAACCTTCGCGACGTCAGCTTCGAGTGCCACGACCATAAGCCTTCAAGGGGGGGTGGGGGGAAGTCCCCGCCGGTCGCCGCCGGCCGGGGTCGACGCCGCCCGCACGCGTGACGTCAAAGTTCCCGTTGCTCGTTCGCGCCGAATCGCCGAACCAGCCATTAGAACGACTTCCCTCGGCCTTGGCCACCCGCCAACGCCGCCTCGCCGTCAATCCGGCTTCCCGGGGAGGAATGGGAACGGTTCCGCGGGCTGGAACCCCGACGAGGCGTCGCCGGCGAAGGTCCGCCCGCCGCTCAGGGTCAGCCGCTTCACCGGGGCGGCGGGATCGAAGTCCATCGCCGACAGCGGCACCCAGAAGATCGACGGGCTGACGGCCGAGTCGAAGTTGAGGGTCCGATCCTTCAGGTCGTAAGCGGTCCGCCAGACCATGCTGGCGATGTTCGGCCGCCCGGGCGACGTGATCCCCATCGGGACCGAGGTGTTGCGGACGATCCCGAACAGGGCGGCCAGCGCCCGCCCCGCGTCGCCGGTCTTGGGGACCGCGTCGATGTAGAACGAGGCCCGGATGAAGCGGTCGGCGGCGCGACTGGTCCCCGGCAGCATGGCCTCCCCCCCGATCTCCTTCCAGTACTCGTTGAGCGCGAGCTGCTGGTCGAAGGTCGGCGAGTTGGTCATGACCTGGAACTCGCGGCCGTGGTGGACGACGAGCTTCCCCTTCACGTACTCGAAAATCGCCGAGTCGCCCGAAGGGTCGACGATCGCCAGGTGCCCCTGCGCCGGGGAACCGTTGGGGAGTATCGGCGCCACGATCGTGAATGGCTCGTCGCGGAGGGCCTCGACGGCTTCGGCGACGGTGGCGAAGTTGTCCAGGACGTACTGGGTCCAGGCGGCGATCGAGAGCGTCGGCCGCGTGCTGTCGGCCCCGTAGTCCGACTCGACGAGGTACAGCGTGTTCGCGACCAGCCCCTTCTCGTTCATTCCGTCCACGCCGGCGACCTCGTAGAACGAGCCCACCAGGCTGCCGTACTTGCTCGTCCACTTCAGGGAGCGGGGGCCGGCCGCGCCGTCGCGTTCCACCCCCCTGGGGAAGCAGTACAGGTTCGTCCCGGGGTCCTCCATCCAGTCCATCGACCGGGCGACGAGGACCCGGCCCTCGGGCCCGAGATACACGCACCGCGTGCATGCTTCCGATTTGACCGAGCCGAAGCAGGCGAGCCCGATGATCATCCCGACGAGTCGTTTCGCGTCCATTGTTCCCAACCTCCAGGTGCGTCCACACGGCCGATCGACTTCGGTCGGCCGAGACGAGCCTAGGAGACGGTTGGGCGCGAGGGAACTCGCGGGACGGACGGGCCCGCCCGGCGGGTCACTTGCGGGCGTTGTGGCTGGTGATGAGGTTGGCATAGCTGGGGAGGTGCTTGGCGAACAGGGCGCCGAGGCCTTCCATGTCGTTCCGCCAGTCGCGATGCAGTTCGCAGGCGACGGCGAACCAGGTCATGAGCTGCACCCCGGCGGCCTGCATCCGGGCCCAGGAGGCCTCGCGCGTCGTCTGGTTGAACGTCCCCGAGGCGTCGGCGACGACGAAGACCTCGAACCCCTCCTCGATCGCCGAGAGCGCGGGGAAGGCCACGCAGACCTCCGTGACCACGCCTGCGATGATGAGCTGCTTCTTGCCGGTGGCCTTCACGGCCTTGACGAAATCCTCGTTGTCCCAGGCGTTGATCTGCCCCGGCCGGGCGATGTAGGGGGCGTCCGGGAACAGCTCCTTGAGCTCGGGCATGAGGGGGCCGTTGGGCCCGGCCTCGAAGCTCGTCGTCAGAATGGTCGGCAGCTCGAAATACTTAGCCGAGTTCGCCAGCGCCAGCACGATGTTCTTGAAATCGTCCGTCGAGAAGTCGCGGACGAGGTTGCAGAGCCCGGACTGATGGTCGACGAGCAGCACGGCGGCGTCGTTGCGATCGAGGCGACGGTACTTGGACCCGGAACTCATGGAGTCTCCTTGCGACACACGGGCGGCCGTCGACCCCGAGCCTTGGACCCTCGACGGGTCCTGAGGCACGGCCGATCGGCTCGGGATGGGGTTGGTTTCGAGGGTCCCTGACGTGGCCTGGGAGGATGGCCGAGGGACGAGACAAGCGAGGGGAGGAGCCTCGACCGGCTCCGCCTCAGCCCGAGGGATTGCCTCGGGATCTCTGGAGAAGGAGCAGCCCCGCGACCAGAACCAGGGCGGAGAAGCCGACCGCCCCTAACATTTTGCTCGACTCGTGCGGGGAGAGCGGCGCTTGCCGCAGGACGATGGCCGCGACCCGGGTGATCGTCATCAAGGCGCCCAGGGCGATCAGAATCAGGCCGGCGATTCTCATCCGTCCACCGCCCCCCTGCGAAATGATCGACGGTGCCAGGAGAGGCCGCTCCGCGCGGACGGGAGAATCCTCGGTTGCGGGGGATCCAAGTCGGGGCGGTGGGATTCGAACCCACGGCCTCCTGCTCCCAAAGCAGGCGCGCTGCCAGGCTGCGCTACGCCCCGCGGCGTGAGACACAGGCATCCTAAGCGGCGGGGGCGGGGGCGGTCAAGGGAAGGCCCGCCCGCCCCGGCCCGCGTCCGACGAGTCAGCTCCGCGCGAGCGAGGGGACCTCGATCCGTCCGTGGTCCGTCGCGGCGGTCAGGGGCCAGCGGAGGCTCGCCTGCACGCGGGGGCGAGGCGACCAGTCGAGGCGGCCGCGATGCTCGGCGACCACACGCGCGAGCAAGGGGAGGGCCAGCGAGCGCGTCGTGGAGGCGAGCGACTCATGGGCGGACGTCGGCCGGCGCGGCGTCCCGTCGAACATGGCCGATGCGGACTCGGCCCATTCCACCTCGAAGCCCCCCGGCGTGGTCGTCCAGGAGAGCACGGCCTCGCCGCCGGGCGCGAGACTCTCGGCCCGCCAGCTCACGAACGCGTCGAGCGCCGCGGAGAGGCGCATGGCGTCGAACTCCCCGGCCTCCTCCTCGTCGGGCGGCTCGATCCGCAGCGTGAGATCGTGGCGATCGAAGGCTGCGACCCAGCACAGCCGGCGTTCCTCGACGATCGCGCCGAAGGGCCTCCTGACCAGCGTCAGCGACATCGTGCGGTAGATCGACTGGATGAGGTCGAACAGGCGTTCGACCTCGATGTAGGTGCGGTTCAGCTCGTCCCAACGTTCCGGGAGCGGGCCGGTGGCGGCTCGTTTCGTGAGGTAGAAGCCCATTTTCATGCTGTTCAGCATGTTGCGGCAGCGGTGATTGAACCCGCTGAGGGCCTGTCGGAGCGGTTCAAGCTGGCCGTCGTCGATGAATCGGAGCAAGGAAGCGCTCAATCCGTCGTCCGCCGATCCGTCATGCGGGTGTATCGACATCGAGTTTGGCACCTGAACGTCGTGGAGCCGCCGTCGGGCGCGGGATGCCTAGCCCTGCACCTTCCGGTACCTGGGCGACCGTCCCCGCCCTGATCGCGGTAAGACCCGTCATCTCGAGAGATGGCATATTATGGCAAGCATCCGACCAGCCCGGCAAGTGTGCGACCTCTCACGATCGAATCGCGGCACCTTGGCGGTTTCTGGAGGAATGCTCGGGCATGCTGAATGCAAATCAGACGCCGATTGGACGCGAAGCCGTTGGGGCCCCCGAGAAGGGGGAAAACAGAAAGGGCGTGGCCCGCTGGGACGGGCCACGCCCTTTCAGGAGCGGCTATCGGGTTTCTCGAAATCGACACGAAGCCCGCAAATGGGAAGTGGGATACCCTGGGCGAGTCTTCTCAGGAACCTCGGATGAGCGAGCAAACGCGGTCGAATTCTTCCTGGTTATTGTAGTCGATCACGAACTGGCCTTTCTCGGCGGTCCGCGAGCGGATGACCACGGGCGTCCCGAACCTCTGGAGGAGGTGCTGCTCCAGCTCTACGAGGTGAGGGGCCTTGACCACCGTGTGCGCGGCGTCCTTGCGGACCCGGGTCTTCGCCGGGGTCGGGACGCCGGTGGCGACGAGGGCCTCGGTCTGGCGGACCGAGAGCCGCTCGGCGATCACGCGACGGCAGGCGGCGACCTGGGTCTCGGCCTCCGGCAGGCCCAGCAGAGCGCGGGCGTGTCCCTGGGTGATGTCGTTGTCGCGGACGGCGTTGAGGATCTCCTCCGGCAGCTCGAGCAGCCGGATGAGGTTGGAGATCGTCGAGCGGTCGAGGCCGAGCCGACCGGCGAGTTCCTCCTGCGTGCCGCCGTAGCGCGAGAGGTATTCGCGGAAGGCGGTCGCCTTGTCGACGGCGTTGAGGTCCTCGCGCTGGAGGTTCTCGACCATCGCCAGCTCGAAGACCCGCTGGTCGTCCAGCTCCATCACCCGGGCGGGGATGTCGTGGAGCTGGGCCTCGATGCTGGCGCGGAGCCGACGCTCGCCCGCGATGAGCTGGTAGCGGTCGCCGACCGCCCGCACCAGGATCGGCATCAGGACGCCGTGCTGGCGGATCGAGTCGGCGAGCGTGGCCAGCTCGGCCGGGGCGAAGTGGCGGCGGGGCTGATACGGGTTCGGGTCGATCTGGTCCACGGCGACGTGGAGCAGCTCGGATTCCTCCAGCGACCCGGGCTCGAATCCCCCTTCTTCGCGGCCCAAGAGAGCCTCGAGCCCACGTCCCAGGCGTCGTTTATTCACGGTCGATGACCTCCATGACAAGTTCCGTGTAGGCTCTGGCGCCCCTCGCCCTCGGCGCGTAGTCGAGGACGCTCCGTCCGTGGCTGGGCGCCTCGCTGATGCTCACGTCGCGCGGGATGAGCGAATCGAAGACCGTCTCGTCGAAGTACTGACGGACCTCGTTCACCACCTCGTTCGCCAGGTCGAGGGCCGGGTCGTACATGGTCAGCACGATCCCGCCGATCTCCAGGCGGTGGTTGTCCTTGGCCTTGGTCTGTCGGGCCAGCTCGATGATCTGCGAGAGCCCTTCCATCGCGAAGTATTCGCACTGGATGGGGATGTAGATCTCGGCCGAGGCCCCCAGCGACGCCCGGGTCAACTGCCCCAGCGACGGCGGGCAGTCGATCAGGACGTAGGTGAAGTGGCTCAGCTCCCCATTCAGCTGCTGGCGGAGGGTGGACGCCCGCTGGCGGTTCGAGGCCGAGAGCGCGTCGGCGTCGGCCAGGCTCTGCGAGCCCGGCAGGACGAACAGGTTGGCCTGCGTCGTCTCGACGACCGTCTCGGCCAGCGGCTTGCCCGCGAGCAGCGGATGCCGCTGCGCCGGCTCCACGCCCAGCCCGCTGGTCGCGTTGCACTGCGGGTCGACGTCGATCACGAGGGCCGTCCGCCCGGACTTCGCCAGGCCGGCGGCGATGTTGATCGCGGTCGTCGTCTTCCCCACCCCCCCCTTCTGATTGGCCACGCTGATGATCTTGGCCATCCCCACCATCCTTCCCGCGGAAGCCTCCGGCGATCCTCCTGTGCGGATTCATCGGCTGATGCGGGCGGAAACTCGATTCGACTCGCGGTGCGGCTCGGCTTCGCTCCCCTCCCCCGGAAGCCGGGCAAGTGGGGCAGACTCGACCGGCGCGACCGCCCGACGCGATCGGCAGGATCGGCCAGGACGACCGCGGCCCGCCACCTTGCCGGATCATCCCGATCGCTGTCGCATCAGCCGCTCCGCGTCCGCTTCGAGGCGGTCGCTGTACGACACCGGATAGACGGCCTCGGACCGCAGGGCCTTGACCGCCTCGGGCAGGGCGGCGAGTTGGTCCCGGCACCGGGCGCGGATCTCCTCCAGCCCGGGCGGGCGTCGCGCCGGCTCGCCGCCTCGGAGGACCGGGACGAGGAGCGGCTCGTCGCCCTGGTCGGGCGTCGGCTCGTCGGCGCGGGCGACGAGGTCGCCGACGAACCGGCCCGAGGCGTCGCGACGGCGGTAGACCTGCTTGGCCATCGGATACGTCTTCTTGCCGGGGGAGAGCTTGACCCGCCCCGCCCCTTCCAGTTCGACGAGCTTGTAGACCATCGACAGCGCCGGGGCGTCGCGCGAGGTCACCAGCTCGGTGCCGATGCCGCAGCCGTCGATCGGAGCCCCGGCCGCCGCGAGATCCTCCAGCGCGGACTCGTCCAGGTCGCCCGAGGCGATGATCCGCACGTCCCCGCGACCGTGCTCGTCGAGGATCAGGCGGGCCTTCTTCGCCAGCTCGGCCAGGTCGCCGCTGTCGATGCGGACGGCCGACGACGGCGGGGCGATCCGAGCCGCCAGCCGGACGCCCTCCAGCGTCTCGTAGGTGTCGACCAGGAGCGTCGTCGAGGCGGGGAAGACTCGGGAGTAGGCCTCGAACGCCTCGGCCTCGGTCGCGAAGGACTGGACCCAGGAATGAGCCATCGTCCCCACGCAGGGGATGCCCAGCCTGCGGGCGGCCTCGACGTGGCTGGTCGCCTCGAACCCGGCGAGGTACGCCGAACGGGTCGCCAGCAGCCCCGCCTGGGGCCCGTGCGCGCGGCGGGCGCCGAACTCGAACAGCGGCTTCCCCCGCGCGGCCAGGACCATGCGAGCCGCCTTCGAGGCGACGAGCGTCGGATACCCGAGCGAGGCCAGCAGGAAGGTCTCCACCCACTGCGCCTGGGGGAGGGGGGCCGTGACCCGGACGAGGGTCTCCCCCGGGAAGACGACGGTCCCCTCGGGGATCGCGAAGACGTCGCCTTCGAACCGGAAGCGGCGGAGGGTCTCGAAGAACGTGGCCGGCAGGCCCTGGAACGCGGGCCAGCGTCGCATCGCCTCGACCTGCTCGCTGGAGAACGCCAGCCGCGCCAGGTCGCCGATCGCCTGCTCCAGGCCGGCGAAGACCAGGAACGAGCGATCCGGGGGCAGGCGGCGGACGAAGATCTCGAAGGTCGCCGACTTCGACCCCATCCCCTCGGCGAGGTAGCCGGCCAGCATCGTCAACTCGTACAGGTCGGTGACCGTCCCCAGGGCCTCGGGGTCGGGCCAGAGCGAGACGAAGGGCTCGGGCGTCATCAAGGGCCTCCCGGAGATCGCGGGCGCAGCAGCCAGAGCGGCGCGTCGGCCGACCTGGCATCGGCGCCCGGGTCGACGTCGAGCCACGTCGGGAGGTTCAGCGTGGTCGGATACACGCCGACCTTCTCCCAACGCTCCAGCAGCCTGGCCTCAAGGCTCGACACGTCCCCAGATTGACGGAGCTGCGCCACGTCCACAAGGGCCCACGCGCCGCCCCCCTTGTCGAGCAGGTCTTCGACGTCGGCCTCGACCCGGGCCCCCGCCCTGCCCCCCAGATAGAACGTGACCGGAGGACGCGCCAGGACGCGGAGCCCCGGCGCGGCCTCGGGGACGTCGGTCAGCAGCCGGGCCGCGGCCGTCCGGAGCGGGTCGCTCGGGGCCAGCAGTCCCGGCCGATCGGACGTCGGGCCGGAGGTGGCCGTCACCAGGGCCTGGGAGATGGCCGCGGCGCAGCAGGCCGTCAGCAGCGGCAGGCGACGCCAACGCAGGATCTCGCCCGGGCGGGCCTCTGCCCTGAGCCGCTCCGCGATCAACCCCGCCCCCGCGATCCAGCCGAGCGCCTGGATCGGCAGCCAGAGCCGCGCATAGGGATGATAAAACGGCGTCAGGATCGAGAGCCCGACCCAGGCGACTCCCAGCAATCGAAGCCCCGGCGAGGCCTCGCGCCCAGGAAAGACCAGCCGAGCCAGGCCGAGCCACCACAAGGTCGTCGGGGCCAGGATCGCCGAAGCGCTCAGGACGACCAGGCCGATCGCGTCCCATCGCGACGGCCGGGGGACGCCAAGGACCCACAACGCCCCGAGCAGGGCCAGGGCCCATCCCGCCGCGTTCCACGCGAAACCTCCCGAGAGGATCCCCACCTGCTCCATCTGGAGCGACCAGTGCGGCAGCCAGGTCGCCGCCGAGCCCATGTAGCTGCGATGATGGGCCATGAGCCCCGCATACCCGCCGTGGGCCTCGACGAACCGGAACCACGGGGCGTAGACCAGCGCCGCGACGAGCGCCGCCAGCGATCCCCAGCCCCAGGCCCGCGTCTGGAAGTCTCCATTGCGTCGCGAAGCGTCGAAAGCCGAGATCGCCGCGACGGCCAGGATCACGGCGACGCCCACCGTCCACCCGCTGTATTTCACGAGTTGGGCCAGCCCCGTCGCCGCGCCGAGACCGATCGCCGAGACCGCACCGGGCCGCTCCAGGAACCGCTGGCCGGCGATCAGGCCGAGGAGCCAGGCGAGTTCGAACGTCGCGTCGGTCAACGCCATCCGCGAGAAGGCGACGTGGAAGCCCGAGAGCGCGACGAGCGCCGCGGCCGCCGCGCCCGCCCCTGGGCCGAACGTCCGCCGGGCCAGCCAAGCGGCGATCGGCACGGCGAGCGTCCCCGTCGCGACCGAGACCAGGATCGCCGCCACGTCGCTCGGGCCGAGGAGGAGATACGCGAGGCCGACGAGCCCCGGGAACCCCGCCGGGGCGTAGGGGATCACCAGCGGATCCATCCCCCCCGGCCCGAGCGGCCAGAGGCCGGCGATCGCGTAGATCCCTTCATCGAAGTGGACGAGCCCGAGCCGGCCGAGTCCCCAGATGCGCACGATCAGCGCGAGCATCGTCGTCGCGGCGACGAAGGCCCCTTCGCGGCGGGTCGATCGAGCTTCCGCGAGGCGGTCGGTTGGCTTCATGGGGGACGATTCTATCGCGGGGCCGCCCTCCCCCGCAGGCGGTCGCGGGGAATTCCGCCCCCCCCGGCTCAGGTCCCGGCCGGCCGTCGCCTGAGGGCGAGCGTGCCGAAAGCCGCCGCGCCGATCCCCATCAGGGCCAGGCCGGCGGGCTCCGGGACGGGCGTCGCGAAGACGCTCAGCTGGCCCCGGATCTCGCCCGCCGGGAAGTCGGCCGTGTGGAGGTTGACGTAAGCCCCGCCAGACTCGATCGCGACGACGGCGTCGGCGAACGTCGCCGCGCCCGGCTGGGAGACGAACTCGGCCGCGGTCAGGACGCCGGCCAGCAGCCCCGAAGGGCCTGCGGGGACGCCGGAGAACGGGAACAGGATCGGCCCGGCGACGCCCATCGGGCCGAGGTGGATGTGCGCCCCAGCGAGGTCGCCCGAGAGGCCCCCGTAGCTGATCGAGTACGCCAGGGATTCCGAAGCGGCCTCGTACACGATCGTGACGAAGCCGACGGCGGGCGAGGCGTTCGGCGGGACCTCCTCGGCCCCGGTGAGCGTCGCCGTCGCGACGAAATCGGCCCGAGCGGCCGACGAGAGCAGCCCCAGGGCCACGAGCATGGCGATGGCGGATTTCACGGTGTAGCCTCCTCGATGGCGTCGAAACGTCGCGGCGTCCGTAAGCCCTCATCAGGTTAACCTGCGCACGCCCCCGCGCCGGAGACAATCCTCGGCGGATTTTCGATCGGATCGAGTCCGACGACCGGGGAGCGGTCGGACGACGTAAGCTGTAGTAGAATGATCGTGGAGCCGGCGTCGGACGTTCCGCGACCCTCGATCCCGATGGACGAGCCGGCGAGCCCAGCCAGGAGGCGGCGACCATGCCCGAGACCAGTTCCGACGCATTCCTCGAAGGTCAGGGGATCCCCGTCCCCCTGGCGCAGATCGACGCGACCCTGGAGAAGCTCTGGGGGCCCGCCGCCGAGCGCGTGGGGGGGCCCGAATTGGAGAATCCCACGGTCACTCGGGTCGTGCTGGCGAACCTCGTCGTGGAACGGCTCGCCCACGAGGCCGAATCGCTCCGGCCGGTGGTCGAGACGGTGGTCGGCCGCTTCCCCTGCCGGGCCATCGTCATCCGCCAGTCCGACGACCCGGGCCGGCAGGTGCTCGCCGAGGTGTCGGCCGTCTGCAGCCTCCCCGAGCCGGGCTCGCCCCAGGTCTGCGCCGAGCGCATCGTCCTGCGCGCCGGGCCCGACGCACTGGACCTGCTCCCCGGGGCCGTGCGGCCCTTGCTCGAAGCCGACCTGCCGATGATCCTCTGGTGGACCACCGACCCGGTCCCGCGCGAGAAGCTCTACCGCGACCTGGCCGCCGAGAGCAGCCGGATCATGCTCGACCTCCCCGACCCGGGGACCTCGGCCGCGGCGCTCCGGCTGGGCCTCGACCCGGCCGTCGGCCCCTGCCGTCGCGACGCCGTCTGGTACGGGCTCACCCACTGGCGCGAGCTGGTCGCCCAGATCTTCGACTGCCCGATCCACCGCAGGAGCCTCGGCCGGATCGAGTCGGTCCGGATCGACGCCCTCTCCCCAGCCCCGGGCTCGCCCCCCCGTCTGGCGCTCTGGCTCGCGGCCTGGCTCGCCGCCCAGCTCGGCTGGGCCCGCAGGGGGACGCCCGAGGTCGTCGCCGAGGACGGAGGCTCGACGTTCCGCGCCGAGTTCGACGGACCGGCCGGCCCGGTCCGGCTGGAGATCGGCACCGGGCCGCTGTCGGCGGGGCTGCCCAGCACTCCTCGGCTGGTCGGCGTCGCGCTCACGGCGCGCGGCGACGACGGCCCCGAGTCGTTCCGCCTCCAGCGGCCCACGCCCGAGTCGCCGGACGTCCGCATCCACGTCGAGGCGCCCGATTACTGCCGGATCCCCAACACCGTTCACGCCGACGAGCTCGACCCGGCGCATCGCGTCGCCGCGGCGCTCGAGCTGTCGCGGTTCGACCCCCCGTTCGAGAAGGCGACCCCGTTCCTGCTCTGGATGCTGGAGCACGCCCAGGCCGTCGCCCCCCTCCCCTGACCCTGCGTCGCTCCACC
The DNA here is from genome assembly GCF_011064595.1 of Paludisphaera soli. Classification (GTDB taxonomy): domain Bacteria; phylum Planctomycetota; class Planctomycetia; order Isosphaerales; family Isosphaeraceae; genus Paludisphaera; species Paludisphaera soli. The sequence continues at coordinate 65,936 of NZ_JAALJI010000009.1, read as the reverse complement.
ACCAACGGACCGAGGACCGCTCCGATGCCCCCGAGCCCCCCCGAATTCGAGCTGCTCACCCTCAACATGGTGGGCGACGTCGCCGTGGCCCAGGTGCTCACGCACGAGCTGCGGTTCCCGACGCAGGCCCAGGCCCTCTCGTACGAGCTGGGCCTGGTCGCCGCGCAGGACTGGGCCGAGAAGACGCTCATCGACCTGAGCCGCGTCCATTACATCGGCAGCACGGCGTACGCGGTGCTGGTGGGGGTGGTGAAGCGGGCGGCCGAGCTCGGACACGCCGTCAAGTTCTGCGGCATGAGCCAGGACGTCCGCATCGGCGCCGACATCATCGGCCTGGATCGGCTGGCCGATATCCGCGCGACCGAGGCCGAGGCGCTCGCCGCGTTCGCCGGGACGGCCGTCGCCTCCTGAGCGAACCGGCCGGCGAGGGGCGATCCCCCGCGGGACGCCCCCCGCCCCGCTTCGTCATCGGGCGGGGACGTTCGTGCAGGGGGTCTTGCGGTCGATCCGCTTGAGGAGGCCGGTGAGGACCCGGCCGGGGCCGATCTCGTAGAAGGTGTCGAAGCCGTCGGCGATCATCCGCCGCATCGACTCGTCCCAACGCACCCCCTGGAGGACCTGCGTGACGAGGATCTCGCGGATCGCGCCCGGGTCGTCGTGGGGCGAGGCGTCGACGTTCGAGTAGACCGGGATCCGCGGGGCCCGGACCTCGACGCGGTTCAGGACCTCGGCGAGCTGCTCGTCGGCCGGCTTCATCAAGGGGGTGTGGAACGCGCCGGCGACGGCGAGCCGGACGACCTTCATCGCGCCCAGCTCCTGCGCGATCGGCTCGACGTGGCCGAGCGCCTCGGCGTCGCCCGAGACGACGATGTTGCCGGGGCCGAGCATGTTGGCCTTCCAAATCCGGCCGTGGGGCGCGACCCGGGCGCACAGCTCGTCGACCTTGGCCTCGTCGAGTCCCAGCACGCTGACCATCCCGCTCGGGGAGGCGAGCGAGGCCGCCTGCATCGCCTGTCCGCGACGGCGGACGACCTCCAGGCCGGCCTCGAAGTCGAGCGCGCCGGCGAAGGTGAGGGCCGTGTACTCGCCCAGGCTGAGGCCGGCGGCGCCCTGGCAGGCGGCGACGACGTCCGGGCTGGTCGCCTTCAGGCTCTCCAGCGCGGCGAGGCTGGCGACGAAGATGGCCGGCTGGCTGACGTCCGTCGCCTCCAGCGCCTCGGCGGGGCCCTCCAGGCAGAGCTTGCGGAGGTCGATCCCGAGGACCTCGGCGGCGCGGTCGAACAGGTCCTTGACGGCGGGCAGCTCCTGGTCGAGCTCGCGGCACATGCCGACGGCCTGCGCGCCCTGGCCGGGGAAGAGGAAGGCGATCTTGGACATGGGGATCTCTCGCGACGGTCGGATCGGGTCAGGCGCGGGGCTCGTCGGCGTCGCCGACGCTCGCCCCGAGCTGCTCGATGATCTTGGAGTTGATGCGGTCGGCGGCCATCAGGTCGGCGACCCGCAGGGCGTTCTTGATGGCCCGGGCCTTGGACGAGCCGTGGCAGATGATGCAGGCCCCGCGGATGCCCAGCAGCGGCGCGCCGCCGAACTCCTCGTACTCGAACCGCGTCTTGAGGTTCTTCAGGCTGTGCGCCATCCGGTGGCCGACCTCGACCGGGAACTCGGGAAGCATCCGGGCCAGCTCCTCGCGCAGGGTGGAGAAGAGGAACTCGACCGCCCCCTCCCCCGCCTTCAAGAGGACGTTGCCCACGAACCCGTCGCAGATGACCACGCGGACGTGGCCCTCGTAGATGTCGCGGCCCTCGACGTTGCCGACGAACCGGCTGGCCCAGGGGGACTCCTCGAACAGCTTGCGCGTCGCGCGGGTGAGGTCGTTCCCCTTCTCCTCCTCGGAACCGACGTTGAGGATGCCGATGCGGGGCGCGGTCACCCCCAGGATCTCCTCGGCGTAGATCGAGCCCATCAGCCCGTACTGGTACAGGTCCTCGGGCTTGGGGGCCATGTTGGCGCCGACGTCGATGATGACGATCGGGCCCTGGTGCGAGGGGAAGATGGCGGCGATTCCGGGGCGGCGCACCCCCGGGAGGAACATCTTGGCGTGGGCGCCGGCGAACAGGGCCGAGGCCACCATCGCCCCGGTGTTGCCGGCGGAGACGATCGCCTGGACCTCGCCCGCGGCCATCAACGCCCAGCTCCGGGAGATGGAGTTGTCGCGCTTCTTGCGGAGGGCCTCGACGGGCTTCTCGTCCATGCCGATGGACTCGGCGGCGTGGACGATCGGCAGCCGGTCGCGAGGGGCGTCGGGGAACCTGGCCAGCTCGGCCTCGATCCGCTCGCGATCGCCGACGAGCACCGTGATCAGCCCATCCTGGTCGAGCGCCGCCTCCACCGCGCCCGCGACGATCGGTCCGGGGGCGAAGTCGCCTCCCATCGCGTCCAGGGCTATCCGCATCGTCGATCTCCCGATCTTCCCAGCGTCATGAACCGCCCGAAGGCCGCCCGCCGCCCTCGACCCGGCCGTCGGGTAAACGACGAAGGGATGCGGGACCGGGGAGCTTCGCCCAGTCCGCATCCCGAAAAAGCGTCCCGAGGCCCTCGGCGGACGCGAACCGACGCGGCGCGCGTCGGATGCATCAGCAATCGCAAATAAAGCGGCCCCATCGTAGAAGACCGCCGGGCGGCTGTCAAGCGAGGTCAACGGCGCCGCGAGGGCGACCGGCGCGCCGTGCGGGCGGCCGGGCCGAGTTCCACGCGAAACAGCCCCTCGGGCCTCAGCCGGCGGCGGGCGGCGTCGCGCACCCGGGCAGGGGTCACGGCCGCGATCCGGCCCGGCCAGGTCCTCGGCTCGTCCAGCGGCAGGCCCAGGCGCTCCAGCTCCACCAGACGCTCGGCCCGCTGCTCGACCGTCTGGAGTTCGAACAGCGACGCCCCCGCCAGGTAGCGCTGGACTCGCGCCACCTCGTCGTCGGAGAAGTCGCCGTCGTGCATGGCCCGGATCTGCTGCGCGACGGCCTCGACCACCCGGTCGGCCTCCTCCGGCATGGTCCCGGCGTAGATCCGGAAGACGCCCGGCAGCACGTCGGCCGAGTCGGTCGCCCCGCCGCCGATGCTGTACACGAGCCCCATCTCGTCGCGGACGATCCGCCCCAGCCGATCGGAGAAGCCGGGGCCGCTGCCGAGGATGTGGTCCAGGATCAGGAGCGCGTCGTAGTCCGGGTCGTGCCGGGCGATGCCGCGATGGCCCATGACGATGTGGACCTGCTCTCCCGGGCAGGAGATCCGCCGCGATCGGGGGGGGCCGACCTCGCCGAGCTCCGGCCAGGCCGGGGGGGGCGCCCCGCCCCGCTCCCAGTCGCCGAAATGAGCCCGGACCTGCCGCTTCAGCTCCCCCGGGTCGAATTCGCCGACGACGACGAGGAAGGCGTTCTCGGGGGCGAAGTGGCGCCGATGATGCGCGACCACGTCGTCGCGGGTGAGCCGGCGCAGCTCGCGGAGCCCTCCGCGATAGTCCCGACCCAGGGGGTGGTCGCCGTAGACCAGCCGGCGGAACTCCTGCTCGGCCCGGAAGGCCGGGTCCTCCAGGTCGCTCTTCAGCTCGGCGACCAGCCGCTGCTTGGTCCACTCCAGCGCGTCGGCCGGGAAGGCGGGCCGCCGCGACACGTCGGCGAGGATCTCCAGGCCCAGGCCCAGGTCCTCGGAGCGGGCCCGGAGGGCGCTCCAGGCGGAGCTGAGTTCCAGCGAGCCCCCCACGTCCTCGATCGCCGCGGCGACCTGCTGAGCCGTGCGGGACTCGCTCCCCTCCTCCATCATCCGGCTCGTCAAGGCCGCCGCGCCCGGCGCGGCCTCGCGGACCCAGCCCCCCTCGACGTAGAAGTCGACCGCCGCCACGCCGACGCCCGCACGCCGCTCGTGGATCACGCGCAGGCCGTTGGCCAGCGTGAACCGCCGCGGGCGGTAGTCCACCAGCTTGGGCCGGGTCCGCCCGACCCAGGCCGGCAGGTCAGCCGGGAGGACCAGTGGCTCGGGCTCGGCCCGCGCGGGCTTGCCGGCGGGCGCGGGCCGTCGCGCGGCAACCTCGATCCTCGGCGGGGGGACGTCGTCGGTGCACGAGCGCAGGAGCCAACCGGCGGTGAGTCGGTCCTCGACGAGATACTTCCCCGCCGCCTTCTTCACGGCGTCCGCGTCGACGGCCAGGGCGGCGGCGTGGTCGGCCTGCCAGTCCCGCCAGTCACCCCAAAGGGCGGCCTCGCCCACGCCGCAGGCCAGGGCCAGAAGGTCCTCCTGATCCCAGCGCCAGCCGGCCTCGAAGCGGTTGCGGACGCGGGACATCTCCTCGTCGGTCGGCCCGCGGGCGGTCAGGTCGTCCAGGATGTCGAGAATCGCGCCTTCCACCTCGTCCGCGTCGATGCGCTCGTCGGTCGCCTCGACCTGGACGAGGAACTGCCCCCCCTGCCTCCCCGGCCCGTGGAGGGCCTCCACCCATCCCGCCAGGTGCACGTCCTCGACCAGGGAGCGCCAGAGGCGAGAACGGCGGCCGGCCGAGAGGACGTCGGCCAGGACGTCGAGCGCCGGGGCGTCGGCGTGGTGCGAGGGGACCGTGTGCCATCCGAAGATCCCGCGCGGCAGCGCGTCGGCCTCCGCAAGGACGAAGTCCCGACGGCCGGATTGGGGCGACTCGTCGCCGTCGGCGCGGAGGCGGGGCGTCGCGCCCGGGGGGATGGGCCCGAATCGCTCCTCGACCCGATCCAGGGCCCGCTCGGGATCCAGGTCGCCGGCGAAGACGACGACCGCGCCGTCGGGGCGGTAATGGCGGCGGTAGAACGCCTCCAGGTCGTCCACCGTGATCGACGCCAGGTCGCGCGGCCAGCCCAGCACCGGGTTCCGATACGGGTGCCGCAAGTAGGAGAGCGCCTGGTGGTTCTGCTCCAGCCGAGCCAGGGCCGACTCCGCGTCCCGCGCGCGTTCTTCGCCCACCACCTGACGCTCGGCCTCGACCTCGCGGGGGTCGAACCGGGCCGAGGTCATGCGGTCGGCCTCGATCTCCAGGGCCAGCTCCCAGCGGTCGGCGGGGAGCGAGAACCAGTAGTGGGTGCGGTCCTCGCCGGTGTCGGCGTTGGCCTGGCCGCCGGCGACGAACGCCATCTGGTCGATGCTGCCCTTGGGGAACCGCTCGGTCCCCTTGAAGAGCATATGCTCCAGGAAGTGGGCGATCCCCGACTTGCCCGGCGGCTCGTCGAAGGAGCCGACCGGATAGAACAGGTCGCAGACCACGATCCGGACCCCCTTGCGAGGCAGGACCAGGACCTTCAGGCCGTTGTCCAGGACCCGTTCGAAAACGGGCTGGGAGCCCACCTTCGCGGGGGTGGAATGCGACTTGAGCCGTCGAGCCATTTCGGTGCGACCCTTTCCATCCTTCGATCGGAGGATTGAGGGGTTGACGTCGAGGAGCCCAGGCTCCGTCAGCACGTCCCGGCGCGGCGGGACCGGATGAGGGGCCCGCCCCGGCCCGAGGACGCACTCCATTCTAGCATCCCCCGCCCCTCCCCGCGCCCCCGGGTCAATCCTCGGCGGGCGCCGGCCCCGCTCGCGGCGCCCTTCGTCCGAGGCCGGCCGCGTCGGCGGGGTTTCGCTCCGGGGGCCTTTGCGTCATGATGGCGGATGGCGCAACCACGTCGCTCGATCGCGCCGGGACGAGGCCTCTCCGATCGGGGCGGCCCTCCGGCGGCCGGCTCGGACCTGGAGTTTCTCGACATGCTTCGCGACGCGGGCCGCGGCCTCACACTCGTCGAGCTGCTGATCGTCGTCGGCCTCGCCGGCCTCATGTTCGCGCTCCTCGTGCCGGCCGTGATGCGGGCCCGTGAATCCGCCCGTCGGACGCAATGCACGTCCAACCTGCACGGCCTCGGGATCGCCCTGCACCAGCATCAGGAGAGCCGCGGCGCGTTCCCGGCGGGAGCCGGGCCGCGTTCCTTGCTCTGGAAGCTCCTCCCGTCCCTGGATCAGGACGCCCTGTTCCCGTCGGCGATCGACGACAAGACGGCGGCGGTGCCGATCCCGGGAACCTTCCTCTGCCCGTCCGACGCCGCCCGGACTGCGCCGCTTTCGAAATACGCGACCAGCTACGCCGGCAACGCCGGGCTGTTCGGCCGCGAGCCGGTCTCCGGCTGGGAGGGCGCCTTCCTCGACGCGGAGGTGGCCCCGCACGACGTCACGGACGGGCTTAGCCGGACCGCGGCGATCGCCGAATGGATCGTGGGGACGGGCCACGAAGCGCGGCCCTCCCGGCTGGGATCGATCTTCGCCCTCGACGCCGCCTTCGCCGACTCGCCCCACGGCAGGGAGGATTTCGGTCGGGCCTGCGCAGCCCACGACGGCTCGCCGACGGGTCCGGGCTCCCTCCCGTTCAAGGGCTCGTACTGGTTCCGGGGCCGGTTGGGCCACTCGCTCTACACCCACGCCCTGCCCCCCGGCCGGCCCTCCTGCCGCGCAGTTCCGGACCTGAACGCGATCACCGCCGGCAGCCTCCACGGCGACGGGGGCAACGTCCTCTTCCTCGATGGCACGGTCCGATTCATCAAGAACACCGTCGACCCCGCCGTCTGGCGGGCGCTCGGCACCCGCGCCGGCGGCGAGACGATCGGCGGCGAGGCCTACTGACGGTCCAGGAGTTTCGACCACACCTCCAGGAGATTCGGCCATGAGCGTGATCCTGACGACGTTGACGTGGTGGCTCCTCGCGATCCCTCCGGCGGCCCTCCCTCCCTTCACCGAGCATCGCGCCGAGGTCGGCGGGCTCACGATCGTCGTCTCGGCGAGGAATGCTCGACAGGTGAGCTACGTCGAGAACGCCCGGATGGTCGTCATGGGTTCGATCCGGGCCGAGCCCGAGGCCGACGGCGCCCTCCCCCGAAACGTCCGCGTGGACATCGTTCAGGACGGCGTGACCTACGGCCAGCAGATCGGCGAGCCGACGCCGATCGAGGGCCATCCGGGCACCGTCGCTTTCACTGTGACGATGAGGGTCCCCCGCCGGCCGGGGATCTTCGAGGTGCGGCTCGCTCCAGAAGGCCTGACGCGCGACGGCCGACGATGCGAGGGGGCCGACAGGTATCCGCGATACCTGATCCAGGTCGTCTCGAATTCGCCCCCCGGTCCCGCAGCCTGATCCGCGACGGTTTCACGGGAAACGCAGGATCCGGGTGTCGCCTCGTTTCATGGGAAACGTGGGCGACGCGCCGTCGGGGACGGCCTCGCCGGTCAGGGCGTCGACGATCGCGTCGCGGCCCTTCGGCAGCCGCAGCGCGACCGGGCCGTCCTGGCTCGCGTGGAGGACGACGAAGCGGTCGTTCGCGTAGACGTTGCAATCGGAGTCCGTGTAGAGATGGACCCCCGCCCGTTTCGCCGCCAGCCGGACGAGTTCCGAGGTCAGCCCCGGCGGGCCGGCGAAGAGGGAGAACTCCGGAGCCCCGGGGTCGCCCCGGAGCGCGACGGCCGCCGAGCCGTCCGGGTAGCGGGCCAGGATCTCCTCCGCCGTCGCGTCGGTCGCCGCGAACGTGGGGCGGACGTGGGCGTCGACGCCGAAGGGCCTGGAGAGGCCGAGCGATCGCCCGGCCGCCGTCGGCTCGGCCCAGGCCTTCGCGGCCAGGCTGCGCTCGAGCTTGAAGCCGGTCAGCTCGCGCATCGACTCGGGCGAGGGGGACTCGCCGTCGTACCAGCCGGGGGCGTAACTCCAGACCACCCCCTTGCCCCGCGTCGCCCAGCGTAGCCCGGCGCGTTGCTCGGCGGTGAGGCTCCAGGCGTTCAGGATCACGTACAGCCGGGCGTCCACCTTGCCGGCGATCACGTCGTCGAGCAGATACTGGCCGTACGGAGCTCCGCAGCGTCCGAGCGCCCGACGGGCCTCGTACACCGCCGGACGGCTGACGACCTGGCCGCCGGCCGCGATCCGCGTCAGGCTCGCCTCGTCGATCACGGCGGCGATCTCGGGCCGGTACGCGACGGGGTCGCCGAGCAGAGGGAGGTCGATGGTTTCCAGGCGTTTCATCTGCTCCCAGAGGCGAGGGTCGTTGAACCAGCCGGTCGCGCCGAGGTCCATCCACCAGGTCGCGAAGTTCCGTACGGCCTGCTGGCCGACGTTGCGGAGGAGCATCCTGTTCGTGTCTTCCAGAGTGTCGGCCCCGGCCTCCGCGCCGGGGAACGTGCTGCCGCCGGCCAGGTAGGTCCGGGTGTCGTCCTCGACGAGCCACATCTTGCCCGCGAGGGCCACGCTCTCGGCGGCGGTCATCGTCGGGGCGGACTCCCCCAGGCCGCGATCGAAGTAGGAGATCGGCGAGCAGAGCACGTCCACGTCCGGCGAATCCAGCACGCGACGCAGGGCGTAATGCCCGGAGATCGCCGGGCCGAGCTGGACCGCGCCGAACTCGAAGACGTAGCCGTAGAAGACGACCGAGAGCTTCTTGCCCGCCGACCCCTCGCGAACGGCCTTCGCCAGCGCCAGGACGCAGTCGGCCATCGCCTCCTGCTGGAAGGTCGACCAATCGAGCACGGGCCGCTCGAACTTCGGGTCGCGGAAGATCCCGTACGGGGCCTCGCGGCGCGACCTCGGCGACGGCACGGCCGCGGTGTCGAGGCTCGCCTGCGGATCGTTCCAGGCTCGACGCAGCTCGTCGTCGCTCGGGTAGCGATCGCGGAGCCACGCCCGCCAGGCGGCCAGGTCGGCCGGGGCGTAGCCGTTGAGGGCCTTGCCCCAGGTCTCCTGGTAGAACCATTCGCCGGTGTTCTGGCCGGTCGGGTGGTAGCCGACGACGTGCTCGCCGTATTTCGCCTCGACGTGCTCCACCAGCTCGCGAAGCCTGGCGGCGGCGTCCTCGCGGAACCGGGGCGAGGCGGGCACGGCGTTGCCGGACTTCCCGTCGTCCCATCGCATGGCCTCGCCGGGATGTTTCGCCGTCCACCAGGCGGGCGGGTAGAGGCCCACCCGAGGGAGCAGCAGCGCCTTCGGGCTCACGCGCAGCACCTGCTCGCAGGCGGAATCGACGGACGACCAGTCGGCGTTCCGGCCGGGTTCGGGCCAGGGGAGATCCATCGGGAAGCTGACGAAGTCCACCCCCACGTCGGCGGCGAGCTTGATCTCGGTCTCATACGGGCCCGGCGGCCCGCCGAGGTAGACGTAGGACGAACCGGGACGATAGAAGGCCACGCTCAGCTCACGCGGCACGCTCGACCGCACCCAGAACGTCGCCTCGTAGCTCTTGCCTTTTTCGAGCTTCAGCCGCGTCTGGTGGAAGACGTGGAAGTCGGGCCAGTCGCCGCCGCCCGCCGGGGCCCTGAGCGCGATCCGGAGCCCCGCCGATCCCCCCTGGCCCGCCCCCGGGTGGACGCTCGCCGAGCCGACCGTGTTCGCCTCGCCCGTCGGCCAGAACGTCCAGGAGCGGGCGAATGAATCGGGGCCGGCCTCGAAATCCTGGAGCGGGATCACCTCGCGGCCGTCCTCCTGATCGACGACCTTCAGGTCATCGATGTCCACCTCGCCGGGCTTCGCCCCGCAGCGGATGTGCATCGTGCCGTTTTCGGCCGACTCCGCCGCGACGAACGCGAATCGGACCGGCTTCGCCTCCGGACCCGCCGCGACCGGCGCGGAGCCCGGGATCCCGAAGAACATCCGCGCCCGCACCGGCCGGCCGTCGACCACGAGTTGCGGCACCCCGTTGCGGACCTCGACGCGCACGGTGAGCGCCGAGGCGGAGGCCGCCAGGCAGAGCAAGGAGAACGACGCAAGCGAACACACGCGACGATGCATCATGGCGCACCTCAGGATAGGCCGACGCGTCCCTGCCTCCACCTTTGGTGAGGGAAGGTGGCCGATGGCCGGACGAGGGGGACCGAGACCGCTCGACTCGGGCCGGCCTCAGCCCGTGAGGGCTTCGAGCATGCTCTCGGGGGCGGCGGCGTATTCGAGCGGCTCCATGGTGTAGCTGGCTCGTCCCTGCGAGAGGCTTCGAACGGCCGTGGAGTAGCCGAACATCTCCTTCAGCGGGGCGCGGGCGTCGATCACCATGAGCTTGCCCCGGGTCGACGTCCGTTCGATCAGGGCGCGGCGGCTGGCGAGGTCGGCGGTGATGTTGCCCAGGTAGTCCTCGGGGGTGACGACCTCGAGGCGCATGATCGGCTCCAGCAAGACGGGCCCGGCTTCCTCGATGGCGTTGCGGAGGGCGTCGGACGCGGCGAACCGGAAGGCCAGGTCGGAAGAGTCGACGTCGTGGTGGTCGCCGTCGACGAGGGTGACCTTCAGGTCGACGAGCGGGTAGCCGGTCTTGCCGCCGGACTTGGCCTCCTCGCGCAGGCCCGACTCGATCGCCGGGATGAATTCGCTGGGGATCACGCCCCCCTTCATCTTGTTGGCGAAGTGCATGACCGGCGCGCCCTTGGGCTGGACCTCGGGCTCGACGTCGATCTTGATCTTGGCGTAAAGCCCGGTGCCGCCCGTCTGGCGGACGCAGGCCCCCTCGACGCGCTTCACCGCCTTCTTGATGGTCTCGCGGTAGCTGACGCGAGGCCGGCCGACGTGGACCTTGAGCTTGAAGTCGCGCGTCATCCGGTTCTTGAGGATCTCCAGGTGCAGCTCGCCCATGCCCGAGATCAGGGTCTGGCCGGTCTCCTCGTTCACCTTGAAGAGGAACGTGGGGTCCTCGCGGGCCAGGGCGTTGAGCGTGTCGGAGAGCTTCCCCTTGTCGGCCGAGCTGACGGGCTCGATCGACATGCTGATGACGGTCTCGGGGAACTCGATCCGCTCCAGCAGGATCGGGTGGGTGGCGTCGCAGAGCGTGTCGCCGGTGACGGCCTTCTTCAGGCCCACCACGCCCACGATGTCGCCGGCCATGGCCTCGGACACCTGCTCGCGATCGTCGGCGCGGATGTGGTAGAGCCGCGAGCAGTTCTCCTTCTCCTCGCGGCCCGGGTTGTACGCGCGGCTGCCGGCCTTGAGGACGCCCGAGTAGACCCGGACGAACGAGAGGTCGCCGTGGGCGTCGTTGGTGATCTTGAAGACCAGGCCGCAGAACGGCTCGTCCGGGCTCGGCTTGCGAGAAAGCTCCGTCCCCTTCTTGGGGTGGAGCCCCTGGACCGGCGGCTTGTCCAGCGGGCTCGGCAGGTAGTACGAGACGGCGTCCAGGAGCTGCTGCACGCCGACGTACTTGAAGCTGGACCCGCAGAGCACCGGCTGCGCCCCGCCGGTCAGCGTGGCCCGGCGGAGGGCGTCGTGGATCATCTGGACCGTCAGGTCGGCCCCGTCGAGATGGGCCATGTACTGCTCGGCGAACGTCTCGTCGTATTCGGACAGCGAATTCAGCATGGTCTCGCGCCAGGCGTCGGCGTCGAGCCGCAGGTCCTCGGGGATCTCCTGGACGGAGAACGTGGAGCCCAGGTCCTCGGTCTTGAAGAACAGGGCCTTCATCGAGATCAGGTCGATCAGCCCCTGGAAGGCGCCCATCGAGCCCTCGGGCCCGGCACCGATCGGGATCTGGAGCGGGATCGGGTGGCTGTCGAGCCGGTTGCTGATCTCCTCGTAGACCCGCTCGAACTCGGCGCCGATCCGGTCCATCTTGTTGATGAAGCAGATCCGGGGGACGTGGTACTTGCCCGCCTGCCGCCAGACCGTCTCGCTCTGGGCCTCGACACCTTCCACGCCCGAGAAGATCACCACCGCGCCGTCGAGCACGCGGAGCGAGCGCTCGACCTCGGCGGTGAAGTCGACGTGGCCGGGCGTGTCGATGATGTTGATCGTCGTGGGGTCGCCCTGGGCGTCCTTCCAGTGGCAGGTGATCGCGGCGGCGACGATGGTGATCCCGCGCTCGCGCTCCTCCTCCAGGTAGTCGGTCGTGGTGTTCCCCTTGTCGACGTCGCCCATCCGGTGGATCTCGCCCGTGTAGTACAGGATCCGCTCGGTGGTCGTCGTCTTGCCGGCGTCGATGTGGGCGATGATCCCGATGTTGCGAATCCGGCGTAGGGTCGTGGTGACGTCGTCGCTGGCCATGATCGTCTCGTTCCGCGCTCGGGGTGTGGACGCGGTCCGGACGACCGCGGCGTGGCCTTCCAGCTTAACGGCTTCCGCCGCCGGAATCAGCGCGAAGGCCGGCCGGCCCCCCGGCCGGGCGGGTCTGGAAGGTCCGCAGGTAGTCGGCGTAGGCGGCGTCCGCGGGCCGGCGGGCGGCCGGATCGGCGAACGGATACTCGGGCATGCCGCGCCAGGGGAGCGGGCCCACGGAGTCGCTCCCCGCCGTGAACGGGTCGGCGTCCTTGCAATAGCCGACCGACCGCAGCACGAAGCTCCGGCTCCAGCCGGCGGGCAAGGGGGGCAGGGCGTCGGCCTCGAATTCGATCCGGGCCTCGTCGCCGGGGCCCACCACGCAGAGCCGATCGTCGTCGGCCCGGAGCAGGGCCGCCACGTCGCCGTACCGCGTGAGCGAGCCCGACATCCGCGCCAGCGGCGCGGGGTCGACATAGTCGTAGTCGTAGACCAGGGGGAGGCGGCCGTCGGGCGAGACCTCGCGGGTGTAGCCGCGCGGGCCCAGCGTGGCGCGGGCCGCGGGTAGGCTGGTCGTGCGGAGCGAACGCTCGGCCTCGGCGTCGCGCACCGCGACGAACGCCTGGTCGTAGTAGCACTCCATGTTGGTCCGGATCCGCAGCACGCAGCGCGGGCCGGCGAGCTTCCCCGAGAGGTCGAGCGTGGTCATCCGCGGCAGCCCCGCGGGATAGCCGGCGTGGGGCTCGATGACTTCCCACGACCCGTCCTCGCGGAGCCGCTCGATCACCGGCGGCGCCAGCTCCACGCCGGCCGTCGCGGCGGCGTAGTTCGTCTGCGAGTAGGGATACTCCACCCAGCCCGCGAGCGCCAGGACGAGGCGATCGTCGGGCCCGTAGTTCGCCAGCCGGTCGCCGAAGTCCAGCACGATCCCGTGCTCCTCCGCGTAGCCGATCCAGCCGGGACGCCTGGCGAAGCCGTCGACCGTGTCCCGGTCCCACCGCCTCAGCCTCTCGGTCACGTCCGCGCCCTTCAGGTCGGTCGCCCGAACGGGCTCGACCGCCGTCCGCCAGGCCCGAAGCTCGCCCGTCGGCCTCGGCCCGGTCGGGGCGAACCGCTCGTCGAGGGCCACGGAGACGCCCGGGGGACGGTCGACGACCTCCAGGGCGATGTGATCCAGGTACGCGACCTCGTCCATCGGCTCGGTGATCGAGATACGATACGCCCCCTGCTCCGGCGTCAGCTGATCGTCGGCGATGGCCACGGCCTCGTCGCGATCCGGCTGGCCGTAGACGCCGGGCGCGACGAGATAGCCCAGGCCGCCGCCCCCCAGGAAATCGCCGAGGCAGACGAACCGCTCGCCGTTCCACGTGAAAAGGACCGGGCAGCTCCCCGTCTTGCGGTTCCGCTCGGCGAGCGCCAGCTTCTCGTCGGCGGCCACGTTCAGCTCGGCCTGCATCACGCCGTCGGGCCAGAGGACGTGGATTACGTCCGCCGCCGGCCGGTCCTTCAGGCCGATCACCACCGGGCCGACCGCCGATCCGAGGCCCGCGACGGGAGTCGTGTGATCATACGAAGCGTCGACGCCCCGGGCCTGGACCGTCACTCGCGCGCCGATCGCGTGGGGGTTCGTCCGCATCAGCTCGGGCTGGACCCGCCATCGTCCCCCCAGCTCGACCGCCAGCCAGCGGTTGCCGTTCCCCAGGTTCCGAGCCAGCACCGGCGGGCCCCCCGCCGGGACCAGCAGGAGGTCCGGCAGCGCGTCGCCCGCCAAGTCGGCGAGGATGAACCCGTCGCCGGGCTCGGCGAGCGCGGGCGGCTCCTGAGTCGCCAGCCTGACCCCCTCGTTGCGGAGCCAGGCGATGGGCGGCTCCGGGCTCGCGCCGGGGGCCGGTCGCGTGCGAAGCCCGATCAGGTCGAACCGGCCGTCGAGGTCCAGGTCGGCGGCGGCGGCGACGCGCCAGCCCCGGGCGTTGTTCGGGAACGGCTCGAAGCTCGGGACCAGGTCCGCGGACTCCGCCCTGGCGGTGACGTTCTTCCAGGCCCGGAGCGGGCCGTCGCCCGAGGGCGCCGCCAGGTCGGGCCGGCCGTCGGCGTCGAGGTCCGCGACGAGCAGCCCGGTGGTCCCGACGGCCTCGTCCAGGCCCTTCGGGGCCGCCGATCGGAATCGGCCCAACCGCTCGTTCAGGACGACGACCGGGGGCGCGTCGTCCGAGGTCAGGATCAGGTCCAGGTCGCGGTCGCCGTCGAAGTCGGCCAGAGCGATGCCGGTGTGACGTCGAGGCTCGTCCCGAAGCGCCTCCTCGCCCGTCCAGGGGACGAGGGCGAGCGAGAGGCCGCCGGTGGTCGTCACGTTGTCGGCGGTCGCCAGCGGGGCCCACGCGGGCTCGGGCTTGCCGGGCAGCGCCGGGGCCCGGCCGTTGTTGCGGAAAGCGGCGTTCGGCAGGCCCGGGGGGGCGTCCCGGCCTTCGAGTAACGCGGACTCGGCGTGCTCGGCGGACGTATAGTTCACGACGTACAGGTCCAAATCCCCGTCCTGGTCGAGGTCTAGCCAGCGGGCGGTCAGCGACAACGCGGGGGGCCCTTCGGGCTTCAGGGATTCGGTCAGGTCCTCGAACGCCTTGCCGTCCACGTTGCGGAGGAGCCGGTCGCCCCCCATGCCGGTCAGGTAGACGTCGACGCGGCGGTCGGCGTCGAAGTCGGCGGCGGCGACGCCCGTGCTGGCGCGATCGGCTGCGAGCCCGAACGCGGCCGAGGCGTCCTCGAACCCGCCTTCCCCCTTGTTCAGCAAAAGTGCGTCGTGCGGGCCCTGGGGGCCGACGACGGCCGCCGTCAGGTAGAGGTCGAGACTGCCGTCGCCGTCGGCGTCGAAGGCGGCGACCCCCGCGCCGAAGCGGGCCCGGACCCGTTCGATCACGGCCTTGTCGCCGGTGAAGTCCGCGGGCGTCGCCCAGCGTTCCCCTTCGGCCAGTTTCACGTGCAACGGCGCGGGGGCGTCGAACCTCGGGGCGGGCGCGGGGTCGAGGGCGCCGGCGACGGGGCCGGGCGGGGCGATCATGCCGTAACGGCCCATTTCGCCGTAGGTCGTCTCGACCACGTTCCCCGGGCCCGGCACGGGGCCGGAGCGGTTGCGGTCGAGCTGCTGCCAGCGCTTCAGGATCTCGCGCTGCTTGTCCGCCCGGCCGATGTCCCGGTAGGCGAAGGCCAGGGGATACAGGGCGGACGACAGGTAGGGGTCGATCGCGAGGGCCTTGTTGAGCAGCTCGATCCTGAGCGGGGCCTCGGCCGGGGCGGGCGGCCGGTTCGGGTCCTGCGCGTTCGTGACCGTCTTCGCGGCCCAGAGCCACGACGCGGCGTCGAGGGGGTCGACCTCGGCGACCTTCCTGAAGAGCTTGTGGGCCCCGGCCGCGTCCCCCTGGTCGGCCGCGATCAGCCCCTTGCAGAAGAGGGCGCGGGGGTCTTTGGGCTTGCGTTCGAGGACCTCGTCGAGGAGGGCGAGGGCCTCGTCGTAGTTTGAGGGGGGCTTCTCGCCGCCGGCCTTCTTCGCCTCCTCGGCCTGCTCGCCGGAGTCGTTGAGCAGGGCGATGGCCAGGTCGATCGCGCCGTCGGACCAGCCGGGGGCCAGCTTGCGGACCTCGCGGAAGGCCTCGGCCGCCTTGCGGTACTCGTACTGCTCCATCAGCCCCAGGCCCCGGAGCCGGGCGGCCAGGACGGCGTCGATCCGATCCGCCGGGATCTCGTCCCGGGGGGGCTCGGCGGCGACCTTCGGGGGCGGGACCGTCGGAGTCGATTCGGGCGCGGGGGCTGAGGGCCCGCCGCAGCCGGCCGCGAGGCCGAGGACCGTCGAGAGGAGTCCGAACCGGAAGGATGCAACGCCCATGGGATGCGACCTCGGGAGGGTGTCCAGCTTCGGAGGAAGGCCGCGCTTCGACGACGAGCGCGTCAGCCGAGCGATCGCGGCGGGAGGCTCGCCGCCTCGGCGAATTTCGGCAGCCCCTTGCCCGGCGGCGGAGAAGCCGGGACCTCGGAGGGCTCCTCGGGACTTCCGCAGCCGGGGGTCGCGAGGAGGAAGGGGATCAGGGCCAGGGCCGCGGCAAGGAAGCCGAGCAGGCGGCGGCGGAGGGGGGACCCGAGGTGCATCAAGGAGTTCCTCGCGAGCGGATCAGCCCGGTCGGCGGTGAATCGGCCGGGCGTAGAGGTCAGTATAGGCTTCGGTGCGCAACTGCGACAGCATCTGATGGCCGCGCCGGCGGTCGCGCTCGGCCCGCAGCGCGGCCAGGTCGATCGGCGCCACGACGATCTTCTCGCCGGGGCCCGGGTCGGCCTGGGCGAGGATCCGGCCGTCGAAATCGACGACCATGCTCCCGCCCGGCCACGAGAACGGCGGGTAGTTCGCCGCCGAGGCCCCCTGGTTGGAAGCCACCACGAACGCCAGGTTCTCCACGGCCCGCGCCCGGTTGAACAGCGTCCACCAGTCCATGGGCGGGGTCGCCCCCCAGGGGTCCATGTACGCGGAGACCCGGATCAGGACCTCGGCGCCGGCGAGCGCCAGCGCGCGGATCGCCTCGGGGAAGAGCCAGTCGTAGCAGATCGCCGCGCCGAGGCGGCCGATCTCGGTCTCGACCACCGGGAACAGCGGCTCGTCGTAGCCCGGCAGGTCGTGGGGGCTGGCGTGGAGTTCCCACGGCAGCCAGGGGTTCACCTTGCGGTAGCGGCTCAGGAGGCCGTCGGGGCCGATCAGGCATGTCGTGTTGAAGACCGACCCCGGGTATCGGGCGTCGACCTCCAGGAACGACCCGGTCTGGATGTAGACCCCGCGCTCCTTCGCCTTGGCCGCGTAGCGGTCCGTGTGGTCGTTGGGGATCGGGACCGCGAGCCGGTCGGCCAGTTCGTCGACGGTCTCGTAGATCGGGACGGCGTGAGCGAACTCGGGGAAGACGACGAGGCGGACGTCGAAGAACGGCCCGTAGCCGACGACCGCGCGATCCACCATGCCCAGCATGTGCCCGACCCGGCCGGCGATCTCGTCGCGCGAGCGGGGGCAGGGCAGGTCGGTCTGGCAGGCGGCGGCGTAGTATCGCGATGTCACGTCTTGGGTCCGTGGGTGTCGTCGCGGCTCAGGGGGCCGGCGGCGCGAGCGGGTCGCGGCCCGGCCCGGGGTCGGGGTCGGTCCTCGGCGCCTCGCGCAGGCGGGCCGCGTCGAGGAAGGCGGCCAGGGCCACGTCGGGCTTGCGTCGTGGGTCGTCCAGGCGGAGGAAGACGTCGGCCGCCTTGTTCTCGCGTCGCGAGAGGAACCACTGGGCGCCCAGCACCAGCCAGGCGTCGCGGTCCTCGGGGTGCTGGTGCAGGTGCTCCTCCAGCCTGGAGACGTGCCGGGCGAACTCGGCGGGCTCGGAGTAGAGGGCCTGCACGTCCTTCGCGGTGACGATCCAGCCGGGCTCGGCGGTCTCAGCCTCGCGGAGCAGGTCGGCAGCAAGGGTGTACCGCCCCCGCACCAGGGCGATCTGCGCCAGGCGGAGTCGCGGAGTCGCCCAGTGGGGGTTGAGGCGGATCGCCTGCTCGTAGCGTTCCTCGGCGCGCTTGAGGTTGGCCACCCGGAAGAGCCGATCGCCGTAGGTCACGAGCCGATCGGCCCGATCCAGGTCGGCCTGCTTGATCTTGATCGTCGGGCGGGACATCGCGGCCGGGCGGACCAGCCCCGGCGGCGGGGCGGGAGCCGCCGGGCCGGCGGAAGGGGGCTGCGTCCAGAACCCGAAGCCGCCGCTCATCCCGCCGAGCGGCGAGTGGATGGTCGCGACCGACCCATTCGGCGTGCCCCGAACGACGACGTACGGCCGATACCCCCACCATCCCCAACCCGAGGAGGCCGCCGCGGGGACCTTGGTCGGGTCGCCGCCCGAGCCTTCGCCGTCCTTCCCGGCCGGCGCCGGGGCCGCCGAGGCTCCCGAGCCGGTCGCCTGGGCCGTCGCGACCGGCGGGTCGGCCGCTGCGAAGAGGCCCGACGCGAGGAACGCCCCGAGTAGCTCGATCCTGGCCATGGCGTCCGGTCCTCCCTGGGGCGCGAATCGTCGGAGAAGGGTTCATCCCATTATCCCCGACGCGGACCGCCGGGCAACAGCGCTTCCGCGACGGAGCGGCGAGGCCGCGAGGCCTCAGCGCTTGCGGCCGAGGGGCGGAGCCCTCCCGAGGAGCAGGACTTCGGGACTGGCGCCGACGTCGAGCCGGGAGCGGCCGACGTGATGGTTCGGGTCCAGCAGCAGCTCGTCCGGCGTGATCCGGCCGTTGCGAGGGCGAGCCTGGAGCCGGACGCTCGGCGAGGCCACGCCGGCCCGGGGCCCGGTGACGTCCTTGACGTGGCCGGGGCCCCAGAGGTCGACCCACTGGGCCACCACGTCGCGGGTGCGGTTCGGCGGCGGGGCGTCCCCGGCCGCGGCGAAGCCGTAGACCTCGATCGCGTCGTTCCCCTGGCTCCAGAAGATCTGGCCCTGCGCGAAGCAGTCGGCGTCGGCCCGGCAGAGGACGCTCTTCCGGGGGGGGCGGTCCGAGAAGTCGAGGTACGCCGTGTTGCCGCTGGTGACCAGCCAGGGGCGATCAGGCCCTGGCGCCTCGCCGCTCCAGGCCGACATCCGGACGGCGGCCCCGCCGACGGCGACCGTGCAGCGGTCGAGCCGCAGGTCGGCCAGGAATCGCGACCGGGCCACGCGGGCCGGCGTCAGGGTGAAGGCGTCTCCCTTCGCGGCCACGATGCATCGCGAGACCGCCACCAGGCCGCGCCCCACCTCGGCGCGAAGCGCGTCGCCGGTCGTGATCAGGACGGAATCGGCCACGACGCAGACCGGCCGATCCGACGCTTCCGCGATCGGCGAAGGCGGGTCCGACACGAGGCGGGGGCGGGTCGTCGGGGCGCGGAACGAAACGAGCGCCGGCGGATGTTCCAGCGCGACGGGAATCGACAGCTCGCAACGGTCCAGCGCCAGCGAACCGTCGTCCACCCGGATCAGGGTGGGGAGCCGACAATCCTGCTCGACCAGCAGGCGGAGTCCGGAGAGGCTCAGCACGCCCCCCGTCGCCGCGATCAGGGGTTCTCCCTCGGCGTCGGAGGCGGGCGAGAAGACGAGCGGGAGGGCCTCCGGGTCCGCCGGGTGCTCCACGCGGATCTCGACGGTCGACCCCTCGGGCAGCCGGACGGGCGACATCCGCTTCGCCCCGGAGCCCACCACGCGGACCCTCAAACGGCCCCGGGGCTCGCCGCCGCGGTCGCGGAGGAAGGCGCCCAGGTCGCCGTTCCACGGCTGGGGGGCGTCGGCGTCGAACGTCAATTCGACCGCGCCGGGCGGCGCCGGTCCGGTCGCCGGGACGATTCGGGGCGTCTCAGGCGCGGGGAAGTTGAGGACCGTGCGATATTTCAGGAAGGGTCGGGGCTGGGCCACGTCCTCGACGAGCGGCTCCCAGCCCGGCAGGAAGGGCGTGAGGGCGCCTGGCGTCAGGTCGGCGACCCAGCGGGTCTCGGGCCACTCGTTGACGATCTCGCGCGAGGCGACGCCCGCCGCATTCCACGTGGAACTGAACGCGGCGAGCGTCCGCTTGGTGATCGCGTGATCGGGCCCCGCGGAGTGGTAGCCGACCCAGCCGGCGAACTGGTTGTTCGCCCCCATCCAATCGAGCTGCCGGCCGACGACCGCGTCGGGGCGATCGCTCGACGTGAGGCTGGCGACGCCGGCGCCGGCGAACCGGCCGAACACGCTGTCGAACGCGCGGACGCGGAGCCGGCGGCCGGGGGCGTCCGCCTTCCCGCCCCCCAGGTCGATCATCGGCCCTCGCGACCCGACCGCGCAACCCAGCAGATACAGCTGGTTCTCGCCTTTCGGCGAGACGTCGGGCGTCCGGAGCAGGGGGCCCTCGGAGGCCAGGATCGACCGCGCGGCGACGATCTCCGCCGGCTCGCCCCGGTTCAGCTCGAACAGCGTGGCCACGTCGCCCCGGATCAGGCTGTCCTCGATCCGCACGGTCGACGCCCTGGCCCCTTCCTCCGTGCGGAGGAAAGCGAACGGCGCGCGGTTCGGGTTGTAGATCGTCACCGTGCAATTCTTCAGGGTCAGCCGGAAGCCCGAGCCGTGGAAGAGCGCCCGCTGGTTGATCGCCAAGGCGCGGACGTTGACCACCAGGTCCAGCGAGTCCAGCGTCAGCTCACGGCCGTCGAGGGTGAACACGCCGGGGAGCGCCCGCACGGCCTCGATCTTCGGCCCCTCGACGAGCACCGTGGCGCGATATCCCGGCCGCGAGCGAATCACCCGCGACTCGCCGGCGACCCTCAGGTCGTCGATGACGAACGGGCCGACGTCCGCCAGCTCGACCGTCCCCCGGGGGACGTCGAGCGCCTGCCGGAGAGAGGCGACCTCTCCGGAGTCCCGGCCGTCGGCCGCCCGGCGGACCACGGTGGTCGGGCCGTCAGCCTCGGCGCGGACCGGAGTCAGCGCCCACGAGGGGAGGTAGGCCGAGAGGACCGCCGGCGGGTACACCTTGGGCGGGCGGTCGGCCTCCGGAACGTCCGTCGGTTCGACCCACTCCGGCTCCGCGGGGGCCGTCTCGACCGGCTCGGCCTCGACCGCCGGCGGCGGCACCGCCGCCGCGACGACTTCGGGCTGATCGGGCTGGATCTCGCGGACTCGGTGCAAGCCGGAGTCGGGCGACTCGGGGAAGCGCAGGGAGGCCGGGTCGGGGAACGGCCGCAGGATGAGGTCCAGCCCGATGACCGCGACGATCACGATCGCGCCGAGCACCACGCAGCGGATGATCCAGGCGTCCTCCGAGACCGGCGCCGACTGCCGGGGCCCCGGCGCGACGGCCCCCGGCGGGGTGGAGACGGGGAGGCTCAACAGGGCGGGGCCCGGGCCCGCCAACGCGGGCCTCGGAGGCGCGGCATCCGCCAGCAGCTCGGGGCCGAGCGCGGAGAGCGAGATCTCCGGGAGCGACGAGGTGGGCCGCGGCTCGGGGACGCGGTCCGGGGCCGCCGCGACCCGCGCGGCCGGGCGATCGCGGACGAGCCGCAGGGGCGTCGGCTCGTCGTCGATCGGCACGAGCGCCACGCTCGATTCGTCGCCGCCCAGGGCGCCGAGCGCGGCGAGCAGGTCGCGATAGCTGGCGAAGCGGTCCTCGGGGCGCTTCGCCAGCATCCGACGGATCAGGTCCGCCAGGGCCGGCGGGAGGTCGGGCCGCAGGTCGCGGACGTCGGGCGGCGGGGTCCGGGCGTGATTCGTCAGCTTCTCGGTGATGTCGCCGCCGGGGAAGGGGGGCTGGGCCGCCAGCAGGTAATACAGCGTGCACCCCAGCGAATAGACGTCGCTCTGGAAGCTCGTCGCCCGGCTGTCCCGGGCCTGCTCGGGGGCCATGTAGTCCACGGTGCCGACGGTGGTCCCCTCGCGGGTGACGCGCTCGTCCTCGGACTCGGGGCGGACGGCCAGCCCGAGGTCGGTGATCTTCAGCTCCCCCAGAGGGGTCCGCAGCAGGTTGGAGGGCTTCACGTCGCGGTGAATCACCCCGCGCGACATCGCATATTCGAGCCCCCGCGCCGCCTGGGCGATGAGGCCGATCGCCTCGTCCGGGTCGAGCGGGCCTCGATTCTGGACGTAGTCGTGGAGGTCCCCCCCCTGGACGTACTCCAGGACCAGGTAGTAGCGGCCCTCGTCGCTCCCCCGGTCGTAGATCGAGACGATGTTAGGGTGCTCCAGCGACTCGGCGCTGCGGACCTCGGCCACGAACCGCTTCAGGATCGTCGAGTTCCGCGCCATGTAAGACGGGAGCACCTTGAGCGCGACCTCGTGCCCGGTCTCCAGGTGCGCGGCGCGGAAGACCGAGCTCATCCCCCCCGATCCCAGGGGGTGGATGATCCCGTAGCTGCCGATCCGGAACCGGTAAGGTTCCTGGCTGCTCGATCCGGCCTCGGCCATGCTGCCCCTCGAAACGCCCTACGCCCCAGGCGACGATCGACCGGCCCCCGATCGAGCCGGGCGGGCCCTCGCTGTGGACATGATACGCGACCGGCGAGGCGGATGCCCAGGGCGGCTCGCTGCCGAGGGTCGGTTGACAGGGAAGGGGCGGCAGACGAGAATCGGTCCGGAACGACGTGGCGCCCGTAGCTCAGGTGGATAGAGCGGCGGTTTCCTAAACCGCAGGCCGCAGGTTCGAATCCTGCCGGGCGCATCCGCGAGACGACCGATCGGACCGGCCGACGAGGGCCGGCCGGACCGTCGCGTAGCGCGGCCCGTCCACCCCCCACACGCGCCCGTAGCTCAGGCGGATAGAGCAACGGTTTTCTAAACCGTCGGTCGCAGGTTCGAGTCCTGCCGGGCGTATCCGTCCGCGACCCAAGCCCCGCGCGGGCCGCGTAGGAGCGAGGCCGAGTCGGCTCGGCCGCCGTCGGCGTCGCCCGAATTCGGAGGGCGTCCCGCACGGCCGTGGAGTCCGTATCGTAGATTGATTGAAGGAAGAGGAGTGGACGGAGGCGGCCCGACGGCCCCCGCGGCGGTTTCCCGTGAAACCCGCCGTCGGCCGGGTCCAGGCGGGTCGCGAGCGACGGCCGACACGGCCCCATGGGACGCCTTCGATGCCTACGCCCGAAGAACGGCTGACCGAGATCCAGACCAACTGGACCACCATCACCAGCGCCCACGGCGCCGGCCCTAACAGCCAGCAGGCCATGGGCCAGCTGGTCGGCCGCTACCACGACGCCCTGACCCGCTACATCCACCTCAAGGTCCGCGACCGCCACCTCGCCGACGAGGTGCTCCAGGAGTTCTGGACAAAGCTCCTGACCGGCAAGCTCGCCGGGGCCGACAAGACCAAGGGCCGGTTCCGCGATTACCTGCGCACCGTCCTGCACCGGCTTATCATCGACCACTTCCGCACCCGGAAGCTCCACGCCCTCCCCCCCGGCGACCTCCTCGACGCCTCCCAGCCCGATGAGGACTTCGACCGCGTCTGGCGCGAGGCGGTCCTCAACCGGGTCTGGTCCCGGCTGGAGACCTATCAGGCCACCACCCCCAAGAACCGCTACGCGACCGTCCTGCAGCTCCGCCGCGACAACCCCAAGGCCTCCATCGAGGAGATCGCCGAGCAGCTGACCGCGATCGTCGGCGCGCCGGTCACCCCGGAGGCCTTCCGCAAGAATTTGCAGCGGGCCCGCGCCAAATTCATCGAATTGCTGGTGGTCGAACTGAAAGAGACCATCCATCCTACCGACAACGCCGACGTCGAGGCCGAGATCCACGACCTCGGCCTGGGCCGGCTCTACCGCCGGTACACCACCGGCGCCGAGCACTGAACCCGTTGCTCGCCAAAGGGTTGGACGGGGCGGGGGTGGGCACGCGAGGGGATCGCCGGTTTCCACGGTTTTACCGGCCGCGATGAAAATTCCCGCGTCCCCTTGACCACCCATCTTCCGCATGTACAGTTGTTTTAAAGAAGGATCGTGCTTGGTCTTACCATGCAGTCGCCTTCTTCACGGCGTTCTGGTCCTGACATCGGATGGTTCGCGCCCCGCGCGATAGGCACCAGAGAGGAGCGGCGATGCTGGTTCTCTCCCGCAAGAAGAACGAGCAGATCATCATCAACGACAGCATCACGCTGACGGTGATCGAGATCCGAGGCGACAAGGTGAGGATCGGGATCGAGGCCCCGAAGGACGTCACCGTCCATCGGCGCGAGGTCTACGAAGCGATCCAGAATCAGGCCCGGTCGGAAGACCAGGGCACCCGAACCGTCAATCCCTGACCCGATCCCCCGGCGCGGGTCACACCCGAGAAGCCTCCCGATCGATCATCAGGCGACTAGCCCCGCGACTTCAGCAGCTTGACGAACTCCCGCATCCAGGGCCCGTTGTCGGGCCAGGCCCGGGCGGTCACGAGATTGCCGTCGACGACGACTTCGCGATCCACGAACTCTCCCCCCGCGGCGCGGACGTCCCTCGCCAGCTCCGGGTAGCAGGTCAGGATGCGCCCCTTGATCAACCCCGCCGCCGCGAGGATCAGCGGCGCATGGCAGGTGGCGGCGATCGGCTTGCCCCCTTCCAGGAACCGACGCGTCACGTCGAGCACCCGGTCCAGGTTCCGGAGATACTCCGGCGCCCGCCCTCCGGGCAAGACCAGGGCGTCGTACCGCCCCGCCTCGATCGCCTCGATCGCCAGGTCGGCTTCGAGGCGATACCCGCGCTTCTCGGTGTAGGTGCCGAAGCCGGGCTCGAAATCGTGGACCACGGTCTGGATCGCGCGCCTCTCGGGGGCGGCGATCTCGACGGTCCAGCCCTCCTCCTCGAGCCGAGCCTTCGGGTAGAAGACTTCGAGGGCCTCGGCGGCGTCTCCGGCGATCATCAAGATCTTGACCATCGCACCCTTCCGGGGATCCGAGGCACGTCGTCCGTCGCGTGCGGCCCGTTTGCGAGAAAGTAACGACCCGCGGGTCGGGTTGCAAGACCTCGGCGTGCTCCCTCGATTCGTCGGCGATCGGCGTTCTCTCGGGGCGGTCCGAGCGCTTTCGCGGCACCGGCTGGAACAGGCCGCGAGTTCGGGTTGACCTCCCCGGGAGCGAGTCGCTACATTGGTCCCTGTCCGGTACGACGGCCCCGTCGTCTAGTGGTTAGGACACATGCCTTTCACGCATGCAGCACGGGTTCGACTCCCGTCGGGGTCATTCCTCCCGCCTCTTCGCTCCGCTTCGCTCCCCTTCACGGCTTCGCCGTCGGGCCCGCCCCCAGGGCCTTCAAATGAGTCTCGACGCAGCCGGCCAGGAGCGACGGGTTGTAGCCTCCTTCCAGGACGCTGACGATCCGCCCTTGCGCATGGGCCTCCGCCACGTCGACCACGTCGCGGGTGATCGCTTCGAAGTCCTCGAAGTCGAGCCCCAGTCCCCCCACCGGGTCCTCGGCCATCGCGTCAAACCCCGCGCTGACGAGGACCAGTTCGGGCCGATGCCTGTCCGCCAGGGCGTGCAGCCCGGCGCGGAACGCCGCTCGGAACTCTCGGGGGGGTGTGTTGAAGGGGAGGGGGATGTTGGTCGTCAGTCCCAGTCCCGGCCCCGAGCCGGTCTCATCCTTCATGCCGGTGCCGGGATAGAACGGGTGGCGGTGGACGGAGAGGAAGGCGACCTCGCCGGATTCGTAGAAGACGTCCTGCGTGCCGTTGCCGTGATGGACGTCGAAGTCGACGATCAGGATCCGGTCGACCTGGTGGCGGGACAGGGCCTCGCGCGCCGCGACCGCGACGTTGGCGTAGAGGCAGAACCCCATCGCCCCGCCGGGGACTGCGTGATGCCCCGGCGGCCGGACCAGCCCCATGGCCCGGCGATGCTTCCCGCCGAGCACGTCGCCGACCGCCTCGATCGCCGCGCCGGCGGCCAGCCGGGCGGCCGTGAGCGAGCCCGGCGACATCCAGGTGTCGGCCTCAAGCGCCCCGCCGCCCCGGCGGTCGACGTCCAGGAGCGAGGCGAGATACGCTTCCGAGTGGACCCGTCGCAGCTCCTCGTCGGTCGCCTCGCGGACGGTCCCGGCGGGGCAGGCGTCCAGGAGCCCGGTACGCTTCAGGTGGCGGAGGACCGCCTCCAGCCGCTCGGGTTTCTCCGGATGCCGCTCGGGGGGCCGGTGTTCGAGCATCCGACGATCGACGTACAGGGCGACCGACATGCGGACCTCCGCCTGGGTGGGACGGATCGAGGATGAACACTCGGGAGACGAGTCCCGATCTTACCAGGGCCTCGACCGCGTGCGAGCCGGCGGTTCCACGGGAAACCCCGGCGCCGTGATCAGAGCCGCCGCCAGCGGGCCCCATCGCGACGGACCAGCTCGTCGGCCTCGGCGGGCCCCCAGGTGCCGGCGGGGTACTCGGCCGGGGCGGGGGCGTCGGGCCGGTCCCAGGCGTCGAGGATCGAGGTGATGAACCGCCAGGCGTTCTCGACCTCGTCGGTGCGGGTGAAGAGCGTCGGGTCGCCGAGCATCACGTCGAGGAGGAGCCGCTCGTAGGCCTCCGGCGGGGGGGCGGCGAAGGCGGTGCCGTAGCGGAAGTCCATCCTGACCTCCTGCAGGCGCCTTCGCGAGCCGGGGATCTTGGCCTCGAACGTGAGACTCGCCCCCTCGTTGGGCTGGATCCGCAGGACCAGTTGGTTGCCGGCCGATGGCCCGTCGTGCTCCACGTCGAAGAGCTGGGTCGGGGGCCGGCGGAACTGGATGGCGATCTCGGTGGCCCGCTTGGGGAGCCGCTTGCCGGTCCGCAGGAAGAAGGGGACGCCGGCCCAACGCCAGGTGTTCAGCGTGAGCCGGATGGCGACGTACGGGGCGGTCTTCGAGTCGGGCGCGACCCCCTTCTCCTGGACGTAGCCCGGCACGTCCTCCCCCTCGATCGAGCCGGCGGTGTACTGCGCGCGGACGACGTTCTCGTAGACCTCGGCCGGGCTCCAGCTGGGCAGGGCCTTCAGCACCTTGACCTTCTCGTTGCGGACGGCGTCGGCCGAGAGGTCCACCGGGGGCTCCATCGCCACCAGGCAGAGGAGCTGGAGCATGTGGTTCTGCACCATGTCCCGGATCGCGCCGGCGGAGTCGTAATACGACCCGCGATTGCCGGGCATGCCGACTTCCTCGGCCACGGTGATCTGCACCGAGGAGACGAGGCGACGGTCCCAGACGGGCTCGAACAGGCTGTTGCCGAACCGGAAGGCCAGGATGTTCTGGACCGTCTCCTTGCCCAGGTAGTGGTCGATCCGGTAGATCTGGCTCTCGTCCAGCACGCGCGAGGCGTCCAGGCTCAACGCCCGGGCGCTCTCCAGGTCGTGGCCGAACGGCTTCTCGATCACGACCCGGCTCCAGGGGCTCTCCTGCTGCCAGGGGTAGACGAGATCCGCCTTGCCCAGCTGCTCGATGATCGGGCTGAAGAATTCCGGCGCGACGGCCAGGTAGAAGACCCGATTGCCGCGCGTGCCGTGGGTCTGGTCCAGTTCCTCCAGCTTCGCCTTGAGATTCTGGAAGGCTTCGGGGTCGTCGAAGGTCCCGGGCGCGAAGACCAGCCGCGAGGCGAACTGGGGCCAGACCTGCTTGAAGTCGTCCCCCTTCTCCTCCTCGGTCATCGACTTCTCGAACTCGCGCCGGAGGTCCTCGTCGGTCCAATCGCGGCGGGCGAAGCAGACCACGGCGCACTCGGTGGGGAGGTTCCCCCGGTGATACAGGCTGTAGAGGGCCGGCATGAGCTTGCGATGGGCCAGGTCGCCCGTCGCCCCGAACAGGACGATCGCGCAGGGCTGCGGGGCCTGGGCCCGGGGGAGCCCCTGACGGAGCGGGTTCGAGTCGGTCGCGGCGTCGGGCTCGGCCATCGGTTGGGTTCTCGCGCGAGGCTTCGGTCGGTCGGTCGGGCAGGGGAGGGTTCGCGATCGCCGAGACCCCTCGGACCGTCCGATTCTAGGAACCCTCCCCGGAGCCTTCAAGGGACCGAACCGCCGCGAACGCTCGGCCCGCCATTGCGGGGAGGCGCGGGCTCTGGCAAATTGGCTGCACCGAGGGATGGGCCGATTCACCCCCAACCGGAAGTGAAACACCGATGTCGCTGCTTCGCTCGGGGTCGCACCGCAGCGCCCCCTTCATGATGCTCCTCGTGGGCCTGGCCCTGATCGGGGGGGAGGCCTACCTCTCCGCCGGGCCGGACGCGGCGCAGTACGCCGTGAAGGGCTCGCTCCAGAAGCTCCTGATCCAGATCCCCGCCGGGATCGTGGCGGTGATCGTCGCCTCGAAGCTGATCGAGTGCGACTTCGGCCCGCTCTCGGTCGTCATGCTCAAGCTCGCCGGGATCATGGTCCTGGCCGAAGGGGTGGGCACCTGGGTGCCGCTCCCGTTCTTCAGCATTATGGCCGAGCTGGCGGTCATGGTCGTCGGCTTCTTCTGGATGTTCGAGCTCTCGAAGTGGGAGACGTACCTCGTCGTCCTGCTGAACATCGCGGCCATCTTCGGGGCGAGGTACCTCGTCGACAACTACATGAACTCGTCGCACAGCTACTGGGGCGCCGCCGAGCGCCCCCGTCAGCCGCGACGCCGCTGAGCCGAGGCCGACACGGAGCGACCCGCCACGATGCGACGCCTGATCGACGGCCACCTGGACCTGGCCTGGAACGCCCTGGGCTGGAACCGCGACCTCACGCTCGACCTGGACGCCATGAACGCTCAGGAGGCGGGACTGACCGACCACCCCGGGCGGGGCAGGGCCACCACCAGCCTCCCCGAGATGCGCCGGGGGGGCGTCGCGATCTGCCAGGCGACGCTCCTCGCCCGCGCCAAGGTCGTCAGCCGATGGGACGAATTCGCCCAGGGCCCGCCCCGCGCCAACCTCGACTGGCGGACGCAGGACGCCGCCTCGGCCGCCGCCCGGGGGCAGCTCGCCTACTATGAATTGCTGGAGCGCCGCGGCCTCCTGCGGCCCATCCGCACCCGTGGCGAGCTGGACGACCACTGGGCGAAGTGGGAGGCCGCCCCCGGTTCGACGCCCATCGGCTACATCCTGGCGATGGAGGGCTCCGACCCGATCGTCGCGCCCGATCACGCCGAGGCCTGGTGGGACCTGGGCCTCCGCACCGCGAACCTCGCCCACTACGGCCCGAGCCGCTACGCCGTCGGCACCGGCGAGGAGGGCCCGCTGACCCCGGCGGGCCGGGAACTCCTCCGCGAGTTCGAGCGTCTGGGCCTGATCCTGGACGTCACCCACCTCTCGGACGAGGGCTTCTTCCAGGCGTTCGACGCCTTCTCGGGCCCGATCCTCGCCAGCCACAACAACTGTCGCGCCCTCGTGCCCGCCCAGCGTCAGTTCTCCGACGAGCAGATCCGGCTCCTGATCGAGCGCGACGCCGTGATCGGCGTGGCGCTCGACGCCTGGATGATGCATCCCGGCTGGGTCCGGGGGAAGACCTCGCGCGAGGTCGTCGGCCTCGAAGCCCTGGTCGACCACGTCGACCACATCTGCCAGCTCGCCGGGAGCGACCGCCACGTCGCGATCGGCAGCGACCTCGACGGCGGCTTCGGCACCGAGCAGACGCCGAAGGGGCTGGACCGGATCTCCGACCTCCAGAAGCTCGACGGCTACCTCGCCGCCCGCGGCTACGCCGACGACGCGATCGACGCCGTCTTCCACGGCAACTGGCTGCGGTTCTTCCGCGAGCACCTGCCGGCCTGATCCGCCCCGATCGGCCCGACTCGGCCGCCGAATCTTGTTATGATCGATCGGCGTGACGGGTCCGATCCCCGCGGGCGGAGCGACCATCGGTGGCCGAGATCACTTGGAACGAGCGCGCGTGGTGCGAGCAGGCCCGCGGCCTGGCCCGCAAGGTCGAGGACCCCTCGGACGACCACGCCCGCGCGTCGCGGCTGGGGAGGCTGCTGGCGCACGTCGAGGCCGGCTGGAAGATCCGCGCCGGGCTCGACGCCCACCCGCCCGACGCGGGGACCGAGCGACTCCGCCGCGCCGTGGTCCGAGGCCTGGCCGAGCTGAAGCGGGCCGTCGACGACCTGCTGGCCGCGGCCGAGCCCGAGGGCGACGCCCGTCGGCTGATGGCGTCGCGGCTCCGCCGATGGACCATCCGCGAACGCGCCGCCTTGCAGGCCGAGGCGACCCAGGCCCACCCCGACGCCCTCCGCCGCCTGCTGGCGCTCGACGCCGCGCGCGGCGACCTCGAATGGTTCGCCCACCTCCTGGACCGCCTGGAAGGGGCGCCGGGGCCGGGGCCGGCCGCCTGGCTGGAGGTCGAGCTGGCGAAGGTGCGGCACCTGCTCGAAGCCGAGCCCCGGCCCTCGCCCAAGGCCCGCGCCCGCCGCGAGGCCCTGCGCGCCCGTTGCGAGCGGATGCGGGGGATCCTCCTGGAGCGTCGGGTCCGCAAGGAGCTGGACGCGGCCTACGAGGACTCCACGCCCGAGCGGCTGGCCTCCGTGCGCAACAAGCTCTCGCGGCTCCAGGCCCGCGTCGGCGCCCTGGAGTCGGTCGACGAGGCCGAGGCCGCGACGGACGTCGAGGACGAGTCCTCGATCGCCCCCGACGTCGAGCGGCCCGGCGACGACCCCGAGGCCTGGACGAAGGCCCTGGCCGCCCGCCGCGAAGAGGTCGCCGAGCGGCTCGACGCCAGCCTCCTGGCCCTGCCGCCGGCCGAGGCGGCGCGGTCCTGCGAGCGGATCGTGCAGGGCGCCCGCGACGAGCTGGCCGAGATGATCGCCTTCCTCCAGGACGCCCCCCTCCGCCGGGCCGTCCTCCGCCTGGAGACGGCGGGGGAGGACCTGGACCGGCTCGCCGACGGCATCCGGGCGACCCGCCGCGCCGGCCGACGCGCCCCCGAGGGCCGGCGACTCTCGCCGGACGACGTCCGACGGCTCGACGAGGCCCTCGTCGGGGTCCGCGGGCTCCGCCGCAACGTCGGGTCGGAGTGGCAGGAGAAGCTTCTGACGCTCCGGCTCCGCAACCTGCTCGGGGCCCGCGTCGCGTCGTGGCTGGAGAACGTCGTCCTGCTCCTGATCGTCGCGCTCTCGCTCCTGATCGTGACCGAGACGTTCCTCGACCGCTCCGGCGGGCTCTCGCCCGGACGCCGCGAGCTGTTCGCCTGGCTCGACCTGTTCGTCTGCTCGGGCCTGCTCGCCGAATTCACCCTGCGGCTGATCCTCGCGCCGGCGAAGGGACGGTATCTCGTCCGCCATTTCGCCGTCGATTTCCTGGCGTCGCTGCCGTTCGGCTTCCTGGCCTACGCGCTGGACGAGCACCTCACGACCCGGGGCGAGGAGACGCTCTGGCTCCTGCGCTACCTGCGGCTCGCCCGCATCCTGGAGCTGCTCCGGCTGGCGATCCCGGTCGTCCGGCTGATGCGACTGGTCCTGTTCGCACTCCGGCTGAGCGACCGCCTGGTGCGCCGGAACGCCGGGCTGCTGAACCGCAACATCCTCCTGTTCGAGCCCAGCCGCGAGCACCGCGCCGAGTCGGGCGACCGGCACCGCCTGGCGTCGCTCCGCGCCGACCTCCAATCCGTCGAGGCCGCCGTCGGCCGCCGCCTCCATCGCGACCAGCAGGACGCCCTGGCGTCGCGACGGCTCGCGGACCTCGCCGTGCGGCTCGAATTCCTCCCCGACCGCCACATCGAGCCCCTGAGCGAGCACCGCGACGACCGCGAAATCCCCGTCGAAGCCCTGGTCGAGCGGCTGATCCAGCTCACGCCCGAGACCCTCGTCGACCGCATGGGTCAGGGGTTCGTCAACTCGGTGGACGCCTACATCCGGGTCCTCGACGTCCCCCTCGTGCGGCGGCTCCCCCTGATCCGCAGCCTGGTCGCCCACCGCGAGAAGTCGCCGGCCGAGGCCGTCACGCTGGCGGCGAACTACGTCGGCTACGCGATCCAGCGCGGGCTGGACGTGATCTACTTCCTGGCCGACCTCCAGGCCACGCTCTCGCCGGCCATCTTCCTGGATCGCCTGGGGCTGACGCTGGTCAACGCCACCCGCACCCCGGCCAAGCGCCTGCTCTGGCTGGGGACCGCGTTCCTGGTGCTCTTCCTGGTGGTGAACCTCATCACCTTCCTGAGCGTCTTCCGGCCGTTCGTCGACGCGGTGCAGAGGCGGCTGGGGTGGCCGGTGATCGTCCTCGGCGCCATCTGCCTGGCGATCTGGTCGCTCGGCTCGTGGCTCCGCAAGATCGCCAACCAGTCGGCCGACTTCAGCGAGCGGATCGTCGAGGCCCAGTTCGCCTCGCAGACCAAGACCTTCAAGGCCCGTCGCAGCGAGCAGGACGCCCGGTTCCTGGCCGAACGGGTCGTCGACCCCGAGCTGGCCATGCGGGCCGCCGACGACCACCAGCCCGAACTCTACTCCGACCGCCCGACCGCCGCCGCCGACGTCGAGGCCCTGTTCGCCGGGCCCCAGACCCGCTTCGCCAACCGCGAGCTGACCTTCCTGCGCAACATCCGGCTGCTCTACCAGGACTACCTGGACGGCTCGCCCTTCCACCGCAGCGACGTGAAGACCTCGGTCCAGCTGCTGGGGAACCTGGCCCTCGCCAACCTGCGCCGCAGCCGGCTCGACTTCGTGCTCCGCGAGAGCCGGGCCCTGGGCAAGCTCGACCTGAGCCGGGCGGGGGGGCTGCTGGGGGGCCCGTACCTCTGGTTCAACTACATCACCCGGATCATCGTCCAGGAGACGGCCGTCCTGCTCCTGGACTACAACGCCAACGCCGTGCCGCTCGACCGCCTGGCCTGCTCGCCCCCCGAACGCCGGCGCGCCTTCCAGGTCTGGCTGGCCGAGCGGCTGAGGATCGACCCGGACGAGGTCCGCCTCCCCGCGCCCAACGTCCCGGAGCCGTTGGAGGTCCGCGACCCCGCCCCGCTCCCCCCCAGGGCCCCGAGGCGCCACGAGGCCGCCGCGTTCCTGGAGACGGTGGAGTTCACCGCCATGGACTTCCTCGCCGACGAGCCGGAGCGTGACGCCGAGATCCTCGGCCGCTTCGGCCCCCAGGTCGCGGAACTCGTCCGCAAGGACCGCCAGCAGAACGTCCGCCGGGCGTTCCGCAGCTTCCCGCTCCAGGACCTGCCTCCGGCCCAGCGGACCATCAACCCTTACACGTTCTATGAGGCCCGACTCTCGGGCGGCCGGATCGCCCTCTTCCCGCTCGTCGTCTCCGCCGCGATCTTCCGCAGCGCCTGGATCGCCGTCCGCGGCGTCTACCAGGGGGTCCACCACATCCTCAACCCCCGCGTGAGCCGCGACAAGGACGTCCCGGCCGACTCCTACGCCGCCGCCCATCGCAAGATCCATCGGATGCGCAAGCCGGTGTTCATGGGCTCGCTCTGGCTCCGCGCGCGGCTCGACGTGGAGTACCTGGGCCTCCGCCTCCCCTCCGCGCCGGCCTCTCTCGCGTTCGACTCGACGATGGAATCCGACCTAGACTTCATCGGCGCCTCGCGCAAGGACCGGATCATCGCCGACCAGATCCGCCGCGACCATCAGCGGCGGCTGGCCTGGACGGCCCGCTGGCTCCGCCGCTTCGGCTGGACGCTCGAAGACCTGCCGGCGTTCCTCGCCGCCGAGACCCCCTACCTGGCGAACCGCGCCGGCGAGGCCCTCCGCGCCCTGGTCGCCGCCTGCGCGCTCGATCACGACGACGTCGCCACGCTGGCCCTCTCGATCGAGGCCCTGACGATCCTGGCCGACTACGCCGCCTCGCCCACGTCCAACCTCAGGAAGCTCCCCACCGGGCTCCCCGACCCGATCCTCAACCCCCGGCGGATCTGGCGGCCGGTGCCGCGCAAGGTCCCGCCGTGGCGCCGCCTTTTCGACCTCCCCCAGTTCGCCCGCTTCGACGCCGCCGCGCGGAAGCGGATCACGACCTTCCTGCGGCGCCACCGCCGCGTGACCCGGGGCTGGTTCCGCGTCGTCCTGGGGCAGGGGGGGGCCGACCCCTGGGCCGAGGTCCGCGCCCGGCTGCACGACGTCCTCCTCAAGACCGACCTCTGGAGCGACCAGATCCTGATCCTCCGCGCCGTGCAGACCCTGACCATGCTCGACGTCCACCACAACTGCGAGCTGGTCTGGTCCCTCGGCGGCTACGAGGACCCCGAGCCCGCCGAACCCCCTTCCTCCCGCATCGTCGACTCCGACGCCGCCTCCTCCTGGTGGTCCGACCGCCCCGACGCCGAACGGGTGGAGAGCGAGGTGTGAGCACGACCGCCGCCCCCGCCGAAGTCTCGTCGAGCTTCGCCGTCGTCGTGCACGACGTCGCCCCGGCGCTCGCCGAACACCTCGCCGACGTCCGGCGGGCGATCGCACCGCTGGTCGGCGACCGCCTCTCCGCCGCGGTCGTCCCCTGCTGGCACGGCGCCGCGCTGGGGGCCGGCCGCCGCGACGCGCGCTTCCTCCGCGTCCTGGAACGATCGGCCGGGGCCTTCCTGATGCACGGATTCGCCCATCGTCAGGATCGACTCGGCCCGATCGCGATGCTCTCCGGGCGGTCGAACGAGCTGGACGGGCTGTCGCTCGACGAGACCCGGCGGCGCCTGGAGGCGGGGCGGGCGATCCTCGATCGGCGTCTCGGCCGGCCCGTCGAGGGCTTCGTCCCCCCCGCCTGGCGGTCGGGTCGGGCCGGGATGGCCGAGCTGGCCCGCCACGGATTCCGGTTCCGGGCCGGGTTCTCCTCGCTCGAATTCGTCGACGCCCCGCCGATCGGGCTGGCGACCTGGTCGTGGGACTGGGGCGTGCTCGCACCGCTGGGACCGGCCGGCGCGCGGCTCGGCGATGCGCTGCACCGCCTGCGGCCGGGCTCGCTGCCCTGCGTCGTGCTCCACCCGGCCGACGCGGGGCGGGGCCTCCTCCCGCGGGCCGTCCGCGTGGTCGAGCGGCTGATCGGGCGGGGCCGTACGCCGGTCCTGCTCGCGGAGCCGGGCGCCGCCCGGGCGGGGGGGCCGCCGCCGTGAACGCCGCGATCCGGAGGCTGTTCGACGACCGGCTGCGACGGCGGGCCGACGCCCTGGCCCGGCGCCTCGCGCCCCACCTCCCCGCGTCCCCCCGCCTGCTCGACGTCGGCTCGGGGACGGGCCATAATGCGAGGGCCCTGGAGCGGCTCGCGGGAGGCTCGTGCCGCGAGGTCGACGTGGTCGACTTCCACGTCGTCGGCCCCGGGCCCGCACTGTTCGACGGAGTCCGACTCCCTTTCCATCGCGATGAATTCGACATGTGCCTGGTTCTTCACGTCTTAACCTACGCCGACGACCCGTCGACCCTGCTCCGCGAGGCCGGCCGGGTGGCGTCTCGGGGCGTGGTGCTCGTCCAGTCGACCCACCGGGGGGCCTGGGGCCGCGCCGCCCTGGGGCTCCGGGGGGCGTTGCAGGGGACGCTGGCCTTCCGGGCCTGCCGGGCGTTCGGGCTGATCCCCCCCGCGGCGGATCCGCTGCGGCCCCGGCGCCGCTTCACCCGGGGGCGGCTCCTCAGGGTCGTCGCCGAATCCGGTTTGGTCGTCCGGTCGATCGAGGCGGAACCCGGCCTCGGCGGGGCCGCGAGTCGCGATTTGCTGATCCTCGAACATCCCCCCGGCCGCGACCGCGACCGAGGCTCGCGGGCATGAGTCGCGTCCCGGCGGTCAGCGTCGTCGTCCCGGCCCGCAACGAGGAGGCGCTCATCGGGTCCACCCTGGAATCGATCCTCCGCTCGTGCGCCGTCTTCGAAGCGGCGGCCGGGCCCGGGGACGCGGTCGAGATCCTGGTGGTCGACAACGCCAGCACCGATCGCACCCCGGAGATCCTTCGCCTCTACGCCGAGTCGGTCGGCGTGCGCCGGCTGACCTGCGCCCCCAGGGGCGCGGCGCACGCTCGGAACCTCGGCGCGCGGGCGGCCCGGGGCGACATCCTCCTGTTCCTGGACGCCGACACCCACCTCCCCCCGGAGGCGATCCGCCGGGTCGTCGCCCACTGCCGCCTCGGCCGCTTCGAGGCCGGCTTCACCCGGCTGGGGGCGCTCGACGGCGGCCTGACCGCGAGGGCTTGGTGGGCCTTCTGGAACGCCGTCCGCCGCCTCCCGCTGGCGCGGGCCAAGGCGATGCCCGCCTGCATGTTCTGCACCCGCGCGGCATTCGAGGAGTTCGGGCCGTTCGACGAGCGGGTCGCCATCGGCGAGGAGTGGCCGATTCTGGCTGGGCTCTACCGCTCACGCCGCCGCCGGCTGATCTATGATCGCACCCTCGTGGCGCTCAGCTCCGGCCGTCGCATGGAGCTGCAGCCTTTCGGCTACGTCCGGACGCTGGCCAAGTACGGATGGGCGATCGTGAGCTTTCGGGGCCGGGTCCACTATTGTGACCGCATTCGCCATCCCCCCGGATCGATCGCGGAATCGTTCGACCGGCGGGCGTCCGGGGGGTCGTCGTGAACGACGGCGGGCCGGCGAGCCGGCTGCTTCGGCGGCTGGCTTGCCTGAGGCTGAACGAGGTCGAGCCGCGCCGCGGCCCCGACGGGACGCCTTGGATCGCCAAGCGGCACCGCCGCTTCGCGCGGCCGATCATCGCCCTCGCCAACGTCTATCTGAACCTCAGCCGGGCCGGGGTCCGCGTGCCGGGGGATCGCCTGTGGCACGCCTGGGAACGCGAGGCGAACCGGCATCTGCACGGCGTCGGATGCCGCAGCGAGGCGGGGGGATGGCTCTTGATGCCGCGCTGGCCCGGCCTCCCCCTCGCCGAGTATGCGGGAGACGGCCGGTCGACCCCCGAGGGGCGGCTCCGGGGCCTGGAGGCCGCGACGCTCGCCCTCCGCGAGGCGCACCGCGTGACCCTCCGCCTCCCCGAGGGCGGCGAGGGCCTGTTCAGCCACGGCGACGCCACGCTGCACAACGTCGCCTACGATCCGTCGACCGGGACCGCCCGCTGGTACGACTTCGACACCGTCCACGCCCCCGGTCTCCCAGCCGTCGCGCGGCACGCCGACGACCTCCGGGCCCTGCTCGCGTCGGCGTTCGCCTTGCTCCCCGACGCGCCCGCCCCGGTCGTCTTCGACATCGTGGCCGGGGCGTATGACGGCCCCGAGACCTGGGCGTTCCTCCGGGGCCTCGTTGCACGGGGGATGTTCCACCGGGCGGCCCATCATCGGGCGCAAGCGACGCCCGGCGAAGGACGCCTCCGGGAACTCGAAACCCTCCTGGGAACCCCTCAGCCGTGAGCCGAGAGCGCCGCCACCAGCAGGTCATTGGCCGCCTGCCAGCGGTATCGGCCGGCGATCGTCCGGCCGAGTTCGACGCGGCGGGCCCGCTCGTCGCCGCGGTCGAGGAGGTCGCGGAGGGCCCCGGCGATCGCTTCTTCCTGAGTGGGGTCGAAGTACCAGCCGGCCTCGCCGCCGATCTCGGGGAGGGCGGTGGAGTCGGCGAGCGCGACGGGAGTCCCCTGGGCCATGGCCTCGACGGCGGGTATGCCGAAGCTCTCGCAGAGCGACGGGAAGACCAGGGCCGTCGCCTCGGCGTAGGCGGCGCGGAGGGACTCGGCCTGGCGATAGCCGGGGAGGCGGACGACGGCCTTCGGGCCGACGGCGGCGATCGCCTCGCGCAGGCCGCGCTCCTCCTCGGGGGCGCCCGAGCCCAGCAGGACCAGGGCCAGCTCGCCGGCGGCCACCTCCGGGAGGGTCGCGGCGGCGCGGATCAGGCGGATCAGGTTCTTCCGCTCCTGAAAGTTGGCCACGGACAATAAATAAGGAAGGCCGGCCGGCAGCCCCAGGTCGGCGCGGATGCTCTCGCGGTCGGCGGCGGGGCAGGGCTCGAAAAAGAGGTCCTCGGCCGCGTTCGGCACGTAGGCGACCTTCCCCCGAAGTTCCGGCGAGGCCTCCAAGAGCTCGTCCGTATTGAACTCCGAGACCGAGAGGATGAGGTCGGCGTGGAGGAAGGCGTTCGCGACGTTGCGCCGGAGCCGCTCGGAGCCAAACCGGAAGCCCTGCAGGACGTCGTGGCTGGTGACGGCGACCTTCGCCCGGCGCGTCCGGACGCGGAACTCGGCCGGGCAGTAGACCCAGTCGGCCGGCCCGGCGAGCCATTCGAACGGGGGCAGGGGGGCCAGCCGCCACCATCGCAGGAGGTCGCGGGTGCGCACGGGAAGCTCGCGACGGGGGGCGTCGCCCAGCCGTCGCCAGTAGGCCCGGCCGTCGGGATGGTCGATCTTGCCGGAGACGACGTTCAGGTCGACGTCGTCGCGGGCGGCCAGGCGTTCGAGCTGCGCCAGCGCGTGCCGGGTGACCCCGGTGGGCGCGTAGCAGGCGTTCATGTCGTACAGCCAGGCGACCCGGATCAAGCGACGCTCCATCGTTCCGAGGCGGGGGGGCGTTCCGTCTCGGGCGATGGTAGGGGCGGGGAATCGCGGTGTCAACATCCTTGACAGGACTGGCCGGCCCGGTACACTAAATGCTTTGGCTCGGGATAGACCGCCAGAATCCGACCGGGGAGCGTCGTCCGAAAGTTGCTTCGGGCCGACGCGACGCGGGTTCCGAGGGAGCTGCCCGCCTCGCGGCGATCTCCTGGCCGCCGTGGCCGACTCATGGCCGCGACCAGGACACGATAAGGACGACAGGGAAACGACGAGAACATGCCGACCATCAATCAGCTCGTTCGCAAGCCGCGCCGGCCCGTCCAGTACAAGACGAAGTCGCCGGTGCTCGAGGGTTGCCCGTTCAAGCGGGGCGTCTGCCTGCAGGTCAAGACGATGACCCCGAAGAAGCCGAACTCGGCCCTCCGCAAGGTGGCCCGCGTCCGGCTCTCCAACGGCAAGGAGATCACCGCCTACATCGGCGGCGAGGGGCACAACCTCCAGGAGCACTCGATCGTGCTGATCCGGGGCGGCCGCGTCCGCGACCTCCCGGGCGTCCGCTACCACATCGTCCGCGGCGTGCTCGACTGCCAGGGCGTCGGCGACCGTCGCCAGGCCCGCTCCAAGTACGGGGCGCAGAAGAAGAAGGCCGCCCCCGCGAAGGGTGCCGCCAAGAAGAAGTAAGCCGGTCGAGCCGACCCCGGCCCGCTCCGAGCCGCGATGACCCGCAGGCTCGCGCCGGGGGCGGTGGTTCTCCCCGAATCCACGTGCCCTTATCCCCGCAGGATCGACATTCATGGCCCGCAAGTTCACGGCGAGCAAGACCCACCTCCGGCCCGATCCCCGATACGGATCGAAGCTGGCCGGCAAGTTCATCAACTGCGTGATGCACGACGGCAAGAAGAGCGTCGCCATCCGCATCTTCTACGATGCGATGGAGCTGATCCACAAGCGGCTCCCCAACGACGAGCCGATCGACGTCTTCACCCGCGCCATCGAGAACGTCAAGCCGCTCATCGAGGTCCGCTCCAAGCGAGTCGGCGGCGCCACCTACCAGGTGCCGATGCAGGTCAACAAGACCCGCCAGCAGACCCTGGCCATCCGCTGGGTCCTCATGGCCGCCCGCGAGAAGAAGGGCCGCCCGATGGCGATCAAGCTCGCCGACGAGCTGATGGCCGCCTACAACCGCGAAGGCGCCGCCGTCACCCGCCGCGAGAACGTCCACCGCATGGCCGAGGCCAACAAGGCCTTCGCCCACTTCGCCTGGTAATCCCCGGGCGATCGAGATGAGGAAAGGCCGTCGGAGCGACCCACGTCGCGCCGGCGGCCTTTTCGCGTTCGGGACTTTGCAAGCTCGCCGGGGTCAGCGTCGATTCAGGCCCGCCGTCGTTCGACTGTGGGGTAGCACGTCGACGCGGATCTCGCCGAGGTCGAGGATCCCCGGCCCCCGAGGCTCGACCAGCCCGATCCCGTAGCTGGCGAAGGCCGGCGGGGTCGACGACTGGGGGAGCAGCTCGGCACGGTAGACCCGGCCGACGAACAGCGGCGGCGAGGTGAATCGGCCGACATCGTCGGTGATCGACAAGGCGTCACTCATCGAATTGGTTGAGATCGGCCGCGAGTCGATAGCGAGGACTCGCAGCCAACTCAGGACCTGCCGCGGTCGCGGCCGATTCTCCTCGTCCAGGAGGACACCCGTCGCCTTGGCGGTCGGCTCCAGGGTGATCAGGACCTCGTCGGCGTCGGGGCCGACCTCGACGAACCCACCGGCGGCGCCGTCGGCGCTCACCACTTCGACGCCCAGCGGTATCGTCCGGCAATCGAGCCGAAATCGGCCTTCGGCGTCTGTAAGGAGAGGTCGATACGCCGCCGCGCCGTCGCTGCTCGCGACCTCCACGCGCGACCCGGGCACGGCCACGCCCCGCTGGTCCACGACCCGACCGACGAGCCGCCGCTCCGAAGGTCGGGCGGCGTGGAAGTCGCGGACGACCTCGTTCTGTTCGAGGCCGAGGGTCATGGTCTCGCCCCTCGGATTCGTGTCGCTGATCAGATCATAGGAACCAGGGCCGAGCCGGAACTCATACCGGCCCTCGGCGTCGGTCCGCTTGAGCCAGGACCGTTGAGTGGCTTGCAAGGAGGCCAGCCTCGCCTCGCGAGGTATCCCGACCGGCGCGAATTCCATCTCCGTCGCGCCTGGCGGAGCGGGTACGGCCTGGGCGGCGGGGCGCGTCTGTCCCCGTTCGACGATCGAGATGCGGGCACCCAGCTGCGGCCGACGCTCCGGCCCGGCCGTGACGACGCCCCGGAGGAGAATCCCCTTCGTGAGCGTGAAGTCGATCCGGGCCGGTGGAGGCCCCGTTTCGGGGACGACGTCCATGCGGGAAGCGGCGGCCCAGTCCTCGTCTTCGACCCAGACCGAGTAGCGTTCCCCTGCCGGCACCCGGATCGAATAGGTCCCATCCCCCCGGCTCCGTGTCGCGAAAATCGCGACCATCGACCCTGCCATCCAGGACTTCGCGGAGACGCGGACGTCGATCGCGGGCGAACCGTCGGGCAGTTGGATTCGTCCGCCGAGTTCGGCCCGAGGCGTCGGCCTCGCCACCACGGGCACGGACGGATCGGACGAGAGGCTGACGGTGCCGTAGCCGTCGCCAGGATCGGAAGGGATGACGCCCGCTCCCTGCAATGTCGCCGGGAGCCAGTCGAAACGAACGACCCCGTCCGGCGTCGAAGCCGCCTCCAGCATTCGGCTCGGGTAACGGACGGCGGTTCGTCGGCCTGGGATCCAAAGGCCCTGGACCTGGAACCCGACCCCGGCCGCCGGTTTGCCGCCCGGGTCGACCACCTGGACCTGAAACGTCTGGGGCGGGGCGAGGCGGAGCGACACCTGTTCGGGCAGCTCCTGGACGACGAGGCCGGCGGGGCGGACGGCCTTGTAGTCGTGGTCGCCGAACTCGGCGTAGTCGAGCCCGGTCGCCGCCTTCTGGGCGACGATCCAGCGCACTTCGTCGGCTTCGGGCACGATCAGCCGGGCGACGCCGTCGGCCCCGGTCTCGGCGTGGGCCACGATCCTTTGACGGGCGACAACCTCCACGCCGGCCCCCGCGACCGGCTCGCCGCTCGCGTCGGCCACCCGGGCGCGGATCGCCCGGCCCGGTTTCACCACGATCCGGACCGACTCCGAAGCGCGGGCCCGTGGCACGTCGTCGCCGTAGGCGAAGGCCCCGACGCGACCGTCGTCGGCCTGGACCAGGATCGAACGTCCGTCGACCACGCGATCCTCCGTCTCGATGGCGAACGAACCGTCCGGAGCCGTCGCACCCCGGATCTCCGTTGGAGAATAGGCGTTGATCAGCACGCGAGCCCCGGCCACCGGCTCGCCGGCCTCGCCGACGACCATGCCCCGGGCGATTTCCGGGCCCGACGAGGCGGAGGGTGCCGGAGGAAGGGCGGCCGCGGTCGGAGGAGTTCCGAGCCCCGAGTATCCCCAGGCCAGACCGGCCCCGAGGGCGAGCGAGGCGAGCAGGGCGCCGGTCTTGACGAGCGACATCCAGCGGGAAAGGGCGAGCATGGCGAGGACTCCTTCGGCCAGGGAGGCGACGGCCTCCGAGACCGTCCCGGTGGCCGCACGCGTCGGGATGGCGTTCAAGGCGAGGCGTAGGGCGGCGTCGGGCAAGGTTGCGGAGCGGGCGTCGGGCGTCATGACGACTCCCAGGCCGCCGACGGCCAGGCCCCGGCGGGCGAGCCGGTCGCGCAGGAGCGAACGGCCCCGGGCGAGGCGGCTCGACAGGGTCCCCTCGGCGAGGCCCAGGCGCGAGGCGGCCTCGCGGCGGGGGACGCCGTCCAGCTCGCAAAGCTGGATCGCCTCGCGATATCGCCCGGGCAGCCGCCCCAGCTCCTCGTCCAGCATCGCCCGGAGTTCGAACCGATCGGCGTCGAAGTTCGCCGCGGGGCGATCATCGAGCGGTGCCCCCTCGCGGTCCCGGAGCCGCAGCAGGTGCCGTCGGCATTCTCGGGCGGTGCGCACGGCCGCGACGCGGAGCCAGGCTCCGACACACTCGGCGTCCCGGAGCGAGCCCGCCTTGCGTGCCAGGACGAGGAAGACCGCCTGGAAGGCGTCGTCGGCGTCGGCCCCCCCGCCGAGCATCCGCCGGCAGACCCCCAGGACCATCGGCCCGTGGCGCAGCACGAGGGCCGCGAAGGCGTCCTCGCGCTCGACCCCCTCGCCGTCGGCGAATCGGCCCAGCAAGCGGCCGTCGCTCCAGGCTCCCAACATCCCCGAGTCGCAGAGCCCCTGAATCCTCCGGGCCGTCCGATCCGCCGCTGGCCTGCTCATCCCGAAGGCTCCCGACCGTACGACCCTCGCCCGTCATGAAGTTATGGGCTCAAGCCCCCCGGCGCGTCCCGATTGTCGGGCGGCTCCGGCGGATTTCCCGGGCGATCGCTTCGGATCGATCGGCCGGTCCCATAATCCCTATAGGACGTGCGAGAGGTCAGGCTGGCGGCCTCCGCGTCCGGTAAGCCATCTCGCAACGAGTGAGGAGCCGCGTGAAGAGACGGTGAAAGCGCGCCGAACGAACCCAAATCCGGGGGCCGCAAATCGATGCCAACTTGTTCTTTGTCAAATGTTTGCGTCCGACGGGTTCGTTTGCTGGGTGGCCGAACGAACCCAATTTCGGGGCGGTCGCGTCAGGGGGCCGGCGGGGCCGCCTCGCCGGCCTGGGCGGTCCATTTCGGGAGGCTCTCCTGGAGTCGGGCCCGGACGGAGGGGGCGAGCTTCTTGTCGGGGTGGGGGGTGAGGGCGTCGAGGCGGAGGGCCTCCCGGGCCTCCTGGATGGCGTCCGGGAGCAGGGAAAGCTCGGCGCTGGCCTCGGCGAGTCGGGCGTGGAGGGTCGCATTGGTGGGATAGAGCCGCGAGGCCGTCCTGTTCGCCTCGACGATGCTCCCACGCAGGCTGACCGCGTCGCGCGGCGAGAGGCCGGGGCCGACCCGGCGGAGGAGGTCGCGCGTGACCTCGGCCCGCTCGGCGTGGAGGGACCAGGCGTCGGGGCTCCTCGGGGGCGAGGCGGCCTTCAGCAGCAGGGTGGGGATCGTCTTCCAGCGCAGGTCTTCGGGTTTCGCGCCGCGGGACTCCCAGGCCAGGTACTGGAGGTAGGCGTGGCCCAGCCAGGGCCGGACGTTGTAGCGATCGAGCCGCTCGGCCAGGGTGTAGGCAGCCTCGGCGCGTTCCAGGTCGGGGGGCATCCGCTCCAGCGCGGCCTCGGCCCGGGCGACGGCCGCTTCCGACTTCCAGAACGGGATCGTCGCCCCCAGGAACGAGCCGACGAGGGCCGCCCACGCGACCGCCATCCCCGCGCCGGGGAGTCGGCTCTCGACCGTCCGCAGCCGGCCGGAGCCGGCCCCTTCGCGGAGGTTCAGCCCCAACGCCAGGTGGCCCCAGAGGCCCATCGCGATCGCCGGGAAGGCGATGCCCCCGGCGGCGAGCAGGTGGATCGCCAGCGCCGTCGTCGCCGCCCCCATCCCGAAGGCCGACGCCGAGACGCGCCGCCAGAGCGGGAGCAGGAGGGCCGCCGAGAGGCCCCAGAAGACCGTCAGGATCAGCCACCGGGAGAGCAGATCCTCCACGAACAGGTTCATCCGCCCCAGGACCAGCACCATCACCAGCCCCAGGGCCGACGCCGCGAGCAGCCAGCCGGGTCGGTCGGCCGGAGGCTCGTCGGGCTCGTGCCGGCTCGTGAGCAGCATCCCGATCCCGGAGCCGATCGCGACGACCAGCGCCAGGAACGCCCAGAAGCCGGCCGTCGACCAGACTTCCAGGAACAGGTTGTGGGGGTCCTGGATCTCCTCGCTGGCGTCGGGGAGCTTGTACAGGAGGTAGTGCGACCCGAACGCCCCCGGGCCGACCCCGCTCCAGAAGTTGCCGGCCTGGAGCGCCTTGCCGGCGGAACCGGCCCCTTCGGTGATCATGGCCCAGGTCGATTTCCAGTACTGGAGCCGGTAACCCATCGACAGCCGCGACTGGGTCAGGACCTCCAGGTCCAGTCGGCCCGTCGCCAGCCCCGCCGCGACCAGGCCGCCGAGGGCGACCGCGCCGGCCGCGACCAGGCCGAGGAGCACTCGACGCGGGACCAGCCGGCGCGCGTGCCACGCGAGGAGCGCCGCGGCGAACATCGCCCCGAGCCAGGCGCTCCGGCTCTTTGTCAGGACCAGGCAGGCCAGCAGGAGCAGCCCGGGGACCGTCGCCGCCAGCATCGCCGGCCAGGGCGAGGCGTCGGGCTCGCGCCGCCGGGCCAGGTTCCGCAGCCCCATCGCAAGCACCAGGAGGAGCGGGGCGACGAGGAACCCGGCCAGGGAGTTCGCCAGGCCGAAAGTCCCGAAGACCTCGTTCGATTGCAGGAGCCGGTTCTCCAGCGCCTGCCGCCTCGGGTCGTCCTGGGCCTGCGTCGCCTGGGCGCCCATCTGCCGGGCCACCGCCTGCGGGTCGCGGCGGTAGGCCTCCTGGAGCTGGGGGATCTCGACGGCCCCCTGGAAGATGCCATAAGCCGCGACCGCCGAGGCCGTCGCCGCCATCCCCAGGGCCAGCACGCCCGTCTCCCCCTTCGTCCTGGGAAGCCATCGCAGAAGGAGGTAGGCGGTCCCCATCGCGGCCCATTCCCAGGCGAGGTTCACGCCGATCCGCCAGTCCACGGACCGCCGCGCGCTCAGGGCGGTCAGGAACATGAGGGCGACCAC
The DNA here is from genome assembly GCF_011064595.1 of Paludisphaera soli. Classification (GTDB taxonomy): domain Bacteria; phylum Planctomycetota; class Planctomycetia; order Isosphaerales; family Isosphaeraceae; genus Paludisphaera; species Paludisphaera soli. Next base: position 21,380 of record NZ_JAALJI010000009.1, on the reverse strand, counting down.
GGCGGCGTCGGTCCAGGCGAAGCGGAAGGCGAACCGGCCGGTCAGGAACGACGGCGCCAGCGCGATGGCGGCGACGAGGAAGACGGCCAGGTCCCAGCCCAGCCCGGCCGAGGCCCCTTCGCGGGGGGCCGGCTCGCTCGGCCAGTAGGCGCGCGCGGCGATCAGGGCCGCGAGCAGGCCCAGGGCCAGCCTTCGCAGGCGCTCGGCCCATCGGGCGGCCTCGGACTCGAAGTCCGCGTACTCAGGTTCGTTCCGAAGGGTCGCCGTCGACCCCTCCCGGCGTTCGCCCCGTCCCTCCCGCGAGGGAGCCGGCGGTTTCGAGCCGCGCCTGGCCAAGAGTCCGCTCCGTTCTCGTGCCCGTCCCCGACAGCTCCAGGATCGCGACGATCCCCAGCAAACAGGCGGTCTGCCCCAGCACGACCCCCGCGCCCCAGGCGTCGAGCCGGTGGAGCAGAAGCGCCCCCAGGCCGCACGCCAGGGTGACCAGGTCAATCGTCCAGACCGCCTGCGGCGGCGTCAAGCCGCGGCCGACCAGCCGGTGCGAGAAATGGCGGCGATCAGGCTGGAACGGGCTCCGCCCCTCGCTCAGCCGGATCAGGATCACCGAGGTCATGTCGTACAGCGGCACCGCCATGACGAGCAGGGGGGTGAGCACCCCGAACGGCGACGCCTGCCCCTGCTGGAAGAAGTTCCCCGCCACCGTCAAGGAGCCCAGCAGGAAGCCCAGGAAGTTACTCCCGGCGTCCCCCATGTAAAGCCGGGCGGGGGAGTGGTTGTGGACCAGGAACCCGGCCAACGCCCCCACCAGGATCATCAGCAAGGCCGGAGAGAACAGCCCACCGACCGCCGCCTGCGCCGCGCCGAAGAGCAGGGCCGCGATCAGCCCGACGCTCGCCGACAGGCCGTCCATGTTGTCCAGCATGTTGAAGGCGTTGGTCATGGCCACGATCCAGAGCGTCGTGACCGCGCCGCCGATCAGGGGGTGGGTGAACGGCCCGAAGAGCGTCACCCGCACGCCCGCCGCCGCCACGGCCGCCGCGCAGGCGAACTGGACCGCCAGCCGGGGCTTCCAGCTCAGGCTCAGGCGGTCGTCGAGGAAGCCCATGACCATCATGACCGTCGCCAGGCCGAGGATCAGGGCCAGCTCCCCCGCCTTCGCCTGGAGCCCGCCGACGTGTCGCGTCACCCCCTCGGGGAGCCGGTCGCCCGCGAGCAGCACCGCCGCGCCGCAGACGCCCAGGACCAGCACGACCGACAGCCAGATCGCCACGCCCCCGCCCAGCGGGACCGGCGCCGCGTGCCCCTTGTGGCCGCCGGGACGGTCCAGCAGCCCCCATCGCGGCGCCATCCGCCGGGCGATCCCGCCGAAGAGGACGCAGAGCGCGAAGGCCGCCGCCGCGAGGGCCGAGCCGAACGTCAGGAGCAACCGAAGGTCGTCGGGCATGGGCCACCGGGATTGTCGAGCATCTTCCCTTCCCCCTGGTGGGGGAAGGTGGCCCGGAGGGCCGGATGAGGGGGACCATCAAGGCGGACGACGCGGATGAGCGACGGCTTCTCGGAACGCCCCCCTCATCCGGCCTTCGGCCACCTTCTCCCACGAGGGGAGAAGGACGATTCGCGACGGCGGATTCTCATTAGATTCGATGTCGAGGGTTTCGCGCCCTCCCCTCGCCGGAAGCCCGGGCCATCCAGACGCGGGCCGTCAGGCAGGCGACGAAGCAGACGATGAAGAGGGCCAGGACGCCACCCATGCCGACCCACTCCGCGGTGCGGTCGGGGGGCCAGCCGGTGCGTTCGCCGCCATGCAGGATCAGGGCGATCCCGAACGGCCCGCCGAACGACACCACGGTCATGAGGCCCAGCAAGACGTAGGCGGCCTTCGAAACCGGCGTGGGCGGACGGTCCGGGGTCGGCTCCGGCCCGTTCATGAGGACTTCGCCGCCTGCCGCTTCGAGCGGTTGACGAGGCAGGCGTTGTGGAGCTTCTCCTCGGCGGCCTTCAACTCGGCGAGGATCGAGTCGGCGGCGGTGGCCAGCGGGACCGTCTGGGCCTCGGCCTCGTGCCGCCACTTGATCTCGATCTGGCCTTCCTTGAGCCCGCGCTCGCCGACGACCACCCGCAGCGGGAAGCCGATCAGGTCGACGTCCTTGAACTTGAAGCCCGGGCGCTGGTCGCGGTCGTCGAGGATCACGTCGTAGCCGGCCTCGGCGAGCTTCTTCTCGATCGCCTCGGCGGCCTCCATGACCGGCCCCGGCTTGACCTGGAGCGGCACGACGGCGACCTGGTACGGCGCGAGGTTCAGCGGCCAGATGATGCCGTTGGCGTCGTGGCCGGCCTCGACGGCCGCCGCGACGATCCGGTTCACGCCGATGCCGTAGCACCCCATGATGACCGGGATTTCGGTCCCCTTCTCATCCAGATAGGTCGCGCCCATCGCCTTGGAGTACTTCGTCCCCAGCTTGAAGACGTGGCCGATCTCCAGCCCCGCCTTGACCACCATCGCCGCGCCGCAGCGGGGGCAGGGGTCCCCCTCGTCGGCGTTGCGGATGTCGGCCGTGCGATCGAGCTTGAAGTCGCGGCCGGGGACGACGCCGGTGATGTGGACGTCGACCTCGTTGCCGCCGACGACGACCGTCTCCATCGCCGCGACCGCCTTGTCGACGATCATCGGGATCTTGATGTCGACCGGACCGAGGAAGCCGATCGGCGCGCCGGTCGCCTTGAGGATGGCGTCCGGGTCGGCCGGGGCGAGCGTCGCCGCGCCGAAGGCCCGGCGGACCTTGCCCTCGTTGGCCTCGTGGTCACCGCGCAGCAGGACGGCGACGGGCTTGCCGTCGGCCAGGTAGACGAGGAGCTTGCCCGAGGTCTTCTCGTCGACCTTGAGGAAGTTGCAGACGTCGCGGATGGTCTTCTGACCCGGGGTGCGGACGGCCTCGAACGCCGGGGCGTCGGCCGAGCGGGCGGGGGGGGCGGCCTCGGGGGACTCGCCGACCTCGGCCTTCTCCTGGTTGGCCGCGTAGCCGCAGGCGACGCACTGGATCACCTTGTCCTCGCCGGTCGAGCAGGGGACCATGAACTCGTGCGAGGCGTCGCCGCCGATCGGGCCGGACTCGGCCTCGACGACGACGTAGGGGAGGCCGCAGCGGTCGAAGATCCGGCAATACGCCTCGAACATCGCGTCGTAGCTGCCGTTGAGCTGGTCGACGTCGGCGTCGAAGCTGTACGCGTCCTTCATCAGGAACTCGCGGGTCCGGAGGATCCCGAACCGCGGCCTGGGCTCGTCGCGGAACTTGGTCTGGATCTGATAGAGCGTGATCGGCAGCTGCTTGTACGAGCTGATGAGGTCGCGGACGAGGTCCGTGATGACCTCTTCATGCGTGGGGCCGAGGGCCATGTGGTGGCCGCCGCTGATGGTCAGCTTCATCAGCAGGTCGCCGAAGGTCTCGAACCGGCCCGACTCCTTCCACAGCTCGACGGGCTGGAGGGCGGGCATCAGCAGCTCGAAGGCCCCGGCGGCGTCCATCTCCTCGCGGATCAGGGCCTCGGCCTTGCGGAGGACGCGGAGCCCCAGCGGCAGGTAGGTGTAGGCCCCGGCCCCCAGCTGGCGGATCATGCCGGCCCGCAGGAGCAAGACGTGGCTGGGCGCGACGGCGTCGGCCGGGGTTTCCTTGAGCGTCGGGATCAGGGCGCTGGACCACCGCACGGGGGCGTTCCTCCGGGATTCGGGCGGGCTGGGGGGCGAAATCGTCCCGAGCAGTCTACCAGATGGAGCCGGGGGAGGAGAGACGGGTTCGGCTCGCTGCAGCGGCGCCACGAAACGTCGATGGCGTCATGTCGCTTCCGAACGCGATCCAAGGCGTGCGGGACGGGATGCGTCCAGTACCAGAACTGCCAGGAGTGCGAGCTGCCAGCTCGCCCAGAGGATCGCCCAGATGACGACCAGCCGGGGGATGGTCGACCAAACCTTGGCGATGTACGACGCTCCCTCCTGCCAACTCGCAATCACGAGCAGCAAGTCCGTCAGGATTACGACCGCCGCGATCATCTTGATCATGGGTCTGCGACGCTCTGGAGGGTAAGCCAGGGCGACCCCGAAGGCGGGTACCAGGAAGACGCCGATGGAAGAGAGAATCGGCGAGCACCAGCCATGGCCCCCCCCGCCGAGGACGAAGGCCGAGGCCGCGAGGAAGGACCCGTAGGCGACGCCGAAGACCCCGAGAGCGATCGCGACGGTCGGTCGTGTTGCTGTCATGGGGTCACACCCGCAAGACCCTCGATGCCTTTCAGGCGTCGGGCGCCGCCTGCTGGACGGCCGGCATCAGTCGTTGAATTCTTCGATCCGCAGCATCCGGATGTCTCGGACGGAGGCGGCGAACCACGGGAGGACCCGGGCCAGCTCGATCGCCGCCAGGACGCAGGTGACGTCGTTGATGTTCTCGCCGCCGAAGTAGACGCTCCCCTGCTGCCATTTGAAGCCCTGGCGCTGGAGGACCTTGCGGATCTCGGCATAGGCGTTGTTGTAAGGGTCGCCGTAGTTCAGCCTGAGCGACTCGATTTCCATATCGAGCGAGATCGCGTACACCTTTCTCCCCTTCGGCGGGATCGTCGGGACCTCTTGTAGGCGCTGGGGGACCAGCTGCTTGGCGAGTGCCTGGGGAGTCATGACAGCGTAGCCCCTCTCGGGCTGAGGTGGCCGGTCGAGACCGACTGGTTCGTGCCCACGCCATTGTAGCGATCGATCCCACCCACACCAGTTCGATCGCGGCAACCACCGCCCCCCGTCGCGCACGGCGTTCGCGGACGAACAGGACCAGCCGGCGCGACTCGGCCGTTCGGGGCGGACGGAGCGACGGTTGCGACGCGAACTCGGGGCGGTTCGAACGCAGATTTCCCGGGGATGGGGCGGGGGCCCGGCGACGATGTTTAGACCATCGAGAGGTTCGCTCGGCCCGCGGCCGCGCCCGGCGCGGGGGGTCCGCGATCCGGTCCGACCGTATTTTTTCCGTGCCCCGCGACGGTTCAACCGAGATGAAAAGGCCGAGGCGCGGCGAGGGTCCCGAACCATCGGGCCCCGGTCCGCTCCCGGCCGCCAGGGAGGTGTTCGGTGGTGTCAAGGGATTCACTCCGCGCGCGGCAGGCTCGTCGGGCGCGACGCACCGGGCTGGCCGCCCCCGAGCGGCTCGAAGACCGGCAGTTGATGGCGTACAGCTCCCTGGGGTTCTCGCTCGCCGACCTGGCCGTCACCGGCGAGTCGGCCCCGACCGCGAGCTGGGGGGGGCCGCTGACCGTGCAGGTCCGGCTCCAGAACCTCGGGGCCAGCACGATCGTCGAGCCGACCTCGCTGGTGCCGACGACCCAGGTCGAGATCGGCCCCGACGGGACGGTCGTCCCCTCGTATTACACGCCCAGCCAGGCCGACGCGCCCGAGACCACGGTCGCCGTCTTCCTCGTCCCCCGCGGTCGGGGCCTCGCGGGCGGGATCCAGGTGGGGACCATCGAGGCGCCCTACCTGACGCAGAACAACATCGAGCAGTTCGAGGCCACGATCACGCTCCCCGAGCGTCCCGCGGGCTTCCCGGCCTCGGGCGCCTTCACCGTCCGGCTGGTCGCCAACGCCGATCGCACGGTGCTGGAGTCCAACTACCGGAACAACGTCAGCCCGCCGCTGAACGTCCAGCTCACGCCCACCCCGGCGACCCCCGCGCTCCGCGCGATCACCTTCGACGTCCCCGGCGGCCTCGCCCCCGGCGACGTCATCGCCCCCTACATCCAGATCGCCAACCTGGGCGCGGCGCCGCTCACGTCGGACGTGGAGGTGGCCGTGGTCGCCTCGACCACGCCGGACTTCAACCTGGGCAGCTCGATCGTCTCGATCTACACGATCGGCGGCGGCGTGAACGGGCTCAGTTCGGTCCCGCTCCCCAACTCCGCCCGCCACGGCCGGGGCTTCCGCGCCCTCCAGCGCAACAACATCATCACGCCCCGGTCGAACGTCGTGACCATCCAGGGGGCCAACGTCGCGCTGCCGACCAGCCCGAACCTGTACTACCTCGGCATCGTCATCGACCCGTACAACAAGCTCAACCTGCCGAACCAGCCGGCCAACCGACTGGAGCTGGTCCAGCGGGTCGCGACCAACTCGAGCGGCCTCTCGCCGACCGGGGTGGTCTCGACGCCGGGCGCGTTCGACTTCCAGTACCCGCCGGACGGCGCCCCGATCGGCATCGTCTGAGCCCGCGAGGGCGGGGCGGGGCGGGGGGCGAGCCTCCCTTGACCCCGCTCCGCCGCCGCTCCTAGAATCGACGCCGTGTCGCGGCGCCCCGCCCCGCCCGTCGTTCCCCATCGCCCCGCCCCATCGAAGCCGAGCCGATCCATCCCATGAGCCGTCGCTACGTCAATCAACTGTCGCATGGGGATTCGGTGGACGAGGCGTTCCTGGTCGCGGACAAGCAACTGCGCGCCAACCGCCAGGGGAACCTGTACCTCCAGCTCGAACTCCGCGACAAGACCGGCAGCGTCGGCGCGCGGCTCTGGAACGCCACCGAGGAACTCGCCCGCACCTTCGAGCCCGGCGACTTCCTGCAGGTCCGCGGCAAGACCCAGATCTTCCAGGGGTCGCTCCAGATCATCCTCACCCACCTCGACGTCCTCGACTCCGCCCGGGTGGAGCCCGAGGACTTCCTGCCCCAAAGCTCGCAGAACGTCGCCAAGCTGTTCGCCCGCCTCCGCGAGGTCCTGCTGGGGATGCACGAGCCCCACCTCCGCGCCCTGGTCGAGTGCTTCCTGATCGACGAGGAGTTCGTGGCGAAGTTCACCGCCGCCCCCGCCGGCATCAAGAACCACCACGCCTACCAGGGGGGCCTGCTGGAGCACGTCGTCACGATCCTCAACGTGGCCGACCGGATCCTGGAGTTCTACCCCGAGGTCGACCGCGACCTCCTCCTGACCGGCGTCTTCCTGCACGACATCGGCAAGATCGACGAGCTGTCGTACGAGCGCGCCTTCGCCTACACCGACGAGGGCCAGCTCGTCGGCCACCTCGTCATGGGCGTGGAACTCCTCCGCGACAAGGTCGAGCGCACCCAGGACCTGACCGGCGAGCCCTTCCCCAAGGAACTGCTCCTCCGGCTCAAGCACATGATCGTCAGCCACCACGGCGCCCTGGAGTACGGCAGCCCCAAGCTGCCGATGACCCTGGAAGCCGTGGCCCTGCACTACCTGGACAACCTCGACGCCAAGATCCACACCTACGGCCGCGAAATCCGCGACGACCCCGTCCGCGAGTCCACCTGGACCCCCTTCCAGCAGAGCCTCGGCCGGCGACTCTTCAAGGGGGCCCCGACGCGGGGCGCGGGCGACGACGAGGCCGAGGCCTGAGCCCCGGCCCTTCCGCCACAATCGGCCTCAACCATAGCGTACGTGCGAGATCGTGATCGGCCCGGCGGCCGGGTCGGCGACCTCGACCGACAGCACGTTGTCGAGGATCGTCACCGGCCCTCGGATGCGGACGCCGCGCCATTGCGTGAAGATGTGGCCCAGGCCCCCCGCCGCGAACTGCCCGCCCACGATGATCCCGCCGTTCGTCGCGTGATCGCCCGACTCCGACGCCCGTCCCGACCGGGTCCGCGACCCGGGCCCGGCGGTCGTCGCGGGGTCGAGGGCGCCGCTGGCGAAGACGACGTTGGAGATCGCGATCGGCCCGACGCCGCTCCCGGTGACGTCGACCGAGAGCGTGTTGTGGACCACCGCGACCGTCCCGTCGACGCGGACGTTCCGCCACTGCAGGCCCACGTCGCCGAACCCGCCGTCGCTGAACTGGCCGCCCCGGATGATCCCGCTGTTCGTGGCCGCGCCGAGGATCCGGCGGCCGGCTTCCGCGAGCCTCGGCGCGACGGCGGCCGACCGGCCGGGCGCGGTCTCCTCGGGGAACGTCACGTCCTCGAGCGTGACCGTGGCGTTGGAATCGACCTGGATCACGTTGTTGACGATCACCACCCCGTAGCCCCGCGCTACGCCGTCCCACTGGAGGAAGACGTCCGCCTGGGTTGAGTCGGTGAACTGGCGGTAGAGCAGGATCCGGTCGTTGCCCGGCCCCGACCGATCGCCGTCGTCCCGGCCGGCGGAAGTTTGGGCGACCGTCGTCGCCCCGGCCGCGCCCGGTCGGCCGAACGCGACGTTCGCCACGACCACCCCCGCCAGGTTCGAGCCTTCGGGATGGACGGAGAGCGAATTGTGGATGATCCGGACGTCCCCGCGCACGTCCACGTCCCGCCACTGCATCCCGACGTCGCCGAACCCGCCGTCGCTGAACTGCGAGCCGACCACGTTCCCGCTGTTGGTGGCGGAGTCCGATTCCAGGTCCCGATCGAACGGCCGGGTCCGGCGCGGCAGGGGGCTGGTCACCCGGCTCCCGTCCTGGACGATGATCGGCGGCGTCGGCGCGAGCCGGCCGCCGGGGCCGGTGCGGGGCGCCGGCATCGGCGACGGGTCGGACGGGAACGCGACGTCGCGGACCGTGATGAGGCCTTGGCCGGCGTTCTCGGGCTGGATCGAGAGCGAGTTGTGGACGACCCCCACCCCGCCGCCGATCCGCACGTCGCGCCACTGGAGGCCCACGTCGCCGAAGCCGCCGTCGCTGAACTGCGTCTTGCGGACGAGCCCGCTGTTCGTGGCGTCGGTCGTCGCGCCGGCGGCGACGCCGCCGGGACCCGCCGTCGCCGCCAAGCCGACTGCGCCCGTCCCGACCGATCCGCCGACGTAGGAGCCCGAGTCGGGCGTCGGCCACTCCGAGGCGAAGACGATCCCCCCCACGTCGATCGGCCCGTCGCCGTCGCTCCGGGGCTGGACGTTCAGGATGTTGGTGGAGGTGGCGACCGAACGCCCCACGGCCACGTTCCACCACTGGAAGCCGACGTCGCCGAAGCCGCCGTCGCTGAACTGGGAGTCGCGGATCACGCCCGTGTTCGTGGCGTCGGCCGACCCCCGCCCGAGGCCGCCGGACGGGCTCGCGCCGACCGCGGAGGCCTGGGGGGATTCATACAACCGCCGCACCATCGAGACGCCGACCGACCCCTTCACGCGGACGCCCCGGAACTGGAGGCCCACGTCGCCGAAGCCGCCGTCGTTGAACTGGGAATCGCGGATCAGGCCGGTGTTGGTCGACGCCGGGCCGCGCCCGTCCGAAAGGCTCGGCGCCTCCGCCCCGGCCGCCCCGCCGACGGGGGTGAAGGACGTCCGCGTGCCGACCAGCAGGTCGCCGCCGAGCCGGGCGTGGAGCCATTGCAGGCCCACGGCGCCAAACCCGCTGTCGTTGAACTGGGAGTGCTCGACATCGCCCGAATTGGTCGGGGAACCGAGGAGCCCGCCGCCGGCGCCGGCCTCGGCGGGCGTGTCGTCGAAGACGTCGATCGCCACTCCCCCGCGCACGTCCACTCGCCGGAGCTGCGAGCCGACGTGGGAGAAGCCCTTCGGGTTGAACTGGGAATCGAGGATGTTCCCGGTGTTCGACGCGGAGCCCGGGAGGCTCGGCGGGGGAGAGGCGCCGCCGTTGCGGACCTCGCGGATCGAGACCGGTCCGCCGACGGACACCTCGCGCCACTGGAGGCCCAGCTCGCCGAAGCCGTCGTGCTGGAACTGGCTGCGGCGGATGTAGCCGTGGTTCCCCGGCACGATCGCGCCGGCCGAGGCCGTCGACAGCATCGACCGGGTCTCCAGGAAGTCGCAGGCCGGACGCCGGCGGCGTCGAGTCGGGGAGGGGGGTCGGCGCATGGCGGCGTCTCTTCGCGAGGAAGAGGGGCCGCCGACGGCCGGAACGGCCGTCGCGCGGCGCAACCTCGCGAAGTTCTATAGATGGCGATTCGAGGCCCGTCAAGGAAGTCTTCGGCCGATGCCTCGGATCCTCACTCGGGCCAGAGCGCGTCGATCAGCTCGACCGTCCGGTCCACGAGGACCTGGCCCCCCTCCGGGCCCACCTCGTTGCTCTCGGCGATCGCGCTGTAGCCGCCGCCGTGGACGGCGGGAGCGGTGGGGAGGTACGAGCCCGGCCCGGCGAGCTGGATCAGGAACGTCTGGAGGGCGCGGCTGCGTGCCTTCATCTGGATGCCGAACTGGGTGTACAGCTCGAACGGGTTGGTCGCGATGGCGACGTCCCCCAACCGCAGGACGTGCAGCTCGATCGGCACCGGGTCGGCCCCGCCGGACTCCTGCTTCGCGCGTCGGTCGACGACCGCCTGATGCCAGAGCACGATCCGCCGATTCGCCGGGTCCTTCGAGAGTTCCTCGACCTTGGCCGCGGCGGAGGCGGCGTCGGCCTCGGAGACGATCCGGGGGGGGAGTTCCAGCGTCTCGGCCCGGTGCGCCAACGTCGCCCCGGAGACCTGCTCCTGACGCGCGCCCTGGTACGCCTCCTCCCAGGCGGCGACGATCCGATCGGCCAGCTCCTGCAGCCGGGTCCGCTTGCGGAGGGACCGCATCCGCTCCTCGGCCCGCTTGCGATACATCAGGTGCGGCGACTGGTCGCCGGCCGCGCCCGTCCATCCCAGCACGACCAGGCCCGCGCCGTGGCGGGCCTTCAGGGACTCGCGGACCTCGTGCCAGAAGTCGGCGTCGACGGTCGATTCGCCCTCGACCTCCTGGGAAGGGCACGCGACGTTGACCGCCGTCGCCCGGAGGTTCCCCTCCGCGTCCCAGACGAACAGCACCTCGACCCCCTGGTCCTCGGGGCCTTCGATGCCCCGGAAGTCGGGGCGATCGGTCGGGCCGTACATCTGCGCACGCCCGTCGGCGTAGACGGACCGGCGGTTCTGGGCGACGACGGCGTGCCCCAGGCCCCAGCCGACCTTCGAGGGCTTGCGCGCCTCCCACGCCGCGGCCGCCGCGTCGGCGACCCGGTCGGCGAGGAACGCGGCGTACTCGCCGGGCTGCATCACGCCTTCCTTGGGGATCTCGTAGAATCCCTCCTCCAGCACGGGCGCCGTGTGGGTGTGGGTGGCGCTCAGGATCAGCTTGGCCGCGTCGAGACCGGGGATCCGCTCGCGGACGAGTTCGCGGACCCGTTCGAGGACGGAGCGGGGGATCGCCACCAGGTCGCACGAGACCAGCAAGGCCTGATCCAGGACCTTCTCGCCGTCGCGGGACTCCAGCGCCAGGGCCGACGCCGTCACGGGGCTCCGCACCCCGCGCGAGACCCGCGTGTGCATCTGGCCGGAGAGGGCGACCGGGCGGTCGGGCGTGATCGAGACCGTCGCGGCCCCGGCGTGCAGCTCGCTCGCGCCCGCCGCCGGGGCGGGCCCGCTCGCCAGGGCGGCGAGGGCCAGCAGGCCCGCGTGGAACATCGCCGTCGTCTTCGCGATCGTCATGAGTCTGGTCCTGGATCCGAAGGGGGGGGCGGGAGCGAGGGCGGCTCGGGAGGCCGAGGGCCGTTGTAATCGGCGCGGGGCTTCCATGCAACCCGCCGGACCGCCGCCCCCTGGCCTCGACTCGCGATCACTTCCCCGCCGGCTCGCGGCGTTCCCAGACGGCCAGGGCGTCGGGGGAACCGCGACGGGGCACGCCGTTGTCGTTCATGAGGTCGGCCGTGGCCTCGTCCAGCTCCTTGCGGCGGAAGACCATGGTCTCGGCGAGGGTGCCGTGGAATCGCAGCGTGAGGTACTCCCCCTGGGCGTCCCGGATCAGCTCGACCAGGTGGAGGAGGTTGCGGACCGCCACGCCGTCCACGTCCTTGACGACCAGCCCGAAGTGGTCGTCGTAGCCCTTGACGAGTTTGGTCGCCATGGTCGGGGCGGTGACGACGACCAGCTCCTCGCCGGGGAAGGCCGCGTCGTCGCCGCGACGCGCGAACATCGGGCTGCCGAGCATGCAGAGCGGGTTCGCGCGGGCGTAGAGGGCGACCGCCTCGGAGTAGGCCGGCGAGAAGACCAGGGGGCCGTGGACGAAGTAGCTGGGGTAGCCGCCGCGATACTCCTTCAGCACGCCGAGGTCCTCCCGCGACACGGGCAGCTCGGTCTCGACGACCTTCCCGTCGCGGACGACCTTCGCGGCGATCGGGCCCGCCTCGGCGAGGGCGGGGACGATGGAGGTGAACGGAAGCCGCAGACCCGCCGCGTCGACGAAGCCCTCGTTGTCGAGCGGCGTCCCGCCGACGTGCGTGAGCACGTCGGACTCGCGCAGGGGGTAGTCGGCGGCGGCGCTCCGGGGCTCGCGGATCATGATGCCCCGGACCGATCGTTCGATCCCCAGCTTGGCGCGGAGGGCCTCGTTCTCCAGGGTCTGGAAGCGGTCGAGGACGCGGGGCTTGCCGTCGTACTTGCCGTCCTTCATGTCGGCCAGGAAGGCGTCGATCTCCTCGTTCGGGACGACGTAGCCGACGTTCTCGGCCATGCCGAGCTGGCCGAAGGTGAGGCCGACCATCCGGCCGTCCACCAGGGCGGGGCCGCCGCTGCTCCCCGGATTGACCGCCGCGTCCACCTGGATGCGGAAGCCCTCCACGCCGTCCTCGTAGGGCGCGTAGTCGATCCGCGAGACCACCCCGCGAGTCACCGCCATGCCGACGCCGCCGACCGGGAACCCATAGACCTCGACCGCCGCGTTGGCCGCCGGGCGGGCCTCGGCCCGGGGCATCGGCGGGGCGGACTTGAAGAACTCGTCGTCGTCGAGCGTGAGCGTCGCGAGGTCGATGCCCGTCCCGATCGAGGCCACCTTCGCGTCGTGGCGGTCGCCCCCCCGCCGCCCCTGCACCGACACGCTCCCGGCGTAGGCGACGACGTGCGCGTTGGTCAGGACGGTCCTGTCGTCCAGCACCACGCCCGCGCCGGACACCTCGACGGCGTCCTGCTTGGCCCAGGGCCGCATCGGGTTGGGGAGCCGCAGGGTCGCGAAGACCCGGACCACGGAATCCTCCGGCGGCGCGGCCGACGCGGTCCCGACGATCGAGAGCACGAGGGCCACGGCGGGCAGGCGACGGCGGCGTGAAGGCACGGCGAGACTCCGGCGAGGAGGCGAAGGGCGGTCTTCCGCGCGACCGTGGGAGCGAGGCCGATAGGATCGCCTTTTGTGGCACGAAGCCGCAGTCACGTCAAGAAATTTCCCGCAAAGTCCCGATTTCATCGCCAATCCGAGCCCTCGCCCGGCCGAGACCCGCGGCGGGGGCTGGCGGGCGGCCCGCGTTCGGCGGCGCACGCGGCCCTCGGGTGGTATCATAGAATGAAGTCCCCCTGATCCTCTCCGATCCGATCGCGCTCCGAGGGCGTCCCATGTCCAGCTTCACCGATCGCGTGCTCCAGCTCGTGGCCGAGCCGTCGTACAAGCCACGGACGATCAAGGCCCTCTCCCGGCACTTCCAGATCGGGCCGGACGACTACGCCGCGTTCCGGGGCGAGATCAAGGGGCTCATCCGCGAGGGCAAGCTGGAGGTCGGCCGCGACAAGACCCTGACGAAGCCCGAGACCTCGGGGGCGATCATCGGCGTCTTCCGGCGCTCGCCCAAGGGCTTCGGCTTCGTCCGGCCCCACGGCCTGAAGGCGAAGGAGGACGCGATCTACATCCCGGCCGAGGCGGCGGGCGACGCCTCCAGCGGCGACGAGGTGGCCGTCAAGATCGTCAAGAAGTCCCGCCGCGAGGGGATGAACGTCGAGGGCCGGATCGTCCAGATCGTCGCCCGCGCCAGCGCGGGGTTCGTCGGCACCTACCAGATCGAAGGGGGCGCGGGCTACGTCAAGGTCGACGGCACCAACTTCCACGACCTCGTCTACGTCGGCGACCCCGGCGCGAAGGGCGCCAAGCCCGGCGACAAGGTCGCCATCGAGATCGTCCGCTACCCCACCCCCTACATGGAAGGCGAGGGGGTCGTCACCGAGATCCTCGGCGAGCGCGGGGCCCCCGGCGTCGACACCCTCACGGTCATCCGCGCCTTCAACATCCCGGACGTCTTCCCCGAGTCGGTCCTCGAGGAGGCCCGCGAGCTGGCGAAGCAGTTCCACGACGACGACGTCGCCGGCCGCGAGGACGTCCGCGGCCTCTTGACGGTCACCATCGACCCGGCCACCGCCCGCGACTTCGACGACGCCATCTCGCTCTCCCGCGACGAGAACGGCCACTGGTCGCTGGCCGTCCACATCGCCGACGTCTCCCACTTCGTCCGCCCCGGCTCCGAGATCGACGACACCGCCCGCAAGCGCGGGACGAGCGTCTACCTGCCCGACCGCGTGATCCCGATGCTGCCGGAGATCCTCTCCAACAGCCTCGCCAGCCTCCAGGCCCACCACACCCGCTACACCGTCAGCGCCTTCCTCGACTACACGCCCGAGGGGGTCCTGACCTCGAAGCGGTTCGCCCGGACGGCGATCCGGGTCGACCACCGCTTCGCCTACGAGCAGGCCTACGCCGTCATGCGCGACCCCACGGGCGAGCACGAGGGGGTCGCGCCCGAGGTCGTCAAGATGGTCGTCGAGATGCTGGAGCTGGCGATGATCCTCCGCCGCCGGCGCTTCGCCCGGGGGGCGCTCGAACTCAGCCTCCCCGAGGTCGAGATCGAGCTGGACGACCTGGGCAAGGTCGCCGGCGCCCACCTGGCGGTGAACGACGAGAGCCACCAGGTCATCGAGGACTTCATGCTGGCCGCGAACGAGGCGGCAGCTTCCTACCTGACCGAGAACCACGCCGGCTTCCTGCGGCGCGTCCACCCCGACCCCGAGCCCAACAAGCTCGCGGAATTCGCCGACTTCGCCCGCACGCTGGGCTTCGCCATCGACCTCCCCCAGAGCCGCTTCGAACTCCAGCGCGTGCTCGACGAGGCCAAGGGGAAGCCCGAGGAGTACGCCGTCCACTACGGCCTCCTGCGGAGCCTGAAGCAGGCCGTCTACACCCCCGAGCACGAGACCCACTACGCCCTGGCCAGCGACGACTACTGCCACTTCACCTCGCCCATCCGCCGCTATCCCGACCTGCAGGTGCATCGCCAGATCACGGCCCTGCTGGCGGGGAAGAAGCCCCGGAGCAACGAGGACGAGCTGGCGGTGCTGGCCGAGCACTGCACCCGCACCGAGCGCCGGGCCGAGACCGCCGAGCGCGAGCTGATCCGGGTGAAGCTGCTGACCCACCTGGAAGGGCGGATCGGCGAGGCCTTCCACGCGATCGTCGTCGGCGTCGAGGACTTCGGCCTCTTCTGCCGCCTGGTCGAGCTCCCCATCGAGGGGCTGCTGCACGTCACCAGCCTGGCCGACGACTTCTACTACCTGGAGGCCGGCACCCACACGCTGATCGGCCGTCGCGGCGGCGCCCGCCACCGGCTGGGCGACCGCATCGAGGTCCGCGTCGCCCGCGTGGACGTCGACCGTCGCGAGCTGGACCTCGTCACGGCCGACACGCCCGTCTCGCGGACGAAGTCGGGCCGGATGCCCGAGCGTCGCGGCGGCGGGGGCCCGGCCCGACCACCCGGCGGGCCGAGCGGCCCTCGCCCCGAGCGACCGGCCGGCGACGACCGCGAAGCCCGCCCCTCGGCGAGCAAGTCGAGGCCCAAGAAGCCGACGAAGGCCGCGAAGAAGCCGAAGAAGAAGCGCTGAGCCGCCCGCCCTCCCGGGCCTGCGGGCCGCCGGGTCGGGTTTTGAACTTCCCAAAATCGCCGCCCCGGCGACAATCCCTCGGGAAAGAGTCGGGGGCGTGCCGATGGAATTGGGATGTCGACCGCGACGTCCCCGGTAGCAGGGAGGTGGGTCTTGAGCCGCTGGCTGAATCTCGCTTTGGGTGGATGCGTCGGCTGGTTGGCCCTGGGGGACGCGACCGCGCAGTCGATCGAGCGTGAGCGAAACGTCTCCGTCACCGGGCCCGGCGGGCGGACGCTCCAACGCAACCTCTCCGTCAGCCGGGGCGGGGGCCAGGTCAGCCGACAGCTCTCGGTCAGCCGGCCGGGGGGCACGCTGGAGCGCAGCGTCCAGGCCTCGGCCGCGCCGGGATTCCGGGGCGGCGGGCCGGGGCCGCGCTATGGGCCGCCGCCGGGCTGGTACGGGCCGCCTCGCGGCTCGTCGGGGCTCTCGCCGCTCGCTTCGTTCGGGCTCGGCGCGCTGACCGGGGCGGCCGTGGCGGCGCCCATCGCCCACGCCATGGCCCCCCGTCAGGTGGTCGTCGCCGCGCCGCCGGTGATGGTCGTGGACCAGCCGGGCTATGTGGTCGCCGCGCCGCCGACGGTGGTGGTCGAGCAGCCGCCGGTCGTGGTCGCGCCCGTCGACCCGCTCGACCCGGTCGCGCTCGCGGCCCAGCGGCTGCAAAGCCTGCACGGCGGCACCCGGCGCGAGGCGGCGGAGTCGCTCGGCCTGCTGGGCGACTCCCGCGGGATCCCGCCGCTGGTCGACGCCCTCAAGAACGACTGGAACACGAGCGTCCGCGTCGCCGCCGCCGAATCCCTCGGCCAGATCGGCGGGCCGGAGGTCGAGGCCGTCCTCGGCCGCTGCGTCGTCTACGAGAAGAAGGACGCCGTCCGCGACGCCGCCGCCCACGCGCTGCACGTCGCCCGCGCCCGAGGGGCGTCGGTGGTCGCCTCGCAGCCGGCCGTCGAGACCGTCGTCGAGTCGCGGGTCGAGCCGCGCACGAGGATCTCCTCGACGTCGACGACCGGAGCCGGCACCCGGCGGCCGATCCCGAATCCCCCCGCCCCCGGCCCGGCCGCGCCGCTCCAATGGAAGCCGAAGACGCCCCAAACCGAGGCCATCCCCCTGGAGGGCCCGGACGACGTGAACGCCTACGAGGTCGAAGGCGACCGCGTGCCGCCCCCGCCGCCGTCGCCGATCCCGGGATGAGCCGATCGCTCCGAGGGCGCGAAGAAAGAGCCGGGCGCCTCGCGGGCGCGCCCGGCTCTTTTTGCGTTTCCGGCCCGGCCGGCGGTCAGCGGATCGGGTTGAAGACCATGCCGGTGAGCAGCTTCGGGAAGAAGTAGGTGCTCTTGGGGGGCATGGTTTCGAGGGCCGAGGCGATGGCCTCGACGTGGTCCATGCTGGCGGGGGGGACGAGGCAGGCGAGGTCGCAGCCCTTCGCGGCCACGTCGTCGCGGACCTCGCTCGCGAGGTGGACGTAGCGGGTCGACAGGTCCTTGGCCAGCGGCGCCAGCAGGTGGTCGAGGACCAGGACCCGGAGGATGCTCACGCCCAGCGACCGCCAGTCGGGGCCGTGGTCGGCGGCGAGCTTGTCCATCGTGGCGTCGGAACGCAGTCGGGCGACGGTCCACTTGCCGTCTGCGACGGTGCCGAAGGCCAGCACGTCCTGCTCGGCGGCCGACTCGGTGGCCAGGGCGGCGGCCTCCAGGCCGGCGTCGCCTTCGCCGACGACCTCGAGTTCGAACTCGGGGGCGAGGCGGGCGGCCAGCTCCTCGGCGGTCAGGCCGGGGAAGCCCTTCACCAGCCGGTGGGTCGGCAGGATGAGGAGGCCGGGGTCGCTCATGGAGACCAGCATCATGAGGCAGAAGTTGGCCGGGTCGTCGGGGCCCGACAGCTCGCCGGCGGCTTCCTTCTCGTTGCGGAACCGCAGGCCGGTCTCGTAGCGGTGGTGGCCGTCGGCGATGAAGACCGGCTTCTGGCCCATCAGCCCGCCGACCGCCGAGAGGACCGCCGGGTCGGTCGACAGCCAGAGCTTGTTGGTGACGCCCAGGTGGTCCTCGGCGACGAGCGGGGTCTTGTCGCGGATCCCCTCCTCGACCTTCCGCAGGACCTCGTTGGCCGGGTCCGGGTAGAGGCCGAAGATCGGGCTGAGGTTGAAGCCGGTGGCCTGGTAGAGCGCCAGGCGGTCGGCCTTGGGACCGGCGAGCGTCTGCTCGTGGGGGAAGATCTTCCCCTCGCCGAACGGCTCCAGCCGGACGCGGGCGAAGAACCCCTTTCGGACGTGGGTCTTGCCCTCGACCTGGTACGTCTGCTCATAGACGTAGAAGGCGGGCTGCTCGTCGGCCCGGAGGATCGCGTCGCGCTGCCACTCGCGGAGGAACCGCGCGGCGCGGGTGTAGGGGCTCTCGGACTCGGAGTCGCCGGGCTCGGGGCGGTTCAGCTCCAGCCGGATGCTGTTGTACGGGCTGGCCTGGTAGAGCTTCTCTTGCAGGGCCGGGTCGATCACGTCGTAGGGGGGCGCGATCACGTCGGACAGGGCGCCGACCTGAGCGACGTCGTAGCGGACGCCTCGGAAGGCACGCACGTCGGGCATCGGAATTCTCTTTCTCTGGGATGTGGGGGGGGAAGGCGAAACGCCCCGGCCGCCGCAGCGCGGCCCCGGGGCGTCCAGCCGGCAGGTCGAGCCGGCGGGGGACGAGGCCCCCCGCCGCGCGTCGGGTCCGATCAATACCGGTAGTGGTCGGTCTTGTACGGGCCTTCCTTCGGGACGTGGATGTAGGCGGCCTGCTCGGGCGTCAGCTCGGTCAGCTGGACGTTCAGCGTCCTGAGCTGGAGGCGGGCGACGTGCTCGTCCAGCTTCTTGGGCAGGACGTAGACGCCGACGGGGTACTTGTCGTTGTTCTTCCAGAGCTCGATCTGGGCGAGGGTCTGATTGGCGAACGAGGAGCTCATGACGTAGGACGGGTGGCCGGTGCCGCAGCCGAGGTTGACCAGGCGCCCCTTGGCCAGCAGGATGATCCGCTTGCCGTCCGGGAAGATGACGTGGTCGACCTGGGGCTTGATCTCTTCCCAGCGGTAGTCTTCCAGCGACGCCACGTCGATCTCGTTGTCGAAGTGGCCGATGTTGCAGACGATGGCCTGATTCTTCATCTTGGCCATGTGGTCGTGGGTGATGACCCGGAAGTTGCCGGTGGTCGTCACGAAGATGTCCGCCTTGTCGGCGGCGTACTCCATGGTGACGACGCGGTAGCCTTCCATCGCGGCCTGCAGGGCGCAGATGGGGTCGATCTCGGTGACCCAGACCTGGGCCGAGAGGGCCCGGAGGGCCTGGGCGGAGCCCTTGCCCACGTCGCCGTAGCCGGCGACCACGGCGATCTTGCCGGCGATCATCACGTCGGTGGCCCGCTTGATGCCGTCGACCAGCGACTCGCGGCAGCCGTACAGGTTGTCGAACTTCGACTTGGTGACCGAGTCGTTGACGTTGATGGCGGGGAACTTCAGCTCGCCGCGCTTGTGCATCTGGTAGAGGCGGTGGACGCCGGTGGTGGTCTCCTCGGTCACGCCCTTGACGGCGGCGAGCCGCTCGGCGTACCAACCGGGCTCCGTGGCCAGCCGCTTCTTGATGGCGGCGTAGAGGATCCGCTCCTCCTCGCTGCCGGGCTTGTCCAGCACCGAGGCGTCGGCCTCGGCGCGGGCGCCGAGGTGGAGCAGCAGGGTGGCGTCGCCGCCGTCGTCGAGGATCATGTTCGCGTGGCCGGCGTCGCCCCACTCGAAGATCTTGTGGGTGAACTCCCAGTACTCTTCGAGCGACTCGCCCTTGAAGGCGAAGACCGGGATGCCGGCGTCGGCGATGGCCGCGGCGGCGTGATCCTGGGTCGAGAAGATGTTGCAGGAAGCCCAGCGGATCTCGGCGCCGAGGGCGGCCAGCGTCTCGATCAGGACGGCCGTCTGGATGGTCATGTGCAGCGAGCCGGTGATCCGGGCGCCCTTGAGCGGCTGGCTCGCGGCGTACTCCTCACGGATGGCCATGAGGCCCGGCATCTCGGTCTCGGCGATGGCGATCTCGCGGCGGCCCCAGGGGGCCAGCGAGATGTCGGCGACGTGATAGTCGTGGGCGGTGACGGGCTTCTGCGCAACGGTAGCCACGTTCAAAGTCTCCGGAAACGATGAACGGGCGCCGTTGAACGGTAGTAGGGTCCGCCCCGTCGAGCCTGGCAGGAACGCTCGTGCGTACCGTCGCAGCGCCCCTCAACGGGATGGCGTCAGCCCGTCTGAGGAGACGGGCCTCCGAACCCGAGACGGCTCCCGGGCATAGGGATTTATACCAGATCGCCCCCGCCCGGGACAAGTCGAAGCGACATGTCTCCCCGGCCGCTTTTGACCGGCTTCCCGGCTTCCGGGTAAGATGTCGGGCCGTCGCCGGTCGCGCGAACGACCGCCTTCCGCCCCCAAGCCCCCGATTCGAGGGAGTCCGCCCGCCGTGGTGCCCGCCAAGGATTTCAAGCGTCGGATGGTCGTCGAGATCGACGGCGCCCCGCACATGATCGAGCACATCCAGGTCCAGACGCCGTCGGCCCGAGGCGCGGCGACGCTGTACAAGATCAAGGCCCGCAACCTCAAGACCAAGAACCGGCTCGAGAAGTCGTACCGCGGGACCGACTCGCTCCCCGAATCGAGCTTCGAGCGCAAGCCGATCCAGTACCTCTACCGCGACGCCGACGAGCTCCACTTCATGGACTCGGGCGACTTCTCGCAGTTCGCCTTTCGGGCCGACGAACTGGCCGACCAGCTCCCGTTCCTGACCGAGAACATGGAAGGGGTCGAGGCGCTCGTCGTCGACGACGAGATCATCGCCATCGACCTGCCGGACACCGTCGAGATGACCGTCGCCGACACCGCGCCGGGGGTCCGGGGGAACTCGGCGACCGGCCGGACCAAGCCGGCCACGCTCGCGACCGGCCACGTCGTCCAGGTCCCCGAGCACATGGAGCCCGGCGCCCTCGTCCGGGTCGACACCCGCACCGGCGAGTACCTCGGCCGCGCCGGCTGATCGCCGCCTCCCGTCCGCCCCACCGAACGGCCGTCGACTCGCCCGCACGGCCCCCGCACGCCGGCCCGACTCCCCGACCCGTCGAGCCTCGCGCACCGCCCCACGCGCCCGCGGCGTCAGAACCGCCGCCGGGCCGCGTCGGATTCGCCCCGAATAGGGGCCGGCCGGAAAACGTCTGTTAGACTGGAAAGTGATGAGGCGGATCGGCAACGGCCTCGAAGGCCCCGGATCCCCGCTCCTCGAACCGATCTCCATCGCGCAGACGCAGAGCCTCGATTCAATCCGAATTCCACCGCCCGAGGAGGCCGGCCGCCGCGGCCGATCCCGAGCCGACGGCGTTTCCGGTTGTCGCGGTTATCGACCATCGCGAGGTTTCCACACGATCTCTCCGGGATGACGACCCACCTGAGCCGTGCCCGCGACCGGTGACACGAACGCCTCTTCAGGCGGCCCACCCCCATCGATCGCGTCGACGGCCTTGCAGCGAGCTTCTCCCGGCATCTCGAAACGGAAGGGCCTTCCCCATCATGTCCAAGACCGGTTTAAGAGCCCGACTCCTCGCCGGCGGCCTACTTCTCTCGGGCGTTTGGATCGTCCCGGCCAGGGCCGACGAGCCCCAAGCCAGGCCGAATCCCGACGCCCCCGAGGCCAAGGCCGAGGTCGACGTCCCGGCGGTGAGCCTGCTCGACGCGGTCCGCGACGGCCTCGTCGACGTCCAGGCCGAAGGCCGCGGCGACGGCCGCATGACA
>NZ_JAALJI010000089.1 GCF_011064595.1 Paludisphaera soli | reverse complement strand
CCGCGGCAAGGGCGTCGTCGCCTTCCACGCGGCGCTCAGCGCGCACGCCGACTGGCCCGAGTACGAGGTCATGATCGGGGGGGCGTGGCGTCGGGGGGCGAAGCACTCGCCCTACCACCGCTTCCGGGTCGACCTGAAGGCGCCGGATCATCCGATCCTGGAGGGGCTCCCCGCCTCGTTCGTCACGCACGACGAGCTGAACCAGGGCCTGGCCATGCAGCCGGGGATCACGGTGCTCGCCACGGCGTACGACGACCCGGAGAACCGCGGGCCGGGCCCGCAGGGAGTCCGCGGGTCGGGCAAGGACGAGCCGGTGATGTGGACGCTCCCGTACCGCGAGGGCAGGGTCTTCACCACGACCCTGGGACATGACCTGCGCTCGGTCTGCACCCCCGGGTTCGTGGCCACGTTCCGGCGCGGGGTCGAGTGGGCCGCGACCGGGCAGGTTACGATCGCGCCGCCCTCAGGGCTTCGGGACGAGGATTGAGCCCGTCCCGTTCCACGAGCCGATCGCTGCGCATCGCCGATTCGCCCACCCGGGCGGCGGAGCGGAGGCCGGCATGCTCCTCCGGATCGCCGCGATCGGCCGGCCCCGTCGACGCGCCCGGGCATGATCGCTTTGCACGTCTCGCGATCCCGGCCGCCCTCGGCCCGAGTCCCCGGGTCGTCGGCCTCCGGCGTGCCGAACGCCGGGCCGGGCGTGTGATCCAGGGGACGTCCCGGTTCGAGCGACCGCGCCGGTGGATGAGGCACCGCCGTTTTCCTCCCGGACCCGGAGCGTCCGCACCTTCCGAGAGGGAAGCTCACGAGCCGCTCGAGCGCGTGGCTGGCGCGGCTCTCGCCACGATGCGGCCGAGCGGTCCACCAGCTGAGAGCGCCGAGATGCCGGAGGCGGAATAAACGGGAGCGGCGAGCGAACCCCCTTGCGCGTCATCCCGAATGAAGATCAACCCCCGGAGGGCCGTTCATGGCGGCGATCGAGAGTCACGAAGCTCGGGCCTCGACCCAGGTCGACTGGCGGAGGCTCCACGCCCTGGGGCTCCCCTCGGGGAGCATCCGGGCCCTGCTGGCGATCCTGATCTTCGCGACCACGTGGACGCTCCTGATCCTGAGGCCCTCGCGGGAGGTCCCGGATTACCTGCGCGACCTCCTGTTCGTCATCATGGGGCACTACTTCGCCAGCCGTCGACGGGTCGAGGGCGGGGACGGGCCCGACCCGGGCCCCCCGCCGCTCTTCCTGCCCCGGGGCAGCGTCCGGCTCATCCTCGTCGCGGGCTGCCTGGCGGTGGCCGTCGTGCTGCTCCGGCGCGGCGACCTGGCCGAGCTGGATAGGAATCCCGGCGCGGTCACGCTGCTGATGGTGGCCGGGTTCCTGCTCGGCGTGGCCTTCAACGCCGCCCTCGGCTGGTGGCGGGAGCGCGGCCACCGGCCGCACCGGTCGTTCGAGGACGCTCGGGCCCTGGTCTCGTTGGCCGCGGCCGTCGCCCTCGTGGGCCTCGTCGGCAACCGGCTCCATCCCGTGGTCCCGCCGGACCAGGTCGACGCGTGGTTCGCGAGCCTGGTGCGGCTCGGCCCGCTCGGCCCGGAGAACCTCCTGGCGGCGGTGGTCGGGTTCTACTTCGGGTCGAGGTCTTGACGTCGAGCCCGCGTGCCGACGGCCCCCCGGAGCTCCGATCGCGCGGATCTCCGGCGGCCAGGTTCGCCTCGTCGTCGAGGGTTTCGGCGATCCGACCGTCGGCCCAGCCGTCGCCCAAGGCTGCTCCGCCATCGGGACGAACGCACACGGTCGCGTCCGACCCGGACGACGATCGGGGCAGGCGCACTCGGCCGCCATCCTCACATGGCGGCCGGACTCGTTTGAAGGGGGCAGGTCAGGACGGCCCAGGCCATGTCATAGGCGGTCGCGTCCGTATCCCAGACGCCAGCGAGGGTAGAGCGGATGGTATCGGGGCGGGTCATGCGGCCCCCTCAACAGGTTCTCGACCATCTGCTTCGTGCCTCCATCGCCATCCATGTTGTAAAGGCCCCGGAGAAACAGCACCGTCAGCCCGGCGGCCTCTCCAAAGTAGAAATCGCATTCTTTGAAGCGCCACTTGACGGTCGACATCGCGCCGCCGCGATACACGATCTCGCACTTGGTGAAGGCGCAGATTTCATAATTTGCATTGTCAAGCATGACACATTGGCCTTCGATGGCTTGCTTTTCGGTGATGGGGTTGATTTCGGGGGTGGTCATGGCGTCTTTCTTTCCGTGGTTGCGTTTCAGTGCCCGACGAAGTCGGTTTGTATTTCTTCCAGCTTGAATGCTAGTGGGCCGCCAGTTTTAATTTGCCGGCAGGTTTGAGATCGGTTCTCCTGGGGTGACACCGCTACAGGAGGGTCCGATGAAGGTCTACAAGGTCACGCTCGAAGCCGAGGAACGCCAGC
>NZ_JAALJI010000088.1 GCF_011064595.1 Paludisphaera soli | reverse complement strand
GACCATGGCCATTTCGCACCGCAAACTAATACTAAGGACGGCCTCCTCGAACTCCACGAGGAAGAACCCCGTCGGACTCCAGCACACTCTTCCGGACGCCGGGGGCGTCGCCGATGTCGCCGACTGCCGCGGGAGACCATCCGGATGCCGAGACCGGCCCCACCCGCAGCCCCTCTTCGTGGCATCACGCGAGCCCCCTCGACCGAGGCCGTCTCGCACCGCGCGACACCTCTGAAGGCTCCTGCCACCCGACGAGGAAGACGTCGCAGGACGCAGGATTCTCGTTCGGTCGACGTTCCGATCCGGTCGAGCCCGATCACCACGACCGGCATCCTGAGTCGGCCCCACGGGCCCTTGCCGGCCAAGTCGGGCGGCTGCATCGGACTTCTCGCGGGCCGACGGCGGGCCTCTTCCGAACGGAGCTGGAGCCTGAGGGCGAGCAGCATCCGAGGCCCGCTCGAAGGCGCGGGGCGGCCGGCTCCGGATGAATCACGTGATCCGGACTCGCGAGGTCGGCCTGGCCGGGCCCGGGTTCGTCGCGACGAACCGGCCTGCCTGCCGATCTACCCCCAGCATCAGCTCCATCCGCCGGGCCACTGAACCGTGGGCCTGGGACCGCGGTACCCTGCCGGAGACGCTCGGCGACGTCGGGTTCCTCTTCACGCCCCCCGAGGGGTGCACGTCGGACGGCCATGCGGCCCCGACCGCTCGCGAGGTCGCCCCCTGGATGGCGACGATCGAGCGGCTGCGGGACGACGCCGCTTGGGAGGCCCGCCATCGCGAGCTCGCCCTGAAGGAGGCCGGGCTGTGGGCCAGCAACGCGGTCGCGGGGCGATACCTGGAGTTCTTCGGCTCGATCGCGCGTCCGGCCTGACCGCGTCCACGGACGGGCGCTCGACGAGCCGGGGGCCGCCGACGCCGTCATCGCCGCCGCCGGACCGCGTCCCGCCGCACAAGGGCTCGCCCGGGTCCGTGCCGCCCGACTCGCCGATCGACCGACTCGAGTCAATGGCCGACGCTCGACGTCGCAGGTGAAAGACGTCGAAGCCACTTCCGGGCTGCGGCCTTTCGGTGCCGCAAGTTTTGTCGATCCGGCCCGCGACGCCTGCACCCGACCTCGCCGGGCGTGCGTCGGGCCCGTCTCCGGACGACCTGACATGGCGTCCCGCGTCTGAGATCGGGGAGGTCGGCCTGCCCCGCCCCCGACCGCCCGAGTCGCCCCTCCCTCCTCGTCGCCGCTTAATCCGCGGCGGAATCGCGTCATCGACAACCGGGCGCGTTAGCCGCTCGACTCGCTTCGCTAGGACCTTCGCGACCCGAACGCCGCGACGTCGGGCTGGGCGCGACGCTCAGGCGGCGCCACCTCCGCTCGATTCGCCCTTCGCTTGAATCCCGTGAGTCCGGGGCGGGTGCCGTGGATCGAAGCCCCGTCTTCCTCATACTGCATCGAAATCACCAACGGGCCGTGCGTCCTTGGCCGCCGCGGCTGCGTAAGGGCTCGCGGATCGAGCGGGCCGGCCCCTCGTCGCGGCCTTCCCCGGCACTCGGGGACTCGTGCGCCCGGCCGCCGCACGACGTGGCGGGCGGCCCCGCACCAGGAGCTCGGACGCCGCCGGCGTCTCGGGCCGCCGGAGCCGGTCGGACTTCGCCACGCCCCCGCCTTCGGGCCGGCCGGTGCGATGCCGACGTCCGGTCGGCCCCTCCCCCGCCCCGCCTTCGCTAAGGTCGCCCGGCGCGGCCGCGCGACGCGACGTCCGGACACCCCAGCCGCCCCGGCGAGGACTCGCAACCCGGCCCCTCGGCCGCGCGAGCCCTCATGCAACCTACCCGTCAGAACGCTCCCGGACGCTCGCCGGGCCGCCGGCCCGCGACCGGACCGGGCCGCCATCCAGGAGCCGTCCCATGTCGAATCGCCTCGAACTCGTCGCGCCCGCCCCCGGCACGCGTCCCCAGCTGCTGCCGGGGGAATACGAAACTGGGGCGGGAGCTGATCTGGAGCTACTCGACCCCCGCGATCACCTCCTGCCGCGGGTCCACACCGGCGTGTCGGGCGTCCTGCTACGCGTGCTCGTGCCGCTTCGCCTTCCCGCCCGTGAAGGGCGGCCACGCTCGGAACCTGGACCGGGCCCAGGGCCCCGGCTTCGTCGCCGACCTGGTCGACCAGGTCCGCCCCGACTTCGTCCGCGTGGTCCGCGTGCACGGCTCGGGCGACTTCCACTCGGCGGGCTATGTCGGCCTCTGGGCCGAGGCCGCGCGACCCTGCCCGCGACCGTGTTCTACGCCTACACGCGGTCCTGGAGGGTCCCGGAGATCCGCGGGGTGTTGGCGGACTTCGCCGGCCTGCCCAACGTGCGGCTCTGGTACTCCGGCGACCGCGACTCCGGCCCCTCGCCCCGCGACCCTGGCGTCCGGACGGCCTGGATGATCGGGCCGGGCGAGCCGCCCGGCTCGGTGCCGGCGTCGGCCGACCTGGCCTTCCGAGTCATACGGAGTCTATTTAGAATCGGCGCGCTCTTGCGCCCCGGGCCGGCCCGGGGGATGA
>NZ_JAALJI010000087.1 GCF_011064595.1 Paludisphaera soli | reverse complement strand
ACCCGCGGGCCCGGACGGCGACGCGGCCGTTGCAGTCGAGCGTCGCGGGCGCGTGCGGCTCGCCGCCGCCGGCGAGGCGGCCGATCGCCCCGGCCAGGAACGCGGCGTCGGCCGGGTCGATCGTCAGCCGGGTCGAGGCCGAGGCCTGGTCGGGCACGGCGTGCTCGACCCGGGGGAAGCGGGCGTCGGACTGGATCGCCAGGTGCAGCGTCCAGGCCCCGGCCCGCAGCACGACGTGGGACCCCGTCCGGCCGATCGCGACGGGGGCGTCGCGCGGCAGGGCCTTGCACGCGAAGAGCGGGACGGCGCGCACGAGGAGGTCGTCGTCCCAGGGCAGGCCGAAGCCGCCCTGGACGAGCACCTGCCGGCCGTCGGTGGCGACGATTTCGGACGTCGAGCCCCTCATCAGGATGCAGTCGAGGGCGTGGCGGGCGGACCGCTCGCCGGCCGTCGCCGCGGCCTCGGCCAGGGCTTCCAGGAGCCCGGGGGGCCGTTCGGCGAGGCCGGCGGGGGCCTCGGGGAAGGCCGGCGGCGCGACGTCCGGGACGGCGTACTCGCGGGACTGCGGGACGCCCCGGTCGTCCCAACGCGCGGTCGCGCGGCCGGGCGTAGGCGTCTCCAGATGCACAGGGGAGTCGTCGCGGCCGTCGAAGTCGGCCAGGGCCTCCATCGGAAGCCTGACCGACCCTTCGGCCAGGCCGGTCCCCTCCAGGAGGCATTCGACGGCCAGGTGGTCGAGGTGCAGCCGGACGCGCAACCCGGCTCCCGGGCCGGCGTCGAGGACGAGCGGGGGGGCCGGGCCGTTGCGGGCGAGGCCCAGGGTGCGGCGGCGGAGGACGGCCCGCAGGCGGCGGGCCTCGCGGCGGGTCAGGACGATCATGGCGGTCGGCTCCGTGCAAGACGAGGTCCGAGGAACGTTAATGGGATGAATGCGGTGGCGTGTGAGGACTTGGCAGGGGCCCGCCAGCTACGCCGCGTGGATTCGGCGGTGGGGCCGGCGGCCGGGCCCGGCGGCGTAGACGTCGGCGGCGGCGAACGCGAACTCGACGTCGCAGCCGCCGCATTCGGCCAGCGGGCGAGGGCCTCCGGGGCCGACGGGCAGGGCGACGCCGCCGCCGCAGAACGGGCAGTCGACGGCCAGGTGGAGGTCCTCGGCCTCCAGGTCGTCGGGCCGCCCGGAGCGGGCCTGGAAGCCGAGGCGGCGGATCACGTCGAGCGGCTCGCCGGTGCGGCGGGCGACGGTGCGGTCGAGCTGGGACTGGGTCACGGCGGGCTCCTCTCGGGTCGGGGACGGGTGCCGGCCGCACGACGCGACCGGCGGCTTCGGGGTCGCGTGGGTCGTGGTCGGACGTGGGACGTCGCGCGGCGCGCGATCATCCGGGGGGCGCGAGCCGGTTGGATTCCAGCCAGGCGACCTCGGCCGCCACGGCCTCGCTGCGGGTGGCGAAAGGCCCCAGCCTGGGGCCGCCGGAGGGGCCCAGGTCGGCCGTCCAGCGGCCCTCGGCGTCGGGCTCGACGTGGCTGGCGCGGGTCATTGCGGGGCGGCCGAGCGCCGCCAGGTCGATGGCCTCGGCGTAGACGGCCCGCACGGCGCCGCGGGGGTCGACCACGAGCCGCATCAGGCGTCCCCCGGCGCGGCCGCCTGGCGGAGGATGCGGCGGCGGGGCCGCTCGACCAGCATCCCGTCCAGGGCCGACTGGACCTGGGACAGCTGCGTCGCCACCCGCCGCCGCAGGTCCGGGGCCTCGCGCAGGTCCTTCGGAGCCACGCCCCGCACGGCCGACCGGGCCCGCTCCACCAGCTCGTCGAGCTGCGCGTCGCTGCGGACATTGAGGGCGCGGAAGCGGTCGAAGAAGTTGCCCAGGTTCTCCACCGCCGAGTCGCGGAACACCTTGGGGCGGCCGTCGTCGCCCACGCCGTCGAGCCGCTCGGCCAGGTGCTCGACCAGCCGGGCGAACTCCTCGGCGAACGCCCGCTCGGCCAGCGCGACCGCCTCCTCGAACCGCGACTCCATCCGGGCCCGCTCGCGCTCGTAGAGGTCGGGCGCGAGCCGCATCAGGTAGTCGGGCGGCTCCACCGAGGGGAAGTCGCAGGCGACTGCGAACAGCCCTACCAGCGTGGCGGGGTAGTCGGCCGGGTCGTAGAGGCTGCCGAGGCGGCGGGCGGCGGCCGCCCGGAGCTCGCCGTAGCGGCGGTCAAGGTCGGCGACGGCCTCGTCCAGCTCGCCGCGGAAGTCGGCGATCCGGCGGGCGAACTCGTCCACCGCGTCGCGTCGGATCAGTCGCACGCCCGGCTCTGGGAAGGGCAGCGACACCTCGCGCCAGTACGAGCGGATGCGGCCGCGGACGGCGGTGACGGCGCGGAACGCCGGGTGCTTGACGTCGAGCAGCCGCTTGCCGGCGCTGAGGCATCCCCCCTCGGCGTCGAACGCCTCGGCGGCGCGGTCGCGCTGCGGGGCGGTCAGTGCCTTGCGGGTGCCCAGCCAGGTGAACGCGACGCGGGCGGCGGCCGTCTCGGCGCGCAGCCGCCGGGCCGGCCCGGCGAGGTCGTCGCGGGCGGCAGGTCCGACGGTCGGGGGTCCTTCGATGCGATCGAGCAAAGTCGTCATCGAACCTCCTGGAAAGGGACGAGGCGGCCGGCCTTGCGGACCGCCGCCTCGTGTATGGGTCTTCGTTAACGTCTACCCGCCGGGGTAGGCGGGCGGTGCGGT
>NZ_JAALJI010000086.1 GCF_011064595.1 Paludisphaera soli | reverse complement strand
GATGGACGCGAAACGGTTGACGAGCATCGGGGGCGTGGTCCTGGCGTTGTGGTTAAGTGGCGTCGCCGTCGCCCAGGAGGCCCGCATGCCCTACGTTCGCATCGCCGAACTCGAAATCGACCCGGCCCGATTGGATGCCTATAAGGCGTCGGTCAAGGAGGAGATGGAGGCATCGGTCCGCGTCGAGCCGGGCGTCCTGGCCATCTACGCGGTCGCGGAGAAGGACCATCCGACCAAGGTCAGGTTCTTCGAGGTCTACGCCGACGAGGCCGCGTACAACTCGCACCGGGAATCCCCGCACTTCAAGAAGTACGTCGAGACCACCAAGGACATGATTAAGTCTCGGAAGCTCATCGAGACCGTACCCATCCAACTGAGCGACAAGAAGAAGTGAGGGCTTCAACCGGCGACGAGGCGGGCCCGCATCTGCTCGGCGTCTTCGGCGGGCGTCATCCCGAAAAGCCGCTTGAATTCCCGGCCGAACTGCGAGGCACTCTCGTAGCCGACCGCGTGGGCGGCCGTGCCCGCGTTGTAGCCATCGAGGGTCATGAGCGTCCTAGCCCGGTCGAGCCGGATGCGTTTCAGGTACTGAAGCGGCGAGCACGCCGTCACGAGCTTGAAGTGGTGGTGGAAGACCGACACGCTCATGCCCGCCATCTTCGCCATCTCCTCGGTCCCGAGCGGCTTCGCGTAGTCCGAGTGGATGTGCCTCAGGACGCGGGCAATCCGCGTGAAATGGTCGTCGCGACTCGCCATCGCGTAGAGGGCCCCGCCCTGCTCACCCCGGAGTACGCGATAGACGACCTCTCGCACCATCTGGCGGCCGAGGAGCCGGCTATCGACCGGGCACCTGAGGCATTCGAGGAGCCGGATGACCGCCCCGGCCAGCCCCGGATTCATCGCCGTCGAGGAGATGCCTCGCGGCGTCTCGCCCGAGAGGGGCGACGTCCCGTCAATTTCGAGGAGCATCTCGCCGACCATCGTCGCGTCGACGTCGATGTTGACCATGAGGATGGGCTTGCCGTCCTCCGTCTCGGCGTCGCATTCGGCGGGTAGCGGCACCGCGAGCACGAGGTAGTTGGCCGAGTCGTACTGGTAGGTCTCGCCCCCGAGATAGGCGTGCTTGCGGCCTTGCCCCACGACGATGATGTGCGGGCGATAGACCATCGGGGCACGCGGCACCGACCTCGAACCCTTGAAGACATGAACTCCTTCAATGCGGGTCGGCTGCAAACCTTCTTCCACGGCAATCTCGCCGAGAAGGCCGGCGAGACTCTCTCGGTAATTCGCTGACTCGTCCATCTTTGCTCCTCGCCTAACTCGATTTCAGTAGTATCAGGTTACCGTTAACGGCAATTCATGGGTAGATTCTTCGAGGTACAGGATAATTAGGCTAAAACTTCGGAGGAACGTTCCTTTCCCTTCGGAGCCGGCTGGCCTTTAATGGGAGTGAAGCCGAAGCGGGGCCTTTCGAGGCTCTTCGCTTGAGGGCCACCAAAGGAGACGACCCATGTACAAAGCCAATGCCTTCGCCACCGGAGCAAAGCTCCTCTCGGCCGTGCCCGCCTTCTTGGTCGGACTCACCGTGTTTTCATCAGAACTCATGGGGCAAGACATGAACAACGGAGCGGACAATTTTTACAAGAGCGACAAGGTGACCGTCGAGAAAGTCACCTTCAAAAATCAGTCCCGGATGAGCATCGCGGGCAATCTCTTCGTCCCCAAGGGCTCGAATCGGGACGCGAAGCTTCCCGCCATCGTCGTCGGGCACCCGATGGGGGCGGTGAAGGAGCAGAGTGCCAACCTCTACGCCACCAAGATGGCCGAGCAAGGATTCGTCGCCCTGTCCATCGACCTGCCGTACTGGGGCGAGAGCGAGGGGCAGCCACGCAACGTGGTCTCGCCGGAAGCCTATTCGGAGAGCTTCAGTGCCGCCGTGGACTTCCTCGGCTCTCGGCCGCTCGTCGACAAGGGTCGAATTGGGGCCATCGGGATTTGCGGCAGCGGGAGCTTCGTCATCAGTGCGGCGAAGATCGACCCGCGGTTGAAGGCCATCGCGACCGTCAGCATGTACGACATGGGTGCCGCCAGTCGTCACTCGCTCAAGAAGTCGATGACGCTCGAACAGCGAAAGAAGCTCATCGCCGAAGCCACGGCCCAGCGTGACGCCGAGTTCGCGGGCAGCGAGACGAAATACGTGGGCGGGACTGTGCACGAGCTGACCGAAAACACCGACCCCATCCAACGCGAGTTTTTCGACTTCTACCGAACGTCTCGCGGCGAGTTCACGCCGAAGGGCGGCTCGTCCGAACTGACCACGCATCCGACGCTGACCAGCGTCGTCAAGTTCATGAACTTCTATCCGTTCAACGACATCGAGACGATTTCGCCCCGCCCGCTGCTCTTCATCGCGGGCGAGAAGGCCCATTCCATCGAGTTCAGCGAGGACGCCTACAAGCTCGCCGCCGAACCGAAAGAGCTGCTCATCGTCCCGAACGCGGGGCACGTCGACCTCTACGACCGCGTGAACCTCATCCCCTTCGACAAGCTGACGTCCTTCTTCACTGAGCACTTGAAGTGACAAGGGAAGCTGGAAGGCTCGCCATGAGCAACTCACGACGAATCGCCCTCCTCGCGGCCGGCCTGCTGGCCGGGCTGACGGGCTGCGACGCGACTGGCCAGAAGCGAGCCGCCGTCGCCAGTTCGGAAGTCCACCGCGA
>NZ_JAALJI010000085.1 GCF_011064595.1 Paludisphaera soli | reverse complement strand
GTTCAACGTCCTGGGAGCTCCGTTGACGGAGATGAGGCGGGGGGCGGCGTGGGCTTAGTCAACATAGGCCAGAATGGAGTCACTATCGCGCTTGGCGGCGTCAGCATCAGGAACGAATTGGGCGGCTACGTCGACGTAATCTGCGACAACTCAGCCTGGATCAATGGGGCCAACGCCGTCCTCGAGCTGACTCATGGCGACGCAGAGCTCGCCCGGCTTATCGACTACGGGGTCGGTCTCTTCTATGACGTCGACGCAGCGAGACATCTTCGCCTCCTTGCGCCCCAAAACGTAAGTAACAAGCTCCGCATCGATCTCGGCCAGGGCAATCCGCTCCCCGCCGGGGGCACCGACCCCGCTCTGATCTACGACGGAGGTTTTGATGGATCCGGCGCGGCTATCAGCGACTTGATCCTTGCCGGAAGATCGCCTGACGGCGCGATCGAAAGCGAAGTCAACCTCGCCACCGGCTCAGGGGCGGGGTCGATCTCTTTTGGATTGGCCGGCGTGGGGTCGCGCATCGAATACGTCGGGCTTTCTGACGCCAGCGTGGTGGATCTGGCACCCGCCCTTGATTACACATTCATCGACTCCAGTGGTTCGCCCGCGGGCGTTTTGCTCGGCGTGGGGGCAGCCGACGCCTTCACTGCTTTGGCAATCCGATCGCTTGCCACGCCGGCCTCGTTCACCGAAACCCGCATTGCGAACAAGTCCAATGTCACGATCCAATCGACGAACCCGGTCGGTTACATGGCGGTCGTCGATTACCGCCAATCGACGCTGCCGGTCCAATCGCTTCTCGCATTGAACCTCGTGGGTACGTCCGCCGACGACGAAGTCCGGCTGCTCCGGTTGCCGCCCGGTGCGGCCATGGTCGTCAGACAGGGAGCGGGGGAGGATCGAGCCTACGTCGCCCTCGACGGAACGGGCGGCGCGACCGCGACTTTTCTCGACGGCGGTGACGGGATCGACACCCTGACCATAGACGCGGAAGGCAGGCGGCTCACTCCGGCGAACTTCACGACCGTCAGCGGCGTCACGACGATCTCCGGCGCGCCCTTGCCCGGCGCCTCGATCACCTACACGGGGTACGAGAGCGTCACGGTGACGAACCTCGGCCCGATCGTGCCGACCGTCTTCACCGTGCCGATCAAGGCCGTCCAGGGCCAGCGGCTGGTCGACGCCCTCGTCGGCGCCTTCACCGCGTCGGCGACCGCGAAGGCCTCGGACTTCGGCGTGACGATCGCCTGGGGCGACGGCTCCATCTCGGCCGGCGTCATCGTCCAGGACGCGTCCAACCCCTCCGTCTTCTACGTCTACGGGACGCACACCTACTACGAGGACGGACCGCTCGCCACCGCGGTCACGGCGGTCTCGCTCGGGTCCAACGTCACGACGTTCATCGATGGAGTGCCCGTCGCACTCATCACGCCGAACAGCCCGCCGATCACCACGGCCGGCACGGCGTTCGTGGACGACGCAGCCATCGAGGCCGCGGTCAAGGCGTTCTCCGGGTATGAGAACATCCCCATCGCCTCCTCCCCCACGATCGTCGTCGCGACGTTCACCGACCCGGGGGCCGTCGACCCGACGAAACCTAACCCGGCGGCGGACTACACGGCCACCATCTACTGGGGCGACGGTACGGCGGGGGTCGGCAGCCTGACGATCATCCGCAACGGCACGTCGTACAGCTTCATCGTCTCCGCCGCGCCGCACACCTACGCGAACCCCGGCAGCTACGCGGTGACGGTCGTCATTCGCGACGCCGACGACTCGGGCGTGGCCGCGATCGCCTCGAACGTGGCGACCATCGCCGACGCCCCGCTGATCGCCACCCCGCGTCAGCCGACCATTGTGCCGATCCTGGAAGGTTACCAGTTCGTCGACTGGGTGGTGGGCTCGTTCACCGACGCCAACCCGCTGGCGACGCCCAACCAGTACACGGTCTCGATCGACTGGGGCGACGGCTCGCCGGCCTCGGCCGGCCGAGTGGTCCAGCCCGGCGGCGTCGGGACGACGTTCTACATCGTGGGCACCCACAACTACGTCAACTCGCTGGCGGCCGGGGCCTTCCCGTACACCGTCGGCGCCGGCCCGGTCGCCCCGGCCACGCTGAACGGCGCGTACCGCCTGACGATGGCGATCAAGGACACGTTCGGCTCGGTCCTGAACCTCACCAACCAGATCGCCGTCACCGACCGGGCCCTCTCGGTCGTCGGCGCCCTGGACTCGGCGTCCGACTCGGGCGTCTCGAAGACGGACGGGGTGACGAACGTCGCTGCGCCGACCTTCTCCGGCTTCGCGAGCGAGGCGGGGGCGTCGGTCTACCTCTACGGGTCGCTCAACGGCGGCTCGGCGGTCCTGCTCGGCTCGACGACGGCCGATATCACCGGCGCGTGGAGCATCACCCCGGGGATGGCCCTGGCCGACGGCGGCTACCGGATCCAGGCCTAGTAGTCCGCCAGTTTTAATTTGCGGGTGGATTTGAGATCGGTTCTCCTGGGGTTGGCGCCGCCACAGGGGGGCCCGATGAAGGTCTACAAGGTCACGCTCGAAGCCGAGGAACGTCAGCGGCTCCACGAGATGCTCGCCGCCGGCAAGTCGGCGGCCCGGAAGTTCGCCCACGCCCACATCCTGCTGAAGGCCGACGCCGCCGAGGGCGGACCCGCCTGGCCCGACGCCCGGATCGCCGAGGCCTTCGGCGTCGGCGTCGCGACCGTCGAGCGA
>NZ_JAALJI010000084.1 GCF_011064595.1 Paludisphaera soli | reverse complement strand
AGAAGCCGGCGCAGCTTCGCAGAGTCGGTCTTGATGGTCCCCCTTGTATGTTGAAAGGGGCCGCGAGATGGCTTCACATAGCAAGGGAGAGCGAGGCGGCAGGCCGACACCCCCTGGGCCCTCCGAGGCCGTGGATGAGCACGGGTCGCCGCCGAGCGTTCCGACGTCGCGTCGCCGAGCCCGGACAGTCGGGCGGCCCTCGAGGCCGCATAGCAAGGAGGGGCCGAGCGACGCACCCGAATCGAAGCCGAAGCCGAAGCCGAAGCCCGCGGCCCGGCCGCGGGCCCGCACCCGGGAGGATCGCTCCATGGACGCCCCCGCCGCCGCCGCCGCCGCCGCCGCCGCCGCCGAGACGTTCGTCGGGATCGACGTCTCCAAGGCCGCGCTCGACGTCGCGATCGACGACGGGCCGGCCTTCGCGGTCGCCAACACGCCCGAGGGCCACGCCGAGCTGGTCGCCCGCCTGGCCCCGCTGCGGCCCCGCCGCGTCGTCATGGAGGCCGCCGGCCGCCCTGCTGGCGGCCGGCCTGCCGGTCGACGTCGTCAACCCCAAGCAGGCGGCCGCCTTCGCCCGGGCGATGGGCCGCCTGGCCAAGACCGACGCCATCGACGCCCGCTGCCTGGCCGCGTTCGGCCGCGTCCTGAAGGGGGACCCCCGGCCGCTGCCCGACGCCGACGCCCGCGAGCTGGAGGCCCTGCTCGCCCGCCGCCGCCAGCTGGTGCAGATGGCCTCGATGGAGAAGGCCCGCCTGTCCGCGGCCCCCTCGCGGCGCGTGGCCCGCGACATCGAGTCGCACCTGCGGTGGCTCGAATCCCACCTCGACGGCGTCGACCGCGAGGTCGACGGGAAGATCCGCTCGACCCCGGCGTGGCGCGAGAAGGACGACCTGCTGCGGGGCGTGCCGGGGATCGGCCCGGTCCTGAGCCGGACGCTCCTGGCCGGCCTGCCCGAGCTGGGGCGGCTCGGCCCGGGGCCGCTGGCGGCCCTGGTCGGCGTGGCCCCGATGGCCGCCGAGAGCGGGGCCTGGAAGGGCCGGCGGCGGATCCAGGGGGGCCGGGCGGCGGTGCGCTCGGCGTTGTACATGGCGGCCCTGTCGGCGTGGCGGTTCAACCCGGCCCTGAGGGCGTTCGGCGACCGCCTGGAGGCTGCCGGCAAGCCGCCCAAGGTGGCCCTGATCGCCGTCGCGAGGAAGCTGCTCACCATCGCCAACGCCATCCTCCGCGAGATGAAGCCCTGGGACCCGGGGCGGAACGCCACCGCGCCCGATCCGGCGTGAAATCCGCTTGACTCGAAACACAGTCGCTCATCCGGCCCCTCGGGCCACCTTCCCCCCTGGTGGCATCCCTGTCTACACAACTCGGCGAGCTGGTAATCTCGGGGGATGGGATCGCATTCGAGGGGATGGGATCGCATTCGAGGGGATGGACCGCCGGCTGCAGCTGCGGTATTGGAGGCTGGTGCGCGAGCATCGCCACGTGTTGAACGCGGCGGCGGCCGGGATCACGGCCCTGCCGGGGGTCGCCGAGCCGTTCGCCTGCGCCCAGGCCATGTGGCGGTTCCTGCACAACCCGAGGGCCGGCCCGGCCGCCCTGATGGAGCCGGTCGTCGAGGCCGTCCGGGCCATGGCCGGCGACGGCCCCGACCTCCTGGTCGCCCTGGACTGGTCGATGCTCCACTTCGGCGGCCACGCCTCGAAGGGGGACCGGCATCGCCGGACGCACGCGGCCGACCCGGGCTACGAGCTGGCCTGCGCCCTGGCCGTCGACGCCGGCTCGGGCCTGCCGATGGGCCCGCTGGAGCTGCGGCTCCGCGCCGACGGCGGCGACGCCTCGACCCGCCGCGGCGGACCGGGGCCGGCCGAGGGCCGGCTCGACGGCGTCGCGGCGACGATGCGCTCCGCGGCCGACCTGCTCGGCCGCCGGCCGGTCTTCGTGATCGACCGCGAGGCCGACTCGGTCGGCTGCTTCCGCGCCTGGCACGCGGCCGGTTTCCGGTTCCTGGTGCGGGCCGACGACGCCCGCGTCGTCCTCCGGGAAGGCCGGCCGCGATGCGGCGGCTGGAAGCTCCCCGAGGTCGCCGACGACCTCTTCGCGCCCGGGGCCGAGGTCGTCGAGGCGGGCCCGATCGAGTACGAGAAGGAGCCGGCCCGGCTGCAGGTCGCCGAGGCGGCCGTCGTCCTCGACCGGCCGGCGCGGCGGACGGCCGCCGGCCGCACCTCCGGCGGCAACAAGAGGCAGGTCGAGGTCCCCGGCCCGCCGCTCCCCCTGCGCCTGGTCGTCGCCCGGGTCGTCGACGCCCGAGGGGCGGTGAAGGCCCGCTGGCTGCTGCTCTCGAACGTCGAACGCCCCGGCCCCGACGGCTGCGACGCCGCGACGCCGGCCCGCTGGTACTACCTGCGGTGGCGGATCGAGTCGTTCTTCCTGCTCCTGAAGTCCTCCGGCTGCCAGGTCGAGGAGTGGGGCCAGAGGGACGCCGAGGCCGTCCTCAGGCGGCTGGTCGTCGCGTCGATGGCCTGCGTCTGCGCCTCGACGAGCGTCCCGAGGCCGCCGAGGTCCGCCGCGTCCTGGTGCGGCTGAGCGGCCGCCGCATGGCCTGGAAGGTCGAGTCGACGGCCCCGGCCCTGCTCGCCGGCCTGGAGAAGCTGCTGGCGACGCTCGACCTGCTGGAGTCCCACGACCTCGACGACCTCCGCCGCCTCGCTCGATCCATCCCCCCCCGAACTCTGGACTTCCCCATGATTGGCGAT
>NZ_JAALJI010000083.1 GCF_011064595.1 Paludisphaera soli | reverse complement strand
GACGTCCTCGCGGTTCCGCCCGAACCCGCTGGGAAGACGCCCCTCTCCTCGCCGCGACGAGTGCGATCCCGAGACGGCAGCCTCTCGGACGAGGCGCCTCCAACTCATGTGGTCGCGGCTCGCCGCCGGGCGTGTCGCGTCGCCACCGAAGTCTGGCACGGCGGGATTCGTCGACGCCGTGCACGACCTCGAAGGGGGCCGACCGCCGACGGCGAGTCCGAGCGGGCCCGGACCACGGCCCGGCGAGGTCAGAATCCCACGTCGCCCTCCTCGTAGTGGAGGTGTTCATAGACGCCGCGCAGGAACGAATCGCGACGCCGCCGGGGCACGCGGGCCATGCAGCGCGGGAGCCTGGACGCGAACCAGGCGAGCACGGCGCCGTCTTCGGGGAGGGCCCACGGGGTCAGCCCCGACCCGCGGCCGATCGGGGCCGCGGGGCAGACCAGCCCGATCAGGACGTCGACGTCCTCGGCCCACTCGTCGAGGGCCGTCGAGTCGGGGCCCAGGGTCGCCAGGCCGGCGACGAGCCCGCGGCCGGCCTCCTCGTAGCCCTCCCGACCGCCCCGGGCGGCGGAGCGGCACAAGGCCTGAAAGAACTCGGGGTATGCCCCGGAGGCGGTGATCGGCCGCATGGCATGGTCCTTCGAGGAGATGGCGGGGTTCATGGCGTGGTACTCCGGCTTGGGTTCGTGGTTTGAGATCGTGAGCCGACGTCGCTCCCGCCTCGGCATTCGCCGCGTCGGGCGGGGCCGGCTCACGCTCCCGATAGCGGCCCTGGTCCGCTGCCCTCGTATTACAGGGCGACCGCGCCGGGATGCCCCGCCCCGCTCGGTCCTTCACAGACCTCGAGGGGGGGCCCGACGCCGGAGCAGGGTACGGCCGGTGTCGCATCCGCGGTTAGGCCGATTTCCCGATATCGCCGTCAGGCCGCCCCGCCTCGCGATCCCTCGACCCGCGGCGGACGACGAGGCGGGCCGGCTCATCGGCCCTGTACCTGGCGTGCGTCGCGCGGGCCGGCGGCCCGGCCCCCGGAGGCGGGCGGCCTCGCGACCCAGCCCGCCCAGCCCGCCGGTCGCGATGGTCGCCTCCCAGCGTCCGAAGGAAGGGTCGCCCTTCACCCGCGGCGGCTCCACGAGCAGTAGCCGGGGCACCGCCGATCGCCATGCGGCGCGACTTCCCGAGATGAGGTGTTCGAAGGCCGTTCGGCCCACCGCCGGCGCGTCTGATCTCGTCGGCGTCCCGGCTCGGAGGCCGGCGGCCAGAGGGGGGACGGAGAGGCCTCGCCGGCGCGTGACGCGTCCGGCCCGAAGCGCGCGACGCAGGATCCGCGTCCGACCCGGAGCCGTGTGCGAGGGGCCTGCGACAGGCTCACGGCCTCGGCCGCCGAGTCGAGGCTCCGTCTCCGCCCGCGCCGCCCCAGTGTAGATCGAAGCGCGAGGTGGGGCCGCGTCCATCCGCCGGACGCGGACGCTCGAGCCGGTCGCGGCCTCGCCCCGGTGGGCGGCCCGTCCGAGCATAACGCCCGTCGACGTAATTTCATCGGGGCGGCACGCCCCGGAACGCCGGCGAGCGAGGGGGGGACACGCCCGCGGATGAATCATGTGATTCATCGCCGACCATGGCTCTCGACGGGACATGGGCTTCGTCGGCCCTGCGCACGTCTTCGCACCCCGTGAGTCCGGACTCTGCCCGAGGCGGGGCGGTCGACGAAAGAGGCGTCCGGGACGAGGGGATGCGACTGCCAAGCGACGCGCCTCGCTCATCGCACCCGACCCGTGGGGCGGTCCCGGGGGGGCCGGCGCGACGGCCCGGTCCCTCGGCTGTCCGAATCCCGATAGATGGTGATGCACCCCAGGAGGACCTCCCGAACGTATCGTCGGCAACGCCGCCGGGGCTGCCGGCGTGACGCCCCCGGCCCGGGTGCCGGCCCCCCGGCGGCCATCTCCACCGCCAAGGCGGCCCGTCGCGACGTCCGGGCATTCCCGAGGCATCGTAAATTCCGCCAGCGTGGAAGGAGGGCGACGGCACGGAACTCCCTGGGATGCCATGCTGCTCGCGACCGAGCGCCGTGCCCGGGGGGACGGCCTCAGCCTGGAGGCGGCCGGCGTGACGTTCGGCCCGTCCGGCTGGGGTCCGACGATCACCTCGGGACGGCCAGCACGGCGATCTACGCGGCAAGTGACGTCGCCCAGCCGAAGAATTCCGCGCACGCGGCCATCGAGACGGCCGAATCGGCGATGGTCAACACGACGGACAGGGCCGGAAGCTCGTGTCCAAGCTGGTCATCCTGCACCGCACGTAGACGGACCTCGAGATCGCCCGGGTCCGCGTCACGCCGCAGGAGGCCGCACGGCGGGCGATGGCCGTCGAGACGCACCGGATGGGGCCGTCGCAGGCCGATCGGGCCGTGATCGACGGGTCGGCGGAGGGCTTCGCCGCGCCGTACACGCACCGGGGTCGGCTGGTGGTGGCGACCTACGTGGCGGCCCACGCCGGCGAGGCCTTCCCGCTCCTGACGCTCGACGTGGCACAGAGGACGACGCCCGCAGAGCTGGACGCGGTGATCCACCGTCGCCCTAAGCAGGTGGAGGCGATCCGGCGGGCCGACGCCTGCCCGCCGGTCGGGCTCGGCGCCGGGGCCGAGATCGACGCAGCTCCGTGCGTCCGTCGCCACCCGGCGGAGGAGCTCGCATCCTCGCCGCCCCGCTCCCGGACTGTTCGGCGGCCGGGCGGCGGCCGATCAGGGCAGCTCCGCGAGCACCCGGTGCGCGCAGGTGACGGCGAGGGCCCCGTCGCCCACGGCGAAGGCGACGCGC
>NZ_JAALJI010000082.1 GCF_011064595.1 Paludisphaera soli | reverse complement strand
TGAGTCACGTCCCAGCCGCTGTCCATGAACTCGCAGGCCATCCAGTCGAGCAGCGCGGGGTTCGAGGGAGGATCGCCCTGCGCGCCGAAGTCGTCGAGCTTCCTGCTCAGGCCCGCGCCGAAGAACTGCTTCCACAGCCGATTCATGACCACGCGGGCGGTGAGCGGATTGTCCCGCGAGACCAGCCACCGGGCCAGGTCGAGTCGCGTCAGGTCGCGCCCGGAGACGTCGGGGCGGGGCAGGTAGTGCGGCAGGGCGGGCTTGACGACGTCGCCGGTCTCGTTCATCCAGTCGCCCCGCGGCAGGACGCGCACGGTACGCGGGACGGCGTCGTGGACGCTCACGAGGCATCTCGGCAGGCCGTCGGCGAACGCCCGGCGCTCGCTCTCGGCGCGGACGACGGCTTCGCGTTCGGCGGGGAACAGCAGGGTGACCTTCGTCCGGAAATAGGACCGGACCGTCTCGCGGTCCTTCAGGGTTCGCGCCTCGGCGTCCTTCTCGAGCGCCGCCTGGACGGCCCTCGCGGTCGCCTTCTCGGCCGGCGCGGCCTTCGAGTCGCGGGCGAGCTCGGGCAAGACGTCGGCGCGGCGAGACAGGTCCGCCTCCCACCGGGCCTGGTCGGCGTCGAGTTGAGGGGCCACGGATTCGAGACGCTTCCTCGCCTGGTCGACGGCGGAATCGAGCCTCGCGAGTTCCTCCTCATCCTCGGCCGCTGCGACGACCATGCCGTCCTCGCGGTGTCCGACGACAGGCTCCCGAATATCGGCGAAGAACGCGCCCAGCGAGTAGAAGTCCTTCTGGGTGATCGGGTCGAACTTGTGGTCGTGGCACTGCGCGCAGCCGGTCGTCTGCCCCAGCCACGCCGCCCCGACGGCTCGGACGCGGTCGGTGAGCATGCGGGCTTCGTAGTCCTTCGGCTGCGCCCCGCCTTCCTCGGTGCTCAGCAGGAGGCGGTTGAACGCCGAGCCGACGCGGGTCTCGGTGTCGGCGTCGGCCAGGAGGTCGCCGGCGACCTGCTCGAGGGTGAATCGGTCGAAGGGCTTGTTGTCGATGAAACTCGCGATGACCCAGTCGCGGTAGGGCCAGACGTTGCGTGGGTTGTCGCTGTGGTAGCCGATCGTGTCGGCGAAGCGGAACACGTCGAGCCAGCCGATCGCCATGCGCTCGCCGTAGTGCGGGCTGGCCAGCAGGCGGTCGACCAGGCGTCCGTAGGCGTCGGGCGAGCGATCCTCGACGAACGCCCCGACCTCCTCGGGCGTGGGCGGCAGGCCGGTCAGGTCGGAAGACAGCCGACGGATCAGGGTGCGGCGGTCGGCCTCGGGCGAGGGCTCCAGCCCGACCTCGGAGAGCCGGCGCCGGGCCAGCACGTCGATCGCGGCCTGGCCGGCGGGGACTAGCGCCCTCGTGGGCGTCTCGTACGACCAATGCCTCTGGTATTCGGCGCCCTGTTCGATCCAACGCCTGAGGATCTCCTTCTGCCCGGCGTTGAGTCTCTTGTTCGACTTCCGCGGGGGCATCAGTCCGTCAGGGTCGGCGCCGAGGATCCGCGCGACCAACTCGCTCTCGTCGGGCTTGCCGGGGACGAAGGCCTCGGCGACGATCGCCTCGTCGCGAAGGTCGAGTCGCAGATCGGCCTTGCGGTGATCCTTGTCGGGCCCGTAGCAGTGGAAGCAATTGTCGGAGAGGATCGGGCGGACGTCGCGGTTGAACTCGACCCGGTCGGGCACGGCCGAGGCGGGGCCCTCTTCGGTCGACGACGCCCCGGCGGCCGAGCCGCAGAGCCCGAGGGCGAGAGACGCGGCGAGCCGCGTGGACCACCTGGTTTGGGGCATGTTTCCGAACCTCATGGCGGGGTCCTGCAGGGCCGGCGCGGATCCTGGCGAGGACGGCCCCGCGCGGGGCCGCACCGTCCACCGTAAACCATCGCGGCCCGGGCGGGAAGCGGTGGCGATCGCACGCTACGCGCTCTGGTCCGCCGAGCCGATGGGCCTCAGGAGAGGTCCACCTTCGGGGCGCCGAGCACGTCCATCCTCGGCGTGATCCCCAGGCCCGGCGCGGTCGAAGCGGCCATCCGGCCGTCCACTCGCCGCGGGGCGCCCTCGGCCGTGCTCACCGTCACGTAGCTGTTGAAGTCGGTGGCCGTGAACCGGAGCTCCTCCGGCGTGCTGTGGGCGAGATGCGCGATGGCCGCCGTGGCGATGTCGCCGCCCCAGCTGTCTTCGAGGGTCATGGCGACGCCCAGCGTCACGCAGAGGTCGCGCACCTGACGCGTCTTCGTCAGTCCTCCGAGCTTGGAGAGCTTCAGGTTCACCACGTCCATGGCCCCGTCGGCGTGGCCCCTCAGCAGCATGTCGAGGCCGTCCACCGACTCGTCGAGCACGAACGGGTGGTCGGTCCGGCGGCGGATCGACAGGCACTCCTGGTAGCCCAGGCAGGGCTGCTCGATGTAGACGTCGACGTCGCCCACGCCGCGCACGACGCGGGCGGCCTCGTGCATGAGCCATCCGGTGTTCGCGTCCGCCACGAGCACCTCGCCCGGCTCGAGCAGCGCGGCCACGGCCCGGATCCGAGCGATGTCGACCTCGGGTGCGCCACCGACCTTGAGCTGGAACCGGCGATAACCCTGGCCTCGGTAGCCCGCCACGCTTTCGGCCATCGCGTCGGGCTCGGCCTGGGAGATGGCGCGATAGAGCGTGATGCCCTCGCCGTACCGCCCGCCGAGCAAGGTGCAGACCGGCAGGCCGGCGACCTGGCCGAGGATGTCCCAACAGGCGATGTCGAGTCCGGATTTGACGTACGGGTGCCCCTTCAAGGCCGCGTCCATGATCCGTTTCAAGCGGTCGAGCTGCGTGGGGTCCTCGCCGAGCAGGTGCGGGCCCAGCTCGGCTAGAGCCTGTTATTGACTTATCGTCTGTCGTTTGCTCGTGTTAAGTCATGAGCACGACACGAAAGGGTTACCCCAGCGACGTGAGCGACGCCGAGTGGGAGCTCATGCTGCCGTATCTGACGCTA
>NZ_JAALJI010000081.1 GCF_011064595.1 Paludisphaera soli | reverse complement strand
CGTTTCTTGGCGATCCGGTAATGCACGGCCGCTTCGGAGGCCTCGAAGCCCGCCACCTCGTATTCCTCCTCCACACCAAGCCCGCCCAGCAGCCGCTCGCCTTCGCCTACGAAGACCGGCGCCATGACCAGGTGCAGCTCGTCAAGGAGCCTGGCTTTCCAGAAGGCGCGGACCGTGGCGGTGCCGCCGTTGACCTTGACGTCCATATCCCCGGCCGCGGCCTGGGCTTGTTTCAGGACCTCTTCCGGCGAGCCGCTCACGAAGTGGAAGGAGGTGCCGTTCGCGAACTCGAGCGCGGGCCGCGGGTGGTGCGTCAACACGAAGACCGGGTGCTTGAAGGGAGGATTGTCGCCCCACCAGCCCTTCCATTCTCCGTTCTCCCAGGGGCCGCGAAGGGGGCTGAACATATTGCGGCCCATGATGGAGGTGCCGATGCCCTCGAAGGCCTTGGACGCGTAAGCATCGTCCAGCCCCGTGCTGCCACCCTCGCCGCCGACCATGGCCTTGAAGGTCCGGGTGGACTTGAACCAATTCATGATCTGGAAGGCGTTCTTGCCGAAGGGCTCGGACTGGGTTTGGTGGAGGCCAGCTCCGAAGCCGTCCAGAGAACATGCAAAGGAACGGACGACCACTTTAGGCATTTGGGGTTCTCCGACGGAACGTAGCGAGGGGCCGACCCGGATTCGAGGATTGGAACCAGTTATCGGCACGAAGTCAACAGGCGTACAGTAATTTCGCCCCAACCCTCCGGGCCGGTCCACAGGCCGCAACCTGAGCGCTCCCGATCCCTCACCCCGTCGCCCCATGCCTCCGCAAGACTGCCTGAACCACCTCGGAACCGCTCACCTTCGCGGGCAGCTTTGACCCGGCCGCAAGCAGCGCCTCTACCGTTCCGACGTAATCGCCCGAGCCGGAATACCAGCCATGCTCAGAGCCATAGGTCGCCCATCCGAGCGGTCTGGACTTG
Source organism: Paludisphaera soli (assembly GCF_011064595.1). Classification (GTDB taxonomy): domain Bacteria; phylum Planctomycetota; class Planctomycetia; order Isosphaerales; family Isosphaeraceae; genus Paludisphaera; species Paludisphaera soli. The sequence continues at coordinate 2,060 of NZ_JAALJI010000081.1, read as the reverse complement.
TAGTCGTTCTCCGCGTCCTCCAGCGGCGGACCAAACGGCAGAATGGCCTGAATCATGGCGAGGTTGCCGTGGAAAGCCGCCCAGTGAATCGGCGTGGCCCCGTGCTGACCGCGAGCGTTAACCGGCAGCCCGGCCTGGAGCATCAGGCGTACGGCTTCCGTGTCATTTCGCGTGGCGGCCCTGGCGACTTCGGACCGGTCGTCGGCCGACACGGCAAGGCCCGGATTGGCGGCCAGCAGGTCCGTCACCCCGGTCGCATCGTGCAGCCAGCAGAGGGCGATCAGCCTTTCAACGGTCGAGCTGCGGTCCAGGAGCAGACGGATGACGTCCTGATGGCCGTATTTCTCGGCCGCCTGATACGTCGAAGCATTGGAGCCGAGGGACCATTGATAGATTGTTCCCCCGGCGTGCGGATTGGCCATCGGAAAGAACCGGGCGTTGCCGCGCACGCGGATCGATGCGGGGTCAGCGTCGAGGAACGCCCGAACCCGCTCTAGGTCGCCGATGGCCGAGGCCATGAGGATGTCGGTCTTGCAGCCCCGTTCGACGAGGTAACGGGCCACGTCCGGCCGGTCGCCGAGCATATACTGGGCCGGGGTCGATTCGTGATCGACATCCTTCGCGTCGATGTCGGCACCGTGATCGAGCAGGTACTCGGTGATTTCAACTGTCTTCGCGAAGTGGAGCGGCGTCTGGCCGTCGCCGCCCCGAGCATGGACGAGGTCAGGATTGCGCTCGATCAGCTCGCGCACGCGGTCGAGCCGCCCGAGGCGGGCGGCGGCGTGGATATCCAGCTCGGCTCCGCGCTCGACGGCGTAGGCGGCCAGCTCAGGGCTCGTCAGATGGGTCACACCAAATCCGCCTGCCCACCAGGCGCTCTTGCCGTTCAGATCGGCCCCGGCTTCGACCAGCGCGTCGATCATCGCCGCGCTCTGGACGCTGTTCAGGGGCGGCGAGTCGAACGAACCGAGCGGGTCGTTGATCCGCTTCCTGAGCGAAGGGGATCGCTTGAGCATCAGGCGGACCCCGTCGACGTCGTCGGACTCGATGGCCCGCATCAACTTTTCGGGGTCGTCGGGCGTCAGCGACTCGACATGTGTCTTGAGGGCCGGCCATCCGGCGAATCCGTACTCGCGGGCGATCACGAACTGTGCGCCGCTGAGGGTCTGCTCGGCTGAATGCTCTTCGAATCGCTTCAGGGCGTCCGGCTCGCCGGAGGCGCGGGCCTTCAGGAGATCCTTGGCCTGGTTCCGGAGCTGGTCGAGATTGGGGCGCGCAGGGAGTTGCACTTCGAACACTTCTTCGGGTGACCCAGTTGTCCGCGGTGACAGGTCGAAGAAGGTTCGTTTCGACTGTTCGATTGTTCTGCCGAGTGGCCTCAGGCCTTCCCCGCGGACCGGACGCGCCTCGTAACGCGTTGGTTGGATCATATCCGGGCGAGGAGGATTTTTGAAGGCGGGGTTGGTGTCAGGGTGGGCAATCCTAATGGGCCGGCCCAACGTCTGCGCAAGAAAATCTGGGGTTGGGCGACCCCTACCAGGCCGGACTCTCAGGCTGCGCCCCGACCCCGCGTTGCGTCTCGGCCATCCGGTTTCGATCCCTATCGCGCTCCTTCGCTCGCTACGCGACCAAGAAAGGGGCATCCATGGGGTGGGTGGGGCGAGTGCGGAGCAAAAATGAGGGGCCGGGGGGGGCGTCGAACATTTATTGCACAGAGTGCAATCTAAAGATTGACGAAGAGATTGAATACTGGGTTATGTTCGTGGCAACAGCAAGGAGGATGAATCACGACATAAGAAAAACGCACGCCGGGGCCGTGGCAATCCGAGAATGAGGAAGGCTGGCTAGGTGATGTCGCGGATTGGTCAGCGGATTACGTCGGTGAAAATTCCACCGGGGTAGAAACCAGGCTTCCAATGTTGGCTGGCGGCACGACCATAGCTACAGCGGTTTATCAAACCAAGTCCTGGGGCGACGTCGGTGAGATAGAAGCCAACGCCCGCCTGGTTGCTGCCGCGCCGGAATTTCTGGAAGTGCTGCATACTGCTGGATCGATGCTA
>NZ_JAALJI010000080.1 GCF_011064595.1 Paludisphaera soli | reverse complement strand
ACGGACGTAGAACGGCCCAAGCATTACCTGAGGCCGTCCGCCAACCCTAGGGCCGCCTCCCCTGCCCCAGCCTGCCTTCGGTCCGAATGCCCATTATCGGACCCAGTCCGCGAGGTGCCGCGACATGGCCGACGATCGACCCGCCTTGACGTCCGAGCTGATCCAGGAGGCCAAGCGGAACCCAGGTGGGTGGGTAAACCAAATCGAGGGCGATTTCGGCCCGGACGATGCGATCCCGCGGGAGGCGATCGCGGGCGCGTGGAAAGTGGACGAGAACGTGGTCATCGAGGGGGAGTTCATCCCCAACCCCAACTTCCGCCGGCCGGCATCCGCTCCAGGTCGCGGCGGGTCGCCTCGGGGATCTTCCCGAACTGTGCGTGGACGGCGGCCGGTCCTTCAGGGGACCCCTTCCTCGGGGGCGACCCTCCGTCATCGGACTGGGGGATCGGGAGGCCGCCGGCGGCCTCTCGAGGGCCCTCCTCCCTCGACCTCGCGGGCGACCCGCTCGATCCGGCCCTCGACCCGGTCCGACTGAACCTCGACCTCGTCGGCCTGGTCCTCGAGCGCGCCGCGGTATCGCTCGCCTATCATCCGATAGCGTCCGGCGAGGTGGTCGAGCTGGGCCTCCGTCAGGTCCTCCACGTCCACGAACTGGTTGTTCGCCCGCTTCGCCGCGACGATGAGCTCGTCGAGCTTCAGGTGCAGTACCTTGGACTCGCGGTTCTGGGCGTTCTGGATGAGGAAGACGATGAGGAAGGGCGGCTTTCGAACGCTCGCTGTCGGCCTCACGCCTTCGTCGTCCGTCCCGCCGAATCGGCGCGCATCAACGACGAGGCGTCGACTCCCACCTCGGCGAGCATCTCCAGCGCGAAAGCCGTGGCCGCGGGGGAGAGCGTCCGGTCGGCGAGCCAGACGAGCCCTGAATGGAACGTGAGCGGCTGGGCGCCGAACTCCAGGGGCGCGAACTCGCCGCGATCGAGCTCCATGCGGACTTCATCGGGATGGATCAACGAGACGCCGTCGCCCTGGCGGACCATGGCCTTGAGCATGGTGACCGAGGCGGTGTTGACGTGCCTCCGGCAGCCCTTCGATTGACGTCCGTCGGCCTGTAGCCAGCGGCAGATCCGGGGGGGCAGTTGCGGGCTGACCATGACATACTCCCGCAGCTCCGACCGGGAGGGTGTGGCGCGCCCCGCGAGCGGATGCCCGGCGCGGCAGATCCATACCCCTCGCTGCTCCGGGAACTCGACGACCCGGTATTCCTTACGCCCGCGGATTTCCTCGATGCTCGCGACGAACAGCTCGATACGGCCCGATTTCAGCAGGTCCGGCAGGGTCTCCCACGGCTCGACGTGGATCGACAGGCTCAATCGGGGATATCGCTCAAGCAGACGGCCTGAAACGTGACCCGTCCAAATATCGGCGGCGTAGGGGCCGACGCCCACGGACAGTGCTCCGCCCTCCAGGGCGCCTATCCGGGCGATGGCCCGGAGCATCGACTCCTCGCATTCGACCATCCTGCGGGCTGTGTCGACGACGATTGCGCCGAAAGCGGTTGGGGACACCCTCCGGCCATGCCTGTCGAAGAGGCGTTGGCCCACGTCTCGCTCGATGTGGAAGAGGCTCTTCGTCAGAGCGAGCTGCGAGATGCCCAGCACCTCGGACGCCCCGCGAAAGCTGGCGTGGTCGGCCAGAGCCAGTACGTGCCGGTATTGTCGCAGCTCCATGGGAGCCCTTCCCGGTTATCGAGCCGATAACCTCCGGAAAAAACAACAATAAGACGTTCTTGAAATGCACTTTTCACAAAGTATATCAGTCTTTTACGCGTCGCGTGCTGCTTTCGGTCAACGACGATCGAGCGGGGCGTCAGGCCGACGGTGCAGCCGGGGAGGGTCGTGGTCCTGTCCAAGGTAGACCACGCCAGGGCGGACCCCTTGGGGCTCGGGGCAGCCGTGCCGCAAACTTGTCCCCGTTGGAGTGTCGGCTCGCGCACCCATCTCAAACGACAGGTCAAACACGCCATGTTCTCAACCGATGTCGGGCGGCCCATCCTGGTCTACAAGTTCGCATCCCACGGCGGCGGTCGCTACGTCGTCTACAATTCCGCAATGCTCGGCAACCCGCCCGATCACTTGCCCAATAAATGGTATGCCCGCACTTACCCCGTGTCGATGCCGCTGGGGGAAGCCGTCGGCGAGGCGTTCGAGACGGCCGAAGAGGCGGTCCGAGCGGCTCGGGCCGTTCATGCTCGGATCGACGGGACCCCGAGCTTGGCCTGATGGAGTGGGGACGGGGCTTCCAGCCCCAGATCTGCTCGAGCTTACGCGTCCAGGCGTTTCCGCCGTCAGCACCAGCAGGCGGAAATTCCTGGAACCTCAAGCTTGGGCGGTGCCATGTCGGCGGACCACGCGCCTTTCGCCGGAGACGATCTCGCGAATTGCAAGAGAACGGGCACGGTCTCCGGAAACGCGATGCAAGACTTCCGCCGCAGCCGGGCGATCCTCCACGTCGAGGACGGCGACGAGGCACAGGACTTCCTCCGTCGTCGCGGGTCCTAATCCCCTCCGGGGACGCCCCCGGCCGGCCCTCAGCCTCCTGGCCCTAGGCATGCCCGGGAACGACGGGCGGGAGCTGCTCGTCCGGCTCAAGGCCGACCCCGAACTCGCCGCGATACCGGTGGTGGCGGTCTCCATCTCGGAGAACCCGCAAGACGTCCGCCACTGCTACGCCAACGGGGCGGCGGGCTACGTCGTCGTCCGGGCCGGCCTCGCCGGCCTGTTGCAGGCGGCGAGGGCCATCAAGGACTACTGGTTCGAGGTCGTCGCCCTGCCCGGATCGTAGGCGATGCACGGCCGGCGACCGTTCAGGCGGCGCGGTCGACCAGGCCGATCACCTCGTCCACGTCGGCCGGCTTCGCCAGGTGGTGATCGAACCCCGCCTCGCGGCCCAGGCGTCGCGAGGTGTCGTCGGAATATCCGGACACCGCGACGATGAGGCATCGGTCGAACCGCCGGTCCGCCCTGAGCAGCCGCGCCAGCGCAAACCCGTCGAGGAAGGGCATGCCGATGTCCAGGATGACGGCGTCGGGGTCCTGGTCGCGGGCCGCCTCCATCGCCTCCCGGCTGTCGGAGACGACCCGGACCTCGTGGCCGGTCGCCCGGAGGCACTCGCCCATCAGGTAGGCGGCGTCGGAGTTGTCGTCGACGACGAGCACCCGGATTCGTCGCGGGGCGTGGCCGATCCGTCGCTCGTCCATGTCGCGAGATCCTTCCGGGCGGTTGTTCGATGGGACCGTACCTGCCGAGACGCCGGGGGGCTACTTCGCGGCACCCGCTTCGCGACGCGTCAGCCTACGTCAGCCGCTTGAAGAATTGATAGGGCGAACCTCCTTCGCCTCGGCCCGCTTCGCGCGACGTCGTGCGTTGCGGCGGCCTCAGGGACGCGCCGCCCGGCCCGCGACTACGAGCGGCTGGCTTCGACCCTGGAGGGCCTGCACTAGGTCGCATTGAGCATCCTGATGCTCAACAACGCCGCGCCCATCCTTGCAGCGTTGAGTTCGTAACACC
>NZ_JAALJI010000008.1 GCF_011064595.1 Paludisphaera soli | reverse complement strand
TGATCAGCAGAAAGGCCAGCAAGGCCAGCAGGGCCAGGCCGGTGAGCAGCAGGGCGATCCAACGTCACGTCCCCGAGCTGACGGCGAGAAGCCCGAAGCGGGCGGGGAGCCGGACGACCGTGCGAAGGCTGATCAGAATCGCGAAGCGCAGACCAAGGACCAGTCCAGGCCGTCGGGCGAACCCCGGCCGGGCGAGATGACGCCGGAGGAAGGCCCCGACGGTCGCAAGCCGGAGTCGGCCGAAGCTCAGGAGAAGGACGCCCGACGCGAGGCCCAGTCCGGCAAGCCCGAGCAGGGCCGCGACGACGCCGCGCGCCAGGCCCAGCCGGCCGATCCCAACGCCCGTCCCGACCAGCGCGTTCAGGACCCGAACGCACCACGCGATCCCAACCAGAAGGACGTTCGGGCGGACGACGGCCGCAACCCCGATCAGACCCAGGAACGGCCGGGCCAGGGCGAGCAGCCCGCCCGCAAGGACGCCCAGACCAAGGGCACGCCCAAGGACCAGTCCAGGCCTCCCGGCGAACAGGCCGATCCGAAGAAGGAGGCGACCAAGGACGATCCGAAGGACCCCGCCAAGAAGGACGAGCCGGGCAAATACAAATCGCCCCAGCCCAAGGATCCCGAGAAAGACGCCGAAAAGCCGGCGGAGCCCGAAGAGCGGACCGTCGAAGAACCCACCCAGCAGCCGGCCGACCCCCAGGGCCAACCCCCCGACGATGCCTCCAAGCCCTCGGATCCCCAGCAAGGCCAGCAGGGCCAGGCCGGCGATCAGCAGAAGGGCCAGCAGGGCCAAGGTCAGCAGGGCCAAGGCCAGCAGGGTCAGGGCCAGCAAGGCCAGCAAGGCCAGGCCGGCGATCAGCAGAAGGGCCAGCAGGGGCAAGGGCAGCAGGGCCAGGGTCAGCAAGGCCAGGACCAGCAGGGCCAGCAGGGCCAAGGCCAGGACCAGCAGGGCCAAGGTCAAGGTCAGCAGGGTCAGGGCCAGCAAGGTCAGCAGGGCCAAGGCCAGCAGGGTCAGGGCCAGCAAGGTCAGCAGGGCCAAGGCCAGCAGGGTCAGGGCCAGCAAGGTCAGCAGGGCCAAGGCCAGCAGGGTCAGGGCCAGCAGGGTCAGGGTCAGCAAGGTCAGCAGGGTCAGGGTCAGCAAGGCCAGCAGGGCCAAGGCCAGGGTCAGCAGGGCCAAGGCCAGGGCCAGCAGGGCCAAGGCCAGGGTCAGCAAGGCCAGCACGGTCAAGGTGAGCAGGCCGGCGATCAGCAGAAGGGCCAGCAGGGCCAAGGTCAGGGTCAGGGTCAGCAGGGCCAGGCCGGCGACCAGCCCAAGGGGCAGCAGGGCCAGCCAGGCCAGGGTCAGCAGGGAGAACAGGGCCAAGGTCAGCAGGGCCAGCAGCCCGGCGGGGGCCAGGGCGGCGCGAATCCGGTGGGCGGCGGCGGCCGTCCGGACGGTGGCGATCCCGGCCAGGCCGAGACGCAGGAGGAGGAACCGATCGATCCGATCCGCGAGCCGGAAGACGCCTCGGGCGACACGGTCGCCCCGCGCAATCAGGACCAGTCGGAGCTGGTGCTGCGGACGATCCGCGACCTGCTCGACAAGAACGCCGACACCTCCGACCTGGAGGCCGCCACCGGCATGAGCCGGACCGAGATGGACCAGTTCGTCAAGCAGTACGAGAAGCTCAAGTCCGAGCCCGCCGGCCCCGGCCGCGAGATCGAGGTCGAGCCCGGCCAGTCCGGAGAGGACGTCCGCGCCACCCCCGGCCTTCCCGGCCTCGGCGAGCGGGCTCGGTCCTCCAGCAAGGCCATCAAAGAGCGCGGCGGCATGGCCCAGGACGAGGTCCGCGGCAACCAGGAAGGCCTCCGCTTCGCCCCCCCGCCCGAGTTCCGCGGGAAGGTCGAAGGCTACAAGAACGCCCTCTCCCGCCGCCCCGCGCCGGGGCGAGCCCCGGCTCCCCAGCCGCCCGCCGGCGGCGGGACCCGGTGAGGTCGCCGCCCTTCACGACCCCTTTCACCCCTCGCTCGGGGGGAAGGGTGGCCGATGGCCGAATGAGGAGGTGGAGCACGAGCCCAGGCCTCCTCGGCGGATCCAGGGGGCCGGCCGTCGACTCGAGGCGGGCCCGGCCCATGGACCTGCGTGGGATTTTCACGTCACGAGGACCCGGCCTTGATTCCCCTCCCTCCCCTTCCGGAGGTGAAGGTTCGTCCGCATCGCTCCCCTGGTAGAATGTCGTCAGGACATCCCGCTTCCCCGCCCAGGCGATCCCCAGCGATGACGACCCCCCTGCCCCTCCCCAGGCGTTACCTCGTCGGCTTCGACCCCCGCGAGCTTCCCCACCACTTCGCCGACGTCGTGATCGTCGGCGGCGGCATCGCCGGCCTCCGCGCGGCGCTCGGCGTGCCGGCCTCGGCCCGGGTGCTGGTGGTGACGAAGGACGAGGTCCGCGAGAGCAACAGCAGCTACGCCCAGGGGGGCATCGCCGGGGTGATGGACCCCGAGGATCGGGTCGAGGACCACATCGCCGACACCCTCTCCGCCGGCAAGGACCTCTGCGACCCGCAAGTCGTCGACGTCGTCGTCCGCGAGGCGCCCGAGCGGATCCGCGAGCTGATGGAGCTGGGGACCCACTTCGACACCGTCGACGGCCAGGTCGCGCTCGGCCGCGAGGGGGGCCACTCCCACGCCCGGATCGTCCACGCCCTGGGCGACGAGACCGGCCGGGAGATCATGCGCGCGATCATCTCGCAGGCCCGGGCCCGCAAGAACGTCCGCATCTGGCAGAACTGCACCACGATCGACCTGCTGACCCTCGACGGCCGCTGCCGGGGCGTGCTGGTCTGGGACAAGCGGCGGGGCTTCGCCCTGGTCTGGGCGCGGGCCGTGGTGCTGGCCACCGGCGGCGCGGGGCAGATCTTCCGCGAGACCACCAACCCGTCGATCGCCACGGCCGACGGCCATGCCATGGCCTACCGCGCCGGGGTCGAGCTGCGGGACATGGAGTTCATGCAGTTCCACCCCACCGTCCTGTACATGGCCGGCTCCGCCCGCCACCTGCTGACCGAGGCCCTGCGCGGCGAGGGCGCCCACCTGCTCGACTGCGACGGACGCCGCTTCATGCCCGACTACGACCCCCGCGCCGAGCTGGCTCCGCGCGACGTCGTCTCACAGGCGATCGCCTCCCAGATGGCGAAGACCCGCCACCCCAACGTCTACCTCGACCTCTCGCACCTGGACCCCGACCTGATCCGCGGGCGGTTCCCGGGCATCGACCGCCTCTGCCGGGGGTTCGACCTGGACATCACCCGCGACCTGATCCCGGTCTGCCCCGGGGCCCACTACATGATCGGCGGCGTGACCGTGGACGACCGCGGCCGCAGCTCGCTCGACGGCCTCTGGGCCGCCGGCGAGGTCTCCAGCACCGGCCTCCACGGCGCGAACCGGCTGGCGTCCAACAGCCTGCTGGAGGGCCTGGTCTTCGGGGCCCGCGTGGCCGAGGACGTCGCCGCACGCCTCGAAGCCGAGGGCCCCTGGCAGCTCGAAGTCCCGCCCATCGCCGCGGCGGCCCCCCGCGAACGCCGGCCGGCCATCGACCTGGTCGACCTCCGCGAGTCGCTCCGCTCCCTGATGTGGCGGCGGATGGGCATCACCCGCGACGCCTCCGGGCTCGCCGAGGCGGCCCAGCAGGTCGACCGCTGGTGCCGCTACGTCCTCCCCCACGTCTTCGACGACCCCGCCGGCTGGGCCGTCCAGAACATGCTCACCACCGCCCGCCTGATGATCGCCGCCGCCGCCGAGCGGACCGAGTCGCGCGGCGTCCACTACCGCTCCGACTTCCCCGCGACCGACCCCGCCTGGCTCCGCCACATCCCCCAGCGGGCCGCCGAGAGCCTCGCGGAACGGCCGGGAGCCGTCCGGTGAACTGGTCCGCACGGGTCGCGACGATCCCGGACGGGCGCATCATCGAGACCTTCGTCGAACGCGACGGCTCCCCCGCCTCGTTCGCCGAGGTCCTGGAAGCCTGGCGCGCCGAGCCGTCCTTCCGATCGTGGTTCGCCGATCTGCTGGCCGCCGCCCCCTTCGAGGCGTTCCGCTGGGAGACCCCGGCGGCGACCGCCGGGACCGTCGACCGCCCCTTCCGGTTCGCCCTGATCGACGCGCCCGAACTCCTCCGCCGCCCCGCCGACCCTTCGTCGTTCGCCGACGCCTTCCGGACCGAGGCCGAGCACCTCGTCGTCGATTTCCCGAACCTGGGGAGGGACGCGATCCTGATCGCCCCCAGGCCGATGGGCCCAGGCGAGGCCTACGCCTCCCTCGCCGCGTTCGTCCGCCACGCCCCGGACGACCAGCATCACGCCCTCTGGAAGGCCGTCGCCGCGGTGACCCGCCGACGGCTGGGGACGCGGCCGGTCTGGCTGAACACCGCCGGCGCGGGCGTGCCGTGGCTCCACGTCCGCCTGGACGACCGGCCCAAATATTACGCCCACGGGCCGTATCGTTCGCCGGCCTGAACCCTCGGCGAGGTGAGCCGGAGCGTCCCGCCCTCAGTCGGCCCTGCGCCGGAGCCTCGCGGCCGCCAGCGCGAGGCCCATCATCGCCGCGACCGTCCAGGCCGGCTCGGGGACGGGCGTGACGGTGAGCGTGTCGATGTTCCCATGGAGCAACGCGAGATAGGGGAGGTAACCGCTGCCGGCCACGCTCTCCACTTCGACGGAGGCAAAGGTGAGATCGCTGAGATCGAGGGAGCTTGTCGGGTAGTCGCCCTCGTGGAACACCGAATTCGCGAGGCCTTTGAAGCCGACGAAGGCACCCGGCTGGCCATCGCTTCCGGAGCGCGGATAGCTGCTGAACGTGAGGAGGGCGGTGCTCGGCGCGTCGGCCGGCTTGGCGATGCTGACCTCGCCGGTCAGGCCGGTCGATGGGGCGATGATCGAGATCCCGCCGACGCGGATGTCGAGACCCGTCCCGTCGGCCCCGTGTCCCCCGGACCGGTGGGTGCCCGAGTAATAATACCCGTGGTCCATACCCTCCGCGTCGCTACCGTCGTCCAGGATCGGCAGGGCGTCGTCGTAGATCAGGCTGCCGGTGAAGCGATCGCCGATCGCGTACGCGCCCGCGGGGGAGCCGGTGACCACTCCTCCGAAGTCATAGCGGATCAGGGCTCCCTGGGCGGGCGTGCCGATCAAGATCAGGAGCGCGGGAACGAATCGGACCAGGAGCGGGTTCTTCCGTGAGCGGATCATGATGGCCTCCATGTCGGTGGGACATCGACCCCGAGCCGGATCGGCGGGGCGTGTCAGCGGGGCTTGGATGCGAGTCTCGGGGGGGAGGTCCGGCGGCTTTCAGCCGAGGTGGCGTCGTCGGGCGGCCCAGAAAGCCGCGCCCAGAAGCGCCGCGACCGTCCAGGTCGGTTCGGGGACGGGCGTGACGGTGAGCGTGTCGAGGTAGCCCGAGTGCGAGATGCGCTGGTCGGGATTCCCATCGACCGGGACCGAGATCCCGGCGATCGCCTCGGTCAGGTCCGAGAGCTTCAACCCGGCCGGGATCGTCGCGCCCGAGAAGGCGGGCGCGTCCCAGGCGTTGAACGAGACGTGGACGTCGGTCCTCAGCGGGTGCGACGCGGAAGGCTCGGCGGCCGAGACGACCATGTGGTCGTGGCTGGTTCCGTCGGGGCGGGTCCAGGCCCTGTACTCGCCGATCAGGCCGGCCGAGCTCGCATGCAGCCCCAATGCGTCGATGTGGAATTCGAAGCCGGTGCCGTCGGGCTTCGGGTTGATGGGCGCGGAGGTGCCGGACCGATACACGGCGGAAGTCGCCGCGGTGGAGTCCCACTGCCTGCTTTCGAAGGCGATCGCGTCGTCGTAGACGAAGCTGCCGGCGAATCGCACCGCGGAGCCGTCCTGCGCCGTCAGGCCCGGGATCACGCCCCCGAAGTCGTATCGCAGCAAGGCCCCTCGGGCGGGGGCGGCGACGAGCAGGGCGAAGAGCGCCGGCGCGAGCCGGACGAGGAGCGAACGCTTCCGAAGACGAGCCATGGAGGCCTCCGTGCCGATGCAGGCGGCCTCGCGCCGGATCGGCGGGCGGGGCCGTTTCAGGTTGCGGATCTCAGGACGCCGAAACCATACGGAGATCCGCCCAATGCGTCAATGCAAGTCCGACAGCCGTTGATAGGTCGATCCGACCTGGACGGGCGGGTCGATCCGGCGCTGCTTGGGGGCGATCCTGGGATCGTAGGATTCGGCGTAGGCCGGGTCGAAGCGGCGGATGCGGGCGAGCACGGCGTCGACGGCGGGGATCTTCGCGGCGTCGAGCTTGGCGAGGACCTTGTCGTCCTCGCTCAGGAGGTCGTCCTCGGAGAGCGCGCCCTGGCGGAAGGCCTCGCGGAGGGCCTCGGCGAACTCGTTGTAGATGTAGGCCTCGACGGCGCTGGCCCACCAGTCGCGGTTCATCACGGCGAACAGCCGGACGGCCAGGCGGGCGACGGCGGGGTCGGTGAGCACGATCGTGGAGTCGACCACGGCGACCGCCCCCAGGATCTTCGCCACGTCGCCCCGGCGGACCGCCTGGCAGGCCAGGCCGTCGCGCAGGAAGTAGTCGAGCCGGTCGGCGCAGAGCCAGGGCAAGGGGCGTTCGAGGAGCGGGTAGCGGGAGTCGTCGAAGAAGTCCTCGGGGGCGAAGCCCAGGCGGTCGAGGGCCGCGACGACGTCCGGCCGACGGAGCAGGATCGGCTTGAGGGTCTCGTGGTGGTCCTGCTCCTCCGAGGTCACCAGGAAGTCGACGGCGTGCGAGAAGGCCGTGTGGGAGACGTCGTGCAGGAGCCCCGCCACCTGCTCCTGGCGGCCGGCGCCGAGGTGCTGGAGCAGCAGGAAGACGCCGAGGCTGTGCTCATACCGGGTGACGTTCTTGAACGGGAAGGCGATGGCCGACGGGCCCGACTGGCGGATCCCCTTCAATCGCTGGAAGGTCGGCGTCTCGATCAGTTGCAGGATTTCCGGGTCGTCGATCCGGACGGGCCCGTAAACCCTGTCGTTCCAATACATCGGACGTCGATCCCCCCGCCGGCCTGGGCGTCTTCGCCCCGTCGAGGGGCCCTCTTCATGATCAGCCCCCGGCCCGGAATTGACAAGAGCGGACGGCTCCCGCTCGAGGCGTCCCGGGCCTGTTCTCCGGCCGGCGCGTGTGGGATGATCGGGCCGTGGCTTTCATCCCCGAGGGATTCACCATCGCCCCAGCCGGGGCGGGAGGACGACGATGTTTGGACGGATCGCGCTCTTGGGCCTGGGACTGGCGACGGCCTCGGCGACGCTCGCGCACGCGGGCGACCTGAAGGTGGGCGACCCCGCCCCGGCGTTCGCGATGCAGGGCTCGGACGGCAAGACCCACGCCCTGGCCGACTACAAGGGCAAGAGCGGCGTGGTGCTCGCCTGGTTCCCCAAGGCGTTCACGCCGGGCTGCACCAAGGAATGCCAGTCGTTCGCCGCCGGGAGCGAGAAGCTCAAGGGACTGAAGGTCGCCTACTTCACGGCGAGCGTCGACGAGCCCGCCTACAACAAGAAGTTCGCCGAGTCCCTGGACGCCGATTACCCGATTCTCAGCGACCCGGGCAAAAAGGTCGCCGAGGCCTACGGCGTCGTCCACGAGGGCCGCGCCGTCCCCGAGCGCTGGACCTTCTACATCGACAAGGAAGGCGTCATCCGCGGCATCGACAAGAACGTGAACACCGCCGAGGCCGCCGAGGGCGTCGTCGCCAAGGTCAAGGAGCTGAAGCTGGCGGAGTGAGGCGCGGGGGGCCCGCAAGCCTTCGGAGGCATGCCTTCTCCGCTCGTGTGGAGAAGGTGCCCCGAAGGCGGCGGAGGAGGGGCAGACGAGCACGGATGCCGGATCGGGACGTGAGAGAAATCAAGGCGTCAAGGACGCCACCAGGATGAACTCGATCAAACTTCAAAGCCTGCTTGGGGCGTTTGATTCGCAGGTTCATCTGCTGCCCGGAGCTTCCATGATCCAGTTCTCGTTATCGTAGACGAAGGCGTTCAGAACTCTTCTGGAGCCTGCGCCGGGCGCGGCTCCGATCGCCTGCAATGCGGCGTCGATCGCCGAGAAGACGCAGTCGTATTCCTCGTCCGGATGCAGATCGCGAACACGGAGTCGCGGTTCGTCGACCAGGAGTTTGCCGTCGTCTCCATACGGCACGTACCACTCGTCATCCTCGCCGAACTCGCGAGTCTTCCGGCCGGCGTCGTAGAGCAGCCCGAAGTAAGCCCCGCCGCGGCTGTCGTAAAACAGCGCCACCGCCTTCCCGACCCGGGCCGAGAGTTGCCCGGTCGCTCGCTCCATCCCGGGCACGTCGAAGAGATCGGCGCGGCCCGCCACCCGGTAGGCGCCATACACGCCCTCGGCCAGACGGACGAGCCGTAGGTGCAGCGATGAGGCGACATCCCCGAACGCGGCCCGAGCCATCGCCTCGTCGGCCCGGAAGACGACGCCTTCGTAGATTTCGCTCATCCCGAATCCTCGTTCGATCCACCGGAAGGAATGCGACGGGGCGCTCGATCGTACAACGGACGCCGACATCCCGCCTCGGACCCCGGCGGTCCTCCCCGACGCCCCGAGGCCGGCGGGCCCAGGGGCGGGCCTCTCACTCCCGTTCGCCGGCGAGCTTCTGCAGGCGGGCCCAGCGGTATTTCAACTCGCCCAGGATCCGCCAGAAGAGGCGGCTGTGCATCCGGCCGGGGACGCGGCCGCAGGCCCTCGCGGAGAAGGTCTCCGGCTCGGTGTATTCGAGGTGGTGGGCGACCTCGTGGAGGAACGTGTCGAACAGCTCCTCCATCGGGCGGCGGCCTTCCTCGACGTCGTGGACGTAGAGCCGGACGAGCCGTCGCGACCGATAGTAGCCCCCGAGCACCCGCGCCGTGGCCCGGCTGTTGACGTCCAGGTCGAAGTCGACCAGGCAGATGAAGATCCGATCCAGCCGGGCCCGGAAGAGCGGCGCGATGGCCGAGACCGGCACGTCGAACCGGCTGGGGAGCTGCGACGGCTTGCGGATCTCGGACGTGCCGGATTCGCCCCACGCGAGTCCGTCGCTCGCGCCCGCGCGAGGGTCCTTCATGGGGCGGGTGGGTTTGGAGTCCATGGGCTTGTCGGGGGATCTCGGGCCAACGGTCCGGGACGATGGGCGGCGCGACGACGCGGTTCGGGCCCCAGGCCACTTTATCACGCGGCCGGGACCCGCGAGAATCCGACATCCGCCGCGCGTTCGCGGGATTTTCGGCCCCGCCCGTCGGTCGTCCCCGGCCGATTTGACATCCCGCGGCGGCCGCTCGACAATCCAGCACGAGGACGCGCCGGACCCGGCGCGGCGACGGGGGCGGGCCGGAGCCGGGAGGAAGGATGACGGGCCACGATTCGCGGACGCTGGTGCTGACGAACGACGACGGCTACGACGCCCCGGGCCTGGCGGCGCTCCGGAGGGCCGTCGAGGGCCTGGGGGCGCCCCGTGTGGTGGCCCCGCTGGCGGCCGAGTCCGGCTGCGGCCACCGGGTCACGACCCACGAGCCGCTCCACGCGACCGACCACGAGGGTGAGGTCGTCGCCGTCTCGGGCACCCCCGCCGACTGCGTCCGCCTGGCCCTGCACCACCTGGCGGCCGACGCCTCGTGGGTCCTCTCCGGGATCAACGCGGGGGGGAACCTGGGCGTGGACGTCTTCCACTCCGGCACGGTCGCCGCGGTGCGCGAGGCGGTCATCCACGGCGTCCCGGGGATCGCCGTCTCGCACTACATCGCCCGGGGGCGGAAGATCGACTGGGAGCGGGCCGCGCGCTGGGCCCGCCCCGTCCTGACGGACCTGCTGGCGAGGCCCTGGAGCCCCGGCACCTTCTGGAACGTGAACCTCCCCCACCCGGATGCCGACGCCCCCGACCCCGAGGTCGTCTTCTGCCCGCTCGACCCCTCTCCCCTGCCCCTCCGCTTCGAGGTCGAGGCCGGCCGCTCGCTGTATCGGGGCGACTACCAGCAGCGTCCCCGCCGCGAGGGGGCCGACGTGGCCGCCTGCTTCGGCGGCCGGATCGCCGTCAGCCTCGTCCGACTGTTCGACCCGGATCCGCCCGGGGCCCCGCCGACGAAGGCGTAACCGGGCCGGGGCGACGGCTGAGGTCTGGTGGAAGGCTTCGCGGGCGTGGCATAATCATCGTACTCGGCCGGGACGCCGGGCCGACGGCGATCCCGTCGCGCCCGGCCGCTCCCCGCCGCGCCATCCGTTTTCGATCATTCGCATGTTCCGATTCGAGCCGAGTGCGGTCCGAGGGGGAGTACGATCCGATGAGGCGAGGGTTGCTGGGCGTCTGGGGAATGCTGTCGCTGGCCGCGGCGGCGGGGCTGCCGGGTTGCGGGGATCCGGGCCAGATCGTGTCGGTGATGCCCCCGGGGGCGACGGTGATCCGCACCGTCCCCGAGGGACAGCAGAGCGAGGCCCTGGGCGAGTCGGCCAAGCTGGCGGGGGGCGCGAACGCCCCGGGCCCCAAGGGTGAACCGTTCCCCCCGGCCCCTCCCACGGCGATCGGCGAGTCCAAGACCCTCGAAGGGGACGTGAAGTACGAGACGCTGAAGGAGGGGACCGGCGAGGAGATCAAGTCCGGCCGCGTGGCCGTGGTGCACTACGTCGGCACGCTCGACGACGGCACCGTCTTCGACTCCAGCCGCAAGCGCGGCCAGCCCGCGGAGTTCGCCCTGGGGACCGGCAACCTCATCAAGGGCTGGGAACACGCCATCCCGGGGATGAAGGTGGGCGAGACCCGCAAGATCATCGTCCCCCCCGCCATGGGCTACGGCGCCCAGGACAAGGGGACCATCCCGCCCAACTCGACGCTCACCTTCGAGGTCGAACTCGTCGGCGTCAAATGACCGCGGCCGCGAGGGCCGGCCCCCCGCCGGCCCCGGACGCGGATCGCAACCCGCCCCCCGACCCGCAATTTCCATCTACGAGGCCGAGAATGGCAAGCGCGACGACCACGCCCAAGCTGTCGGGGATGAAGTACCGGGTGGTGAGCACCCTGGGGAGCGGGGCGGGGAGCACGATCCTCCAGATCGCCGACAAGAACGGCGGCAAGCGGTACGCCCTCAAGGTCGTCCGCAAGCAGGAGCCGGAGGACGAGATCTACATCGACCAGGCCAAGACCGAGTACGAGGCCGCGCAGAAGCTGAACCACCCGGCCATCGCCAAGGTGTACGACCTCAGGCTCAAGAAGTCGTGGTTCAAGACCGTCGGCGTCGAGCTGCTGCTGGAGTACGTCGACGGCAAGACGCTCGACGAGATCGAGGCCCCGGAGCTGTCGCAGCTGGTGCTGATGTTCTCGCAGGTGGCCTCGGCGCTGGCCCACATGCACCGCCGGGGCGTGTACCACGGCGACCTCAAGCCGTCGAACATCATGCTGACCAAGTCCGGCCAGGTGAAGCTGATCGACTTCGGCACCGCCTGGGTCCGCGGCCAGGACAAGAACCGCGTCCAGGGGACCCCCCAGTACATCGCCCCCGAGCAGGCCGCCGAGCGCGTCGTCAACGAACGCACCGACGTCTACAACCTCGGCGCGACGATGTATCGCATGTTCACCGGCCGATTCGCCCAGCCCGACATCCCCAAGCCGGGCTCCGAGCGCAAGCTGCCGGCCGTCAACAAGATCAACCCCCGCGTCCTGTCGAAGCTCAACAACCTCGTCCTCGCCTGCCTCGACCTCAACCCCGAGAAGCGCCCCGCCGGCATGTTCGAGATCCGCGAGACCCTCTCCGCCGTCATCAAGGAGATGGGCCTCGAAGAGGTCGAACTCCGCGGCGCCGACGAGGAGGAGTGAGGCCCGGCCGGGGACCTCTCCCATTCTCGCTCCAGCCTCACCTCGCCGCTTCGAACACCGCCCGGTAGTTGAAGCGGTCGTTGGGCGCGGAGTCGCCGTGGAGGGTGAAGTCGGACCAGTCGCCGGTCTCGGCGATCGCGTCGGCCCACTTGAAGTCGAGCGAGGTCCAGCCCGGCTTGAGGCCCAGGGCATCGGCCGGGACGGACACCTCCAGGCGGGCGTCGGCGGTCGCGGCGTCGACGGGTCGGGGCTCTGACCATTCGTACTGGCCGCCGACGTTCCGTTCGAGCGTCGGGCGGCCCGGGGTGCGGCCGACGACGAAGTCGTAGCCGAGCCACCCGGTCTTCGGGTCGGAGTCGACGTCGAGGAAGAGCATCGGGCCGCCCATCTCGGGCGTCGCCTTGATCGGTGCCCCGCACTGGAGCTGGAACGCCACGCGGTCGCCGTCGCGGCTCGCCTTCGCGGCGACCAGGTCGTTGCGGCCGGTGTGGTTGACGTAGCGGAGCGTCGTCCCCCAGCCGGGGAAGTCGCGGTCGGCCGGGTCGCCGATCGTGTCGCGGAACTCGGGGCCGACCCCTTCCCAGTCGTCGAAACGGCCGTCGATCGCGATGGGCTTCGAGGTCACGACCGGGATCGGCCGGGCCCCCTTGTAGCGGCGGACCTCGGAGGCGAGCTGGTAGTAGAAGGCGTCGCCGTGGCCCCCCTTCATGGGCTCGATGTCGCGGCTGAACTCGCGATTGAACTGGTCGACGAACGTCACCACGTCGGCGCCCGCCAGGGGGAACGTCTGGTCGAACCGGCCGGCGATCCACTCGTTCCAGCCGGTGACGAAGACCAGCGGCGGATCCAGCTCATGCGCCCGGCTCCACTGCTCGGCGAAGTTTTTGCCGGTGAAGTCGACCCCCTCGGGGCCGGGCTGCCGGCCGTTCGAGAAGCTCCGCCCGTGCGATCGCGGGTGGCTCAGCACGCCGAGCTTGCCGTCGACCGCGTTCTGCCCGACGCCGACGGAGACCTGCTCGGGCCTCCCCTCCTCGTCCGGGAAGGCGTTCTGGGGGTGGACCTCCAGCCAGCTCCACTGGGCGCGGGCGGTCGGCCCCTGGAAGTAGTCGGGCTGGGGGCGGCGGAAGGTGAAGAACGAGAGGATCTCCCGGGTGACCTCGTCGTTGCGGCCGACCCTGAGGTTCAGCTCACCCCTGCGATCCTTCCAGACGCCGATCCGGCCCTTGGGCTCGGACAGCTCCAGGTGGTACACGCCCGCCGGCGCGGGGGCGTCGAGGGTGATCGCCTGCCAGGCGTTGTCGCGGACCTCTTCGACCCGCTTCGAGGCGACGACCTCCCCCTTCGCGTCGCCCCGGCGGAGGGTCAGGGTCGCCGACGAGCCGCGATCGCCCCAGGTCGGCGTGGCGAGGGCCGCGGAGTCGAACGGCCCGTCGACGGTGAAGGCGGTCCCCAGCGTCGAACCCGGCTCCAGGGGGACCGAGGTCGCGTGCCGCTCGCGCTTGATCACGTCGTCGGTGAGCAGGTCGGGGTCGGCCAGGATCAGGGGCTTCCCCTTCCATCGGAACCAGAGGTCGGGGTGCAGGCCGGGCTTGTAGAGCTGTTCGTACAGCTCGCGGACGACCTTCCTGGGGGCCCAGAAGGGCGTGAGGAAGGCCATCTTGGGGACGCGCAGGCCCTGCTTGCGCATGGCGTCGAACTCGGCCCCGAGGGCCTTCCAGCTCTCGGGGTAGGTGAGCTGGTTGGTCACGTCGAAGAAGACCGCGTCGACGCCGGCGTCGGCCAGCATCTGGGCGTGCTTGCGGAGGACGCCGGGGTCGTCGTTGCGGTAGTAGCCGAAGATCGACTCCCCCCAATGGTGGGGGTAGTGGAGCGGGCCCCAGAGCGGGTTCTGGGGCTCCTTCATCGCGTTGGGGGCTGCGGCCAGGATCTTGGTGATGTCGAACGGCCCCTGCTCGCCGCTGCGGCCCAGCCAGAGGAAATAGAAGATCGCGACCGTCTTGCCGGGCTTCGGCGGGCCGACCTCCTCGGCCGTCGGCAGCCGACGCCCCAGGCCGTCGACGGCGACCCAGGTGTCGCTGAACAGGTCGCGCTGGCCCTCCTCGGCCGAGGCCGATCGGTAGGGGGCCAGGAGGCTGCCGAGGATGAGCAAGGCCGCGAGCGCGCGGGGGGTCTTCATGGGGAGGGTCCGTCTTCGGCGTGGGGAGGGTGCGGGAGGGGCCACGAGCCCGGCCGCCGCGCCTCGGCTCGTGGGCCGTGGGGGAGGCGCGGCGGGGCCGGAGTCGGGCGGGTCAGGCGTGCTTCTCGTCTGGATTGAGGACGATGGTCCCGTCCTCCATGTGGAGGATCGCGCCCCACCGTCGGGTCTCGTGCGCGTGGCCCAGGGAGTCGGCGACGACTTCCTGGATCGTGTAATGCCCCGGCTCGAGGTCGACCACGACGCCGCGGAAGTACTCGATGGTATCCGCCTGGGCCAGCTCGCGGCCGTGGGCGTCGATCAGACGATACAGGTCGGACATGCTCCACCTCCCGGGCCGCCGCCGCCGTCGGCGGGTCGACCCCTAGCGATCTCGAACGCTCATCGAAAGAATCCGCCACCTCATGCAGGTCCCATTCTACCCTTGCCAACGATCCGGTTCACGACCCGACCCCGCCGAACCAGGCCCCGGCGTCAAGCGGAGGGGAGCACGCGTCCAGTCGCGAACTGGGTTCGTTCGGGTCGCTCGCAAACGAACCCGATCGATGTAAGTTTCGATCATCAATGGAGATAGGACTCGGTTCTTCGGTCTGGAATTGGGTTCGTTCGGCGCGCTTTTCGGCCGCGCAGCATGAGGATTCGCGGTGCCTCGGGGGCGAGCGCGGGGTCGGCGCGCAGGATCCCCCACCTGGATGATGGCCCAGGGTGGTGAGATCGGTTCGAGATTTCCGGCGACTCCGCGCCGCCTGGCATTGCGACCGCTCGGCCCGGCGGATCAGGACGAAGCGGCCAACTGGGGCGAGGCCGAGGCCGGTCGCCAGGTCGCCGGGCGGAGGCGTGGGAGGTCGACGAACTGGAGTTCGACCCAGCGATGGAAGAGCCAGCCGACGCCGATCGCCGCGGCGGAGACCACCGGGACGGTCACCAGGACGCGGACCCAGAAGCCTTGCAGGCTCAGCTCATAGAGCCCCAGGCTGCCGATCACGCAGACCGGCAGGTGCGCCAGGTAGATGCTGTAGCAGCGTCGGCCGCAGGCCTTCAAGGGCTCCAGGAAGCGGCGGGCGTCGATCCAGTCGTCGTAAGGCCGCAGGCCGATCAGGATCAGGCCGAACGCGGCGGCCTTGACGGTGGAATCCAGGTCGCGCCAGTAGGCCACGGCCAGGAGAGCCAGGATCGCCGCGTCCACGCACCGCCGGGCCCGTTGCGAGGTCGCCGCCTCCAGCCGCCAGTAGACGGCCAACCCGACGGCGAACTCGTGCCAGAGGACCGGGAACGTGCCCGCGAGGCGGCTCGAAGCCCCCACGTCCCAGGCGACGACGTGCAGGCCGATCGCCGCCGCGCTCAGGGCGGCCAGGGCCCCGTAGAGCCGTCTCGGCGCGATCAGCAGGGCCAGGAAGCAGACGATATAGAACTGCTCCAGGAAGCAGAGCGTCCACGAGATCCGCATGAAGACCATTTCACCCGCGAATCCCACGCGTGGCCGCCAGGTTTCCGTCAGCGTGATGTTGCCCATCCACTGCCAGAGGTCCAGCGTCGTCGGCTCGTACAATTCCAGCGCGTGGACGCCGCGATAGAGCCGGTCCAGGCCCAGCCGGTTGAGCCCCACCACGACGATCACGAACCCAAGCAGGGCCACCCAGTAAGGGGGGAAGGTCCGCCAGAGCCGCTTGCCGAGGAAGTTCCAGGGGCTCTCGCCCCGCTTTCGCAACACGTCCATCCGCGCCAGGACGCAGTAGCCGCTGATGACGAAGAACATCGGCGTGCCGATCGCCATGTGCAGGAAAGAGACCACGGCGCGTCGCAGGCCGTGCTCCATCCCGGTCCCGATCACGTCGGATTCCAGCACCACGAAACCCGTGTGGTGGAGGACCACCATGACGCAGGCGAGGCCGCGGAAGACGTCGAGCGCCTTGTACCGGGGATTGCTCCGGGGGGGGCGGGGCGTCTCCATGTCCAGGCTCACGCTCGGGTTCGGGCCGCCGCAAGGCCGGGATCCGCCCGGCCGAGTCCTCCTTTCGCGACCCTTAAATCCTTAAAGCGTCCCCCGCCGCCCGCCCGTCCCGCTTTTCGCTCGTTTCGAAATGATAAGGCCGTCCCGCCGCGCGAGAGCGGCCGGACGGCCCGGGTTCGTTGCGTCGTCGCGACATCTCGCCCGGCGGTCAGTTCGACGCGGCCGGCGGGGCTTCGGCCTCGGCCGGGGCCGGCGGAGCGGTGATCTTCTTCGGGGCCTCGGCCGCCTGGGCGGTCGTCCAGCCCAGGCGGAACGCGGCGCGGGCGACGCGGGCGGACTTCTCCAGGTCGGCCTTCTCGACGTCGTCGGTCGGCTTGTGGTAGTCCTCGTGCAGCCCGGCGAAGAAGAAGATGACGGGGATCCCCTTGGCGGCGAAGTTGAAGCTGTCGGTCCGCGCGTAGTACGGGTCGGAGTCGAACAGCATCTCCAGCCCCTCGGCCTGGGTGGCGGCGACGGCGGCGGCGACGATCGAGTTGTAGTCGGGGTGGCTCGGCGAGGGGGTCGCGCCGATCTTCGACGGGTCGTTGCGGCTGATCATGTCGAGGTTGATGTCGGCGACGATCTTCATCCCTTCGGGCAGGGCCTGGTGGTCGGCGAACCACTTGCTCCCCAGCAGCCCCTTCTCCTCGCCCGAGACCCAAAGGAAGGCCACGCTCCGCGCCGGTCGCGGGGCCGAGCCGAACGCCTGGGCGACCTCCAGCACGCCGCTCGTGCCCGAGGCGTTGTCGTCGGAGCCGTTGTAGATCTCCCCCTTCGCGTCGACCCCCTCGTGGTCGTAGTGGGCGCTGAAGACGACGATCTCGTTCTTCTTCTCCGGGTCCGAGCCGGGGAGGAAGCCGATCACGTTGCGGTCCTCGCGGAGTTCGCTCTTGGCGGCGTGGGTGAACTTGACGCGGAGGCCGGGGAGTTGCCGACCAGCCGGGGTCCCCACGGCCTCGGGCTTCGGCAGGTCGAGGGCCGCGGCGAGCAGGTTGCGGATCGCGGGGGTCAGCGCGATCGACGGGATCGTGGCCGGCGCGGGGCCGAGGGTCACGCGGGGGCGGTCGAAACCGAACATGCCGACCGGCCCCGGGGGCCGCGCGTCGGCCTCGCTCGAAGGGGAGATGACCAGGAGGCCGAGAGCGCCTCGCTTCCTGGCCGCCTCCACCTTGTTGGCCCCGCCCCCCCGGCGGTCGGCCTCGCCCTCGCCGGGCGCGCCGTCGTAGACCAGGACGAAGCGGTTGCGCACGTCCAGCTTGCCGTAGTCGTCGACCCCCCGGTCGGGGAGGTCGCGGCCGTAGCCGGCGAAGACGACGTCGGCCTCGACCTCGCCGGGGGCGACCCCCTGCGGGCCGAAGATGTAGTCGACGCCCAGCTTGCAGTCGACCACGCGGTGCGAGCCGTCGGGGGTGAGCGTGAGGGTCAGCGACGACCCCTCGGAGAGCGCCGTGGTCGTCTCGAGCGGGAACTTCTGGAGGTAGGTCCGACCGCCGCGGTTGAAGTCGCCCAGGGGGTCGGCGCCGATCGCGAAGAGGTGCGACGCCAGGTACTCGGCCGTCAGCCGGGCCTCGGGCGAGCCGGCGTCGCGGCCGCGCATGAGGTCGGAGGCCAGGAACCGCAGGTGGCCGCCGATCTCGCGGCCGGTGATCGACGCCACGGCGGCGGCCGGCGGCTCGGCCGTCGCGGTCTCGACGGGGACCTGCGCTCGCGCCGCCGTCGGGACGGACAGGGCGATGGCGATGGCGGACGGGATGACATGGAGCTTCATGAAAGGCCCTTGGGAATCAGGGAAGCAGAATCATCGGATCATATCAGGAGAGGTTCGGGAAACCGCGGCGCGGCCCGCGACCCGCGTCACTCGCGACCGGCCGCTTCGAGGCCGTCGAGGATCGCATCCGGCACGAGCAGGACGCTCCCGTGGCGGAAGTCGGCCGGGAAGCGGACGCGGTCGGACTCGTCGTCCCAGTGAACCAGGTCGGTCGAGGTGACGAGGCCGTAGCGGTGGTCGACGTAGCGGTCGAAGTAGACGAACCAGCGCTCGCCCAGCTTGATCGCCGACGGGCCCTCCGCCCAGTAATCGCCGGTGATCGGCGGCGAAGGCGGGCCGAACGGGCCGGCGGGCGAGTCGGCGAAGGCCACGCGGAGGTTCTTGGCCGGGGGCGTGCGCGTCTCGTCCTTCAGGAAGAGCGCGTAGCGGCCGCCGTCGCGGGCGAGGGTGGCGTCGATGGAATTGAAGCCGGGGTCGTAGAGGAGCCTCGCCGGCGTGAAGGTCTTGAAGTCCTTCGTCGCGGTCATGTAGGTGCGGTGGTCGTAGCCGTCGTCGCCGGCCGCTGCGGTCTTGGGGAACCGGCCAGGGATGGTCGAGGCCCAGAAGATCAGGAAGCGGTTCTCCGCCTCGTCGTGGAACAGCTCGGGGGCCCAGACGTTGCGGGCCGCGGGCTCGGCCCTCATAACCTCGATCGCGCGGGGCTCGGACCAGCGGAGCAGGTCCTTCGAGTGCGCGTAGCCGATCGCCGGGTGGGTCCAGCCGGTCGTCCAGACCAGGTGGAAGACGCCGTCGGGGCCCCGGACGAGGCTCGGGTCGCGGACCAGGCCGCCGCCGACCTGGGGCCGGAAGATCGGCCGATCGCCGTGAAGGGCCGTCCACGTGTAGCCGTCGCGGCTGGCGGCCAGGTGGAGGCCGTCCTCGCCGTTCCTCCGGAACGAGGTGAAGACCAGGGCGGAGCCCTGGGGGACGGCCGGGCCGTCGGCGAACGAGGACGACGAGGCGGCGACGACCGCAAGCAGCGCGGAGACGAGGCGGGCGAGGCGGTTCATGAAGGGGGGCCTTGGCTTCCCCCCGGCGCGCGAGCGTACCGCGCCCGTCCGTCGAGGGGGCCTGACGACGAATCCAGCCGCTCCACTCGATCAGGCCCGGGGCCGAAAAACAAGCCCGCCGCCGCGAACGCGAACGAGGCCGACGCCCCGGGCGGGGGGCGTCGGCCTCGTCGTGATCGCGTCGGCGGAGGCCGGGCGACGGGTTCAGTCGGCGGTCTTCACGGGCCGCCAGTTCAGGCCCTTGTCGTGAGCGGGGGCTTCGGGCCGGCGAGGAGCCCCGCGGGGGGAGACGTCCTCGTCGTTGATCCCGACCTCGTCGTCCTCGTAGGCCGGCGGCGGGAAGTGGTCGCTGTCGACGGCGGAGTCGAGATTCAGGTCGGTCGTCTCGGCGGTCGCGCCGTCCGGCAGCGAGGCCAGCTGGGGCGCGGGGGCGGCGTCGGCGGGCCGGGTGAGCGACCAGGCCTCGCGGCGGGTGCCCCCCTTGTTGCTGATGGGCTGGACCGCGGCCGAGCGGCGGTCGCCGGGCGAGAGCGACTCCAGGCCCAGGACGATCTCGGGCTCGGGGAGCGTCACGTCGCCGCGGCGGGGGGCCCGCTCGCGGTCGGGGGACTGGCCGCGGAGGGTGCCGTTGCGACGGCCGGACTGGCCCTGCGAGCCGCGGTCGGCCAGCAAGGTGTCGGAGCCGCCGAGGGTCGCCGGGGCGTAGAGCGCGGCGAGGCGGTTGCGGTCGAGAATCTTGTAGATCGACTCGGGGGCGGCGTAGAGGCCGCGGTCCCCCTGGGGCTCGGCGAAGTTGCAGACGCCGGCGACGTAGCCGTCGCTGGTGTAGAGCCCGCCGCCGGAGCGGCCCTGGAGCGGGGCGAACTTGCACTCGATCGCCAGGTGCTCGGGATTGCCGCGGAGCATCCGGGTCGGGGCCTTGGTGATCATCGTGCTCCAGGCGGTCGCGTCGTGGCCTTCGGAGCAGCCCACCGTGTACATCCCCATCTGCTCGGTCGGCTGCCAATGCGCCGGGACGACGCGCGAATAGGGCAGGCGCTTGCCGGGCCGGAACCGGATCAGGCCGACGTCGGTGGCGAAGTCGTAGTCCACGGCCTGGCCGGCGATGCCCATCTGGGTCGGGGTGAGCTGCCCCTTGCCCTTGAGCCGGCCGTCGAACAGGTCGATGGTGATCTTGTTCGGGAACTGGTCGGGCGGGATCGGCTTGCGGGCGTCCGTCTTGAAGATGTGGGCGCAGGTGAGGATCAGGGACTCCTCGGGGGTGCTGTAGATGATCGTGCCGGAGCCGAAGCCGATCGAGCCATTGCCGTGGACCTTGATCCGGACGCCGGTCTCCCAGGGCTTGGGGTTGACCGGCTTCTGGTTCGCCCGCTCGGCGAGCTCCTCCTCGGTGAGCGACCCGGCGTCCTCGTCGTCGGCCTCGGCGACCGGCGGCTCGGAGTCGGCCTCCTCGGATTCGTCGCCGCGATCCCCCTGGGCGGGGCGCTGGGCGGCGGACTTGTCGCGGGCGTCGAGGTAGAGCTGGGCGAGCTGCTTGGCGGGCTGGGCACCCGAGGAGCGGCCGAGTTCGCGGCCGCGATCGTCGACGACGATGAAGGTCGGGACGGCCTCGACCTCGTACTTCTGGGCCAGGTCCGGGGACTTGTCGATGTCGATCGACTTGACCGGATAGCCTTTATCGGCCAGGGCCTGGACGGCCGGGCGCATCTCTTTGCAGGGGCCGCACCAGTCGGCGTGAAAGTCGAGTAGGACCGGCTGGGATTCTCCCGCCGCGGCCTGGGCGACGCTGACGAGCAGGAGCAGCACAGGTGCGAGTTTCATGCCGAAAGGACTCCTTTCCCTCGGGGGCGTCGGTCCGCCCGTTCCGCCCTGGGGCGGCCCGGACGCGGGACCAGCTTCATGCCACGCGCCTCGACGGGGGTCGAGGTCGACGGAAGCGGCCGGGCCGACAGTCGCGAGGAGATTCGCCGCTTCGTCCGCCCCGCCCTCGCCCCCGTCGTCGGGGGCCGCCGGTCGGCGCGCACTCGCCACGCTCGCCCTGGGGGGCGTTCGGGCCGAAAGAAGGGGATGAGGTTCGAGGTGGAGAGCGATGTGCCGGGTTCGTCCCCCGGGCCTTCCTTGGGCGGCGGGCCTCGCGAAATGGGCCCCGCGGTCGACCCTCATGGCCGCCCGCGTCCCGCCTTTCGAGCGTTCCGGTTCGATCAAGGCCCCGTCCCATCCGAAGGAGGACGAAGCCGACGACCCGTCACGGCCGGCCGGCAGTCCCGCAGCGTTCGCGTCCTCCCTGATGCTCGACAGCCCGGGGCTTCCAGCCCTCAAGGCACGACGATCGGAGGGGATCGCGTTCACCGCGGTGAGCCCCTTTTACTAGAGGTGTCTCAGGAGTACCAGGTCATTTATCGGCGATTCCTCCGGCCGCCTTGAACCTTCCCGAGAATTCCCTGCGCCCGGCCCGACGGCCCCCCCGTTGCGGACCGACGGATTCGCGATCGTGCATGAACGCCGTGATGGCCCGGCCGGCCTCCGCGTTCGAAACGAACGCGGCCGGCCCGGGCGAGTTGCGCGCCCGGGCCGGCCGGTTGGTTCGAGGTCGTCTCGCGACGGACTTCGGTCAGTCCAGCTCTTCGATCGTGACGTCCTTGTAGCGGACCTCCATCGCCGGGCCGACGTGGACCTGGAGCGCGACGACGCCCTCGTCGGGGAACTCCTTGTCCTCGCGGTCGATGACCGTGACGCCGTTGAGGACGACGGTCAGCCGCTTGCCCTTGAAGGTGATGACGAAGTCGTTCCAGTCCTTCTCCTTGACGATCTTGGCGGCCTCGGCCTCCGGGTAGCGTTCGAGGATGCCGCGCCCGCGCTCCTCGTAAAGGAGGCCCCAGTAGCCGTCGGCCACGTCGGCCTGGGGGCCCGAGACCGCGCCGTCGGCCGCGCGCTTGCTGCGGACCTGGATGCCCGAGTTGCCGTTGCGGAGCTTGACCTTCGCCTTGAGCGTGAAGTCCTTGTAGGACTTCGGCGTGACCAGGAACTCGTTCTTCTTGAGGTCCCCGGCCGTGCGGCCGACGATCTGGCCGTCCTCGACGGTGAACAACGCCTTGTCGTCGGGGAGCACCCAGCCTTCCAGGTCCTTGCCGTTGAAGAGCGAGGTCGCCTGGGCCCGCGCCGGGGCCGCCGAGGCCTGGAGCACGAACGCCGCCGCGAGCAGGCCCGCGAGCCGGGCCGTCGTCATCTGGAACATGGTCGCTTTCCCCTGGGTGTGAAGAGGTGCGGCGGGAGGGCCGCGCCGTGCGGTCGATCGCGATCGATCGGCCGAGACGCGCCGATTGTCGGGGCGCGACGGCGCGGGGTCAATGGCCCGCCCGGCGCCCGGCTGGCGGGACGCGCCGGGCCCCTGTAGAATCGACCCTTTCACGCCCCGCCGCACGCGGCGGCCATCCGGAGCGGAGCGACAGGGATGACGTTCGAGGCGGACCTGCTGCGATTCGGCCCCCCGGCCTGCGAGACCGTCTCGCGCCGGGACGCGCTCGACTACTGCGCGCGGCTGACCGCCTCGCACTACGAGAACTTCAGCGTCGTCACCCGGCTGACCCCTCGCGAGCACCGGCCGGCCTTCCGGTCGATCTACGCCTTCTGCCGATGGTCCGACGACCTGGCCGACGAGGTCGGCGACCCCGCCCGCTCGCTGGAACTGCTCGATTGGTGGCGCGGCGAGCTGGACGCGATGTTCGCCGGCGAGGCCCGCCACCCCGTCTTCATCGCCCTGCGCGAGACCGTCGAGCACTACGGCATCCCCCCTGGGCCGTTCCACGCCCTGATCGACGCCTTCGTCCAGGATCAGAGCGTCGTCGAGTACGAGACCTTCGATCAGCTTCGCGACTACTGCACCCGGTCGGCCGACCCGGTGGGAAGGCTGGTGCTGTACGTCGCCGGCGCGTTCGACGAGGAGAACGCGGCGCTCTCCGACTTCACCTGCACGGCGCTGCAGCTCGCCAACTTCTGGCAGGACGTCTCGCGCGACCTGGACATCGGCCGGATCTATGTCCCGCGCGAGGACCGCGAGCGGTTCGGCGTCCGCGACGAGGACCTGCGGGCCCGCCGCTTCACGCCGGCCTTCGCCGAGATGCTGAAGTTCGAGGTCGATCGCACCCGCGAGCTGTTCGATCGCGGCCGGCCGCTGATCGCGCGCATCCCGGCCGAGTTCGCCGTGGACGTGGACCTGTTCTCGCGCGGGGGGCTGGCGATCCTGAAGCGGATCGAGGCCTGCGGCTACGACGTGCTGTCGGCCCGACCGTCGCTGAGCAAGGCGGCGAAGTTCGGGCTGCTGGCCCGCGCGGTGGTCGGCCTCGCCCGGGCCCGCCTGACCGGCGGCCGGAAGGGAGCCCGGCCCGGCGCCGCACCCCGGCCGCTCGCGGGCTCGCCGACCGGGGAGGCCTCCCGGTGACGACCGACGCCCGGCTCGCCGAGAGCTACAGCTTCTGCCACGAGGTCGCGCGCCGCGAGGCCCGCAACTTCTACCACGCCTTCCGGCTCCTGCCGCCGGACCGCCGCCGCGCCATGTGCGCGCTCTACGCCTTCATGCGCCGGTCCGACGACCTGGCCGACGATGATCGGCCGGGCGTGGACAGGGCCGAGGCTCTCATCGCGTGGCGCGCCGACCTGGCCGACGCGCTCGAAGGTCGGTCGTCGTCCTGGCCGGGGCTCCCCGCGCTGGCCGACGCCGTGCATCGGTTCGGCATCCCCCCCGCCCTGCTGCACGAGGTGATCGACGGCGTGGAGATGGACCTGGCGCCCCGGCGGTTCGTGGAGTTCGACGAGCTGGCGGACTACTGCCGGCACGTCGCCTCGGCCGTCGGGCTCTGCTGCATCCACATCTGGGGATACGACTCCGACGGCGGCCGCGCCGAGCGCCTGGCGGACCGCTGCGGCCTGGCGCTGCAGCTCACCAACATCCTCCGCGACGTCCGCGAGGACGCCGAGAACGGCCGCGTCTATTTCCCGCAGTGCGACCTCGACCGCTTCGGCGTCGAGGACCGCGACCTGCTGGCGGCGGAGACCGGCCCGGAGCTGCGCCGCCTGCTGGAGGAGTACGCCGTGCGGGCCTACTCCTGCTACGACGAGGCGGCCGGCCTGGTCCCGCTCGTCGACCCCGTCGGCCGCCCCGTGCTGTTGACGATCGTCGGCATCTATCGGGCGCTGCTCGACGAGATCGTCCGCCGGCGCTACGACGTGCTCGCGGGCCGGACGTCGGTCCCGCGCTGGCGGAAGGTCGCCATCGCCTTGCGGTCGCTCCCCTCGCGCTATCTCGGGCCGAGGCGCCGCGACGCGAAGTCCCCCCGCAAGCCCGATCTGGTCTCCTGAGCCGAAGCCGAGGTCTCCCGCGATGACGCGCACCACCCCCCCACCGCCCCGCGTGGTGATCGTCGGCGGCGGCCTCGCCGGCCTGGCGACGGCCGCGTCGCTCGTCGACCGCGGGCTCCGCGTCACCCTGCTGGAGAGCCGGCCGAGGCTGGGCGGCCGCGCCAGCTCGTTCACCGATCCGACGACCGGCGAGCTGGTCGACAACTGCCAGCACGTGAGCATGGTCTGCTGCACGAACCTCGCCGACTTCTGCCGAAAGGTCGGGATCGAGGGCCTCTTCCGCCGCGAGCCGGCGATCACGTTCTTCGCCCCCGACGGCCGCACGTCCACGCTCAAGGCCGGGCTCGGCCCCGCCCCGTTCCACCTGGGCGAGAGCTTCCTGCGCTCGAAGCACCTGCGATGGCGCGACAAGCTCAAGGTCGCCTACGGCCTCGCCCGCCTGGCCCTCGACCGCCGCGCCGGCGAGGACGGCGTCGAACCCTTCGCCGACTGGCTGTGGCGGCACGGCCAGGACGTGCGGACGATGAACCTGTTCTGGGGCCCGGTGCTGGTCTCGGCCCTCAACGAGCGCCTGGACCGCATGGACCCGGGCATGGCCCGCCAGGTGTTCGTCGACGGCTTCCTGATGAACCGCAGCGGGTTCCAGATGGAGGTCCCCTCGGCCCCGCTCGGCGAGCTGTACGGGGCCCGGTTGGAGACCTGGCTGCGCGACCGGGGCGTCGAGGTCCGCCTGACGACCGGCGTGCGGTCGATCGACCCCGAGCCGGAGGACCCGTCGGCGGTGGGCTCCGTGACCCTGCGCAACGGCGAGACGATCGAGGCCGACTTCGTCGTCGCCTCCGCCCCCTTCGACCGGATCGCCGGCCTGCTCGCCCCGTCGATCCGCGAGCGGCTGCCGGACCTGGACGCCCTGCGGAGTCTGGAATCCTCGCCGATCACCGGCGTCCACCTCTGGTTCGACCGGCCGGTCTGCCCGCTCGACCACGTCGTCGCCCCCGGCCGCTTCCTCCACTGGGTCTTCAACCACACGGCGCTGCAGGGCCGAGGCTCGGCGAACGGCGGCCAGTACTTGCAGGTGGTCATCAGCGCCTCGTACGACCTGCTCTGGATGACCAAGGACCAGATCCGCGACGCCGTGCTGGCCGACCTGGCCGAGATGTGGCCCGCCGCCTGCGAGGCCCTGCTGGAGCGGTCGTGGGTCGTCACCGAGCACGGCGCGACGTTCGCCGCCCGGCCCGGCGTCGCGACCCTCCGCCCGCCGCAGCGGACGCCGGTCGACGGCCTCTTCCTGGCCGGCGACTGGACCGACACCGGATGGCCCGCCACGATGGAGGGGGCCGTCCGCAGCGGCTACCTCGCGGCGCAGGGGGTGCTGGAAGACCTCGACCGCCCCGAGAAGCTCCTCCGCCCCGACCTCCCCCCCGACCGCCTCGCCCGCCGCCTCCTCTCCCGCCGAGAAAACCGCCGGGACGCCCGCTTCGAGCCCGACTTCGAGGAGACGGCCTACGAGCCGACCGGCGGATCCGAGACCTGAATCGGAAGCTTGCGGGATGACGGAGCCCCCCGACGGCGTGGCGGACTCCGGACGCCGATCAGCCGGACATGCTCTGGATCGTCTCGTCGCCCGGGAACGCCTCCTTGGCCAACCTCCTCAAGCCTTTCGCCTCGTGGGACTCGTCGTAGATGTACGATCGGCCTTGATGGACCAGACGGCGCCAGGCGTTGCGTACGAAAACCTTGATGGAATCGCACTCGTAGCAGACGACGAGCGTCAGCGATTCGTCCCCCTTCCACACGCGGTAGGTGACGCCGGGGTCTGGCAGGCAGTCGAAGGAGACGAAGTAGATCTCGCCGCGCAGCAGGAAGTCCGCCAGCCGCCCGGCGAAGTCCGCGCCCGCGTCGTTCCCCTTGGAGGTGATCGTGTATCCCTCGATCGCCCCGAGGTCGCTGCGGACGTCGGCGTGGCGTCCGAACCCGTAATCGAGGCCGGCCGTATCCGCGATGCGGAAGGCTTCGACCTTGGTGGCACCGCGAAGGATGGAGATCCCCCGGTCGCCGACCACCTGACCCAGCCGACGCGCGACGATCGACCGGCCCCGCTCGGATGCGAGATACGCTTCGGCCGCCGGGCGCCCCCCGGCGGACCAGAGCCGGCCCTGGGCCTCGGCGAACTCCTCGGGGGTGACTTCGGGAGTCGGGTCCCGCCAGCAGCCGACGGCCGAAACGGCGAGAAGCAAGACGCCCGCGATCTTTCCCATCGTCGGCCTCGATTCGCGGTTCAGGTCCGGGTCGGTTCGTCCTCGGGGCGGGGCCGGGGCCGTTCCGGCTCGGCGGGCTTCGGGGGCGGGAAGGCCTCGCGGAGCCAGGCGGCCGAGGCGGCGCGGCACCATTCGTCGAAGCCGCGGGCGAGGCACGGCTCCAGGATCGTGCGGGCGTCCTCGGGGCGGCCGTGGTTGAGGAGGAATCGGCCGACGTGGAAGCGGAGGGGGAGCCGGATCTCGGCCGGCGACTCGTCGAGCTGCGCCTGGACGGCCGCCAGGTCGAGCGGGGGGGCGCCGACGGCCGTGGACTTCAGCATGAGATCGAGCAGGGCCGCCGACGTCGGGGCCGTCGGCTTCACCTCCTCGATCACCTTGCGCATCAGGTCGTCGCGCTTGCCGGCCGCTCCCGTCTGATCGTAAAGGGAGATCAGGAGCGTCGCGATGCCGTCTTCGGGTGTCGTCTCATAGACGCGTTCGAGCGTCCGGATCGCCTCGTCCGGTTCGCCTTCGAGCCAGTGCAGGTACGCCCGGCCGACGGGGGGCGCGACCCCCGCGCGGACGGCGGCCCGGGCCAGGTCCGTCGCGCCGTCGAGATCCCCCTCGCCCGTCCGCTTGCAGAAGCGATACCAGACGTTCCAGGAGTCCGGGTAGCGCTCCGAGACGTTCCTCGCCCAGTCCTCGGCCGACTCCAGGTCGCCGAGCCGCTCGTCGACCTCCGAGGCGCAGAGCATCGCCCAGCCGGCCCAGGTCTGTGCGGCCTCGTCGGAATAAGGCTTGGCCTCCTTGGGGCGGTCCTGGGACAGGTAATAGTTCGCGATCCGGACCCGGACCTGCGCGTGGTCCAGCCCCGCGTCCTCGGTGTTTTCCAGGTAGGCTTCGAGGGCCGCGAGCCAACCCTCGCGGTCTCCCTCGCCCTCGTAGCTCTCCGCCAGCTTCTCGTAGGCGGTTCGGTCGGGGGACTGCTCGACGTAGCGGGCCAGCCACTCGCGCGCCTCGGCGAACCGCTTCAGGTCCAGGTACTGATAACCGAGGCCGCGCTGGAACGCGGCGGCGCCGCCGTCGGACTTCTTCCACTCCTCCAGCCTCGGCTGCGAGCGCTCCCAGTCGTGCCGCACCAGGATGTCCTTGGCGTACGGGTTGCGCGGGCTGACCCGCAGCAGGGCCTCGGCCGTGGGGACGAGGCCGCTGTTCACCCCCTCCGCGATCTGGGAGGAAAGGTCGCGGGCGGTCCGCGACGAGAAGACCTCGGCGGACTTGCGGAGGTCCCGGGGGTCGCGCTTGGAATCGCCCAAGATGACCTCGATCAGGTCGCTCTCGGTCAGCTCCAGGTCGACGATCGGGAAGGTCCTGGCGAACTCCGCGAACTTGCGGGCCTCCTCCTTGTCGCGCGTGATCGCCCCCAGGTAGGGGCGGAAGCGGTGGCCCTCCACCAGGGGCTTCACCTCGTCCCAGTAGTCTTCCACGGGGACGCCCCAGTTTCGGGCCATGAAGGTCAGCCGGCGCTGGACCTGGACGAAGCGGGCCTCGCGGGCGAGCTGCGCGAGGACGCCCCACGAAGGCTCGTCGGGGTCGACGGACGCGCTTCCCGCCTCGTCGAGGGCGTCGGTCAGGGCCAGGTCGTCGGCGTCGCGTTCGAGGGCCTTGCGGACGGTTTCCGGCAGGTCGTCCGCGTCCGCCAGCTTGGTCCGGAAGAGGGCGCGGAACGCCTGCGGGGCGATGTCGGTGGCCCGGTGCTTGTCGTTGAGGCCGCCGTTGTTGCTCAGCACGTCGAACGCCCGGCCGCAGTCCGGGTCGAGCTGCAACACGGCCTCGGCCGACTTGGCGGCCAGCCGCGTGTACGCCGGGAACTCGAAGTTGACCATCTTCAACAGCGCCGCCAGGCGGTCGTGCGGCGGCTTCGCGGCCTCCAGGCGGGCCCGGTCGTAATTCAGGTGGGCGTCGATCACCTCGACCCAGCCCGGGACGGGGGCGGGCCGCCCGGCCTTCGCGTCCAGGGACTTCGCGGCCTCCAGGTCCTTCATGGCGGCGGCGTGCAGGCCGACGAGCGCGCGGGCGAAGGCCCGGTGGCGGAGCGCGAACGACGAATCGGGATCACGGGCGACGAGCCGCTCGGCGTAGAGCAAGGCCCGGGCCTGGAAGGCGCGGTGGACCGGGCTCCAGTGGTGGGCGGTCAGCGCGGCGAGCTGCGCGTAGGCGCGTGCGAGCAGTCCCAGCCGCTCGGGCGATTCGCCCTCGGCGCGGATCGCCCGGTGCAGGGCGCGTACGGCCTCGAAGTGGTCGACGAGCCCCAGGGTGGCCAGCCGCTCCTCGACCCCTCCCGGTGCGGGCCCTTCGGCGGCGATTCGGTTCGGCTCGCCCCGGCCGCCGTGCTGGTCGAGCAGCTTCGGGAACTCGGCCCGGGTCATCCCTTCCAGGGTCGAGGCGAGGTGGGTCGGGAAGTCGTCCGATTCGGGGTCGCCGCCGAGGGCCTTGGCGAGCACGGGCTCGATCAGCCCTTCGGCCCGCTTCCCGTCCGGGATCCGGGCGAGCAGCCGGTTCAGGGACCGGCTGAAGACGGTTGTGATTTTCAGGGGCCTCGCCTCGCCGGCGGGCGGGGCCGCGCCGTCGAGCAGCTCGTCGCGCGTCGTCAACCCGCGCTCGTCGCGGGCGGCGAGGAGGACGGCCTGGCGGACCAGCTCTCGCTCCAGGATCCGCGGATTGGAGAAATGGACCGCGAGGGGGTCCCTTGGCCCGCCGGCCCGGCCGAGGAAGACCGTCGCCTTGCCGTTCGCCCCGGGGGCCTGGATGGTCAGCAGGCTGGGGACGTCGGCCTGGTTGCCGTAGGTGTCGACCCAACCCGGAGGACGCGGCTTCGATTCGGGCGGGGGGGGCGGCGGGGCCTGGAACATGGTCCAGTCGACCTGGCTCCAGACGTACGACCCCGCGCCGGCGATGACGGCGAGGGCGAGCATCGCGACCAGGGGGCCGCTCCTTCGGCCCGCCGGTCCGGGGGCGGGGCCAGGCGCGGGGGCCGGGGGCTCGCCAGGGCCCTCCGGGACCGGGGCGGGTTCTTCCGACGACGACATCGAGGCGACCTCCGGGACCGGCGACGGCCGCCTCGTCCGCCTGGGATGAAGGGGCGATCACAGCACGTTGCGACAGGTACGAGGATCTTAGTTTCCGGCCCGCCTCGTTGCAATCACCCGGTCTCGGAATCGACGCCGTCGAGCGCCGCGCGGAGCCTGGCGGCGGCGACGCGGGGGCGGTCGGCCCGGACGACGGCGGAGCTGACGGCGATCCGGGTCGCGCCGGCCTCCAGGACGCGGTCGACGTTGGCCTCGCCGACGCCGCCGATGGCGAACCAGGGGAGGTTCGTGGCCTCGACGGCGTCGCGGACGTAAGCCAGGCCGGCCAGCTCCGGCTCGGCGAAGTCCTTGGTCGCGCTGGGGAACACGGGGCCGACGCCGAGGTACCCCGCGCCGCCGAGGACGGCGGCGTCGAGCTGGGCGCGGTCGTGGGTCGAGACGCCGATGACGACGTTGGGGCCGACGATCCGCCGGGCGTCGCGCACGGCCACGTCTTCCTGCCCCAGGTGGACGGCGTCGGCCCCGGCCAGGCGCGCCAGGTCGGGGCGATCGTTCATGACGAACCGGGCCCTGGCCTGCGCGGTCAGGATGCGGACCTCGCGGGCTCGGGTCAGCAACTCACGGTCGGGGACGCCCTTCTCGCGGAGCTGGATCGCGTCGGCCCCGCCGGCCAGGGCCTCGCCGACGATCCAGGTCAGGTCGCCGAGCGTGGGGAGGCCGCCGACGAGGACCATGAGCCGGCAGTCCGCCAGCGAGCGGTAGGCGACGACCGCCGTCATCACGAGCTTTTCGAGCGTGTAGACGTCGTAGCGAAGGACCTCGAAGCGGCCGGCGAGCCAGACGTCGACCAGCTTGCCGTATTCCTCCAGCGAGCGGAGGGCCTCGCCGGTGCGCTTGAAGTTGGCGGCGAGCACGGCGCGGGGGTTCTCGCGGACCTGCTCGGAGTGGGTCATGATGTGGGTGCCGACGTCCTCGCGGGTGTCGCGGGCGGCGAGCAGCAGGTCGGGGTCGAAGCCTCGCAGGGCGTCGGCCAGGCGGTGGCGGGCCTCCTTGAGGCGGCGGGTCAGGCCGGGGTCGTCGAGGACGAATCGGGCGTAGTCCTCGACGACGCGGAGGCCCTCGCGGGCGCGGTTGGCGGAGGCGTCGAGGACGCGGGCCAGGTCGACCGTCCGGGTGGAGTCCGACAGGTCGAGGGGGGGCCCCTCCAGCGGCGGCAGGGGCTCGACGTCGACCTCGGCGCGGGTCAGCGCGTCGCGCAGGCCGTCGAGGTCCAGCCCGGCGCCGCGCAGGGGCTCCAGGGCCGAGGCCGCCTCGACCAGCAGGCCGGCCAGCAGGTGTTCGGTCCCCACCCCCGCCGACCAGCCCGAGGCCCTCGCGCGGGTGCGCGCCTCGCCGACCGCGGCGCGGACCGTCCGCGAGGGCTCCGGCGCCGGCGCGGCCGGGGCCGCGGCCGCCTCGTCGAGCAGGTCGTAGCCGTCGCCCTCGTCCGGGACGAGGCGGGGGACGCCCAGCGCCTCGCGCACGCCCTGGGGGTCGAGGCCGAACTCGGCGACCAGCTCCGCGGCCCGCGACTCGGGCTCGTCGACCAGGGCGGCGAGCAGGTCGTCGGGCCCCACGGTCTCGGCCCCTCGCGAACGCGCCCGCGCCCCGGCCCGCTCCATCGCCCGCCGGGCGCCGGGCGTCAACGTCTCATCCATCGCGACCTCGATCCTCTCCGGCCCGCCCCGGGACGCCCCGGCCCGGGGCCGAAAGGTTGAACTCTTGATCCACTTGTCTTGAAAAACCCATCGGGCGGCATGAAGATGAATGGTGATCGTCGCGTCGCGGCGACCGCCAAGGCCGATGACGCCGGCCCGCCCCCCGATCCGCCCCCATTGAGGACTCCCACCGTGCCCGGACGAATCCTGATCGCCTGTTCGATCTTTCCCGCCCTCGGCCTCATCCTGGCGAGCTTCGCGACCAACCCGGCCGCCCGGGCCGACGACAAGAAGCCGGCCTCGGTCCTCGACTTCCACGTCAAGGACATCGACGGCGGCGACGTGGCCCTCTCCAAGTACCAGGGCAAGGTCCTCCTCATCGTCAACACCGCCAGCCAGTGCGGCCTGACCCCGCAGTACAAGGGCCTGGAGGAAGTCTACAAGAAGTATAAGGACCAGGGCCTGGAAGTGCTCGGGTTCCCCGCCAACGAGTTCGGCGCCCAGGAGCCCGGCAGCGACGAGCAGATCAAGGAATTCTGCTCCACAAAGTACAACGTCACCTTCCCGATGTTCTCGAAGATCGTGGTCAAGGGCCAGGGCATCCACCCGCTGTACGCGTACCTGACCGGCGAGTCCACCAACCCCAGCTACGCCGGCCCGATCGGCTGGAACTTCGCCAAGTTCCTGGTCAACCGCAAGGGCGAGGTCGTCGCCCGCTTCGACCCCAGGACCACCCCGGAATCGCCCGAGGTCCAGGCCGCGCTGGAGAAGGCCCTGGCCGAGCAGTGAGCGGTCGCGGCCGGCCGATCGCCGCGAAGATCGGCCGGCGTGCGGCGTGCGGCGTGGGCCGGGGGGACGGATCTCCGGGCGAACGGCCGGCCGGGCGGGGCCCGTCGAGCTGAAACCTTGCGCCCGCGGCGGGGGTAATGCGATTCAGCCCGACCGTCCGACCCCCTCCCGTCCCTGAGTCAGGGAAGAAAGCCAGCCTCGATGGACCTCGCTGCATCGCCGGTGACGACCGGAACGACCCGCGCGGGCGAGGCCCGAGGGGCCCCGATCCTGGGGCTCTGGATCGGCCTCACGCTGGCCCTGCACCTGGCGATGTGGGCGACCGGCGGCCGGACCGCCGCGCTGGCGACGGCCGTCGAGGGGGGAGTGACGCGGATCGAGCGCGACGGCGCGGCCGCGCCGAGCGACGAGGTCGTGCGCAAGGCGGTGGAGCTGCAACGCGCCGCCCTCCCCTTCTGGGCCGTCGTCCGGCTGCTGGGGGATTTCCTGTTCGAGCCGGCGGCGCTGGCGATCCGAGCCGCCGCGGCCGCCGTGGGCTTCTGCGCGTGCGCGGCGCTCGCGGGGCGGCGCTGGAAGTTCGACCGCGCCTGGGCGGACTGCGCCCGGCTCCAGGGCTGGTGGGTGCTCGGCCTGGCGGTGCGGCTGGGCCTGGTGGCCTGGCTGCGTCGCAGCGAGGAGGACGTGGAGACGTCGATCGCCCTGTTCCTCCCGCCCGGGGCCTATCCGGCGGCGATCGGCCTGGCGGCGCGTCGGGTCGACTTCTTCGCGCTGCTGGGGTGGCTGGCGACCGCCCTGGCGGGGCGGCGACGCGGCGAGGCGAACCTGGCGACGGCCCTGGCCCTGTGCGGGAGCCTGGCGGCCGTCGAGGTCGCCGCGAGGGTGGGCGTCGGGCTGTTCCTGGGGTCGGCGATGAGGCTGGCGTTGAGCGCGCCCTGACGGGCGCGGGGGGCTGACGGATGTTGCGACTGGCGACGGTCCTGGGGGTCTGCATCCTGGCGGCGGGGCTCGCCGCGATGAACGCCGCGCGCGATCCGGGGGCCGTCCGGCTGGACTGGACCCTCGTGCGCACGCCCCCGCGCAAGGTCCTGGCCGAGCCGCTCGCGCGGGCGACGATCATCCGCACCGTCACGGCGTCGGGCGTGATCGAGTCGGTCGACCAGGCCGAGATCGCCAGCCAGATCATCGGCCGGGTGGTCGCCGTGAACTTCAAGGAGGGGGACCCCGTCAAGGCGGGCGACGTCCTCGTCGCGATCGACCCGACCGACGCCCAGGCGAAGCTCGACTCCGCCAACGCCCGGATCTCCCGCCTGGAGGCGGCCATCAACCAGGCCGACTCCGACCTCAAGAAGGCCCAGCGCGACGCCGACCTCTCCTCCAAGCTCGCCGGCCGCGGGTTCTCCACCCCGACCGAGCTGGCCGACTCGTTCACCCTGCTCGCCAAGGCCGAGGCCGCCCTGGCGATGTGCCGCAACGAGCTGACGGAATCCCAGGCGATGCGGCGGGCCGGCGAGGAGGAACTCCGCCGCACGACCATCCGGTCGCCGATCGACGG
The DNA here is from genome assembly GCF_011064595.1 of Paludisphaera soli. Classification (GTDB taxonomy): domain Bacteria; phylum Planctomycetota; class Planctomycetia; order Isosphaerales; family Isosphaeraceae; genus Paludisphaera; species Paludisphaera soli. The sequence continues at coordinate 223,798 of NZ_JAALJI010000008.1, read as the reverse complement.
CGTGGTCTCGAACCTGGAGGTCGACGTCGGCGAGATCGTCATCGCCGGCACCACCAACCTGCCGGGCTCGGTGCTGATGAAGGTCTGCGACCTGGACCGGATGCGGGTGCGGGCCGACGTCGACGAGACCGACGTGCCGCTCGTCCGCCGCGGCCAGGTCGCCCGCGTCTTCCTCCAGGCCGACCAGCTCCGCCCGCTCCCCGGCCGGATCGACCGCGTCTCCCCGCAGGGCAAGGTCAAGAAGGACGAGGTCGTCGGCTTCGAGACCCTCGTCGACCTGGACGTCCCGAAGCCCACCGGGTCCGAGTCCGACGGGCCCATGCTCCGGCCCGGCATGAGCGTGACGGTGGAGGTCGAGGTCCGCCAGAGCGACGACGCCCTCTCGGTCCCGGCCCAGGCCGTCGTCCACCGCCGCCGCAAGGAGCTGCCCGACTCGCCCCTCATCCGCGACTGGTCCGAACGCACCGCCCGGCAGCCGGGCGAGAAGGCCCGCGACGCCGAGCAGCGCTACCTCAAGGTCGTCTTCGTCCTCGACGGCGGCGTGGCCCGCGCCCAGCCGATCGAGACCGGCCTGAGCGACGAGCGCCGCGTGGAGGTTCGCGCCGGGCTCGACGAGGACGCCCGCGTGGTCGTCGGCCCCTTCCACGCGCTCGACGAGCTGAAGGACGGCGACGCCGTGCTCCCCGTCGACTCCCCGGCCGAGCTGGAGAAGGAGGGCTGACATCGACGACGCGGCGGTCATCCAGCTGCAAGCGGTCGCCAAGCTCTACCGCGTGGGCGAGGAGACCGTCCACGCGCTCCGGGGCGTCGACCTGGCGATCGGCTCGAACGAGCTGGTGGCCGTCATGGGGCCGTCGGGCTCGGGGAAGTCCACGTTGATGAACATCCTCGGATGCCTCGACGTCCCCACGAGCGGGACCTACCGGCTCGACGGCCGCGAGGTCGCCGCGCTCTCCCAGGCCGAGCTGGCCCAGGTCCGGGGCCGCCGCATCGGCTTCGTCTTCCAGACCTTCGAGCTGCTCGCGCGGCAGACGGCCCTGCGCAACGTGGAGCTGCCGATGATCTACTCCGGCGCTTCGGCCTCGCAGCGCCGGCGCCGCGCCGTCGAGGCGCTCGAGCGCGTCGGCCTGGGCGACCGGATGGGCCACCGGCCGAACCAGATGTCCGGCGGCCAGCGCCAGCGGGTGGCCATCGCCCGGGCGATCGTCCAGCGCCCCGCCCTGCTCCTCGCCGACGAGCCGACCGGCAACCTCGACACCCAGACCGGCGAGGAGATCCTCGACCTGTTCGCCGACCTCCACCGCGAGGGCCAAACCATCGTCGTCGTCACCCACGAGCCCGACGTCGCCGCCCGCTGCCGCCGGATCGTCCGCATCCGCGACGGCCTGGTCGAGTCCGACGAAGCCCGCACGCCGTGAGGCGAAGCGGAGCCCGCCCAGCCTCGGTGGACGCCGCGACGTCCGGTCTGGGACAATAGCCCCGTCCCCGCGCGAAAGGAGACCCCACGATGGCGACGGTCGAACAGAAGCCCGCCTTGATCACCGCCGAGGAGTTCGAGCGCCGACCCGACGCGGACGCCGTCGAGGAGCTGGTCCGAGGACGCATCGTCATGTCGCCTCTCCCGAATCGTCGCCACGGCTTCGTCTGCGCCCAGGTGGCCTACCTGCTGGGTCGGTTCTTAGAGGACCATCCGCTCGGTCGCGTGGTGGGCAACGATTCGGCGATCATCGTCGGTCGAAACCCCGATACCGTGCGCGGCGCGGACGCGGCCTATTACAGCTTCGAGCGGCTTCCCCGAGACGCCGACAACTCCCGCTACGGGCCGGAGATCCCCGAACTGGTCTTCGAGGTCCTCTCGCCGAGCGACCGCTGGAAGAACGCCATGGTGAAGGTCGGCGAGTACCTCGACGCCGGCGTGCTGTGCGTCGTCGTTCTCGACCCCGAGGAGAAGACCGCCCACGTCTTCGGGGCCGAGGCCGAGCCGACCAGGCTCGGGCCCGACGAAATCCTGCGGTTCGATGCGATCCTGCCGGGGTTCGAGGTGGTCGTCGGCCGCTTCTTCGACTGAAACAGGAGCTTCGCCCATGGCGACGGTGGAACAGGTCCCCGCCCTGATGACGGCCGAGGAGTTCGCACGACGGCCCGATTCGGGGGCGGTCGAAGAACTGGTGCGGGGACGGATCGTCATGTCGCCGATGCCGGGCGCGAGGCACGGGAAGGTCTGCAACACCTTCGGCCGGCTTCTGGGAAATTTCGTGGCCGATCAGGACGTCGGACATGTCCTGAACAACGACTCAGGCGTCATCACTCGGCGCGGCCCCGACACGGTCCGCGGGGCCGACGTCTCGTACTACAGCTACTCGCGGATGCCCCAGGGGGAGCCCCCCGCCGGCTACTGCCCGTCCCCGCCTGAACTGACGTGCGAGGTTCTCTCGCCCAGCGATCGCTGGAACGACGTGTTGGTGAAGGTGGGCGAGTATCTCGCCGTCGGCGTGGTCGTCGTCCTGATCCTGGATCCTCAGGCGCGGACGGCGACGGTATTCGAGGACGGGAAGCCGCCGGTCACCCTGAGGGGGGACGACGTGCTGCGGTTCGACGAGATACTGCCGGAGTTCGAGGTCGCGGTCGGTCGCCTGTTCGCGTGATCGAGGAGACGTTGATGCGGATCGCGCTGGCGAACATCGGGAACGCGTTCGAGCAGATCTGGGCGCACCGCCTGCGGTCGATGCTGACGGTGCTGGGGATCGTGATCGCGGTGACTTCCACGCTGACGGTCGTGGGGGTGGTGCAGGGCTTCACGCGGTACGTGTCCGAGTTCCTCCAGGGGCTGGGGACGAACGCGATGTGGGTCTGGCCCGAGCGCCCGGCGGGCGAGGCGGGGCGACGGCTGGGGCGGATCGCGATGGACGAGCGCGACCTGGCGGCGATCGAGCAGAACTGCCCCGCGCTGCGGCGGCTCTCGCCGTTGATCCGTTCGGAGACCGTGCTGGTGCAGGCCGGCCGCGACGAGTTTCGGGCCCCGCTGGAGGGGGTGTCGGCCGACTACCTGGCGATTCGCAATTACGAGGTGGCCTTGGGCCGGCCGTTCTCGATCGTCGACGTCGAGGAGCGCCGGGCCGTCTGCATGCTCGGCCGCGAGGTGGTCCGCAAGCTGGAGCTGGGGGACGACCCCGTGGGCCGGAACCTGCTGGTCGCCGGCCGGCGGTTCTCGGTCGTCGGCGTCCTGTCCGAGAAGGGGAGCTTCCTGGGCAACAGCCAGGACGAACTGGTTTTGATCCCCTACACCACGGCGCTGAAGATGTACCCGGCGCAGCTCCGGCGCATGGCGGCCACGGCGCAGGCGGTCTCGGAGGAGGCCGTGCCCGAGGCCCGCGCGCAGATCGTCAACCTGCTGCGGCGTCGGCACCGGCTGGACGCGTACCAGCCCAACGACTTCAAGGTCATGACCCAGGACGAGATCCTGGACGCGTTCAACAGCATGAGCCTGGTGGCGACGGCCGTGCTGGCGGGGATCGTCGGCGTGTCGCTCCTGGTCGGCGGCATCGGCGTGATGAACGTCATGCTGGTGAGCGTCACCGAGCGCACCCGCGAGATCGGCCTGCGGAAGGCCGTCGGCGCTCGGCGGCGCGACGTCATGCTCCAGTTCCTGACCGAGGCCGTCTCGCTCAGCCTCCTCGGCGGCTCGGCCGGCATCGCCCTCGGCTACGGCCTCTGCGCCCTGGCGAGCCTCCACCCCCAGATGGTCGACGTCGTCATCCCGCTCTGGGCCGTCGCCCTCGGCTTCGGCGTCTCCACCCTCACCGGCGTCGTCTTCGGACTCGTCCCGGCCGTCAAGGCGTCGCTCCTCAACCCGATCGACGCCCTGCGGCACGAGTGACGGGTGACCGGCCCTCTTCTCAACGGGCCGGCTTGCGGACCTGCGAGCGAAGCCCTTCGAGGTCCTCCTGCTCCTCGACCGCCCGCACGACGCGGAAGCCGACGAAGGGGGCGTCCCAAACCCACCAGATGCTGCCGTCGGGATCCATCTCGTTCCACTTCGGTTCCGAGCCCCGCCGGGCGGCGCTCCGGCATTTCGGCGCGTCATCGTCCCAGGAACCGCCCCGGGCGACGTGCGGGTAGAGGGCCGCCGTCGGTAAGAGGACGGGACCGACGGCGGGGCGGTCCTGAGGGAGCCCGGCATAGGCGTCGGCGGCGTAGCGGTCGAGGCACCACTCGGCGACGTTGCCGTGCATATCGAAGAGGCCCCATGGGTTGGGCTTCTTCTTGCCGACCGGCATGGGCTTCTCGGCGTTCCCGAAAAACCAGCTGTAGTCGTCGAGCTTCTTCGGGTCGTCGCCGAAGGAGTAGGCGGTCTCGGTCCCTGCGCGGCAGGCGTATTCCCACTCGGCCTCGGTGGGCAGCCGGTACGCCTTGCCGGTCTTCCTGGAAAGCCAGTAGCAGTATTCCATCGCCGCGTGATGGCTCATCAGGATCGCCGGCCGCCCCTTGCGGCCGTAGCCGAACGTCTCGTCGGGGTAAGGCGCCGTCGGATGCGTGACCGCGTCGGCGTCCTTCGCGAGGGCCTCGGCGTTCTTGCGGTTCGAGCCGATCACCTTGCGGAACTCGCCGTACTCGTCCCAGGTGACCTCCAACTTGCCCATCCAGAACGGGCGGATCTTCAACGGGCGGCGCGGGCCCTCGTGGTCGCGGCGGCCCGGCTCGCCGGGCGGACTGCCGATCGCGAAGGTCCCGCCGGGGATCGCGACCATCGGGAAGCGGACGTCCGAGCCGGGGATGGTCTCGGTGTAATCGGCGTGCGGCCGGGGGGCAGGTTCTTCGGCCCCGGCCGCGACGAGGCTCGTCGCCAGAGCAGCCAGGCCGCCCATCGTCCGCCGGATCGCCTGGAATCGGGTCATGGATGAGGCCTCGTCGAGAGGTCAGCGCCGCCGGGTCGCGGCGGCGGGAGGTTCGAGCGCGGGCGCGGGGTCGGGGAGTTCGTCGTCGTCGCCTTCGACGTGGTCCTCGGCGAGGCTCGGCTTGTCGTAGAGGCGGAGGTAGCGGTAGTAGACTTCCAGGCTGAGGGCGGCGAGGGCCGTGGTGTAGACGCGGCCGCCGCGGGCCCCGTAGACGCTGTCGTCGGGGTCCCAGCTCCCGGCTTGGTGGCCCGTCGGGCGCTGGAGGGCGACGAGGCGGTCGCGAATGCGGCCGTTCCACTCGGCCCAGGGGCGGCCGCCGTGCTGATACATGGCCAGGGTGGCGTAGTACCAATAGTAGACGTTCGTCTTGCCCTTGTCGGAGTCGTGCTTGAGGAGGAACGCGGCGGCCTCGGTGCTGGCGGGGCCGGGCCCGCCCAGGCCGAGGAACTGGCGGCAGGCCCAGGCCTCGGCGGTCATCGTGGGGGTGACGTCTTCCCACGGCTGGTACTTCGCCAGCCCCTTGGCGTCGCCGTCGGCCACCCGTTCGAGCCAGGTTGCGGCCCCCTTCTCCAGCGACGGCTGGTCCGCGATCGGCACGCCGATCTCGCTGGCCGACTTGAGCGCCATGACGACCCAGCCGAGGATGCTCGTGTCCCCCACCGACGCGCCGGGGGCGTAGCGCCACGAGAGGCCGTCGCGCGCCCGGGCCTTCGCCAGGAAGCCGAGGGCGCGCTCGGCGCCGGTGCGGAGCCGTTCGTCGAGCGAGAGGGCGTAGGCCTCGCACAGGGCGAGCGTGGCCATCGCGTGGCAGTACATGCCGACGGTGTTGCTGACGCCCCGCAGGTCGCCGTCGGGCTTCTGCTGGCGCAGGAGGAACCCGAGCCCGCGCGAGACCGTGGTCGCGTACTTGCCGTCCTCGTGGGTGTACCCCGCCCCCAGGAAGGTGAGCAGGGCGAGGGCCGTCAGGCCGGTGTCGGCCTCCCAGTAGGCGCACTCGCCGAAGCAGGCCTGGCCGGCGGGGCAGTGGACGGTGAAGTCGTCGTCGCCGGGGACGACCTCGCCGTCGGCGTAGCGGGCGGTGCCGCCGTCCCAGCGGCCGTCGGAGTCTTGGTGGCGGGAGAGCCAGTCCAGGGCCCGCTCGACCGCCTGCTCGCTGGCCGGGCTCGCCCCCGACCGCTCGGCCCGCGCGGAGCGGTCGGCGTCGAGCCGCGAACGGTAGATCCGCGGAACCTCGGTGATCGGCGTCCGGGGCGCGGAGAGGTCGGCCAGCGCCGGCTCGGGCCGAGGGGCGGGGACCGGCAGGGGCGTCGCCAGGGCCAGGGGCGGGAACGCGGGCTTCTCCGCCGGAGGCTCGACCCGGGGCGCGGATTCCGGGCGGGGGCGGGACTCGGGCCGAACCGAGCGGAGCCTCCCGCCGCTCGCCAGGGGGACGTTGCCCCGGGCGGGCTCGGCCGACTCGGCCTCGGGAGGGGGCTCGGGCCGGGGGACCTCGGGCGCGCTCAGCGTCTCGTCCCCCGCCGAGGCGACGGCCTCCGGGGGAGCGACGGCGGGGAGCGGGGCGGGCCCGGCGGGGGTCACCTCCTCGGTCGAGGGCGGTGCCGAGACCGGCAGCGCGGGGAGCGCGGGCGTGGCCTCGGCCGTCTCCAGGGGCGGCGGCTGCGACGGCTCGGGGATCGGCGCGCGGGCCGACTCGGGGTCGATCGCCGGCCTCGCCGCGTCGACCCGGCGGGCCGCCAGTGCGATCGGCTCGTCGAGCCGGTCGACCGGCGCGGGGCCGGCCGGCCGGGCCCCGTCGAGCGCGGCGAGGGCCCGGACGTCGTCCGAAGGGTCGGCGGAATCGGGATCGGCGACGGGCGAGACGCGGATCCTCCGGATGTGCCCCTCGCCGTCGTCCTCGGATTTCTGGGGGTTCAGGGCCCGCATGACGGCCGGCACGCTGCTGCCGCCGAGCAAGAGCGCCGCGTGGAGCGCGATCGAGAGCGCCAGGCACTTGCGGATCGCCTGCCGCGACCCCCAGCTCACCCAGACCAGGATCGCCAGCATCAGGCAGCCCAGGGCGACGAGCGCCCATCCGCCGAGATCGGCCTTGAGCAGGAGCAGGAACGATTCCAGGTCCAGTCCGGTCATCGCCTCACGCCTCGTCTCGCCTGGGGGCCGGGGCTCGCATCCCTACGACGTCGCCAGCATAACCGAACGCCCCGGATTCCGCACCCGACGCGACGCGCCGCCTCGGGCCTCAGGCCCCGATCGAGGGGTCTTCGCGGAGGCGACGCGGGGCCGCCTCGCGGACCGGGACCGCCACGGTCGGCCGGCGGTCGACGAGGGGCTCTCCCAGGCGGATGTGCGGCGACGACGGATGCGACCCGAGCGTCGGCGCGGCGACGACGGTGGTCATGGCGACGGCGTCGATCGTCTCGGCGCCCAGCCGGTCCAGGGCCGCTCCCAGGCGTTCGACGCGGGTCGTCAGCAGGTCGTAGAGGACCATCGCGACCACCCCCACGCCCACGCCGAAGATCAGCGGGGCCAGCGCGTCGGCCAGGGCGGGCCAGCCGGGCGCGGCCTCGCCGGCCTCGCGCATCAGGCGGTCGGCGGTCAGCAGCGAGCCGAGCAGGCCGACGAGCGGGGCCAGGGCCGTGATCCGCCGCAGCGTGCCCACGTTGCGACGGAGCTGCTCCGACTCCCAGCGATGCGCGAGCCCCACGGCTCGCTCCAGGTCCACGGCCGGGCGTCCCCAGCGCCGGACGGCGGCCAGGGCCACGCGCGCGGCGGGGCTGGGGTTCATCTCGCAGTAGTCGAGCGCCTTGCCGCCGTCGAGCTTCCCCTCGTGGAGCCGGTCCAGGAACCGGGCGAGGAAGTCGTTCGGGATGACGGCGCGTCGTCGCAGGCGGAACAGCCGCTCCAGCGTCACGCAGACGCCCAGCACCACGCAGGCGCCGAGCCCGCCCCAGGCCATCCGCTCGCCGGCCGGCGTCCGCTCGTACCAAACGAGCACGTCGCCCGCCGCCCGCGCCAGCCGGCGCTGGACCTCGACCGAGAGGTCCGCCCGGGGCTCCCCGGCCCAGGCCGTCGCCGAGGTCAGCAACATGGCCCCCACGAACGCCGCCAAGGCCCGCCTGCTCCGATTCCCAGCGCTCATCAACGGGCTCCTTCCCAGGTCTTCCGCGGTCCGTCCGATTCCCATTCTCAAGGCCCTTCCCCAACCGGGGGGAACGGGAGATCACACATGGCCTCCCTCACGGCTTCGCCCCGTGCTCGGCGAGGACGGCCTTGCGGCGGGCCTCGGCCTCGACGGCGCAGGGGTCTTCGGGGAAACGGGTCGTCAGGCGTTCATACGTCTCGGCGGCCTCGGGCCAGCGGGCGAGGCGCTCGTAGACCTTGCCGGCTTCCAGAAGGGCCGCGGCCTGGCGGCGCGGGGCGTCGTAGAGGACGTCGACCTTCAGGAACTCGGTGAGGGCCTGGAGGAACTTGTCCTCGTGGAAGAACGCCTCCCCGCGCATCAGCTGAGCCTGGGCCGCGAGGTCGCCGGACTGGCGCGAGTCGATCACGGCCTGGAACGCCGAGCGGGCGTCTTCGGGGCGGCCGAGGCCCAGCAGCGCGCGACCCCGGGCGAATTCCACCGGGTCCTTCGCGGCGGCTTCGGCGATCGTCCCCTTGAGCGCGTCGGCCTCGTCGAGCGCGGCCTGCCAGCGCTTCAGGCCGAGGAGACACTGCACGCGACGCTCCCTCGCCAGCCTCAGGAGATCGGGCGGGTCGTCGGGCGAGGCGGGCTCGGCGATCAGGTCGGCCAGAAGCTTCTCCGCCGGCTCGAACTGGTCCTGCCGCAGCGCGGCCTCGGCGCGGAGGAAGCGGGCCTCGCGGATCCGGGGGCTCGCGGGGGCCTCCGCGATCAGGCGGTCGAGCGTCGCGGCGGCCTCGGCCCACTCGCCGCGCTCGACGCGGGTCCGGCCCAGGCGGTAAAGGACGTCGGCCGCGAGCCGTTCGGGGAGCTTCGGCGCGTCGGGCGAGGCGGGCTCGACCAGCGGCTCGAGCAGGCGGACGACTTCGGCGAAATCCTTCCGCTCGTTGGCCGACTCGGCGAGGTTGAAGCGGGCGTCGGCCGCGTACGGGCCCTCCGGAAAGTCCCGGAGCAGCTCGGCGAACGCCCGGTCGGCCTCGTCGAGCTTCCCCGCGTCGATCCAGTCCCAGCCGCGCTCGGCGAGCAGGGCGTCGAGCGGCTGGCCGATCGCCTTCAGCCGCGCGCGGGCCTCGTCGCCGTCCACGAGCTTTCCGATCAGCTCGGCCGCCTGCTGGGGGTGATCCTTGGCCAGCAGCCGCGACCGGGCGAGCGCGGCGAAGAGCGCCGCGTCGAGCTTCGGCGCGCGGGCCTCGACCGCCTCGTAGGCGGCGATCGCCTCCTCGGGCTTGCCTGTCGCCTCGACGGCCCGGGCGCGTTCGAGGGCCAGGTCCGCCGCGCGGGCCTCGTCGGTCGTCCGCGCGAGGATCGCGTCGAAGGCCTTCGCCGCCGCGTCCCCGTCGCCCTGCTTCCCCAGGGCGCGGGCCAGGCCCAGCTCGGCCCGTTCCCGAAGTTCGGCCGGGACCGGCTCCGTGGATTCGACGAGGGGCCGGAACTGGTCGACGGCCTTCGGCAGCTCGCCGGCCGCGACGAGGGCCTCCGCCAGCCGCAGCCGGGCCGGCGGCAGCGCGAGGCTTTTGGGGAACCGCTCGGCGAGCCGGCCGAGCGTCGCGATCGCGTCGTCGCGACGGCCGAGCCCCAGGTAGGCGGCGGCCTCGTGGGCGAGGGCGTAGTCGGCGACCTGGCCGTCGGGCGCGGCGGCGAGCGAGCGTTCGAACTCGGCGGCGGCCTCGGCGAAGCGGCCGGCCTCCAGGTGGTCCTGGCCCAGCAGGAAGGCCGCATCGGCCGCCGTCCCCTTCTTCGACGACCCCGCCAGCGTCGCCAGCAGGGCGTCGGCCCGTTCGGCCTTGCCGGTCGCGCGATAGGCCAGCGCCAGCTCGTAACGGGCGGCGTCGAGCACCTCGGGCGAGGCGTCGAGCGGTTTCCCACCGCCTTCGCCGAGCAGCTTCTCCAGCGCGGCGACGGCCGCCTCGGGGCGCTTCGCGGCGGTCGCGGACCGGGCCTGGATCAGGAGCACGTCGGGGAGCCGTTCGCTGTCGGGGAACTTCGCGGCGAAGTCGTCGGCGAGCTTCCCGGCCGCGTCGTGGTCGCCGGCCTGGTGGGCGAGGCGGGCGGCTTCGAGCCAGGCGTCGTCGGCCCAGGGCGCGGCGGCGGGGGCGGCCTCGGCCGCCTTGAGGAATCGCCCGCGCGCCTCGGCGTCGCGGCCCTGGGCGCGCAGGGCCTCGGCCGATCGGTAGGTCAGGGCGGCGGCGAGGGGCGATTCAACGGCGCGGGGGATGGCGTCGTCCAGAATCCGGAGCGCGTCGGCGGCGCGGTCGCGTCGGAGGTCGACGCCGGCCGCCTCCAGGCTCGCCTCCAGCGACGCCGGCTCGGCGGCGTCGGCGGCGAGCGGCCGCAAAAGGTCGGCGGCCTCTTCGAGGCGGTCGAGCCTCGCGAGGGCCTGGGCGCGGCGGAGTCGGGCCTCGGCCTGGAGCGGGCCGGGGCCGGCGACCTTCGCCAGGGTCTTCTCGGCGGCCTCGAACCGGCCGGCGGCCAACTCGATCCGGCCCACCTGGAGCCGCGCCTTGTCCACCCACTCGGCCGGCTCGCGGCGGATCAACCCCTCCAGCACGTCGAGCGCCGGCTGGGACTCGCCGAGGGTCGCCAGCGCCCGGCCGAGGCCGTAGCGGGCCCGGTCCGCCAGCCTCGCCTCGGGAAATCGCTTCAAGGATTGTTCATAAGCGGATCGGGCCGCCGCCGGGTCGTCCAGCGCGGTGCGGACGTCGCCCAGGTAGGTCCAGGCGGTCTCCAAATTGGGATGGTCGTCGGGGTCGTCCGTGAACCGCTCCAGAGCTTCGCGGGCCGCGGGGAGGTCGCCGAGCATGTAGGACAGCTCGCCGAGGCGGTACAGGGCCGTCCGGGCTCGCGCGTGGTCGGGAGCCCGGCGGAGGAACTCGCGGAAGGCGTCGCGGGACTCCTGATAGCGGCCCTGGAGGAGCCTCGCGCTGGCGAGGCCGAAGCGGGCGTCGTCCCCGTGGGGCGGCCCAGGATCCGTCTCCAGGAACTTCGCGTATTCGTCGGCCGCCAGGTCGAACTTGCGCTGACGGAACAGGCCGTGGGCGAACCGGAGCCCCTCGGGCATTCGCGAGGCCGGGGCGGCGGCGTCCTGGCCGAAGCCCCCGCCTCCGAGTCCGAGCAACGCCAGCAGGAGCAGGGCCCCGGGCGCAAGCCGGGCCCGTCCGGCTCGCTGGCCCCCGAAACGCTCGTTCGCGACGAGGCCGATCAATCGCCACCCCTTCCCTGGTCGCGGTCGACCCCCCAACGTTCCGGGCGATCGCCGCGTACTAGCAATCGGACGCAAGGCCGCCGCGATAGGAGCGGTCGATCCATCCCGCCCCCCGCTCCGCCCGCCGGCAAGACCTCTATTATCGGCCGTCCTTCGCCCGGCTCAACCCTCCGCGAGAAAACCGTCGTCGCGGGCCTTGGGCCGCCCGGCGATCCTCCTTGAGAGGAATCGGCATGCTAGACTCTCCAGAACAGGGACAAACACCGGCCTTTCGCCCGGAAGGCTCAGTACGAGGTTCCGAGCGGGACGAGGCCCTGAAAATTTCGCCCCCTCGGTCTATCTTTTGCAGACAACGTGGTCAACCTGGGCGTTCAGGTGGTCCTGAATTCTCGAAGTTCCTTCCGAGAAATACTGGACACGGCCTTAGGGTCGATTTATTCTGCTGAAAATTCGCAGAACGCCCAGAGCACGCAGTTGGTTATCTAGTATAGTGGGAAAGGTCGGGCCAGACTGCGTACTCGGAAACGTCTTCGAGTGTTCCGCTTCCTGGATCCGGTCTCCGTGGAGATTGCAACAATGCTTCGCACTCGGTTGTTCGGCGTGGCGGCGGTAGCCCTGGCGGCTTCGACCGCTCATGCTCAGGTCCCGTCCAAGCAGGTTCCGGCCGCCGCCCCGCAGGGCTACGCCCCGTCGAAGGTCGCTCCGGTCGCGCAGGCCCCGGCCGCCGCCCCGCAGGGCTACGCCCCGGCCGCCCCGTCGAAGGTCGCTCCGGTCGCGCAGGCCCCGGTCGCGCCCACCAAGGTCGCGCCGGCTCCGGCCCCCGCCCCCCAGGGCTACACCCCGGCCGCCCCGTCGAAGGTCGCGCCGGTCGCGCAGGCCCCGGTCGCGCCCACCAAGGTCGCGCCGGCTCCGGCCCCCGCCCCCCAGGGCTATGCCCCGGCCGCCCCGTCGAAGGTCGCGCCGGTCGCCCAGGCCCCGGTCGCGCCCACCAAGGTCGCCCCGGCTCCGGCCGCCGCCCCCCAGGGCTACGCCCCGTCGAAGGTCGCCCCGGTCGCTCAGGCCCCGGTCGCTCCCGCCAAGGTGGCGCCGGTCGCCCAGGCCCCTTATGCTCCCGCCAAGGTCGCCCCGGCCGGCCAGTTTGCTCCGGCTGAAGCCGCCCCGGCCGCCCCGGCCCCGGCCCCCGCTTCGGACGAGCCCCCGCCGGCCCCGGCTCCTTCGGTCCCCCCGGCCCCCGAGGCCCCCAGCATCCCGGCGACCCCCGCGGCCCCTTCGATCCCGGCCCCCCCGGTCCCCACGCCCGACGCCCCCCAGGCTTGAGCGAGCGGATCTCCACGAATCGCATTCGTCCCCGACCATCCCGGTCGGGGATTTTTTTTGCGCCGAACTGGAACCGTACTGGAAATGGGGAGGGAATCGCCGGGAATCCTCGGACGAGAGAGCGGCGCACGTCGCCCGTCTCGGCATGGGGTGCTCGTCGTCGGAATGGCGGTCTCGCGCAGGCACTGGCCATCGCGAAGGCGGGGACCCTAGAATGAACCGACCGACGACGCCCGGCCCCCTCGTCCCCATCGAGTTCCACCCATGAGGCTCCGCGAGTTGCCGCTGAGGATCCTGGACCGCGTCGGGCGGGTCTCGATGGCGTGGAACGGCCGCGAGATCGACGTCGAGACGCTGCGGTCGGTCCCATCCTGGGGCGTGAGCGTGCTCCTGCACGCCTTCGTCCTGCTGGTCCTGGCCTTCCTGATCCAGACGTCCGGGCCCATCGAGCCGGAGCGCTCGTTCGCCTCGGAGATCGCCCCGGGCGAGATCGCCGACCTGACCTCGCTCGTCGAGGCCGACCGGGCGGGCGACCCGTTCACCGACGTCGACGACCCGAACCCGCCGTCGATGGGCTTCGGCCCGGACGACCCGCTGATGAAGCTGACGAACCAGCCCGAGCTTCCCGGCCTGGTGGCGTTCGCCCCCGAGGCGGAGGGCCCTGCCCCGAGCCGCGACCTGGCGCCCTCGCTGATGGGAGTCGCCCCGCTGCCCGGCCTGGCCGCGAACATCCAGGCGCCGTTCTCGGGCCGATCCGGCCTCGGCCGCGCCGAGCTGGTGCGTCGCGAGGGGGGGACGGTCCAATCCGAGAAGTCCGTCGAGGACGGCCTGGCCTGGATCGTCCGCCACCAGAAGGCCGACGGCTCGTGGGTGCTGGACGCGAGCGAGGTCTGTCAGTCCTGCCCGTCGCAGGGCGCGATCCTCTCGCCGACCGGGGCGACCGGCCTGGCCCTGCTGCCGTTGCTGGGCGCGGGCTACAGCCACACCGTCAAGAGCCGGCACCAGGCGGCCGTGCGTCGGGGGCTGGAATGGCTCTGCGCCAACCAGCAGGAGAACGGCGACCTCCACGTCGGCGGGACCGGCATCGGCTGGCTCTACAGCCACGCCATCGCCTCGATGGCCCTCTGCGAGGCCTACGGCCTCTCGCGCGACCCGACGCTCCGCGAGCCCGCCGCCCGCGCCGTCGCGTTCATCGTCGAGGCCCAGGACCCTCAGACCGGCGGCTGGCGGTATCGGCCTGGCCAGGCGGGCGACACCTCCGTCTTCGGCTGGAACATCTTCGCCCTCCGCAGCGCCGACCTCGCCGGCCTTCCCATCCCCCGACAGACCCTCCGCGGCTGCACCGAGTACCTGAACCTGGCCGCCGCCGACGGCAAGAAGGTGCTCTACGCCTACCAGCCGGGCCGGGGGGAAGCCTCGCCCGTGATGACGGCCGAGGCCCTCGTCGGCCGCCAGATCCTCGGCTGGTCTCGCGATCATCCGTCGCTCATCAAGGGCGCCGGCCGCGTCGCCGCCCACCTGGAGAAGTCCGAAGACCGGAACATCTACTACTGGTACTACGCGACCCAGCTCCTCCACAACATGCGGAACAAGGACTGGGAGCGCTGGAATCCCCACGTCCGCGAGGCCCTGATCCGCACCCAGGTCCGCGACGACGGCTGCCCGAACGGGAGCTGGGACCCCGCCTCCCCCAGCCAGGACCGCTGGGGCAACACCGGCGGCCGGCTCTTCCAGACCTCGCTCTCGATCCTCACGCTGGAGGTCTACTACCGCTACCTCCCCCTCTACCGCACCGGCGACGAGGAGGGGATGGAGCCCCCGCCGAACCCGCAGGAGGAGTCGAAGAAGCCGGCCAAGAAGGCGTGATCGGGACCGTTGACGACTCGCCGCCGCTGCTGCGAAATGGTGCCGCGTGGGGGGCGTAGAGCCGGCGTGCGACCGGCCCGGCCGCCCTCGCGGATCGGAGGCGAGCGATGGGTTTCGACTGCACGCTGCACGTCGTCGACGAGAAGCGGATCCGAGATGGGTTCGTCCCGCGACTGCTCGGGCGTTCCGACGAGCGGTGCCCGTTCGACGAGAGGGAGGACGCGGACGCCCTCTGGGCGCAGGTCCGCGAGCTGCTGGCCGGTTCCGGCCGCGACGCCGACTCGGCCGGACGGGCGGCGAACACCGCGTGTCAACTCGCGATCGCGTACTGCGCCGCGGAACTTCCCTACCACTACGAGCGAGGGTTCTGCCTGTCGCTCTGGCCGGAGGCCGAATCGCCCGAGGCCGCGCCCGGGGAACTCCTGGACGACCCGGAAGGCCTTTTCACCGAATTGGTCGCCGAGCACCCGGCGCTCGCGGGGCGGTTCCCCCTGGAGATCGAATCCAACTTCAGCCCCGGCTGCTTCGCCTCGGCCGATAACGTCCCGGCGTTCCTGGAGTGGGTCGAACCACGGGTGCAGGCCCTCCCCGAAGGGGATCGCCGTCCCTATCGCGGACTCCTGCTCGTCCTGAAGGAGGCGGCTTCCCGCGGCCTCGCCTACTGGGAAGGGACCGATCTGCCCGTCCCGATGATGGTGACGATCAGGCCCCCGGCCGACCTGCGCCGGGCGGACCTGGAGGAGCACCCGAGCCCCGAGGGGATCCACCTGGCCTGCGTCGGCCGTGCCGGGCCGATCGTCGCCTTTTCCCACGCCCTGGGGTTTCCGAATGACTGTCGCACCGCGTTCGCCGACCTGACGGCGTGGCCGCCGAGCTTCTCGATCGCGGACGAGTACGCACTGAGCGCCGCCCGATCCCGCGGCGGACGCTGGGTGACGGCCTCGATGACCCCCGACCGCCCCTATCTCTACCGCGTGCGGGTCGCGGACCGCCCGGAAGGCGCGAAGACGCTCCTCTTGCCTCCCGACGAACGAGAGAACGGCATCAAGTGGGCGGACTTCCTCGGCGAGAGCGTGGTCGCCGTCCTGGACGCGAAGGAGGTCTACCCCGAGAAGACCATGCTGCCGGCCCTGCTCCTCATCGAGCAGGACGGCCGCCTCGCGCCTCTGGAAGGGTTCCCGCCCATCGCCGAGAAGTTCCCGACCTTCGGCGTCGTCCACCTGGACGAGGGCGACGTCCTGATCTGGGGGGGCGACGGCTACGAGCGGCGCGGCGCGGGCTCGAGAAGACCTTCGCGCTCGGGGCGAAATGGAACTTCTTCGAGCGATGGGCCACGACGCCTTTCGGGCCCGACGGCTTCTTCCACCTGTGCCAGCGCCAGCTCTTCCACGCCCGGCGAGGCCAGGACCCGATCCGGCACCTGCCTTCGGTCGAGAACCTGATGCAGCTCCAACCCGGACCCCCCGGCGGCGTGTTGATCCATCAAGGGGATAACAAGCACGGGGATCTGGGGAAGCTTTACTTACCCGAGGAAGGCGCGTTTCTGCGCATCCGCCCCGAGCTGTTCGCGGACGAGGACCCGGACGAGATCCGCTCGCTGCACTGGGCCGCTTCATCCGGCCGACTCGTCGCCGCCACCCCGCAACGCCTCTGGGCCGTCCCGATCGAGCGGGTCCTCGACGCGCCTCGCCACCGGGCGAGCGACGGCAGGAAGATCCGGAAGCCGGGGTGATTGCGTCGGCGTGTGCGGGACCGGCCCGACTTCACTTCGCGTCGGGGTTGAACTGGCGGAGGGGCATCTGCTTGTAGACGACCAGTTGCGAGAGCCGGAGGCCGCGGAGGCGGGCCTCGATAGGCATCATGAAGGCGTAGTCGCCCTTGCGGACGCGGCGGGTGTCGCCTCGCGTGATCTGGGTGACCGTCATGCCGCCGGCGTTCTCGGGCAGGATGAAGGCGAAGTTGTTGCCGGGGATCTCCAGCTGCATCGGCTGGGGGTTGATCAGGGCGCCGACGACGTGCAGCCGCGCGGGGTTCCCCTGGATGCCGGCCGGGATCGGATAGGCCCAGCCGTAGAGCAGATTCTGGCCGCCGTAGTCCCAGGCGTTCATGAAGCGGTTGAAGCCGGGGTCGATGGTCGTGACGGCCATGTTGTTGGGGAGGATCTCGGCGTACGTCGGCGAGACGAGGGTGCGGTCGGCCCCCTCGAAGTAGTCGACGTGATCGGTCCGGATGATGTTCGAGCCGGGGCTGTAGCCCACGGCCTCCACCAGCGCCTCGGGGGTGATCAGGTCGGCGCGGCCGGGCCAGCGGATCAGGAACTCCTGCACGTCGTCGATCGCGATCGGGAACTGCTGGCCGGCGTGGTTCTGCACGACGATCCACCGGTCGGTGACGTTGATGACCTCGCCCCAGGCCCCCTCGGGGGGGGCCGGCGGGAGCCCTCGCGAGCGGCCGTTGATCGCCCCCTCGACGGCCGCCTGCACGGGGTCGAAGTCCTGGCCGCTCGCCGCGCCCCGACTCAGGCCGAGGCCGAGGGCGGTCGCGAGGCCCAGGAAAGCGGCGAACCGGAGTCGTCCGGCGCGGACCCGTTTCATCGCGTACATGACGATCCCCCCTCGACCTGATGTCCTCCCGTGGCGTCGAGAGATCGGCGCGCACGTTCTTACCTTCAAGATAGCGCCTCATGGGACCTCATTCAACCCGGGGGCGCGGGATTCGACTTGGACCGGGAAATCCCCCGGCGGCGCTCTTGACCGTCGGCGAGCCGGGCGTCCGGGCGAATCAGGGCCGGCGGGCGGGCCGAGGCAAGATCGTTTCGGTCGGCGATCTGGCCCGTCGCTTTCGCGGTGCGGGCGTCGGGCGAGCCCTCGATCCGCGACCGCGGGAGCGACGACGACGCGACGGGCCCGCGCGCGTCCTTCCCCGACGAGGAGGCCGACCAAGCCCATGTCGCCGGCGCCGCCGCCTGGATGCCGACGCCCGTCGCCAACCGCGTTTCCCCGCTCATCGCGTCGATATTGCCTGGCGCTTGGGGACGGGGTCGTTCGTCTTCGGCCCGTTTTCTGGCCGACCCATCTCGGAATTCGGCCGGCCGATTTTCGGCTCCGCGCGATCGGGCTTGCGGGTTCCGCATGGCGTCGTCGGCGAGCCCTACCCGGACCGGTTTGGCATCGCCTCACATCGATCTCCATGGGGACCGACCCGCCCTCCTCCGTCGCTCCCTCCCACCCACGCCCGACAGGGCTGGATCCGAAGATCATGTGGGTTGAATCCATTCGGAGGCGTGGCGGTCGATATCTCCATGTGGGCAAGGGGTTTAGGTCTCGGGTGGACGAGACGTCAAGACAATTATGTTCCGCTTGTCGGAGATGCGCTTTGTTTCCTGCGGCCCGAGGCTGTATAAAGTTCTCAGATTCTGTCGGACGTGCGGCCGACGGCCGCCAATCGTGCTTATCTTCGGCGATCGCCGAGTTCGTGCAACTTCATTGCCCCCAAGGGTGGTGATCTGACCGAAGTACAGCCCCGAAAAGGGGGTGAGCTTCATGCTTCGAGTGGTGCCTCGCGGTCGACATGCGAACTAGCCCGTCGATCACCCTGCGGCATCGACCTGGACTGGTCGCCGCCGTACCGCGGGACGACCAGAATTCCGCACCACCCTCTCTCCTCTTCTGGAGCGAGATATCGGCAGGCGCGGGATTTGCGTATAACCTTAGAGTGCCCTTCTTCTCCCCGTGCAGCTTCTGGTCCGAGCCGTGACTGGAAGCCAATCATCTCGAAAGACTGCAGACATGAAAATTATTATGCGATTCGTCTTGGCGGTCCCGCTCATGGGAATCGTCCTGGTCGGCGCCGGCTGCGGCAATCCCGACCAGACGGATGGTCAACTAGTGACCCCGACCGAGGATGTGGTCAAGTCGCGAGCCGCCATCGAGCAGGCGGTCAAGGACCGGCCGAACATGTACGCCCCGGCGAAGGGCGGGCAGGACAGCCGCCGCTGATGCGAGCGAGGTGGAAAGCATCTAATTTCGATCGATCCTTCATCCAAGGAATCATGTAATGAAGACGAAGAGTCTGCGACGAGGATTCACCCTGATCGAACTGCTGGTGGTGATCGCCATCATCGCCGTCTTGATCGCCCTGCTCCTGCCCGCCGTCCAGTCGGCGCGGGAGGCGGCCCGGCGCTCGCAGTGCATCAACAACTTGAAGCAAATCGGGCTGGCGATGCACAGCTACCACGGCTCCCTGAACAGCTTCCCGATGGGCTCGTCACGCGCCCCCGTCGCGACCAACCCCCGGGACAACGCCTGGTGGGGCGACTGGAGCGCGCATTCGATGCTCCTGCCCTACCTGGAGCAGCAGCCCCTCTACAGCGCCGCCAACTTCTCGGTCACGGCCATGGGCCATAGTCCGGCCGACGTGATGAACTCGACGGTCGTCAACACGAGGCTCGCGGGCTTCCTCTGCCCGTCCGACGGCAACGCCGGCCGCAACTACACCAACAGCTACTACGCCAGCGCCGGCACGACCACCCACCGATATCACGACGTCGACTTCACGGGCGTCTTCGGGCGGAACTTCTGCTACGGCCTGCGCGACATCACGGACGGCTCGTCGAACACCATCGCCTTCTCCGAGGGGCTGGTCGCGAACAGCACCGGGGGGCGGACGCGGGCCCACTCCGTGGTGGATGTCCAGGGTCCCACGGCCAACGACAACATCCGACTCCAGTCGGACGTCTACCAGCTGGTGCCGATGGGCGGCACCCCTCCGGGGCCGGTGGTCACCGAGGCCCTTCAGGCCTGCGTGACGAAACTCCGGGACCCTGGGAATGCCAACAATGTCAAGAACAACAAGGGCGAGCGTTGGGCCTGGGGCGAGACCGGCATGACCATGTTCCACACCATCGTCCCGCCGAACTCGACGCAGTACGCCTTCGCCTCGTGCCGGAACGACTGCGGCGGCTGCAGCCCGGACGCGTCGGTCTTCACCAACGCCCAGAGCAACCACTCCGGCGGGGTGAACATCATGATGGCCGACGGCAGCGTCCGCTTCGCCAAGGATTCGATCGCCTGGGGCACCTGGTGGGCCCTGGGGACCAGGGCTAACGGCGAGGTGATCGGCGCCGACAGCTACTGAGCACGGTTTCCCATGGGGCGTCGGTCGCAAGTTGGGAAGGTGGACCTCAAATCCCGTCCCAGTGCCCCGACCGACGCCCCGTCGCCACCGATCGATCCTGAGCGCCCACCGCCTCGCTATGCCGCTTGAATCGATCCGGTACAAGCGACGAGCGTCGATCAACTCGACGACACGCCCCGCACCTTTCTCCGGATCCTCGACGATCAACTCCATCCCCACTTCGTCAAATCCTCAGTCGATCGTCGACGCCGACTGCTCGACCCTGATCACCCTCGGCGCATCCTCCCGGCGTGCTGAATGCAGGAACGGAAAAAGCTCGCACGCCGCTGCATTCGCTGCGTCGTGAGTTCCGAGCAAGCCCCTGCGCCGATCCTGCTCTCCTTGCCCGGTCGCGTGGGCGACTTCCGGCACGTCTGGAAGCGATGACTTGCCGCCGGCCAGCTTTCCGATCGTCCTCATCGACGTGATTAAGGCGCTGATCCCCGTGCCCACGCCGATCACCCTGGCGCGGTCGGCGCACGTTTCCGGTCGACGGCTCCGCGATCTCCAGGCCCGACCCACGGACTCAAGGTGCCGCTCGGTCAGCCCGGCGGTCGGATGCCGGGAAGCTGAACCCGGCCGGCCGGCCAATAGCGTGCTCAAGTCACTTCTCGCCTCAGGAATCGCCTGATTTTTGAGGCTTTTTGGGTCGCAGCCCCAAACTCCGGGACGGTCAGATGAAAATCGGAATCCGGGCCGACGCGCCGACCGGCGCGTACTCGTTTCATCCTCCAGGAGCCCCGCCGACGGCCCCCGTTCAACGCGACGGGATCCGCATCTTCGGCCGGCGTCCACGGAAACCGGGAATCCTGGCGCAAACCCCGGCGGACTTTCGTCGTACATCCTGGTAGAAGATCGTCGGAGCAGGAGCCGACCGGGCCCCCGGAATCGCGGGAAGCCCGTCGGGGGCCTCCTTCCGCGTGGCTGCATTCCGCTTTAAGCTGGACGGTCCGGCGGCCGCGCCCGACGAAGGTCGCGCCCGGACTCTACCCAACCCCGTCGAGGGAATGGTCGTCGCGATGAAACCCGACCCCCAGCACGCCAGCAACGAGCGGACCGGGGCCTGGCCCGAGTCCTCGAAGGCCGCGGCCCGCGACCTGACGGGGCTGGTGCTGGGCGATTTCCGGGTCCAGAGGCTGATCGGCCGGGGGGGGATGGGCGAGGTCTACCTGGCCGACCAGATCAGCCTCAAGCGGCCGGTGGCGCTCAAGGTCTTGCTGCCGGAGTGGGTGTCGCGTCCCGCCTACTTGAGCCGGTTCGCGATCGAGGCGACGGCCGTCGCGAAGCTCAACCACCCCAACATCGTGCAGGTGTACGCGCTGGGCGAGGCCGAGGGGATCCACTACATCGCGATGGAGTATGTGGAGGGGGCGAACCTCCGCGAGTACCTGATCCGCAAGGGGTCGCTCGACCTGCCGCTGGCGCTGTCGATCATGCGCCAGGCGGGCGCGGCGATCGGGGCGGCGGGCGAGGTCGGGCTGATCCACCGCGACGTCAAGCCCGAGAACCTCCTGCTGACCCGCAAGGGGCGGATCAAGGTGGCCGACTTCGGCCTCTGCCGCGACCTGGAGTCCGAGGGCCACCACGTCACCCAGCAGGGGACGACGATGGGGACGCCCCTGTACATGAGCCCGGAGCAGGCGCAGGGGCACGCGATGGACCACCGCAGCGACCTGTACTCGCTGGGGGTGACGTTCTACCACATGATCGTCGGCGAGCCCCCGTTCCGGGCCGACTCGGCGCTGGCGCTGGCGCTGAAGCACGTCCGCGAGCAGCCCCCGAGCCTACGCGCCCGCCGGCCCGACGTCCCGCCCGAGCTGGACCGGCTGGTGCTCAAGCTGATCGCCAAGAAGCCCGAGGACCGCTACCAGTCGGCGGCCGAGATGCTGGCGGACCTGTCCCGGATCCGCGGCCTGATGACGACCATCGCCGGCGCGACGGCCGTGGAGTTCACCGCCCTGCCCCCCTCGCCGTCGCTCGTCGTCGAGGCGGCCCCGGCGACCTCCGGCGTGGGCTCGGCGGCCCGATCCGCGACGACCCGAGGTTCGGACCCGGCCGGCGGCGGCTGGACGCCGGCGCGGCTGGCGGCGGCCCTGTCGGCGGAGGGCTCGGGATGGCCCCGGCCCCGGACCCTGATCGCGATGGCCGTGCTCGGGGTGACGGCCGGGGCGCTGCTGGGCTGGCGGCAGCGCGCCGACGAGCGGGCCGCGGAGCGGGGCCGGCTGGCGGCGACGGCCCCCGCCCTGGGGCTCGGCCCGCGCTGGGAGGCGGCCCCCCGGATGGAGAACGCGGAGCAGCAGTACCGCCACGCGCAGCTCGTCGCCCCGCCGGCGGGCCTGGCCGCCGCCTGGCTCGCCGTCCCCGGCTACTTCCCCGAGTCCTACGAGTGGGCGTCGCCGGCCTACCTGCAGCTGGGCCGGGTCCTCTACCGCGAGCGCGACGCCGACCGCGTCCGGGCCCTGGCCCGGGAGGTCCGGACCTGGCGGTCGCGGCAGACCCGCGACGAGCAGCTCGCCGACGTCCTGGAGGCGGCCGAGGGGGTGCTCCGGCGCGACGTCGACGGCGTGATCGGCCGGCTGGGCCGGATCGTGGAGTCCCGCGACCGGCCGCTCTCGGACCCCGGCCTGGTCGACTTCTGCGTGGAGCTGGTCGTCGACGCGCTCCACGCCACGGAGCAGCCGGGCGCCACCGGGGCCGCCGCCCAGCGTCCCGCCCTGGCGACGCTCCGGGGCCGGCTGTTGCTCCTGCGCAACCGCGTGCTGACGGTCGACCTCGCCGTCCGGTGACGCCGGGCGGCCGGCGTGATACTCTAGGAGGCGGGTCGAAGTGGGCTCTGGTCTCGGAGGACGGGGATGGCTTTCCTGAAACGCGCCAACGGCGATTCCGCCGGGCAGATCATCGAGCTGATCCAGGAGCGGACGGTGATCGGCCGCTCGCCCGAGCAGTGCCACATCGTGCTGGACCCCAACGGCGTCAGCCGCCGCCACGCCGAGATCTACCGCAAGGAAGAGGCCTTCTTCGTCCGCGACCTCAAGTCGCGGAACATGACGAAGGTCAACAACGTCAAGCTCCTCCCCGGGGCCGACCGCCAGCTCCTGCCCGGCGACCGGATCAACATCTGCGACGTGGAGTTCGTCTTCCACCCGATCGCCCCCGTCGAGCCCGAACGCGACGACGGCGAGGTCGTGATCGTGGCCGACGGCGAGGCGTGCGACATCCCCCCCCTGCACACGTTCGACGCCTCCCGCTCCAGCTCGGTCGCCAGCATGGTGAAGCCCGAGGTGAAGCTCAAGGCGATCCTGGAGATCACCCGCGACCTCTCCACCGAGCTGAAGATGGACCAGGTCGCCCCCCGCGTCCTGGACTCGCTGGCCCAGCTCTTCCCCCAGGCCGAGCGGCTCTTCCTCGTCCTGGTCGACCCCGAGACCAAGCGGCTCGTCCGCAAGGCGACCAAGATCCGCCAGGGCCGGGGCCGGACCAACTTCCACCCCAGCGTCCCGGCCGACGAGGCCCCGATGCAGATGAGCCGGTCGCTGGTCAGCCACGTCCTGGGCCAGAAGAAGGCCGTCCTCAGCCAGGACGCCAGCACCGACAAGAACCTCCCCACCAGCGCCTCGATCGCCGACCTGAAGATCCGGTCGGTGATGTGCGTGCCGATGCTCACGCCCGACGGCGAGGCGGTGGGGATCATCCAGCTCGACACCAGCGACCGCAAGCAGTTCCACCAAGAGGACCTGGACGTGCTGGCGGCCGTGGCCGGCCAGGCGGCCATCGCCATCCAGAACGCCCAGCTCCACGAGTCGCTCCTGGAACGCGAGCGCGTGGACCGCGACCTGAAGCTGGCGGAGCAGGTGCAGAAGCGGTTCCTCCCCCAGGAGACGCCGAGGATCGCCGACTACGAGTTCTTCGCCCACTACGAGCCGGCCTACGAGGTCGGCGGCGACTACTACGACTTCGTCCCCCTCTCGCAGGACCGCCTGGCCGTGGCGCTGGGGGACGTCTCGGGCAAGGGGGTCGCCGCGGCCCTGATGATGGCCAAGTTCTCGGGCGACACCCGCTACTGCATCCTCACCGAGAACGCCCCCGGGGCGGCCGCCGCCGAGCTCAACTCGCTGCTCTTCGCGGCCGGCATCGAGGAGAAGTTCATCACCCTGAGCCTCAGCGTGCTCGACGCCCGCCGCGGGGTGCTCGCGATGGCCTCGGCCGGCCACCTGCCGATCATCGTCCGCCGGGCCGACGGCACGGTCGAGGAGGTCGGCGAGACGATCACCGGCTTCCCCCTGGGCATCATCCCCGGCACCTCCTACCGCCAGGCCGAGGTGCAGCTCGCCCCCGGCGACGTGGTCGTGGTCTACTCCGACGGCGTGACCGACTCCCGCAACCTCGCGGAGGAGCTCTACGACTGCCGCGACGACCGCCGCCTGCTGCGCCGCGTGGCCGAGGCTTCGGGGGGCGCGCAGGCGGTCGGCAAGGCGATCCTCCAGGACATCCGCGAGTACTCCCTGGGCCACGAGCAGGCCGACGACATCACCCTGGTCTGCTTCGGCCCCTCGGCCGCGTGGACCCCCGAGCCCCGTCCCGATTCGAGCGCCACCGCGACGTTCCCGGAAAGCCCCGCCCTCTCATGAACACGTCGGTCAAGATCAACAACCTCCGCCTCGAACTCGACGACCCGGAGGAGACGCTCCCGACGCGGGCCGCCGGCCGCCTCGGCCTGGGGCCCGACTCCGTCCTGCGCTGGCGGATCCTCCGCAAGTCGCTCGACGCCCGCCGCGCCGACGACCTCCACTTCAGCTACGCGATGGAGCTGGAACTCCCCGCCGACGCCGCCGAGCGGGCCCTCGCCGCCTCGGCCCGCGCCGGCCTGGCCGTCCAGCCCTACCTCGCTGAATCCTTCGACTGGCCCGGGTCGGGGCCCGACGCCCGTCCCCTGGATCACCGCCCCGTCGTGATCGGCGCCGGCCCCGCCGGCCTGATCGCCGGCTACCTGCTCGCCCTGAACGGCTACCGGCCCCTCGTCCTGGAGCGCGGCCGCGCCGTCAAGGACCGCGTGGCCGACGTCCGCCGGTTCGACTCCGGCGGCGCGATCGACCCGGAGAGCAACTACCTCTTCGGCGAGGGGGGGGCCGGCACCTTCAGCGACGGCAAGCTCACCTCGCGCAGCGGCGGCCCGGACGTCCACCGCGTCCTGGAGATCCTGGCCGACTGCCACGGCAAGCCCTCCATCCTCTACGAGCACCGCCCCCACCTGGGCTCCAACCGCCTCCCGCTCATCGTCCGCACGCTCCGCAAGAAGCTCGAAGACCTCGGCGGCGAGGTCCGCTTCTCCTGCCGCGTCGAGGACCTCGACTTCGCCGACGGCCGCCTCCGGGGCCTGGGGACCAGCTCCGGCTACATCGCCGCCGACGCCGCCGTGCTGGCCGTCGGCCACAGCGCCCGCGACACCTACGACATGCTCCTCCGCCGGGGCGTCCCCCTGCTCGCCAAGCCCTTCCAGTTCGGCGTCCGGATCGAGCAGCCCCAGGAGCAGATCAACAAGGCCCAGCACGGACCCAGAGAGGGCCACCCCGCCCTCGGCGCCGCCGACTACGGCCTCTCCGTCCGCGCCGGGGGCTGCGACCTGTTCACGTTCTGCATGTGCGCCGGCGGCTACGTCATGCCCAGCGTCAGCGAGCCCGGCTACTTCTCCTCCAACGGAATGAGCGAGAGCCGCCACGACTCCCCGTTCGCCAACAGCGGCCTGGTCGTCACCATCGACCCCGCCGAGACCAGCTCCCACCCCCTGGCCGGCGTCCACTTCCAGCAGCGCTACGAGCGCGCCGCCTACGTCGCCGGCGGCCGCAGCTACGCCGCGCCGATCCAGTGGGCGCGCGACTTCCTGAACGGCCGCGCCAGCAAGGGGACCCTCCCCTCCAGCTACACCCGGAGCGCCACCCGCGCGATGGACCTGGGCCCGCTCCTGCCCGAGAAGGTGGCGCGGGCGCTCCTGAAGGGCCTGCCGATCATGGACCGCCGCCTCGACCGCCGGTTCCTCCGCGACGCCACCCTCACCGGCCCCGAATCCCGCGGCAGCTCGCCGGTGCGAATCCCCCGCGACCCGGACTCGCGCCAGAGCCCCGCCGTCGCCGGCCTCTACCCCTGCGGCGAGGGTGCCGGATACGCCGGCGGCATCGTCAGCGCCGCCGTCGACGGCCTGCGCACCGCGCGTTCCCTGGTCGCCGCGTTCGCCCCGCCGCGCTGATTGGTCGCATCATGGCGCGAGGACTCGTGGAGTTTCCGGCAAGGCGCATAAGTTTTCCTTTGCACCCCGCGAACGCCCGCTTACCATGTCGGTTCCGCACGAAGATTCCCCGCACGGGACGCGAGCCGACCATGATCATCGAGTGCCCGAACTGCGGATTCTCGGGACGCCTCCCCGACCACGCGACGCTCGCCCCCCACCAGGCGCGCTGCCCGAAATGCCGGTCCCGGTTCGACGTCGGCGCCCTCGCCGCCCAGGCCGCCGAGCCCTCCGGCCGGGCCGACCTCCGCCACGACCTCGCCCGCCCCCGGCTCGACCCCAGCGAGTCCTCGTACGAACTCGACCCCCTGAACGACTTCGCCGACGCCGCGACCGCCTGGGACGAACCCTGGGCCGACGACGACCCGATCGAGCCCGCCGCGCCGCGGGCCGCGACCCCCGCCAGGCTCGTCGACCGCGTCCCGGCCTGGGCCTTCCGCCCCTCGGTCTGGCGGATCCGCCTGTTCCAGGCCTGGGCCGTCCTGTTGCTGCTCGGCGCCACGATCATCTTCGCGCGGATCGCGATCGCCGCCCTCACCTTCGACGACGCCCGCTTCTTCTCGGACGAACTCCTCCGCCCCGTCGCCGCCGTCGTCCTCCTCGTCACCGCCGCCGCGCTCCTCTGCCTCTCCGTCGACGTCAGCCGCCGCCTCGCCCGCTCCACCTACGCCCCCACCAACCCGCCGCCTCCGAGCCCCCCCCACGCCAACGGCAACGGCGTCGCCCCGCCCCTCCGCTCCCTCGCCAACGGCCGTCACGACTGATCTATCCTTCCCCCCTCGCGGGGGAAGGTGGCCGAAGGCCGGATGATGGGGAAGACGAGCGCGAGAGCCCTCGATTTTCGCGGCGGCCCGATCGCGCGGGCTTTCGAATCCCGACGGCCCCGCGCTCGTCCTCCCCCTTATCTGACCGCTTCACGGTCTGTCTTCCCCCGCCAGGGGGGAAGACCTTCAGCGGCCCGATCGCGAACCCGCTTGACGCCGCCCCGTCATGGCAATACAGTGCCACATGGCAATTGGTTGCCAGGATTCGGGAGGGAAGTGGGCCATGCCGAAGCGCGATCCGAGGGACGGCCTGGGCGCCCGGGAGCGCCAGATCATGGACGCGGTCTACCGCCTGGGCGAGGCGTCGGTGGCCGAGGTGCTGGCCGAGCTGGCGGACCCGCCGAGCTACTCGTCGGTGCGGACGATGGTCCGCTCCCTGGAGGCGAAAGGGCTCTTGCGGCACCGTCAGGAAGGGATCCGGTACGTCTACCGCCCCGCCCATTCGCGAGATGCGGCGAAGACCTCCGCGCTCAAGGACCTGATGCGGACGTTCTTCGCCGGCTCGGCCGCCGCGGCCGTCGAGGCGATCCTGGACCCCTCGGTTGCGAAGCTTTCCGAAGACGACCTCGACCGCCTGGAGGCGCTGATCCGCCAGGCCCGGGACCAGGAGAAATGACATGGCACGCGACCTGATCGTCGACGCGGCCGTCCGCTCGACGGCCCTCCTGCTCCTCGCGGCCCTCGTCGCCGCGATCGCCCGTCGCGGCTCGGCGGCCTTCCGCCATCGCGTCTGGGCGAGCGCCCTCCTGGGCCTGATCGCGGTCCCCGTCGCCTCGGCCCTCGACCCGGCGTGGCCCCTGCCGATCCTCCCCGCGCCAAAGCGGGAACCCATGTCGATCCTCCCGACGGCCCCCGGGCCTATCCGCCCGAGCGTCCTACCCGACCTGCTGCCTGAGCCCGAACGGGTCGTCTTCCGCGAAGCCCAGCCGATGCCCGCGGAACGGGCTTCGCCCGAATCCCCTCCTCTCGCGTCCCGGCTCCCCGACGCCTGGACGCTCGCCTATTCCGGCGGTGCCCTCGCGACCGCCCTGCCCGTGCTGGCCGGCCTCGCGATCAACGCTCGCCGCCGACGCCGTTCCCGGCCGGTGGCCGACTGGGCCGACCTCGTCGCCGAACTCCGCGCGACCTTCGCGATCCGCCGTCGGGTCGACGTGCGGATGGGCGAGGACGCCACGATCCCCGCGACCTGGGGCGTGCTCCGGCCCGTCGTGATACTCCCCGCCGAGGCGGCGACCTGGCCCGAGCCGACGCGCCGGGCCGTCCTCGCCCACGAGATGGCCCACGTTCGCCGGCTGGACTGGCCCGTGCACCTCATCGCCCGGCTGACGGCCCGTCCAGATGGTCACGGTCGGCTTCGCGGCCCGGTCCTGGACCCGCACGCCGTCTCCAGCGGATCCGATCGAGTTCGAGGCCGACGGCCTCAAGCCCGGCGAATACCAGCTCCGCGTCGTCGAACACCCCTACCTCGCCGCCCCGAGGGAGATCGCTCGGCGCAGCGCGACCCTCCGGCCGGGCGAGACGCTTCGCTTTGATTCCCCCTGACCCTCCGGGATCGGGCCTCTCCATCTCGCGAACGGGAGGCACTGTCAGCCTGGGGGATGGTGCGCGCCGCAATCTCGACGATCCTTCGCGAGCCGACGAGGGACGCCGGGCCGGCCGACCTGAGAACCTGGAAGCGGCGTCGCCTCAGCCTCGTAAGGTCGAAGGAAAAACATGGCAAGCGCGCCGAATGAAGCCAATTTCGAAGGGGCGGGTCTGGGGTTTTATGTCTTTTATGGAAAGGAGTTGCGTTCGATGGCTTCGCTCTTTCGCGTCTGCGAACGAAGCCAATCGCGCAGAGGTTGCGTGGAGGAAGATCGATCGAGTGGCCCGAGACGGCATCGGGCGGGCGTGATCGAGAAAGCGCGCCGAACGAAGCCAATTTCGAGGGCCGTGTTCGCGGGTTAAGTGATTATGCGTTGTGTGGTTGCGGCCGATGGGTTCGTCTTCGGGGTGGCGCGAACGAAGCCAAACCCGGGGCTATCGCGGCCGCGGCGTCCGGACGGGGGCCTGGGCGGTGGTGGGGTCTTCGGGCCAGGGGTGTTTGGGATAGCGGTTGCGGAGGTCCTTGCGGACCTGGTGGTAGGTGTTGGTCCAGAAGCTCTTGAGGTCGGCCGTGACCTGGACGGGGCGCTGGTTGGGGCCGAGGAGTTCCAGGAGGAGCGGCACGCGGCCTCGGGCCAGGCGCGGGGTCTCGGGCCAGCCGAACAGCTCCTGGAGCTTGGCCGACAGGGTCGGCTGGCGGCCGGGCTCGTAGGTCAGGCGGACGACCCGGCCGCTGGGGATGGTCAGGGTCTCGGGGGCGCAGGCGGCCAGTTCCCGGGCCTGGGCGGGGGCGATCAGGGTCTCCAAAAAGTGGACCTTCCCCGCCTGGCGGACCTGATCGGCCCGGGTCTTGCCGTGGCAGAGGACCTCCAGCGGGCCGACGAGGGCCTCGTCCGTCAGCTCCGACCAACCCAGCTCGGGGACGGCCTCGCGGACGAAGTCGTAGCGGGCGAGCCAGGCCGAGGCCGCCGCGTCGTCCTGGAAAACCTCGCGGGCGCGGGGGCGGAGTGCTTCGAACAGGGCGCGGGAAGCCTCGCGAGAGTCCGGGGGCTTGGCGGGATCTTCACGGATCAAAAGATCCTCGTACCAGAGCCGGTTCATGGCGACGACCCGTTCCCGGTCGAGGTCGTACTCCACGCTCCGCTCGCGGCGGATCGACTGCGGCACCAACTCCTCCAGCCACTCCAACCGCACGGCGCTGGCGAGGTTGACCATCAGCTCCAGCACCCCCTGGCGGTTGCGTTCCTCGCGCGGGTCGAGGGCCAGGAAGAACTCCCCCTCGCGGACGACCGACTCGCGGGCCAGCCGGACGCCCCGGCCGCCGACCATCACGCCGGTCTCTTCGGATCCCCTTCGCCGGACGACGCGGTCGGGATAGGCCAGGATCAGGAGCTTGAGCAGGGCGTCCTCGCGGGCGTCGTCGTCCAGGGCCGACGGGCGGTCGGGGAGGCCCAGGCCCGAGGCCAGTCGGGCGAGGTCGTCGCGGACCTTGGCGACCTGCCGGGCCGCGACGGCGTCGATCCCCCGGGCCTGGAGCGCCGGGGCGAACCGCGAGGCCTCGGCCTCGGCCAGCAGGTCGAGCCGGCCCAGCATGTCGGAGAGCCCCCGGTGGCCCGCCGGGCGCCGGCGCTCGGCCACGTCCTTCTCCGAGAGCAGGGCGGCGAGCGCCGCGCCTTCGTGGAGGAGCCCCTCGTCGGCCGCGGCGAGGAGCAACCGGGCGAGCCGGGGCTGGACCGGCAGGGCGAGCATCCGTCCGCCGACGGGGGTGATCCGGCGGGTGGCGGCGTCGAACGCGCCGAGGCGGGCGAGAAGCGACTCGGCAGCCTCGATCCGGTCGGCGGCGGGGGGCTCGTACCAGCCGAAGGCGGCGGGCTCGGTCACGCCCCAGGAGTGGAGCGTCAGCAGGGTGGAGCCCAGGTCGACGCGGTGGACCTCGGCCTCGTCGAACGGCTCCAGCAGGGCGTGCCGCTGCTCCGACCAGAGCCGGATCGCGCGCCCGGGCCCGGTGCGGCCCGCCCGCCCGGCGCGCTGGTCGGCCGAGGCCTTGCTGATGGTCTGGAGGTCCAGCCGGTCGAGCCCGCGCGAGGCGTCGTGGCGGGCCACCCGCGCCAGGCCCGAGTCGATCACGGTCGTCACGCCGTCGATCGTCAGCGAGGTCTCGGCGATGTTCGTGGAAAGGATGATCTTGCGTTGATGCGAGGGCCGGAGCGCGGCGTCCTGCTCGTCGGCCGGGAGCGAGCCGTGGAGCGGCAGCACGCGGGCGTCGAACCGGGCGGCGACCGGCGCCAGCTCGCGCTGGGCGCGGCGGATCTCGGCCATGCCGGGGAGGAAGACGAGGACGTGGCCCCGGGCGTCGGCGGCGGGCTCGGCCAGGGCGTCGGCGACGGCCCCGGCGATGGTCGCCGGGTCGGCCGGCCGGGGGGCGTCGCGGTAGCTCAGGGCGATCGGGAAGGTGCGGCCGGGGACCTCGATCACCGGGGCGTCGAGGAACCGGGCGACCGGCCCGGCGTCGAGCGTGGCCGACATCACGACGAGGCGGAGGTCGGTCCGCACCTCGCGGCGGACCTCGCGCAGCAGGGCGATCGCCAGGTCGGTGTGCAGGCTCCGCTCGTGGAACTCGTCGAGGACGACGGTCCCGACCCCCTCCAGGAACGGGTCGGCGAGGAGCCTCCGGGTGAGGATCCCCTCGGTCATGATGAGGAGCCGCGTGGCGGCCGTGGCGCGGCGGTCGAACCGGACGTGGTAGCCGACCTCGCGGCCGAGCGTCCAGCCTTGCTCGTCGGCGATCCGGGCGGCCGTCGACCGCGCGGCGACCCGGCGGGGCTGGAGCACGATCACGCGGCCCTCGACGCCGCCGCGGACGATCGCGGGGGGGACGCGGGTCGTCTTGCCCGAGCCCGGCTCCGCGACCAGGACCAGCGCCCCGCGGCCTCGGAGGGCGTCGAGGACCTTGGGCAGGCTGGGGTCGATGGGGAGCGGGATCATGGCGCGGGAGGCTCGGCTCGGCCGGGACGCGGGGCTTTCGAAACGCGACGAAGCGGGGGGCCGCCCCGCTTCGCGACGATCGTCCGGGATCCCAGCGTACCGTCAGTTCTTGATCTTGAGAACCGGGACGAGCCGGTTGTTGAGGAACCGATAGTAGGTGCCGGCAGGCTTGAGGGTCTGGCCGTTGGTGGCCCGGCCCCGGGCGTTGCCGGCGAAGGCGTAGGCGGTGTTCTCGTTGGCCCGGAACTGGACCCGCCCGGCGCGGCCGATGAGGCGGTTGGGCCCCTCGCCGGCGACCAGGGTGGTGTGGCCGAACCAGCCGTGGGCGATCGAGTAGCCGCCGCCGGCCTTGACGTGGTTCCGGCCGCCGAGGCCGCCGTTCACGGTGGCCGGGACCAGCACGTCGTCGGAGACCGTGATCCGGTCGTTGGCCTTGGAGCCGTAGGCGACGATCTGCGAGAGCTCGTCGGCCGAGGGCTGGATCCGGTCGAGCATGCCGTTGACGACGACCTGGATCCGCTGGCTGGCCGGGATCGTGGGGGCCGGCACCTGGTTGACCTCGATGGTGTTCGTGCCGCCGTAGAACTTGCCGAGGGCCGGCGGCTGGGCGATCAGGACGTCGCCGATCTGGCGGACGGCGGTGGTGTCGCCGGCGGTGAAGACCCGGAACCGCTGGACGCTGGTGGTGCCGTCCGCGGGGTCGGTCGCCGTGACGGTGATCGTGGCGCTTTGGCCCGGCCCGGCGGACGTGGTGTCGATCAGCAGGGCGCCGTTGGGGTTCGTGTCGGTGATCGTGGAGCCGACGATGGTCACCGGGTTGTCCGGCACCGAGACCTCGCTGCCCCCGGCCGGGGCGCTGACGGCGACCTGCGACAGCTCGGTGAGGGTGTCGAAGCCGGAGACCTGCTGGCCGAAGATCGTGTACTGCTGACTGAGGGCGGACTGGGGCCCGAAGGTGATGAAGAACTGGGCGTCGCCCGAGTCGGGCGAGCTGGACCGGGCCAGGGCGAGCTGG
The DNA here is from genome assembly GCF_011064595.1 of Paludisphaera soli. Taxonomy (GTDB): domain Bacteria; phylum Planctomycetota; class Planctomycetia; order Isosphaerales; family Isosphaeraceae; genus Paludisphaera; species Paludisphaera soli. Next base: position 191,480 of record NZ_JAALJI010000008.1, on the reverse strand, counting down.
CCGTAGCTGTTGAAGTCGACCGCCGGGTCCACCTCGAGTCCGATCGTCGGCAGCCCGCTCGACGACGCGGTGCCGGTCGCGCTGTTGGACCCGCCCTGGGCGACGAAGCCGGCCAGGATGCGGGGGAAGAACCGGCCGGTGTTGACGTAGTAGCCGTTGTTGCTGAAGTTGGTGATCCGCTCGACCGTGTTGGGGGCGACCTCCGGGAAGAACTGGAAGGTCATCGGCTCGTTCAGGATCGTCGGGTCGCCGGTCTCGGAGGAGAGGTGCTGGACGTGGATCGTCCAGAACTGGCCGTCGGCTACGTCCACCTTGATGTTGGGGTTGTCGGAGGTGGCCGTGAAGGTCTGGCTCGGGGCGTTGCTGGCGCTGCCGTCCAGGGCGAGCTGATAGCCCTGCCCGGCGGGGGCCGCGACGTCGGGGATCGGGGCGAGCGAGGCGGTCATCAGCTGGCGGGTCTCGAGCGGCTCCAGGGCGGGCCGGCGCTTGGATCGCTGGGCGGCGTTCTGGGGTGCTCCGCTCGCTTGCGACCTCGCAAGGGACGGGTTCCTCCGAAAGACTCGGTGCCACATACGCTGCCTCCTGGCGATTCCCGTCCTGTCCATCCCGGCCCCGACCGCGTCCCGATCCGGCCGCCGAGGCGGGCCGGCCGGCGTCCGAAGCCGACGCGACCAGGGGTTGTATCGGCCCTCCGAGATTTTCCGCTTGAGTCGGTTTCGCCCGCCGGCCCGACTTGCCCCCCGGGCCGACCGCCGCCGCGCCGCGGGCGATCCCCAGGTCGTTGGGGCGTCACGACTTGGCCATCCTAGGCGGGCGGCCGTCATTGACAGGGGCGGGCGAGGGGCCTATAGTTGGGCTGGCCCTACGTCCGCGCATGCACGTGCGGGCCCCATATCTCCGCGACCCAGGCAGGTCCGCCTCGATACCGATACTCCTACGTCAGGGACGCGCACGGACGTCTTGTTGGGGATGAGCCCCGTTGAGCGAGCACGAGTTGCAGCCACCCTCCCCGGAATCCGCCAGCGGCCGCACGCCCGCCTCGGGCTCGCGCGCCCAGGGGACCTCGCGACCGTCGCCGTCGTCCGCGACGCCGCGTCCCCGCGCAGGATCGGCGGCCGCCGCGGCCGACGGCGATTCGCCGACCATCGTCCGGGGGGGGAGCACGAACTCCGGGCGCGGGCCCGACCCCGCCCGAGCGGCCGCGCCCCCGCCGGCCCCCCGGCCGGGCGACGTGATGGGGACGTTCGTGCTCGAGGAGGCGATCGGCGCCGGCGGCATGGGGGCCGTGTTCCGCGCCCACGACGCTACCCTCGACCGCCAGGTCGCGCTGAAGCTCCTCCCCCCCGACCAGGTGGACGACCCGGAGGTGGTCCAGCGGTTCTACCAGGAGGGCCGGTCGGCGGCCCGGCTCGACCACGAGAACATCGCGAGGGTCTACAGCCTCGGCCAGGACGGGCCCTTCCACTACATCGTCTTCGAGTACGTCGAGGGGGAGACGATCCGCCGCCGCGTCGACGAGGGGGGGCCGATGCCGGTGGTCGAGGCGGTGGACGTCACGCTCCAGATCGCCCAGGCCCTGGTCCACGCCGCCATCCGGGGGGTCGTCCACCGCGACGTCAAGCCGTCGAACATCATCATCACCCCCGAGGGCCGGGCCAAGCTCGTGGACATGGGCCTGGCCCGACGGTTCGAGCGCCGCAGCGAGCGCGGCGGGCTGACCCAGACCGGCATGACCCTGGGGACGTTCGACTACATCAGCCCCGAGCAGGCGCGCGACCCCCGCGACGTGGACGTCCGCAGCGACCTCTACTCTCTGGGCTGCACCCTCTTCCACATGCTGACCGGCCAGCCCCCGTTCCCCGGCGGGACGGTCCTCCAGAAGCTGCTCCAGCACCAGGAGGAGGAGCCGCCGGACGTCCGCGAGCTGAACCCGGCCGTGCCCCCGGCGCTGGCGAAAGTGATCGACAAGCTGATGGCGAAGGATCGGGACCGCCGCTGCCAGTCGCCCGAGCAGCTGGTGCGCGACCTGCTCCAGGTCGCCGGCCGGGCCGGGCTGGCGCTCCCCCACTTCGAGGTCCCGGCCCCGCAGGCGGCCCGCCCGTCCTGGGAACGCCCCCTGATGCTGCTGACCCCCCTGGGCTTCGTGCTGCTGGCGGCGGGCCTGTTCTTCTGGTCGCGCGAGCTGGCCGACCCCTCGGCGTCGGCCCCGGTGGTCGAGTACGGCCCCTTGCGGGCGGCCTCGCGGACCCCGCCCGCCCTCGCCTCGGCCGCCGGCCCGGCCGCGCCGACGGCCGCCGCCCCCCGGAAGATCGACGTCCGGCCTGGGGAGGACCTGGCGGCGGTGATCGCCGCGGCCCCCCACAAGGCCGTGGTCACCCTCACCGAGGACGGCCCCTACCTGCTCGGCCCCGCCGCCCGCGCGACGGCCCCCCGATCCGACGCCCCCAGGGACGTGACGATCCGGGCCGAGGCCGGCCGCCGGCCCGTGCTCCGGTTCGCCTCCGACGGCCGGGGCGGCGACCGCCCGGCGCCCTCGCTGCTCGCCTTCTCGCGAGGCCGCGTGGCGATCGAGGGGCTGACCTTCGAGGCCGAGGACCGGGCGCTCGACGACCGCGTGGCGGCGATCCTCCTGGACGACGCCGAGCTGAGGCTCAAGGGCTGCACGTTCCGACGCCCGCCCGACGCCTCGGCCGGACCCGGGCTGCCGGCGGTCCGCAGCCGCTCCGCCCGACCCGACCCGTCGGCCGGCGACCGGCCCCCGCCCGTCGTCGCCGAGCAGTGCCATTTCGACCCCGGCGCCGTCGCCATCGACTGCGACGGGCCGGCCGATTTGCAGCTCGTCGACTGCACCTTCGGCCCCGGCGCCGCGGCGCTGCGGCTGGACGACTCCGACGCGACGTCTCCCGGCACTCGCGACGTCCTGCTCCGCCGCTGCAGCTTCATGGCCGGAGCCTCCCCGCTGTTCGAGGTCCGCGGGTCGCAGGCGCGATTCCAGGTCGACGACTGCGTCTTCGCCCCGGCCGACCCCGTCGCGCCGGGCCGGAGCCTGGCCCTCGTCGACGCCCCCAAGGCCCTGGCCTGGTCCGGCCGCGCCAACCTGTTCGGGAAGTTCGAGGGTTTCCTGGAAGTGGCCGGCAAGCCCTCCTCCGAGGACGCCGTTCGCGACTTCGACCGCTGGCGGTCCGACCTCCGCGAGGTCCGCTCGACGATCGCCTCTTCCCCCGTGTGGGAGGCGCCCGACGCGGCGCGGGAGCTGTCCCTCGGCCGCGAGGCACCCTCCCGCGCCTTCCGGCTCGCGGCCGGATACGCCCGCAGCGCCCCCCTGGGAGCGGGCAAGGGCCCGTTCGGCGCCCCGATCGCCGACGCCTCCCGCGCCTCGGCCGCGTCCCCGGCGGCCGCGATGACCGCCGCCGCCTCCGAGCCCCCCCAGGTGGGCCCGACGGCCCCGAACGCGGCCTCGGCCGCGGCCGAGCCCGCCCCTCGGGCCGCGGACCGCCCCGCCTCGAATCCCTCGACCGCCGACGCCAACGCGACCGGGACCGGCTCGGACATGCTTCCGACGCCCCCGCCGGAGGTGGTCGCCTCGATCGACGACGAGCCCCCCAGCATCCCGACCATGCCCCCGATGGCCAAGCTGGACCCCGACGACGAGCCCCGCTTCGAGGTCACGACGGCCGCCCCCGCCGCCGCCGCCGCGATCGAGCCGAAGGCCGTCGCCGCGCCCGCCGCGACCGACCGCCCCCGTCCTCGCCCCGAGCCCCCCCTCGGCGCGGCCGCCGAGGACGTGGCGCGGAGCGCGGAGCAGCTGCAGAACCTGATCGCGCACCTCGGCCCCGGCGGGGGCGAGGTGCACGTCGCGGCCGGCGTGGACCTGGAGCTGTCGACGATCGACCTCCCCCCCGGCTCGTGGACCCTCAGGGCCGAGCCCGGCGACCGCCGCCCTCGACTGCGGTTCCGGCCCTCGCCGTTCGGCTCGCCCTCCGCGTCGAGCTGGACCTGCCTGTTCAACGTCCAGGGGGGCGAGCTGAACCTTCACGGGCTCGACATCCTGGTCCAGGACCTCGACCACCAGTCGATGGGCCGGATGGCCGCCGTGGGACTGACGGCCGGCGCGGCGCTAGAGATGACCGACTGCACCGTCAGCCTGGTCGGCCAGGCGCCGGCGCACGCGGCCGTCGCCGTGCTCCCCCCGAAGGCCGCCCCCGCCCCGGCCGGCCCCGCGGTCGATCCGGCCGTGGTCCGCATCCGCGACGCGTTCGTCCGGACCGTGGGCGACGCGATCGCCGTTTCCTCCAACCAGAGGCTCGACGCCCGCCTGGACAACGTGGTCGTCGCCGCCGACGGCGGCCTGTTGCACGCCCAGGGCTGCACCACGCCCTCGCGCGAGACGCCGTCGCTGTCGCTCCGCCTGGACCGGGCCCTGTGCCGCGTCAAGGGGGGGCTGGTCCACCTGGAGACCTCGATCGACGAGGTCGAACTGCCCCTCGCCCAGGTCGACGCCCGCGACTCGATCCTCAGCACCGGGGCCGACGGAGCCCCCCTCTTCCGCGTCGACGGCCGGGGCCGGGCCGACGACCTGGCCGACCGCATCCGCTGGACCGGCGAGGACGTCGGCTACCACGAGATCACCATCTACCGCGCCGACGACGGCGGCCAGACCGGCGTCCCCCCCCAGCGCTACGCTCGCAACGATTGGCTCAACAACTTCGTCTCCCGGGACGACGCGGCCGTGATCGACGTGGAGTTCGCCGACCGCAAGGCCCCCTCGCTCCCCGCCCGCCTGCTCTCGCCCGAGTCGCTCCGCCTCGCCCCGCGCAGCCCCCTCGCCCGCAAGGGCCCGGACTTCGCCGCCATCCCCGCCGCCCCCGGCGCGGGGTCCTGAAGCGGCTCACGAGGGATCCGGACGGCCTTCTCACGCGTCTTCCCCCTCATCCGGCCCTGACGGGCCACCTTCCCCCGCCAGGGGGGAAGGACGTTGGGAGCATCGCTCGCAGGGTTTGCTCGGCCGCCCGGCGGTCGCCGGATTCCAGCGCGGCCCGGGCAGCGGTCAGGGCGGCGAGCTGCTCGGCGCGGAAGGGGACGGCGGCGCCGGGCACGGGGGGGGCCGGGACCAGCGTCCGCGCGATCGCCGCGCCCAGGTCGTCGAGCCCCGTCCCCGACTCGGCCGAGACGACCACGAAGGGCGCGGTCCCGAGCACCTCGGCCGGTTCCCAGGCGGCCGGCAGGTCGGCCTTGCTGGCGACGATCAGGGTGGGGCCCGTCGGCTCGGCTCGGTCGTCCAGGGGCCCGGATCGGTCGAGGACGTGCAGCGTCAGGTCGGCTCGCGCCCGCTCGCGGAGGGCGCGCTCGACGCCCGATCGCTCCACCAGGTCCTCGGCCTCGCGGACGCCGGCCGTGTCGACCAGCTCCACCGGCCAGCCGTCGAACGCGGTGCGGATCGTCACCGCGTCGCGCGTCGTCCCCGGCGTCGGCGAGACGATCGCCCGCGCGTAGCCGGCCATCGCGTTGAGGAGCCGGCTCTTGCCCACGTTCGGCCTCCCCGCGATCACCACCCGCCAGCCCCCGACCAGCCGCAAACCGACCCGCGCTCGATCGATCAACGTTTCCAGCCGTGACGCGAGGTCCCGATCGCCCGCCCCGATCAGGTCGGCGATCTCCCGATCGAGCGCCCCCTGGGCCTGCTCCAGCAGGATCTCGGCCGTCCGGAGCGTCGGGGCCTGAGCCAGGTCCTCCCACGCCGAGGCGACGATCGGGCTCGGCGTCGAGGCCGCGAGGATCGCCTCGGGCTCGACGATCCGCGCCCCCTCCCCTTGCAAGGCTTCCACGACCATCGCGATCGCCGCCGAACCCCCGTGGCACTGGATCTCGACCCCGCCCGGCTCGCCGTCGAGCACCACCGCGACGACTTCGTCCCCCAGCCCCGCTCCGAGGCGTCCGAAGCGAGGGCGTCGCGGGGGCGTCGCGGCCAGGCCCTGGCCGCTGGCCGGCCGGAACGCCGCGTCGGCCGCATCGAGGGCGCCTGGACCCCAGACGCGCACGACGGCGACGGCCCCCCGGCCGGTGGGGGTGAGGACGCAGGCCATGGGCCGATTCGCCGGTTCGTTCGCTCGCAAGCCGCTCGACCCTCCCTCGTCCACCGTCGCTCGACGCGACCCCTTCGTCATGATAGATTACCCGGGCGTCTCGAAGCCGAGGGCCCCAGCAAGGATCGCGCATGGCGTACTGGTTGTTCAAGTCCGAGCCGGAATCGTACGCGTTCGCCGACCTGGAGCGGGACGGGACGACGGGCTGGAACGGCGTGCGGAACTTCCAGGCGAGGAACTTCCTGCGGGACTCGATCCGGGTCGGCGACGGGGTGCTGTTCTACCACTCGAACGCCGATCCGGCGGCCGTCGCGGGGATCGCCGAGGTCGTCGAGGCGGGGCATCCCGACCCCTCCGCCTTCGACCCCGACTCGGACTACCACGACCCCAAGAGCAAGCCCGACGCCCCGACCTGGTTCCAGGTGACGATCCAGGCCGTTCGGCCCGTCGACCCGCCGATCCCCCTGGCGAGGCTCCGCGAGGTCCCCGCGCTGGCCGGCATGGAGCTGCTCCGCAAGGGGAGCCGGCTCTCGGTGCAGCCGGTGACGGACGACGAGTGGAAGGTCGTCCTGGAGCTGGCGGGGATCGAGGCAACCACGAAGCCGAAGAAGGCGAAGTCAATGAAAGGCTGAGAGAGCCATGGCGAAACTGGAACACTTCGCGATCTACGCGGCCGACCTGGAGGCCCTCAAGGACTTCTACGTCGAGGTCATGGGCCTGAAGCTCGCCCGCGTCGGCGGCGGCAACCCGCCCGGCGGCTACTTCCTGGCCGACGACCACGGCGGCGCCATCGAGATCATCGCCCGCCCCGAAGGCGAGTCCAACGCCCGCCAGCGCTGGGTCTGCCACCTGGCCTTCTGGGTCGACGACGTCGCCGCCAAGCAGGCCGAGCTGGAGAAGCTGGGACTCGTCTTCGAAACCGACACCGCGAACTTCGACGACGCGATCCAGACCTCGTTCTTCCACGACCCCGAGGGCAACCGCTGCCAGCTCGTCTGGCGTCGCGAGCCGCTGACGTGAACGGCCCGGAAAGCTCGCTGCGATTCGTCCCGAGCGGCGTCGACGGCCTGCCGGACGTCGCGGAGGTCGTCTTCTTCCCGGACCGCCTGGAGTTGCTCTCCCAGGGGCGATGGGTCGTCGTCCGGTTCCTGGACATCGCCCAGTGGCCGCATGACGGCTGGTTCTATCGCTTGCTGGCCAGGCTTGGTCTCGGCGTTCGCGGCCGGGCCTACGTCGCGGATCGCGACTGGTTCCATTCGCCCGATCGCCGGTTCTTCCGCTTCTTCACCGAGCCTCCGATCACCGTCTACATGGCCGATGAGCCCTTCGAGACCGACTACGGTTCAACGCTCTTCCGTCGCCTTCAGGATGTGATTTTGGAGGGCGGCTTCTGCTCTTGGGATCTCGGTTGATTCGACCCTGACCACGCGGGGTGATGCCGGGGGACCAGAAGAGACGAGGCGATGCGGACGCCCTACCTGGGTGTGTCGTTGAAGGGGACCGCGCAGACCTGGACCGTGTCCTGGTAGACGATGTAACCGGGTTTACTGGTCCTCAAGATGTCCAAATGATGGTCGTGCTCGATCAGGATCTCGACGAGCCGCCAGATGTGTCGCACCAGGTCGTCCGCGCCGGCCTTGAACCAGAAGATCGCCTCGGGGCGGATCCTCGATCGGTCGGGCAGCGGCAGATGGGCCTGGAACCATTCGAGGGTGAGCCCGAGTCGTTCTTGCTCGTCCGGGGCAAGCGCGCCGCCCTTGAAGAGTTCATAGGCCGGTGCGAAGACGCCCTGACGATTCGAGGAATCCTCGTCGATCCGGGACACCACGAAGCGCAGGAACGTCTCGGACCCGGTCGGCTTGACCGATGACGGCGTCACCCGCTCACCCCTTGATGACGCCCACAGGCCGGAGGCGGGCGACCTTCTTGGAGATGTCGGCCTTGTCCACGACGTCGACGACGAGGTCGACGTCCTTGTAGGCGGCGGGCTGCTCCTCGGCGAGGCCCTTGTGGCCGCGCGCCCGGGCGATGATGCCGATGGCGTCCAGCTCGCGGTCGATGCGCCGGCCCTCGGCCAGGCGGACGGCGGCGGTGCGGCTCATCATCCGGCCCGCGCCGTGGCAGCTCGACCCGAACGAGTGGATCATGCTGCCGGGCTGGCCGGCGAGGACCCAGCTGGCCGTCCCCATGCTGCCGGGGATGATGACGGGCTGGCCGGTCTCGGCGTACAGCTCGGGGATCTCGGGGTGGCCCGGGGGGAAGGCCCGCGTGGCCCCCTTGCGGTGGACGCAGACCTGCTTGCGGACCCCGCCGCCGACGTCGTGCTCCTCGAACTTGGCGATGTTGTGCGCCACGTCGTAGATCAGGTCCATCCCCAGCTCCTCCCAGGGCTTCTCGAAGACCTTCGCGAAGACCTGCCGCGCCTGGTGCGTGAGCAACTGCCTGTTGCACCAGGCGTAGTTGGCGGCGGCCCGCATGGCCCCCAGGTAGGCCTGACCCTCGGGGCTCCGCACCGGCGCGCAGACGAGCTGACGGTCCGGGAGGGTGAAGCCGTACTTCTTGGGGGCGTCCTTGAACACGCCCAGGAAGTCGTCGCACACCTGATAGCCCAGCCCGCGCGAGCCCGAGTGGATCAGCACCGTGACCTGGCCCTCGTGCAGCCCCATCACCTTCGCGGCGGGCTCGTCGAGGATCCGGTCGACCACCTGGACCTCCAGGAAGTGGTTGCCCGAGCCGAGCGTCCCGCACTGGTCGGCCCCCCGCATGATCGCCCGGTCGCTCACCCGGCCGGGGTCGGCGCCGTCGAGACGGCCGCGGGCCTCGGCGAACTCCACGTCGCGGTCGGCCCCCCAGCCCTTATTCACGACGTACGAGACCCCCTGCTCCATCAGCTCGGCGAGCTGCGGCTTGGTGAACGTGAACACCCCGCGCTGGCCGACGCCGGTGGGGATGTCGCGGAAGAGCTGCTCCACGAGCGGGCGGATCTTGCCCTTCACGTCGGACCATTCCAGGTCGGTGCGGAGGAGCCGGACGCCGCAGTTGATGTCGTAGCCGACGCCGCCGGGCGAGATCACGCCCCCCTGCTCCGGGTCGGTCGCGGCGACTCCGCCGATGCAGAAGCCGTAGCCCCAGTGGATGTCGGGCATCGCCAGGCTGGCCTTCTGGATGCCCGGCAGCGTGGCGACGTTCGCCACCTGCTCCGGGCCCTGGTCGGCCTTGATGTGGCCGATCAGGTGCTCATCGGCGAAGATCATCCCGTCGACCCGCATGTCTTCGCGGTAGGACTTCGGGATCCGATACTGGAAGGGCGACACCTGCTCCAGCGGCCCCGCGTATCCGGCCTTCGTCGTCGCCATCGTCGTGCCTCCCACCCGTCTCGGTCGGTCGAGACGCCCTCGTCGATCCATTCGCGTTCGTCGGGTCAAGGACGCCGCCGGCGGGCGTCGGGTTCGCCGGGCCTCCGGGAATCTCCTCGCAACCTTCAGGCCAGGGCCCGCGCCAGGGCCTCGCCGGTGGCCGTGCCGGACCTCGCCACGTCCTCGGGAGTCCCGGCGGCGACGATCCGGCCGCCGTCCTCGCCCGCACCTGGGCCGAGGTCCAGGATCCAGTCCGCGGCGAGCATGACCTCCGTGCTATGCTCGATCACGATCACGGAATGCCCTCGGTCGACGAGGTTCGACAGGGCCTCGATCAGCCGGGCCATGTCGGCCGGGTGGAGCCCGGCGGTCGGCTCGTCGAGCAGGAAGAGCGTGTGGGCGACGTTCCCCGCGCGGTTGAGAGCGGCGGTCGAGCTGGCGAGGAAGGCCGCCAGCTTCAGGCGCTGGGCCTCGCCGCCGGAGAGGGTCGCGGCGGGCTGGCCGAGCCGCAGGTAGTCCAGCCCGACCTCCAGGAGCGGGCGGAGCCGGGCCTGGATCTTCGGCCGGCTGCGGAAGAAGCCGAAGGCCTCGCGGCCGGTCAGGTCGAGCACCTCGGCGATGGTCTTGCCGCGGTAGGTGACGTCCAGGATCTCCGGCCGGTAGCGCGTCCCCTTGCAGTCCGGGCAGCGGACCGTCACGTTGGGGAGGTACTGCATGTCGATCCGCCGGAACCCCTCCCCCTTGCAGGCCGAGCACCGCCCGCCGTCGACGTTGAAGCTGAACATGGCCGGGCCGTAGTGCCGCAGCTTGGCCTCGTGGGTCGCGGCGAACGTGCGCCTGACTTCGTCGAAGACCTTCAGGAAGGTCGCCGGATTGGACCGGCCCGACCGCCCGCAAGGCGACTGGTCCAGCAGCACCACCTCGGCCAGGTCCTCGCCCCCCTCCATCGCGTCGAACGGCGCGGTCGGGAGCGCCTGGCCGGCGAGCCGATTGCGGAGCGCCGGGTAGAGCGTCTCCTCGACGAGCGTGGACTTCCCCGCGCCGCTGACGCCGGTCACGACGCCCAGGACGCCGAGCGGGAAGGCCGCGTCGATCGCCTTGAGGTTCCGGCCCGAGGCGCCCTTCAAGGTCAGGAAACCGCGCGACGGCGGGCGGCGGGTCGCGGGGCGGTCGATCCGCCTTCGACCGGCCAGGAAGTCCCCGGTGGCCGACCCTTCGGCCGTCAGCAGCCCGGCGACGGGCCCGCTGTAGACCACGCGGCCCCCCGCCTCCCCCGCGCCGGGGCCGAGGTCGACGACGAGGTCGGCGGCGCGGAGGACGTCGGCGTCGTGCTCGACGACCACGAGGGTGTTGCCCTCGTCGCGGAGCGTCCGGAGGACCTCGACCACCCGGCCGACGTCGCGCGGGTGGAGGCCGTTCGTCGGCTCGTCGAGGACGTAGAGCGTCCCGACGAGGCCGGTCCCCAGGCTCCGCACCATCATCGCCCGCCGCAGCTCGCCGGCGGCCACGCCCCGCGCCGGGCGGTCGAGCGTCAGGTGGCCCAGGCCGATCCGCTCCAGCGCGTCGAGCCGCGCGGCGATCCGGGCGCGGAGCCTCGCGACGTCGGCCGGCTCGTCGGGACTTGCCCACGACGCCAGCACCGGCCGGGAGCGGGCGACGGCGAGGGCCGAGAACTCGGCGACGTTCAGCCCCTCGATCCGCACGGCGAGGGCCTCGGGCCGGAGCCGCGCCCCCCGGCAGTCGGGGCACGGGCGTCGGCTGCGAAGGCGCCGGAGCGCCGCCCCGCCCCGTCCTTCCTCGCGGCCCGCCTTTCGCTCGATCCGCTCGAAAAAGCCCGCCAGGCCGGGGAAGCCGGCGTCTGGGGCGCCCTCGACGAGCAGGCGGAGCTGGTCGGGCGACAGGTCGCGGAACGCCACGTCGACCGGGAGGCCCAGGCTCGGCGCCACGCGGAGCAGGCGGTCGCGCTCGGCCTTCTGGCCGCGGGCGTTCCAGGCGGCGACGGCCCCGTCGCGCAGCGACTTCGACGGGTCGGGGACGATCCGGTCCAGGTCGAGGTCGACGACCGCGCCGGTCCCCTCGCAGCGCGGGCAGGCGCCCAGGGGGCTCGTCCAGCGGAAGAGGTTGGGCTGGGGCTCGACGTGGTCGGTCCCGCATCGGCTGCATCGCCAGCCCCGGACGAACGTCCGCACGCCGGCCTCGAAGACGATCCGACAGCGCCCCTGGCCGCGGGCGAAGGCGGTCTCGATCGAGTCCAATCGGCGCTTCATCGCGTCGCGGCCCCGGATCAGGCGGTCGACGATCACGTCGAGCTGGGCGGGGCCTTCGGCCTCGAGCGGGCCGGCTGTCAGATCGACCAGGCTCGCGCCGACGCGGACCCGGGTCATCCCCTGCTCCAGGAGCGTCCTCCCGAGCGCGGGGGCGTCGGTCCCGGCGAGGATCTCGACGGGGAAGGCGATCTCGTAGCGGGCGGCTTCGGGGAGGGCGTCGACGGCCTCGGACACGGTGCGCGGGGTGGCCGGCAGGACGCGGTCGCCGCAGTTCCGGCAGAGGACCTCGCCGCGGCGGGCGAAGAGGAGGGCGAGGTGGTCGTGGGCCTCGGAGAGCGTGCCGACGGTGGCCCGCGCCGAGGGGCGGGAGGGGGCGGCCAGGGCGACGGCCGGCGGGATGCCCTCGATCCGGTCGACGTCGGGCTTCTCCAGCGGTTCGAGGAACTGCCGGGCGTAGGCCGAGAAGGTCTCGACGTAGCGGCGCTGGCCTTCGGCGTACAGGGTGTCGAGGGCCAGCGTGCTCTTGCCCGCGCCGCTGACGCCGGAGACGACGATGAGGCGGCCCAGGGGGAGGTCGAGGTCGATCCCCTTGAGGTTGTGGGTGCGGGCGCCTCGGAGGCGGATGCGGGCGTCGGGCTGGGGCATCGCGGCGACCTCCGGCGCGTGCGTCCGACGGCGTCCGACGCCGGTCGGCCGGGGGGAAATGGGAGCGGCGAGCCGGGGTGTCCGGCTCGCCGCGGGGTTGGCTGGGGTCGGGTTTCGGGCCCCGCTCCGGTCAGGGGGTGGCCTTGCGGAGGCTGAACCCGGTCTGGGTGAAGCCGTCGTCGTCCATCACGCTGTAGCTGCCGCCGAGGGTGAGGTACTTGGCGAAGACCTCGAAGTCGGGGAGCTTGGCGGGGTCGATGATCTGCGGGATGTCGGGGACGGGCTGGCCGGGGCGGCCGGCGGCCATGCCCTGCTTGAGGGCCTCTTCGAAACGGCCGCTCTTGAGCATGTCGTAGGTGAGGCGGGCCTGCTCGTCGGGGCGGACGAACGTCATGCCGCTGACCTTCTCGGGCAGCTCCTTGGCGACGCGCTGATACTCGGGGCTCTCGGCGAGCGGCGTGGCGCCGGGCCGGAGGACCTGTTCGAGCAGGGTCGTGTCGCTGGTGATGAGCAGCGAGTCCTTGGCGACGGCCACGCTGATGGGGCCCTTGAGCTGGGGCTGGACGCCGGCCTGGGCGGGCATCTCGGGGAGGTCGAAGTCGAGGATGGTCGTCCCCTGGAAGTCGCGCTTGCGGGGGGCGGCGCGGGAGATCTCGACGACCCGGTCGAGGGTGGCCTGGAAGGCCTTGGCGTCCTCGAGGGCGACCGAGAGGACGAGCCGCTGGCTGTCTTCCTTGATGGGCTTCTTGAAGTCGCCGATCAGGGTGAGGCGGTTCCCGAGGGGGCCGAAGACGTCCTTCTGGAAGCTGAGCGGCTGGCCCCCCTCGGGGCCGATGAGCTGCTGCTCCAGGACGTTGAGCATGCCGGGCTGGAACTGGTTGACGAGGTCGTCGATGGCCTTGTAGGCGTTGTCGAGGTCCCAGCTGAAGGTCTGGTAGCTGGCGACGGAGGCCGGCACCCAGGGCTCGGGCCGCAGGGCGGCGGGCGGGAACGAGAAGAGCTTGAGGAGGCCCTTGATCCCGCCGGCCGGGGCGTTGAAGAAGGTCTTGGTCAGGCTGCTGTACTCGCCCGCGTTGAGGGTCAGGGCGCCGCCGACCGACTTGAGGCCGTCGAGGCCGAGGGCCTGGATCTGGAAGGCGATCTGCTGGGCCTGGGCCTCATTGCCCCGGGCGCTGGCCGCGATGGCGAACTTGACGGCCTTGACCACGTCGATGTACCAGACGGCCTGGGCGGACTCGGCCCCGACCTTGGACTGGGTCTTGAGGAACGCCTCGCCGGCGCCGAGCGCCGCGGAGCCGCGGCCGGCGGCGTTGGAGGCCAGGTCCTTGATGGCCGCCACGTCGCTGCCGAGGAAGAAGACCTCGCCGGCGCTGGTCCAGACGACCGGCGGCGGGGGGGGCGTCTTGTCGTCGCCGCCGGCCGGCTTGTCCGGCGGCGTGATGATGTGCAGGGCGTTGTCCTGGAAGGTCTCCACCTTGACGGTGGCGCCGTTCTGCTCCGCCTGCTTGTCGCTGCGGGTCAGGACGTCGGTCATCTTCGCGGCGTTCGAACCGGCGTCGGCGATGATCGCCAGCGATACGGCCGGCTTGGCCGGGTCCGAGCCGGCGATCGCGGCGATGGCGACGGCGCCCTTGGGCAGCTCGAACAGCTCCTTCAGGGTGACGCCGACCTTCTCCTTCATGGCCTCGCTCGTCGGCTTGACCTTCTCGACCACGTCGGCCCGCAGGGCGGCGAGGGCCGGGTCGCTCCAGAGCTGGCCGTACGTGCTGGCGAGGAACGCCTCGCGGAACTTGCCGACGTCGGCGATCTTGAGGAAGAACAGGGTCGAGTCGGGCAGCACCTGCTCCGGCGGGGTCGCGGCGGCGGCGAGGTTCGCGCGCAGTCCGAGGCCCGTCGCTCCCAGGATCCCGACGAGGGCCAGGCGAAGAATCGCCCCCTTGGCCTTAGGCATCTCTTGTCACTCCATTCGTTCTGGCACGCCACGGTTCACCGACCGAGGAATCGAGACCTGTCACGCGGCCTCAAGGCCGATGACCCTACGCACGCACGCCGGGCTCCAAACAGCCCGACGGATCGCCGGCGGTGACCGACGAGCCTTTGATTCCGAACCCGCGATTCCTCGCGACCGGGCCCGTCCCGGCCTTCGCGCCCCGCCTTCGGGGTCACTTCGCCGTCGCCGCGTCGGCCCTCGGCCCCGCCAGGGCCTCGGGCTTCTCCCCACGGGGCCGCCGCGGCGGGTCGAGGTAGCGGTAGCCGCTGTTGGGGTTGGTCTTGTCGAACGAGAAGGCCTCGCGATGGCGGAGGAAGTCCTTGACGTAGGCGATCGGGATGGCGAACCCGAGATTGTCGGCCATGTCGGCCCGCGCGCCCCGGCTGGTGACCCCGATGACCTCTCCCCTCGCGTTGAAGAGCGGCCCGCCCGAGTTCCCCGGGTTGATCGCCGTGTCGGTCTGGAGGTAGAGCTGGCCTTCGAGGTTCCGGCTGCGATTGCTGACGATCCCCTGCGTCACGGAACGCTCCAGGCCCAGCGGGTTGCCCACCGCGAAGACCGAGTCCCCCGCGTTCACGTCCTCCCCATTACCCAGGATCACGTGGCTGGGTTTCACGTCCTCCGGCAGGGGGACCTTGATCAGGGCCAGGTCGAAGAACGGGTTGAGCGCGACGATCTCGACGTCGTCGATGCGGCGGCGGGCGAGGCCCCCGCCGGCGGTGTTCTGGTAGAGGATGGCGGAGATCCGCGTCTCCCCCTCGATCACGTGGGCGTTGGTGATCGCGTAGCCCTGGTCGTTGATCAGGAAGCCCGAACCCTTACCCGAGGGGGTCTCGATCGAGACGACCGACTCGCCGAACTTGGCGACGACCTCCTTGACTGGGGAGGGCCGCAGCAGGCCCGTCGAGAAGAAGCCCGAGGCGTCCACGGCGGTCGAGCCGGGGGCCGTCGGGGCCGCGAGGCCCGCCTCTTCGCCGGCGGACCGCCGGGCGATCGACTCGCGGGGGAGCTTCAGCAGGTCGTGCCCCAGGTCGACGTAGATCGCCTCCGGCTTCTCGGCCACGACCCGGCCGACGACCCGCTGGCCGTCCTTGAGGGTCAGCGTCTCGAAGCCGTCGCCGGGCGTCTCGCCGGCCCCGACGCCGGCCGCCAGGCCGAGCAGGGTCGCGGCGCCGATCACTCGAATCCCACGCATAGGCGGCGGAGTCCTTCTTGGTTCGTCCCGCGGATCTCGTCGCATCCTTCACGTCCCGGGCGGTCCATTGTAAAAGCCCGCGCGGCCGTTGCAACCCTGGCGACGGGAGCGGCTTCCCGAAAATCCGGCCGCCCCCGCGAAGCTTCCGCGCCAGTTTGCGAAAAGAACGGCTAAACTTGAAGACGACTTGACGGACTTTGACGGTTCGGGCTAGCTTCCCCCCCGGCGCCGCCCGGGAGGGTCCTCCCGCGCCCGCCGAAGCCCGTCCCCGTCTGAACGCCTCGGCCTCGTCCCATTCGACAGTCATAGACCAGGGGAGACAGTCCCGTGTGGATCCTCACTAGGCGGATCGCGCTTGCCCTCGCGCTCTCGACGACGGCCGCCGCCGGCGTCGCCCGGGCGCAGGACGCCGCCCCCGCGCCCGACCCGGCCGACGCGGTCCGGCCCGAGCCCGACCAGCCGCCGAAGCTGGTCCCCGACCTGCCCACGGTCCCCTGGCGGCACGACCGCCTCGCCTTCGGCTGGACCTCGATCAAGACCGCCCCCCTCCCCAAGGACCGCGAGGGGATCTGGGTGCTCGACTTCGCCTACAAGCCGCTCCGGATCCAGACCGTCGAGGTCCCCGGCAAGGGCCGTCGCTCGCTCCACTACCTCTACTACAAGGTGGTGAACCGGACCTCGTCCCCCCGCCCGTTCTACCCCCAGTTCATCATGGTGAACGAGCGCGGCCAGCGGTTCGAGGACGCCGTCGTCCGCGAGGCGATCCCCGTGATCCAGAACCGCGAGGACCCCACCATCCCCCTCCGAGGCGCGGTCGACATCATGGGCGTGATCCCGCCCAGCACCAAGGAAGGGGTCGACGACGCCGTCTTCGGCGTGGCCGTGTGGGACGACTGGGACCGGTCCTCCGACCGCTTCAGCATCTACGTCCGCGGCCTCTCCGACGGTTATAAAGAAATTACTCCGCCCGACGGCGGCAAGCCCCTCGTCAAATACAAGACGCTCCGCCTCGACTTCATCCGCCGCGGCGACGAGCGGAATATCGCCGAGAACGAGATCGAGCCCGCCGACCCGCCGTACGACTGGGTCTATTGGTGAGCCAGCCCGCGATCGGCCCCGCCCCCGAGCCTCAGCCGGCGTAGGGGGCCGGGTCCGTCAGGCCCAGGCGGGCGAAGGCGGCCAGGCGGAGGCGGCATGAGTCGCAACGGCCGCAGGCCAGGCCTTCGGGCGTGGGGTCGTAGCAGCTGTGGGTCAGGCCGTAGTCGACCCCCAACTCCAGCCCCCGACGGATGATCTCTTCCTTGGTGAGCTTCAGCAGCGGGGCGTGGATGCGGAACGCCCCCGCCCCCTCGACGCCCGCCTTCGTCGCCAGGTTCGCCAGGGCCTCGAAGGCCCGGAGGAACTCGGGCCGGCAGTCGGGATATCCCGAGTAGTCGACGCAGTTGACGCCGACGAACAGGTCGAAAGCCCCCAGCGTCTCGGCCCATCCCAGGGCCAGCGAGAGGAAGACGGTGTTGCGGGCGGGGACGTAGGTGATCGGGATCGACCCGGCCATCTCGGCCTCGTCGCGATCCTTGGGGACGTCGACGTCCGCCGTCAGGGCGCTGCCGCCGAAGGCCCGCAGGTCGATGGTCAGCTCGACGTGGCGGGCCACCCCCTGGGCCGCCGCCACCCGCCGGGCCGCCGCCATCTCGACGGCGTGCCGCTGCCCGTAGGCGATCGACAGCGCATAAGGCTCGAACCCCGCCGCCTTCGCCTCGGCCAGGGCCGTGGCCGAGTCCAGCCCGCCGCTGAGCAGGACCACCGCCGGACGCTTCTCGTTCTCGATACCGCTCACGAGGCGAACCCTCCCCCGCCGGACTCCCGCCGGTCCGCGATCCGGACTTGTCGGCGGGCCGAGCGTTCGGCTATTGTATCACGATCGGCGGGGGACCGGCGTGCGCGGCCTTGCGCTGCGCCCCGACTTCCCCGGACCGCCCGTCCCCGGCGCGGCCGAATCCGGACGCGGGGGACCTGGATCAATCGACGCAACGGATTCTCAGAGAAGGTAGAGCGATGGCTCACAAAAAAGGACAGGGCTCCAGCCGCAACGGCCGCGACTCGAACCCCCAGATGCTCGGCATCAAGCTCTACGGGGGCCAGGCGGCCCAGCCGGGGAGCATCATCTGCCGCCAGCGCGGCACCCGCTGGAGGCCCGGCAAGAACGTCGGCGTCGGCCGCGACTGGACCATCTTCTCGCTGGTCCAGGGCCGGGTGAAGTTCGACCAGGACGGCCGCCGGATCAACGTCGTGGCGGACGCCGCGACCGAGGCCGTCGCCAACTGACGACCTCGATCCCGAGCGAAGACCAAACCAAGGAGGGCGAGCGTCCCCAGGCCGTGGGCCGGGACGCTCGCTCTCCGTTCGCTTCACCGACCTTCGACAGACTTCCACCGGATCGAGTCGCTCCATGTTCGCGGATCGCGTCACCATCAACGTTCGCGGGGGGGACGGGGGCAACGGCTGCCTCAGCTTCCGGCGCGAGAAGTACGTCCCCAAGGGGGGGCCCAACGGCGGCGACGGCGGCGACGGCGGCGACGTGATCATCCGCGCGGCCGAGGGGCTCACCAACCTCGCCCACCTGTCGCACCAGCGGCACTGGAAGGCGGAGCGGGGCGAGCACGGCCAGGGGTCGAACTGCTTCGGCAAGCGGGGCGAGCCCATCACCATCGACGTCCCCCCGGGCACGATCATCCGCGACCGCGACCGCGGCCACGTCCTCCGCGACCTCAAGCACGACGGCGACCAAGTCGTCGTCGCCAAGGGGGGGCGGGGCGGCCACGGCAACACCTTCTTCAAGTCGTCCACCAACCGCGCCCCCCGGCAGCACGAGGCCGGGCTCCCCGGCGAGGAACGCTGGCTCGTCCTGGAGCTGAAGGTCATCGCCGACGTCGGCCTGATCGGGCTGCCCAACGCCGGCAAGTCGACCCTCCTCTCGCGGATCTCCCGCGCCCATCCCGAGATCGCCGACTACCCGTTCACGACCAAGTACCCGAACCTGGGGACCGTGGTCGTCGACTCCGAGAACGCGTTCGTCGTGGCCGACATCCCCGGCCTGATCGAGGGCGCGCACGCCGGCCACGGCCTGGGCCACGAGTTCCTCCGCCACGTCGAGCGCACCGGCCTGCTCGTCCACCTGGTCGAGGCCGCGCCGATGGACGGCTCGGACCCGGTCCGCAACTACGAGATGATCCGCCAGGAGCTGAAGCAGTACAGCCTGGCGCTGGCCGAGCGGCCCGAGCTGGTCGTGGTCACCAAGATGGACCTCACCGACGCCGAGGAGGCCCGCGACCGGATCGCCCGCGAGATCGGCCGCGAGGTCCTTTCGATCTCGGCCGTCACCGGCAAGGGCGTCCCCCAGCTCCTTCGCGCCATCCAGGAGAAGCTCCGCAGCCGTCCGGACGACGAGGAGGAGGCCGAGGACCGGCCCCAGTCGCCCCCCTCGATCCAGGATCCGGTCCCCGCCGCGAGCGAATGACCATGCCCCCACCCCGGATCGTCGCCGACATCGGCAACTCCCGGCTCAAGTGGGCGCGCCTGGACGACCGAGGGGTCCTCGGCCCGACCGTCGCCCTCCCGCTCGACGACCCCACCACCTGGGGCGTCGTCCTCGACGGCTGGCTCCGCGACGCGGCCGGCGCGGCGTCGTGGGCCGTCTCGTCGGTCAACCCCCCCCTGGCCGACCGCCTGGAGGCGTTCCTCACCGGGCGCGGGCCCGCCGAGTTCCGCTGGTTCCGCACCGCCGCCGAGGTCCCCCTGGCGAAGGACGTCGAGGGGGCCGAGACCGGCGGCTCCGACCGCGCCCTTGCCGTGCTCGGGGCCCTGCGGCTCCTGGGGGCGGGACGGCCGATCCTGGTCGTCTCGTGCGGGACCGCGATCACCATCGAGCGCGTCACCGCCGACGGCGTCTGGCAAGGGGGCGTCATCGCCATGGGCCTCGGCCTGTGCGCCCGGGCCCTGCACCACTTCACCGCGCAGCTCCCGATGGTCGCGCCGGGACCCGACGCCCCGGCCTGGGGCCGATCGACGGTCCCCTCGCTGGAGGCCGGCGTCTTCTGGGGGACGGCGGGG
Organism: Paludisphaera soli; assembly: GCF_011064595.1. Taxonomy (GTDB): domain Bacteria; phylum Planctomycetota; class Planctomycetia; order Isosphaerales; family Isosphaeraceae; genus Paludisphaera; species Paludisphaera soli. Next base: position 171,834 of record NZ_JAALJI010000008.1, on the reverse strand, counting down.
GCCGTCCGCGAGCTGCTGGCGCGCCAGCGGCCCGACCTGGGCGACCCGATGGTCGTCTGGACCGGCGGCGACGCCTTCCGCCTCGCCCCGGCCGTGGAAGGGCCCGCCGCCCGCGTCGTCCCCGACCTCGTCCTCCAGGGCCTCGCCCACGCCGCCTTCCCGAGCCAACCATGACCAACCAAGCGACCGCGACCCCAACGTCCGAACCCAACGCCCTCCGCTGGGGCTTCCTCGGCGCGGGCCGCATGGCCTCGGCCCTGGTGAAGGGCATGATCCGCGCCGGGGTGGCGACGCCCGACCGGATCGCCGCCAGCGACCCGATCTCCGCCGCCCGGGACGAGCTGGGCCGCGAGGCCGGGATCTCCGTGCATCCGACGAACCGGCCGGTGCTCGACTCCGCCGACGTGATCGTCCTGGCGGTCAAGCCGCAGAGCATGGCGGCGGTGCTCGCCGAGATCGCCCCGGCGCTCGCCCCGCGACATCTGATCGTCTCGATCGCGGCCGGCGTCTCGATCGTGACGATGGCCGACGCGCTGGGGGCCTCGGCCCGGATCGTCCGGGTGATGCCCAACACCCCGGCCCTGCTGGGCGAGGGCGCCTCGGCCTTCGCGCTCGGCCCCAACGCGACCGACGCCGACGCCGAGGCCGTCCATCGCCTCCTGGACTCGGTGGGCCGGGCGGTGCGGGTGCCGGAATCGCAGCTCGACGCCGTGACGGGGCTCTCCGGCAGCGGCCCGGCGTTCGTCTACATGATCATCGAGGCCCTGTCCGACGGCGGCGTCCGCGCCGGGCTCCCTCGGGACGTGGCCACGACCCTCGCCGCCCAGACGGTCCTGGGCGCGGCGAAGATGGTCCTGGAGACGAAGCTCCACCCCGGCGCCCTGAAGGACCAGGTGACCAGCCCCGGCGGCACGACGATCGCCGGCGTGCAGGTCCTCGAACGCCGGGCCCTCCGCGGCGCCCTCATCGACGCCGTGGAGGCCGCCTCCCGCCGCTCGGCCGAGCTGGCGGCCATCGCGCGGTCTTGACGGGGTGTCGCTCGCGACACCATCCAATGGTCCGGGGCTCTGGACGGACGTCGCTTCGCGTGGTCTGATCGAATGGCGGTCCCATCTGTGGGGAGGGAGACGATGGCTACGGCGACTCGGCGTTCGGGCGAGACCGAGGTGGCGATCCTCGCGCGGATCCTCGGCGACCAGTCGGGTCGCATGTCCGACGCCCTCGCTCGCCACTTCCTGGAATTGAACCTCAGCGAGAGCGACAAGGCCCGGATGCACGAACTGGCCGTCCGCAATCAGGACGACGCTCTGTCGCAGATGGAGAAGGAAGAGATGCTCGCCTTCGCCAAGGCCGCTTCGCTCCTGTCGATCCTGAAATCGAAGGCCCGGCGAACCCTTCGCACCTCCGCCACGCGCCCTCCGAAGGCCTGAACGCATGGAAGCCGCTCTGGCGAGGCTCGTTCGGAATCGCGTGGACGACCGCTGCGAATAATGTCGGATGCCTCAGGCCTTCGACGACGCCGGCTTCGAGATCGACCACGTCATCGCCCGGAAGCACGGCGGCCCCTCTTCGCCCGGCAACCTCTGCCTGAGTTGCTACTACTGCAACTCGCATAAAGGGTCAGACATCGCCGGGCTGGACGGCCGTGGACGCAAGCTGACGCCCCTGTTCAACCCTCGCCGCCACAAATGGTCGGCCAACTTCCGTTGGGAGGGGGCGGTCCTGGTTGGCCGTTCCGCGATCGGTCGCGTCACGGTGGCCTTGCTCGACATCAATGACGAGTATCGCGTCGCCCTGCGCGAGGCGCTGATCGAGGAAGGAGTCTTCCCGCCCGATTGATCGTCGCCGGGATCGATCGACCCGGCGACGGTCGCTCACCCCCCCAGGTGGGTGGAGGCGAGGAGGATCATGGCGAAGATCAGGCCGACGAAGAAGAGCATGTAGATGAGGCGGTAGCACTTCAGCAGCGAGGAAAGGGCGGCCATCAGGTGGGCGACGTCGCGGCCCTGGGAGTCGACCACCTGGCGGAAGTCCCGGCCGGCGCGGTGGGTCCAGGCGCCGAAGACCATGAACAGCATGGCCAGGAACAGGAACCCGATCTCCATCTGCTGGTAGCGCGACCAGCGCTGGATGGTCACCAGGGCGAAGCAGAGGCCGATGCCGACCATGTACAGGCCGACGAAGCTCATCTTCGAGCCGAGGTCGCGGATGATCCGGTTCTCGGGCTCGTTGAACTCGTATTGGGGGCGCGGGGGCGGGGCGCCCGGGAGGCGGGCCGGCGCGGGAGTCGGCGTCGGCGTCGGCGCCGACACGTGGGCCGTGGGGGTCGCGGGGTTTGCGCCGCCGGATGCCGATGCCATCGCCTGCCACCTTTCGCACGAGTCGTCCGCGAGGGCTTTCGCCGTTAAGCTTATCTGACTTCGCCCGATCGCGCCTGTCAAGCGGGCGGGGACGTCGGGGGCGGCCGGACGACCGGCGTCGCCGGCCCGCTCGGCGGCGAAAGGCACCCGGGGCGGGTTCTCGATCGCGCGCCCGCGTGCTAGACTGGCGATTTGCCGGCCCGCGAGGCGACGCCCCGGGGCCGGGATATCCTCAACCTCGTCGCTGGGAAGACAAGCCAGATATGGGTCCCTCCGATCCCTCGTCGCGGCCGGTGTTGGTGCTCGACTTCGGCGCGCAGTACGTCCAGCTGATCGCGCGCCGGGTCCGCGAGCGTCACGCCTTCGCCCGCATCGTCCGCCACGACATCACGGCGGACCGCGTCCGCGAGCTCGACCCCCTGGCCCTGATCCTCTCCGGGGGCCCCAGCAGCGTTTACGAGCCCGGCGCCCCTCAGTGCGACCCGGAGCTTTTCCAGCTCGGCGTCCCGGTCCTGGGGATCTGCTACGGGATGCAGCTGGCGGTGCAGGCGCTGGGGGGCAAGGTCGACGCCCCCCCGGCCCGAGAGTACGGCCGGACCGACTGCAAGGTGATCGACCCCGCCGAGCCCCTCTTCCACGACGTCCCCCGCGAGACGACCGTCTGGATGAGCCACGGCGACCAGATCCTCGACGCCGGCTCGGACTTCCTCCCCCTCGCGGCGACCGCCACCTGCCCGATCGCCGCGGCCAAGCACCGGACCTACCCGTTCTACGGCCTCCAGTTCCACCCCGAGGTCTCGCACACCCCCTACGGGGCCCTGATGCTCGGGAACTTCCTCGACCGGATCTGCGGCAACCCCCGCGCCTGGACGATGGAGGCGTTCATCGAGCAGGCGATCGAGCGGATTCAGGGCCAGGTCGGCGCCGACCAGCGGGTCGTCTGCGGGCTCTCCGGCGGCGTGGACTCGGCCGTCTGCGCGGCGCTCCTGGCGAAGGCCCTGGGGCCGCGGGTCGTCTGCGTGTTCGTCGACAACGGCCTGCTGCGCGGCGGCGAGCGCGCCCAGGTCGAGGAGGTCTTCCGGGGCCACAGCGACGCCGAGCTTCGGGTCGTCGACGCTTCGGCCCAGTTCCTCGCGGCGCTCGCCGGGGTGACCGACCCCCAGGAGAAGCGGCGGCGGATCGGCCACGTCTTCATCGAGGTCTTCCGCGAGGAGGCCCGCTCCATCCCGGGCGCGCACTTCCTCGCCCAGGGGACTCTCTACCCGGACGTCATCGAGAGCGGCGGCGAGCCCGACGGCCCGGCCGCCACCATCAAGATCCACCACAACGTCGGCGGGCTCCCCGCCGAGCTGGGCTTCGAGCTGATCGAGCCCCTGCGCGACCTTTTCAAGGACGAGGTCCGCCGCCTGGGCCTGGAGCTGGGCCTGCCCGACTCCCTGGTCTGGCGGCACCCGTTCCCCGGGCCGGGCCTCGCCGTCCGCTGCCTGGGAGAGGTCACCGCCCCCCGCCTGGACGTCCTCCGCCAGGCCGACGCCATCTTCCTCGACGAGCTGCGGGCCGCCGGGCTGGAACGCCAGACGGCCCAGGCGTTCGCCGTGCTGCTGCCGGTGCAGTCGGTCGGCGTCATGGGCGACGCGCGCACTTATGAGAACGTGATCGCCGTCCGCGCCGTCGAGACCGAGGACTTCATGACGGCCGACTGGTCGCGGCTCCCGCACGAGATGCTCGCCCGGACCTCGACCCGCATCATCAACGAGGTCAAGGGCGTCAACCGGGTCGTTTACGACGTCACCAGCAAGCCGCCCGGCACCATCGAGTGGGAATGAACCCGGCGCGGCTTGGGGGAATCCCGGGCGCCGGCCCCGAATTTGCTTGAATTCCTTCGATGTGGCGATGAAATAGGGAAGCTCGAAAACGAAGGAATCCGGCGAAGGGGGGCGAACGAGGGAGACGGCCTCGTCAGTCTTGCGACGGTTCGGCCTCGGTGGCGAGGGCGCGGGCCCGGACGAGGGTCCGGGTGAGCCCCTCCTGGACCACCTGGTCGTCCTGGTTCAGCAGGCGGCGACGCCAGACCACAAGCGCCCGTCGACCCCGAGCCTGGGGCTCGACGGACTCGACCCGGGAGATCACCCGGACGGTGTCGCCGAACGCGATGGGGAGCAGGAACTTCCACTCCAGGATCGCCAGGAACGCCTGCGTGTCGACGCGAGGGGCGTGGCTGGCGAGCCCGGAGACGAGGGCCAACCCCAAGAGCCCGTGCGCGACCGGCTTCCCGAACGGACCCTTCGACGCCCAGTCGTGATCGACGTGCAGGGCGTTGAAGTCTCCGGAGAGGCCGGCGAAGGTCACCACGTCGGTCTCCGTCACCGTCCTCGCCGGGCTCTCCCACTCGTCGCCGAGCTTGAGGTCGTTGTATCCCAGCGGGTCGTTGCGATGTCGCGTCATCTTCGTCCTGCTCCTCATCCGTGAGTGGTGGGCCGAGGCGCCCTTCGCGAGTCTAACCGCTCCGCCGCGAGGGCGGAAGCGCGAGGCTCGGGGGGGGGACGCCGCCCCGCGTTCATCTCCAGCATCCGGCTCGCGTCGACGGGCGACGGCCCGATCGGCAGTCCAGGTCAATCAAGGCGTCCACCAGCGGGAGGGTCCGAACGACGATGTCACAGGTCTATCGATTCGTGATCGCGGACGACGAGAAGGCGGTCGCCGCGGGCTTGCAGAACCAGCTCGAGTCGCTGGGGTACGACGTCGTCGCGGTGGTCCACGACGGCCAGCGGGCGGTGGAGATGTGCCGCCGGCTCATGCCCGACGCCATCTTCCTCGACATCGAGATGCCCGGCCTCGACGGACTCGCCGCGGCGCGGCAGATCGCCGAGGACCCCGGCACCCCGGTCATCATCGTCACCGCCCACGGCCACCCGAACCTGATCGACCAGGCCGTCGAGGACGGCGTGATCTCGTATCTCCTCAAGCCGATGACCACCCCCAGCCTCCAGGCCGCCGTCGAGATCGCCGTGGCCCGCGCCCGCGAGATCCAGGCGCTCCAGGAGAACGTCGACAACCTCAAGATGACCCTGCGGGAGCGGAAGCTGATCGAGCGGGCCAAGGGGATCCTGATGTCCCGCAAGGGGCTGAACGAGAACGAAGCCTTCCGGCTCCTCCAGCGTCAGAGCCAGGATCGTCGCGTGCCGATGGCCAAGCTGGCCGAGTCGATCATCCAGACCGACGAGCTGCTGCTGGATTCGAATTCGGGCCCCTCCGCCGCCCCCGTCTCGCGGCCCCTGCGCCGCCCCGTCGAGCCGCCGCTCGACTGAGTTGACGCCGCCCCCCGGGCGAGTTAGTCTGCAATGCGCCGGCGATCGAGTTCATGGGGACCCCCCCCGAGCCCGGCCGCCGGCGTTCTCGTCTCGCCGCGGAGCTCCCGATCGGACGACGGGGCTCCGGCCCGGCGCGAGGGCGGAGGGCCGGCCTTTCGAGGCCCGCGATCGGCCCCGAACCGTCGGGATCCCGCCCGGATCGGCAGCATGACATCGCGACGCCAAGGATGAGGAGACGGTCATGACGACACAACACACCCATGCCGAACTCGCGCGGCCGGGCCCGGGCCGGACCCATCAGGAACTCGCCGCGTTCATCGAAGGCCACGTCAACCGGATCGCCAACGGCCGGATCCGCGACCTGCGCGTGGACTGCAGCGACGACCGCATCCTGCTCCGGGGGCGGTCCCGCACCTACCACGCGAAGCAGATCGCCCAGCAGGCGGTCCTCGACCTGACCGACGGCTATCCGCTGCTGGCCAACCAGATCGTCGTCTCCTGACCCGCGGCGGGCCGATCCGCCCCGCGCCCGGACCGCGGGTGAGTGGCCCGCGTGCGTGAATCCGATCCGGAGCCCCAACCCCGAGCCCGCCATGGATGCGCAACCCGACGCCGGCGTCCCCCAGCCGCGATTCGACCAGCAGGAGCTGCACAATCTCCTGTGCAGCCTCAGCGACGAGCTTTGCCGGCCGCTCGCCTCGCTGCGGACGGGCTTCGACCTGCTCCTGGGCGACGGCCCGGCCGAGTTCTCGGCGACCCAGAAGGGGCACGTCGGGACCATGCGGACCCTCTGCGACGACCTGCTCCGACTGACCCGCAGCTATCTGGACTACGCCGAGGTCATCCGAGGAACGCGCGCGCCCAGCCTGGGCACCTTCTCGATCCGGGCCCTCGTCCACGAGGTCGACCGGACGTTCGGCGCCTCGGCGCGGGACAAGGGGCTGGACTGGAGCGCCGAGGCCGTCGACGGCGAGGTCCTGGTGGTCACCGACGCCTCGCGTTGCCAGCAGATCTTCGCCGCTCTGGTCTCCAACGCCATCAAGTTCACGCCGGCCGGGGGCCGCGTGCGCGTCGAGGGGAGGGCCGAGGCCGACTCCTGGAGCCTCACCGTGGCGGACGACGGCCCGGGCGTCCCCTCGGCCCAGCACCAGCGCATCTTCGAGCCGTTCTACCGCCTCAACCGCGAGGAGCACTCGTCCGCGGACGGCAACGGCCTGGGGCTCTCGATCGGCCTGGAGCTGGCGAACCAGCTCCAGGGCCGGATCATCCTGGATTCGGAGGAGGGCTGCGGCGTCGTCGTCCGCGTCGTCTTCCCCCGGGCCGCCCCGTCGCCGCCGCCGCCGGCCCACTCGCGGGGGGCCCGTCGGACCGAGGCCGATCGCCATTGACCATCCGCCCGATTGGGCGTAGCCTTCGAGGCTCGCGGTGACGGAGGAGCGGGCGGGTCGGCCGGGTGCGTCCGGCCGCGATCGCGCCGGGGCTGGACGGTGTCAGCCCACCCCAGGGAGGGGGGATCGATCGCATGCGGCGCAAGGGCATGATCGCCTTCGTCGGCGTCCTGTTCTGGCTGCTCCCGGGGCTTCCCGGCTGCAGCTGGTCCGGCACGCGCCGGGGGGGGCCGAAGGATGGGCTCAGCCCCGAGAAGGCGGCCCAGGCCCAGGCGATCAGCGTTCGCGCCCAGGCGGCCGTCGACGCCGGCGACCTCGAACGCGCCGAAGCCGAGCTGAACCAGCTCGTCGCCGTCTCCCCGCGGTCGCCAGAGGCCTACCAGCGGCTGGCCGCCGTGCTGCTCCTGCGGGGCCGGCCCGCCGAGGCCGAGGCCGGCTTCCGCAAGGCCCTGGACCTCGACTCCGACTACGTCTCCGCGCTCATCGGCATGGGACGGATCGAGGCCGGTCGCGGCCAGCTCGATTCGGCCCTCAAGCGGCTCGAGACCGCCATCGAGATCGAGCCCCACGACGCCTCCGGCCACCTCGCCCTGGCCGCCGTCCTGGAGGCGCTCGGGAGGACCGACGAGGCCCTCGCGGCCTACTTCCGGGCCCTGGAGAACGACCCGTTCCTCGCCGAGGCCAACCGCCGCATCGCCTCCATCCAGCTCTCGCGGGGGGAGGCCGACCAGGCCCTCGTGCGGCTCGATCAGACCATCGAATCCGCCCCCGGCGACTCCGAGGCCGTCTTCCTGCGGGGCCGGGCCCACCTGGCCCTCCGCCACGTCCCCCAGGCGGTGGAGGACCTGCGCAACGCCTCCCAGCGGCTGCCCGACCGCCCCGACGTCCACCTCTCCCTGGCCCTCGCCCTCGACGCCGCCCGCCGCCCCGCCGCCGCCCTCGAAGCCGTGGAGGAGGCCCTCCGCCTCGCCCCCGACGACCTCGACGCCCTCAGCCTCAGCGAACGCCTCCGCCGCTAGGGCGGGGCGGCCGTCCCTCGCGGGCCCCGACGATCAGTTGCATTGATAGGCGGACTCGACGCGCGAGAAGTCGCCGCGAGCCCTCGCCTCGGGATCCGCGAAGAAGTACAGGCAGCCGCCGTCCCCCCAGCACATCGCGGCCTCGTCGTCGCTGCCGAGCTGGAACAGGAGGCGACGACCTTCGCCCGCCGCGGGGTCGAACCCCTGGATGAAAGAGGCGTAGCCCAGCAGCTGGTTGTGGAGGGGGCGTCCGACCCGCCGCGCCTGGAGGAAGTCGTAGGAACAGAGCAGCCCGGAGAAGGCGTCCCACGTCGCCTCGTCCCAGCCGAGGGCCTCGACGTCCGGCTCCTCGGGATCCTGGGGCAGGCTCACGATCGGCACGATCACGCCCGGGGCGGCCGGGAAATCGTTCACGCCGTCGGGCGTGGACCTCCGTCGCAGCCCGGACGGGTCCCGGAAGTGGAAGATGCACGTCCACTCGGGCGTCGGCTCGCCGTCGGGCGGCAGGGGATCGGCGCCGTCCTCATCCTGCCGACCCCAGGCCGAGAAGATCGAGAGCAGGCCTCGCGGCGGCAGCGGGCCCCGGTCGGCCCCCTCGGGGAGTTCGTCGAGGTTGATCTGCGCGAGGAACGTCATCGGCCGGCCGTCCTCGTGACGGGGCCATTCGGTCGAGTCGTCGAGGTCCGGCCGGCCGCCGATCCGCGTCGACCCGACCGGCGGCTCGTCGTCGCCGGCGGCCGAGGTGACGATCGCGAACGCCGGCCGCGCGAGCGACTCGATCTCGCCTCGACGGCTTTCCAGGCCGTGGTGCTCGATCAGGTCTGACAGGGCCTCGGCCGGAGCGGCGTCGCGGGCGATCAGCTCGATCAAGAATCGCTTGGAATCGTCCAGCCCTTCGTGGAGGAGCGTGTGCGATTCGTCGATCAGCTCCAGGAGCGTCGCGACTGGGATCGAGCCGTCGATCGGGACGTCGGCCCAGGCCCAGCCCTCGGTCTCCCAGCACATGCGCTCGGAGACCACGATGCCGGGATGGTCCGCGGCCAGACGCTCGCGAAGCGCGTCGGGGCATCGCACCATCACCATCGGCGGCTGCTCGTCGCGATGGAACCGCGCGAAGGTGTCGAGGAAGCCGTCCAGGAGCTTGAAATCGTCACGCTCTCCGTCCGTGACTCCGGCCTTCGCGCGGCAACGCGCGACCAGGGCTTCGACCAGACCGCTCATCATCCCGCCTCCCTCGACCGACCGGCTCGACTTCAAGACGTCTGCCGGCAAGATGCCACGTCGGCCGCCTTCGTTCAACCACCCCGCGTCGCGCGGTCGGCCCTGCCCCGGGCCCCGGAGATGCGGCATGATGGAGCGAACGCGATGGAGGGAACGGCGATGACGGAATGCGACCTGGACGACACGGTCCCGGACTGGCTGATCGAACACCCCGAGACCCTGGCGGTCTTCCAGGAACTCGGCGTCGACCAGCATTGCGGCGGCAAGTCCCTCGAATACGCCAGCCTCGAGGCCGGGCTCGACCCCGAGGCCGTCCTCGCCCGATTGCGGAGCCTCCTCGGCGGCGATCGCCCGGGGAGCGACCGACGCGCCTGACGCGGCGACGGGCGCCCGCCCGGTTCATGCCTCGACCGCCCCCGATGCGGAGAATCGGAGACGCCATGAATCACCAACCTCTCGATGCGATCCCGATGTGGCTGTTCCTGCCGCTGGCCCTCGCCGCCGGCCTGGCCGCGGTGGAGTCGGGGTATCGATTCGGGCGATGGCGACACGCGAGGGCGTCGGAGGAACTGCCCGCGCCGGTGGCCGCGATGGTGGCGGTGCTCGGCCTGCTGGCCTTGCTGCTCGGCTTCACGTTCAGCCTGGCGGCGTCGCGATTCGACGCACGCCGGCAGGCCGTCCTCGAGGAGGCGAACGCCATCGGCACGACGTTCCTTCGCTGTCGACTGCTGCCCGAGCCGCAGCGGACCGAGAGCATGGATCGGCTTCGCGAATATGCCGACCTTCGGATTCGCGGCCTCACGGAGGCCGGGATCGCCGAGGTCCTCGCAAGGTCCGGCGAGCTGCACGAGGAACTGTGGTCGCGAGCCGTGGCCGTCGCCGAGCGGAACCCGGAGGCGATCACGACCGGGCTCTACGTTCAGTCGCTCAACACCCTCATCGACCTGCACGCCAAGCGCGTGATGGTGGGGCTTCGCAGCCGGATCCCCCTGAGCATCTGGCTGGTCCTGTTCGGCCTTTCCACGCTCGGCATGGCCTCGGTCGGCTATCAGGCGGGGCTGTCGGAAACCCGCCGCTCGCCCGAGATGCCGATCCTCACGCTGGGCTTCGCCGCGGTGCTCTTCCTCATCGTCGACCTGGACCGCGCGCACGAAGGGGTCTTGCGCGTCGGCCAGCAGGCGATGGTCGACGTGCTCCGCTCGATGGGCGGACCCCGTCCGTGATCGCCCCTGCGCCGGCCCGGGTCACTCGGGTTCGGGCCGGCCCAGGTGCTTGTGGAGGAATCGGAACGTGCCCTTGCCGTTGATGGTGTGGGGGCCGTCGAAGACCTCGATCGCGCAGCGGTCGCCGATCTTCAGCCGGGCGTCGTAGAGGTGGAACACCTTGGCGAATTCGTACGCCACGGCCTCGTCGGACGAGACCGTGTCGAAGTGGCCGCGCTCGACCATGAAAGGCCGGGGGGCGATCAGCGCGGCCATCTCCGCGTAATTGAACGTGCTCCCCAGGTCGAACTCGAAGATCTCGTACTCGCCCGTCTTCACGTAGCTGTATGGGCTGTGGGTCGAGGCGTTCTTCCAGACCCACTCGTTGAAGTCGGCCGAGCAGATCGACAGGCAATAGTTCTCCACCAGCGGCGGGATCCGCATGGCCGACTTCCCGCCGTAGCTCAGGCCGTAGAAGGCGATCCGGGCCGGGTCGACCTGTTGCAGGGATTTCAGCCAGTCGGTGATCTGTCGATGCTGGGGGATGATCATCGAGAACAGGGTCTTGCCCAGCGGGTTGGCCTTGCGCTGGAGGGTGCGGAAGCGGTCCTCGAAGAGGTACAAATTCTGGGGGGCGAACGTGATGAAGCCCCGCTCCGCCAGCCTGACCGCGAATTTGTGGTACGCCGAATTCTCCACGTTCGGGTCGGCCAGGTCCGTCGGCCGTCCTTCCAGGCCGTGCTGGCAGACGACCACCGGCCGCCGCTCGCCCTCCTGGATCCCCTTGGGCATTAGCAGGATCCCGGTCGCGAACAGGTCGGGGAAGACGTCCATCACGACCTCGTAGCCCTCGAAGGCCGGCTCGTCGAAGATCCGCCGGGAGCGGACGTTCGGCGGGAGTCGGTCGATGTCGAACCGGCCGATCACGTCCCTCGCGAACTTCTCGCGATAGGGCTCGGTCGACTTCTCATAGGCCGCGATCGAGCTGAAGTCGAGGTCCTTGAGGAACGCGCGGCGCACGTCGGCGCTCTCGGCCAGGAGCTGCTGCGTGTGGCGGTCGATTTCGTGGAGCTGCCGGGCCTGGCGGGCGGCGGGGTCCCCCTGGGCCTCGCTCGGCACCGACGGCGGCGGCCCCGCCGGCGCGAGCCGGAGGCCCGGCCCGAGGGCCTCGACGAACGCCGCCAGCGCCGGCTCGGATCCGAACGGGCCCCGGCCGTCGTCGCCGCTGGCGACCAGCGAAAGGCTGGATTTCGGCGTGAGGCCCTCGACGAGCTTTCGGGCCCGTTCGACCTCGGCCCGCACCGTCTCGATCGCGGGCGTCGCGATTCTCCCCGGCGCCCCGCCCTGCCCCGGGGCGAACTCGAACTCCGGGGCCCGCGCGGCCTCGACGACGAGCGGCCGGGGGGCGATCATCGCGGCCAGCTCGGCGTCACCGAACGTGTCGAGGAGGCCGAAGACGTTGCGATCAAGCGGCTGGCGCCAGACGTCGTTGCGATCGTCGAAGTAGCCGCTCACGCAGGCGGCGTCGATCCTCGGGTCGAGCGCCGCGGCATCGAGCGCGATCCCGCCCCCCTCGCCGTAGCCGAAGACGCCGACCGGCCCTCGCGATCCGCCCTCGGTCGCCTTCGACCCCATCGCCCAGTCCACGAGGGCCAGGACCTTCTGCACCTCGATCCCAATCAGGGTCCGTCCCAGCACGAACGCGGGGCGGTGGAGGAACTCGCGGCTCGTCAGCTTCGCGCCTCCCATGCGGGGCGCGACCGTGCGGTCGATCAGGGTCGGGACGATGACGACGAAGCGGCTCTCGGCCAACCTTCGCGCGACCTGCCGCTCGGGCGCGAGTCCGGGGGCGACGCCGGCGAGCTGCTCGGGCGTCTGGTCGGCGTCGGGGACGACGATCGCCAGCCCCCGCGACGGCCCGCCCGCCCCGGCTCTGATGCGGAGCCCTTCGCCGGTCACGTCGCCGATCACGGGCCATCGGATCGAATCGACTTCCAGCCCCTCGCCGACGAACGACGCTCGGCCCTCGCCCCGGATCACGTCGGGCGAGGCGAACGGCACGCGCGGGTCGCGGACGCCCAGGATGTGGGCCAGCCGCTGGCGGTTGGGCTCGATCGACCTGGCGTAAGCCTCGGGAGAGCCGAGGTCGCGCTTCCAGTGCGACTCGCGCCTCCCCCTGGATTCGTCGAGCATCCGGAGCAGGAACCGATCGGCCCCCGCGACCAGCCGGTCGGCCAGGTCGCCGTCTTTTTCAAGCGGCCTCGTTCCCGCGAGCGGCGGCCCGATCGTCGGATAGTCCGGCCCCGGCTCGGCGGCGGAAGCAAAACCCAGGGCGACGAGGAGCATCGCTCCCAGGATTCGGCCTGTCGCGAGATTCCAGAACGCCGACATGCTCAGCCCCCGGGGTTGGCGCCGCAAATGGCAGATCATGGACTTGTTCACATGTCAGAAGAAGCTTAGTCGCCGATCTTCAGCCTGGACAGCTCGTATTCCGCCCCGAGGCGATCGTAGCTGAGCTTGTCGAGGGCGAGCTGGGTCAGGCTCGAAGCCTCGCCGCGGATCAGCTCGACGCCGACGTCCTCCCAGGACTTGAGCCGCTTGAGATGAGCCTCCAGGGCCGTGACGCGGGACGCCCTGGCGCCGTCCAGGTCGTGCTCCGCCTCCATCCAGCGGCGAGACCAGAGGGCCAGTTCCGCGAACGTCTGGGAGAGGCGATCGCCCTCGGCCCCGACCGCCGGGAGGTTCTTGAGCTGCTCCTCGGTTTGTCCGTAGATCCGGCGGGCGAGGTCGACCCGAGCCCTCGCCAGGTCGTCGGGCTTCTGGGGGGCCCGGAGCCCACTCGCCCCGACCATGGCTCCGATTAGGACGAGGGCCAGCGCAACGGCTCCGCAAGGCAGGGACGCACGCATGTCGGGATCCTTCTCGAAAGTCAGGAATCGTTCGAGGTCGGACGGGCGATTCCGGGATCGCTTTCCCTCACCACTCGCATCCCGACTTTCACCCTGCGCCGGTGCCGGCCCGGATCTGGACCTCGGCGGCGACGGGGTTCTTGAGGGTGCCGAGGCCGTCGATCTCGACCTCGACCTCGTCGCCGGGCCTGAGCCAGCGGGGGGGCTTGCGGGCCATGCCGACGCCCGGGGGGGTCCCGGTGAAGATCAGGTCGCCGGGCTGGAGGGTCATGATGTTCGAGAGGTAGGCGACGACCTCGGCCACCGGGAAGATGAACTGCGAGGTGGACGAGTCCTGCATGGTCTCGCCGTTGAGGCGGAGGCGGATGCCCAGGGCCTGGGGGTCGGGGACCTCGTCGGCCGAGGTGAGCATCGGGCCGGTAGGGGCGAAGGTGTCGAAGGTCTTCCCGGCGGTCCACTGCTTGGCGGGCTTGTTGAGCTGCCAGTCGCGGGCCGAGACGTCGTGGCCGGGCATGTAGCCGCCGACGTGCTTCAAGGCCCACTCGCGGGGGATGCGCCGGCCGCCGCGGCCGATGACCACGACCAGCTCGGCTTCGAAGTCGACCTCGGCGCTCTCGGGGGGGAGGACGATCGGCTCGCCGTGGGCGATCAGGGTGTTGGGGTACTTGCTGAAGAGCACCGGCTCGGGGGGGATCTCCGCGCCGCTCTCGATGGCGTGGTCGCGGTAGTTCAGGCCGATGCAGAGGATCTTCTGGGGGTCCGGGATCGGCGGCAGGAGCTTCGCGGAGGCCGGGGCGATCGCGGTCGGGGCCCCGACGGTCGCCTCGGCGGCGCGTCGGACGCCGTCGGGGCCCAGGGCGAGGACGGCCTTGAGGCTGGCGGGGAGGGACGGGTCGGCCGCGTTCAGGTCGACGTATCCATCTTCGCGGACGCCGCACGCGCGCGGCCCTCGATCGGTCTCGACGGTGACGAAGCGCACGGTTCCGGCTCCCTTCCCAATGGCGATGGCTTGAAGGTGGAGAGATTCGGTCCGATCGGGTCGATCAGAGGACGAGCTTGGCGGCGTCGCGGTCCAGGTAGAGGACCGCGCCGGGGTGTCTGCGGAGGCCGGTCGCGGGGCAGGCCTCGCCGATCGGGCCCTTGAGCGTGCTCAGCACGGCCTCGGCCTTCCTCGGCCCGACGGCGACCACCGAGACGACCGGCGCGCGGAGCAAGGCGGGGACGGTCAGCGTGTAGGCGTGCCGGGGCACGTCGTCGAGTTGCTCGAAGCAGCCGTCGTGGACCTGCTGGATGCGGCAGGGCTCGTCGAGCTTGACGACCTTGATGAGGACCGGGTCGTGGAAGTCGGCGACCGGAGGGTCGTTGAACGCCAGGTGGCCGTTCTCGCCGATCCCCGCGCAGACGACGTCGGTGGGGTTGGCGAGGAGCAGATCCTCGTACGCTAGGCAGGCGAGCATGGGCCGCTCGGTCTGCTCGCCGGGGATCAGGTGGAGGGCGTGCAGGTCGACGAGGCCGAACAGATGCTCGTACAGGTAGCGGCGGAATGAGGCGGGATGGTCGCCGGAGAGGCCCAGATACTCGTCCATGTGGAAGGCGTCGACGCGCGGCCAGTCGATCTCCTCGGCGACGAGGCCGGCGAGGAACTCGTTCTGGCTGGGGGCCGCGGCGAAGACGACGTTCGCCCGGCCCGCGACCTTGCAGCGATCGGCGATGGCGTGGGCCACGGCCCCGGCGGCCGCCCTGCCGGCTTGCCCGCGGTCCTCGAAGACCAGGACCTGGAGTTGATCGACGGCGAAACGGGCGAGCGGATCGGGGTGGGGCGGCGTCATGTTGGGCGGCTAAGCCTCGTCATCGGGGCGTCGGACGGTCCGGATCGACCCCTAGACGATAGCGAACTCCGCCCGAGTCCGCCACCGTTCGGCGTCGAACGGGCACGGCGGACGTCGCGGAGGGCTCAGGACAGGGCCAGCTCGCGGGCGGCCTTGCGCGACTTCGGGTCGCCTCGCAGCTCCTGGCAGAGCTTCTGGCATTCGACCAGGTCGCCGAGGAGGGACTCGGCCAGGAAGGACTGGGTCGGGTCGTCCTCGGCCCACTGGAGCTGGTCGTGGCACTGGGACATGTGCTCGAGCAAATCCTTCATCCACAGGAGGGTGTGTCGCCGATTTCTCATCGTGGAATGATCCTTCATCCGGGTCCATCGTGATCGGGGAACGCGGCCGATCCGCCTCCGCGGGGGCCGCCGACGCCTCCGGCCGTCGCCGACGTCACCCCTGAAAAGCAAGCGGCGTGCCGGCACCGGGCAGGTCGTCGATGCCTTGGCTCAAATTGGGTCGTGCTCGGAACTTGAGCGAAAATCGACAATTTTCGCGAGGGGTTGCGTCCGCCCCTTCAGACTTGTAAGAGTTACACCCGGGCGGGATTTCGGTCGGAACGACCGCGCGGCTCGACGCGAGCCGGGGGGCGTGACGTCTTTCCAGGGGGGCCTCCGATCCCCTAGAGTGGCGGGAAGACAGGGCTCCCCAGCTGGAGGAACGGACATGGGCGCGTGGGAACCGTTCTCGATCTCGACGTCGGAGACGCCGGCCCCGGATCGGGGCTGGGGCGGGCTCGGAGAGTGGCCCCGGTCGGTCGTCCGCTGGCTGCTGGGCTGGGGCGAGGACGAGCGCGAGCTGCCCCTGACCACCGGCCGCTCGGCCCGGTTCCAGAACATCTGCATCAGCCGCGAGGCGGGCGCCGGCGGCGGCGCGATCGCGCGGATGGTCGGCCGCCGGCTGGGCTGGAAGGTGTTCGACCACGAGCTGCTGGAGGCGATCGCCCACCGGATGCAGGCCACGGTCGACGAGGTCCGCACCTTCGACGAGCTGGCCCCCAGCGTCATCCAGGACTGGCTGCTGCCGCTCCGCGAGGAGCATTACGCCCCCCAGGAAGCTTACCTCGACCACCTGGCGAAGCTCCTGGAGGCGATCGGCCGGGCCGGGCAGTCGGTGCTGGTCGGCCGCGGCGCCGGGTTCCTGCTCCCCCGCGAGACGACGCTGTCGGTCCGGGTCGTCGCCCCGCTCAAGACGCGAGCGTCCCGGCTGGGCGAGCGCATGGGCGTCTCGACGCGGACGGCCAGGCGGGCCGCCAAGGACCTCGACGCCCGCCGCGCGGCGTTCGAACGGACGATGCACCGGGTCAACTGCGCGGACCCGCACAACTACGACCTGGTGCTCGACTCGAACAGCCTCGGCCTGGAGATCGCGGCCGAGGTCATCATCCGCGCCGTCGAGGCGGGCCGCCCGGCGACGGCCGTCGCGCCGGCCCCCGGCGCCACGCCCTGGACGATCCCGCCCGTCGCGCCGCCCGCCCGCGCGGCGTTCCCGGCCCCCTCCTCGACCGCTACGCCGGCCGCCCCGCCGTCACCGACGCCGATCGCCGACGTCCCGCCGGCGGTCGCCCCCGACGCCGTGGACCGCCCCGCCTGAAGACGAGGCGGCCTGCCGGCGGCTCGGGATCACTTGTCGCTCCTGGGCCCCTTGTCCTTGTCGTCGCGGTCCGGGGGGGTCGGGACCGGGTCGGGCGAGCCGACCACGGAACTCGGGGCCGGGCTCGTCGATTCGTCCTGGGTCGTTTCGGTCGTGTCAGGGGTCTCGTCGCCAGGTTCGGCCATGTCGTCCTCCTCTCGCGGAATCGAAGGGTGCGGGGTCGCGATCCACCCCTATCTTACGCGGCCTAGAGGCCCGTCTTACAGTCATCGAGGCGAACGGCCCTCGGGCGACGGCGAGAGGTCGAAGGGCGGGTCGGGGAAGGCCAGGTCGTCGCGGAGCGTCCGGGTGGGCTCGCGGTCGAGGATCGTCATCAGGCCGAGGTCGGCGCGGAGGCGGGGCCGGTCTTCGTACCCGAGGGAAAGGGCGAGTCGGAGGTCGTCGACGGCCCGGTCGGCGTCGAGCCGGCGGGCGGCCTCGCCGGCGTCGGCGAGCGGGGACCGGCCGTAGCCCACGAGGCAGGCCCGCGCGGCCGCCCGCGACGCGGAAGCTACGAGCCCCGGGGCGTTTCGGACGTCCCAGAGGGACAGGCGGGCGGCCTCTGCGGCCCCAGCCACCTCGGCGCGGCCCGCGAGACGGGCGGCGCGGGCCCGGAGCCAGAGGATCTCGGAGAGACGGGAGCGGGCGGCCGCGTCGGTCTCGGCCTTCGCGGCCAGGTCGGCCTCGGCGTCCCTCAGGGTCGCGGCGGCCTCGGCGGCCTTCTCCTCGGCGAGCAATGCGGCGGCGCGGCGGGCCTGGACGGCGGCCAGGGCGTCGGCCCGCGCCGGGGCGGACGGGGCGGCCCGGGTCTCGCGGATCGTCGAGGCCAGTTCGTCGAACCGGGCCAGGGCGCGGGGGGCGTCGCCGGCCTGCAGCGCCAGCTCGCCGGCCGTCGTCGCCACGTCCACGCAGATCGAGAAGGAGCCGGGCCGGGCGGTGTCGGACCGGAGGACGTCCAGGGCGGCCCGCGCCGCCTCCTCGGCGGCCGGCAGGGCGCTTTCAAGGTCGCCCCGGTCGGCGTCCTGCTCGGCGAGGTTCGCGAGGCTCAGGACCAGGTGGTAGCGATAGTCGGGCGTGTCGGCCGCCCCGGCGATCGCCAGGCGGTGCTCGGCGATGGCCGACCGGAACGGCCCGGCGGCCGCCTCGTGGTCGCGGAGGTCGTCGTGGACGCAGCCGAGGGTGTTCCAGGTCCGGGCGAGTTGATGGTGGAGCGACGGGCGGTCGGGGTCCTGGCGTATGAGGCCCTCGAAGGCCTCGCGGGCGCGGGCCAGCGAGCGAAAGGCGTCGGCGTCGTCCCCCGCCCGGTGCTCGACGAGGCCCAGCTCGCGATGGACCCGGCCGAGCTGGAGTCGATAACGCTGGACCGAGGGGTGGGCCGCCGCCAGCTCCGTCGCGTAGCCGAGGCTGCGCTCGTAGGGCCCCCGCGCCTCGGCGAACCGCCCCCGGTCCGTCAGGATGTCCCCCTCGTTCTCGTAGCTGACGGCGAGCAGCTCGACGAGGCGGATCGGCCGGGGCTCGCCCGCCGGCGCGTCGTCGAGCAAGTCCAGGCAGAGACCCTGGAACTCGCGGAACGACCGCAGGGCCGCGTCGTGGTCCCCCGCCCGATAGGCTGCGTAGCCCTGGTTGTTGGCCAACTCGGCCAGGGTCTTCCGATAGGCGGCGTTGCGGGGGTCGGCGTCGAGGAGCCGGCGGAGGAGCCTCCGCGCGCGGTCGGAGGCCGCCCGGCTCTCGTCCAGCCGGCCCAGCCTGGCCGACGTGGCCGCGAGGACCGAGAGGCCTTTCGCAAGGTCGACCTCCAGCGCCGTCTCCGAGGTCGGGACCGCGATCAGGGCCTCCAGGTCGGCGACCGCGCGGGTCAGGGCGTCGTAGGCGGCGCGGGGGTCGTCCAGGTCGTTCCGGGCGTTGGCGAGGCAGACGAGCGTGTCGGCCCGTCGGGCGATCAGGTCGGCGTCGCCCGGCGCGGCCGCCAGCAGGCCGTTCCAGGTCGCCAGGGCGGAGTCGAGCGGGGCGATCGCGTCCTGGGGGGTGGCGATCACCCCCCGGATCACCCCCACGTTGTGGTAGGCCGCGGCCAGCCGCCGTCGCAGCCTGGGGTCGTCCCGACGCTCCACCAGGAAGCCCTCGTAGTACTTCAGGGCCGTCCCCAGCAGCTCGCCCCGGAGCCGACGCAGGTCCACGGAGTCCCCCTCGCGCAGGAGGGTGTCCTGGCTGACCTGGGTGAAGTATTCGTCGACGGCCCGCTGCGCCTGGTCGAAGCTGGTCTCGGCCTCGCCGCGGGCGACCCGCTCGTTCCGCCAGGCGCGGTTGATGGCGAAGGCGGCGGCGGTGGCGATCAGGCTGACCCCCAGGAGCGCGGCGGCCGTGGCGTACGCCCAGGTGCGATGCCGTCGGATCCAGCGCGAGAGCCGCTCGCGGCGGCCCTCGGGGTAGGCGGCGACCGGCTCGTCGGCCAGCCAGTTCTCGACGTCGCGGGCCAGGGCCTTGGCCGATGCGTAGCGGTCCCCCCGCTTCAGCGCCATCGCCTTGAGGCAGATGGACTCCAGCGCCGGGGGGATCGACCGCACGGCGTCCCTCGGCGACGGGGACCCCCGCAGGACCGCGACGATGATCATGTGGTGGTCGGGGCCCCGGAACGGCGGCTCGCCGGTGAGCAGCTCGTACAGGGTCGCCCCCAGGCTGTAGACGTCGCTCTTCGGCCCCACCCGATCCAGGTCGCCGCGGGCCTGCTCGGGGCTCATGTAGGACGGCGTGCCGATCCAGTCGCCCGGGCTCGTCCCCGACCCCGACGGCGTCCAGGAGCCCTCGCCCGAGGGGGGGACTTCGCCCGCCTCGCCCGTGCCGACCACCTTCGCCAGCCCCCAATCCACCACCAGGGTCTCGCCGTAGGGGCCGACCATGATGTTGCCGGGCTTGAGGTCGCGGTGGATGACGCCCTTGCTGTGAGCGTATTCCAGGGTCTCGCACGCGCCCAGGAACCGCCGGAGGAGCTGGCGGAACTCGACGCCCCAGGCCTGCTCGGGCGGCGAGCCGGCGGCCTCGGCCTGCTTGCGGGCCTTGTGGAACTCGCGGATCGCCGCGGACAGGCTGTCGCCCTGGACGAACCGCATCGCGTAGAAGGGCCGGCCCGCCTCGTCCTCGCCGAGGCTGTAGACCGGGACGATCCCCGGGTGCTCCAGCTTGCCGGTGATCTCGGCCTCCAGCAGGAACCGGCCCCGGAGGTCCTCGCGGTCGGCGAGCCGGGGCTGCAGCTCCTTCAGGGCGACCTCGCGCTGGAGCTGGCGGTCGCGGGCCTTCCAGACCTGGCCGATCCCCCCCTTCGCGTGGATCCTGATCAGCTCGTAGCGCTCGTCGAGCGGGTGTCGCCCCGGGCCGGCGGGGGCCGTCGCCCCGAGGCCGCCTTCCGCCAGGGTCGTGAGCATCGACGTCGGGTCCACGGCCCTCGACCCGTCGATCGGGATCGTGGCGACGTTCCAGGCGGCCAGGCTCCGCTCCAGGTCGCGGCCGTGGGCCTCGTAGTGGGCCGAGGCCAGGTTCGCCAGGGCGCGCATCCGGTCCTCGTCGAGCCCGCCCGCCTCGCGGAGCATGGCGACCAGCGAGTTCCCCGGCGCGATCGACCAGCTGGCCAGCAGCGACGCGGCCGACTCGCGGGAGATCGCCCCCGTCAGCCCCGCGAGCACGGTCCCCAGGACCTGTTCGTCGTCGCCCTGGCCCACCGGACCCCTCCCCCGGAAACCTCGAAGGCCCCCCGGCCCGTCGCCCGTCGGGACCCTCACGCCTGCATTCTGAACGATCACGAGGCCGCGGGCAACGGGCCGCGCGGATCGGGCCGAGGCCCCCGGCTCGAATTTTCGCAATTCTTGGTGTCAAAAATTGGAGAATGCCCCGCCGGGCGAGTGGACGGAGCGGAAGGGGGCGTCTACAATAAGGTTCCGCGAAGGGGCGGGGGCGGGAGGTCCGCCCCCGGCGAGTCGACGAGCCATGGGGGGCGGATTCGATGTCGGAATCGTCGGATCGGGCCTTGCTGGACCTCATCCGCCGCCGGGGCCCGCTGACCGTCTGCGAGATGTCCGAGGAGACGGGCGTGACCGGGACCGCGGTGCGGAACCGGCTGTCGCGGCTGCTCGGGGCCGGGTTGGTGGAGAGGAAGACTCGCCAGGACGGCCGGGGACGCCCCAAGCACACCTACCAGGCCAGCGTGGAGGCCCACAAGCGGCTGGGCCAGAACTACGCCGACCTCGCCGTGGCGCTCTGGGAGGAGATGATGGGGACGGTGGAGGACCGCAAGCTCCGCCGCGCCCTGTTCACGAGGATCACCGAACGCCTGGCCGAGATGTATCGGACCCAGGTCAAGGGGGACGGGTGGGAGGGTCGGCTGACGCAACTCAGCGGCCTGCTCCAGGTCCGGGGGGTCGAGGCCGAGGTGGCGCGGGACCATGAGGGCCTGCCGCCCTACCTCCGCCAGCACTCCTGCCCGTACTACGAGCTGGCCGAGCTGGATCGGGCCATCTGCGCCCTGGAGCGGAAGATGTTCGAGAAGGTGCTGGGGCGGGGCCTGAAGCTCAGCCAGTGCCGGCTCGACGGCGGCCGCTCGTGCGACTTCGAGGCCAAGCCGACGGTCCCGGCCTCGCTGGTCCTGGAGCCGAAGCCCCCGGGGTTCGCGTCGCGATCATACGAAGAGGACGTCAACAGGGTCTAATGCTGATGAGCAAGGTACTTCGGATCGAGAATCTGCGCGTCGCCATCGAGGGCAAGGAGATCCTCCGCGGGGTCGACCTGACCATCAAGCAGGGCGAGGTCCACGCGCTGATGGGCCCCAACGGCTCGGGCAAGAGCACCCTGAGCTACGCCCTGATGGGCCACCCCAACTACGAGGTGACGGGGGGCTCGGTCACGATCGACGGCGAGGACGTCCTCGGCATGGAGCCCGACGAGCGGGCCAAGGCCGGGGTCTTCCTGGCCTTCCAGTACCCCACGGCGATCCCCGGCGTCACCGTGGCCAACTTCCTCCGCCACGCGGTCACCAACGTCCGCAACCCGGAGCGCAAGGAAGGCCAGGACCTGATCCCGATGCGCGACTTCCGCAAGGAGATGCGCCAGGAGATGGACGAGCTGGGCATGGACCACGAGTTCGCCCGCCGGTACCTCAACGAGGGCTTCTCCGGCGGCGAGAAGAAGCGGGCCGAGATCCTCCAGCTCGCCATGCTCCGCCCCGCCTTCGCCGTCCTCGACGAGACCGACAGCGGCCTGGACATCGACGCCGTGCGGATCGTCTCCGAGGGGGTCAACCGGGTCTCGGCCAAGCACTCGACCGGCGTCCTGGTCATCACCCACTACGAGCGGATCCTGACCTACATCAAGCCCCAGTTCGTCCACATCCTCTTCGGCGGCCAAATCGTCGAAGAAGGGGGCCCGGAGCTGGTCAAGCAGCTCGAGGCCGAGGGCTACGACTGGATCCGCGCCAAGTATCCCGAGGCGGCCCGCCTCGCTGCGGAGCTCGAGGCCTCCCAGCAGGACCAGGGCGTGGGCGTCTGACCGACCCGACGCCCCCGGCCCCGCCGACCGACCCCGCGACGCCCGCCACCGGCGTCGCGGCCGTTCCGAACACACGCGAAGGGAAGAGACGCGGGGACGACCCCCCTACGACGAAGGGAACCGACATGGCGACCGATCTGAACCTGCAGGTTGCGGGCATCAAGGACGAGTACAAGTACGGCTTCCGCGACTCCGACGACAACTACGCCTTCAAGAGCGGCAAGGGGCTCACGAAGGCCGTCGTCGAGCAGATCTCCGAGATGAAGAACGAGCCCGCCTGGATGCGGGAGTTCCGCCTCAAGGGGCTGGAGACGTTCCTCAAGAAGCCCACCCCCACCTGGGGCGGCGACCTCTCGGAGCTGAACTTCGACGACATCCGCTACTTCATGAAGGCCACCGACCGCCAGGGCCGCACCTGGGACGACGTCCCGGCCGAGATCAAGAACACGTTCGACAAGCTCGGCATCCCCGAGGCCGAGCGCAAGTTCCTGGCCGGCGTCGGCGCCCAGTACGAGTCCGAGGTGGTCTACCACAGCCTCCGCGAGGACCTCCAGGCGAAGGGGGTCATCTTCACCGACACCGACACGGCCGTCCGCGATTACCCCGACCTCGTCCGCGAGTACCTGGGCACGATCATCCCGATCGGCGACAACAAGTTCGCGGCCCTCAACTCGGCGGTCTGGAGCGGCGGCTCGTTCGTGTACATCCCCGCCGGCGTGAAGGTCGACATCCCGCTCCAGGCCTACTTCCGGATCAACGCCGAGAACATGGGCCAGTTCGAGCGGACGCTGATCCTCGTCGAGGAGGGCGCCCAGGTGCACTACGTTGAGGGCTGCACCGCCCCGATGTACTCCTCCGAGAGCCTCCACTCGGCCGTGGTCGAGATCGTCGTCAAGAAGGGCGGCCGCTGCCGCTACACGACGATCCAGAACTGGGCCAACAACATCTACAACCTCGTCACCAAGCGGGCCGTGGCCCACGAAGACGCGCTCATGGAGTGGGTCGACGGCAACCTCGGCAGCAAGCTGACGATGAAGTACCCGGCCGTCTACATGGTCGGCCCGGGCGCCCGCGGCGAGATCCTCTCGATCGCCTTCGCCGGCAAGGGCCAGCACCAGGACGCCGGCGGCAAGGTGGTCCACGCCGCCCCCCACACCAGCTCGCGGATCATCTCCAAGAGCATCAGCAAGAACGGCGGCCGGGCCAGCTACCGCGGCCTCCTGAAGGTCACCGACGGCGCCAAGGGCTCGAAGTCGAACGTCGTCTGCGACGCGCTCATCCTCGACCCCGCCAGCCGGTCCGACACGTACCCGTACATCGAGATCGACGAGGACGACGTCAAGATCGGCCACGAGGCCAGCGTCTCCAAGATCGGCGAGGAGCAGCTCTTCTACCTGCGGAGCCGCGGGCTCTCCGAGGCCGAGGCCTCCACGCTGATCGTCAGCGGCTTCATCGAGCCCCTCGTCAAGGAGCTGCCGATGGAGTACGCCGTCGAGATGAACAAGCTCATCCAGCTCCAGATGGAAGGCTCCGTCGGCTGACGAGCCTTCCGCGCGGCGACCGGACCGGGGCGGCTCGATTCGATCGGGCCGATCCGTCCCCCGGCCGCGGCGGGGGAGGCTCGGGCGCGGGCTCCGGGAGGCGCCGAAGCGTGGAGACCTTGAAGATCCGGCTGGCCTTCGGGGCCTTCCTGGCGTTCATGATCTCGGGCTTCTACTCGGTCAACGAGCTGCGTTACCTCATCTGGGGCCGGACCGCGCCAGGGCAGGTGGCCGAAGCCTACGTCGGGCCCGACCCGAATCGACGAGGTCGGGCCGAAGCCTTGATCGTCACCGTGACCTTTCGCGACCAGGACGGCGGGGCGAGGTCGGCGACCGACGTCGTCCACGGCGACTCCGAGATCTCGGTCGGCGACGAGGTGCCGGTCCAGTACGTCCCGGGCTCCGAATACGCCGTACGGCTGGCGGGGAATCGGCAGCTTGCCCCGGTCTTCCTCTTCCTGGGCTGCCTGGGCGCCCTCGCCGTCTTCATCGGTCTGCTGATCCGCGAGGCCAACGAGCCCGTCAAGAATAACCGCCGTCGAGCCCCCCGCCGGGCCTGAAATCGATCCATCGAATCATTTTGACGACGTTCAAGTTCTGGAAGCAACATGAGCAGCACCTCCCCCGCGACGACGACGGCGCCGACCGGTTTCTCGGAAGAAGCCTTCGAAACCTTCCTGCAGGGCCGCGACGAGCCCGGGTGGCTGGTCGACCGCCGCCGCGAGGCGTTCGCGCGGTTCAAGGCCTTCGCCTGGCCGACCTCGCGCGACGAGGAGTGGCGGCGGACCGACGTCCGCGCGTTCAAGCTCGACGCCTTCGCCCCCCCCGCCCTCCACGAGCCGGGCCCGGCCGCGAAGGCCGCGTTCGAGCCCCTGTGGAAGTCGCTCAGCTCGCACTACGGGACCGGCGTCGCGCACGTCGACGGCGCGGTCGTCCGCAAGCCCGACCCGGCCAGTCTCGGCGGCGCGGTCTTCGTCGACCTGGAGACGGCCGTCAAGGACCATCCCGAGATCCTCCGGAAGCACCTCCTGACCGACGTCGTGAAGCCCTCCGACGACGTCTTCGCGGCGCTCCACGGGGCCTTCTGGAGCGGCGGCTCGCTGCTCTACGTCCCCGAGGGGGTCAAGGTCGAGCTGCCGCTCTTCAGCATCGCGGGCCTCTCGGCGGACGGCCGGGTCGATTTCGGCCACACGCTCGTCGTGCTGGAGGACGGGGCCGAGGCGACGCTCGTCCGCGAGACCGCCAGCGTCGGCCGGGGCGAGACGCCGGGGCTCCACGTCGGGGCGCTCGAGGTGCTCCAGGGGGCGGCGTCGAAGCTCACCCTGGTCAACATCCAGAACTGGGACGACGCCACCTGGCACTTCACCCGCGAGCGGGCGGTGGTGGGCAAGGACGCGTCGCTGCAGTGGACCGTGGGCGCCCTCGGGTCGCGGCTGTCGAAGGTGAATCAGGAGGTCGCCCTGGCCGGAGAGGGCTCCGCGGCCCAGGTCAACGGCGTCATGTTCACGACCGGCAGGCAGCACCTGGCCTACTTCACCCGGCAGGATCACCAGGCCCCCCACACGACCAGCGACCTCCTCTACAAGGGGGGCCTCAAGGACCGCTCGCGGGTCGTCTGGAAGGGCATGATCCGCGTCGAGAAGGACGCCCAGCGCACCGACGCCTACCAGAAGAACGACAGCCTGATCCTGTCCGACTCCGCCCGCGCCGACTCGATCCCCGGCCTGGAGATCGAGGCCAACGACGTCCGCTGCACGCACGGGGCGACGGCCGGCCGGGTCGACGAGGAGATGGTCTTCCTCTGCCAGGCCCGCGGCATCCCCCGGGCGACGGCGGTCCGGCTGATCGTCGAGGGCTTCTTCGCCAACGTCTACGACCGCATCACGCTCGAGCCCGTCCGCGAGACGCTCCGGCGCGCCGTCGCCGAGAAGCTCGGCAATTCTTGATCGCACGGAAAGCCAGGGAGTTTGTTCCGATGGGGGAAGATTACGCGCGTCCCGAAGTCCTGGTCTCGACCCAGTGGGTGCTGGACCACCTGGACGATCCCAAGGTGCGGATCGTCGAGAGCGACGAGGACCTGCTGCTCTACGACCTGGGCCACGTCCCGGGGGCGGTGCGGATCGACTGGCAGGGCGACCTGCAGGACCAGGTCCTCCGCGACTACATCGACGCCGAGAAGTTCGCCGAACTCTGCTCGAAGAACGGCATCGCCGAGGACACGACGGTCGTCTTCTACGGCGACAAGTCGAACTGGTGGGCCTGCTACGCCTTCTGGGCCTTCACCCTGTTCGGCCACAAGGACCTGAGGGTCATGAACGGCGGCCGGAAGCTCTGGATCGACGAGAGCCGGCCGATCTCCCGCGAGACGCCGAAGTACCCGAGGACCGAGTACAAGGTCGCCGGCGGCGACGAGCCGGCCATCCGCGCCTTCCGCGACGACGTGCTCGAGCACATCCGCGCCAAGCGGCCCCTGATCGACGTGCGCAGCCCCAAGGAATACACCGGCGAGATGCTCCACATGGAGGACTATCCGCAGGAGGGTTCGCTCCGCGGCGGCCACATCCCGGGCGCGAAGAGCGTCCCCTGGAGCCGCGCCGTCAACGAGGACGGCACGTTCAAGTCGGCCGCCGAGCTGAGGGCCCTGTACGAGGGCGAGGCCGGCCTGAAGCCGAGCGACGACGTGGTCGCCTACTGCCGGATCGGCGAGCGCTCCAGCCTGGCCTGGTTCGCCCTGACCTACCTGCTGGGCTACCCCCGGGTCCGGAACTACGACGGCTCGTGGACCGAATGGGGCAACCTGGTCCGCGTCCCCATCGAGCGCGGGGCCGGCGCCTGAAGAACCCGACTTGCCCGACCCCCGCCCTGTGGTGAAGAATGGAAACGAACCCGGAAGGACGGCGATCCGCCCGATCCGCCGGCGTCGCGCGTGCGACGTGCGGCGCAGGTCGAGGCCGGACGCCGCCCTCGCCGGCCCCGGCCCCGGCCCTCTCCCCCAGCCGGAAGGAGCAGACGAATCCCATGCCCGCCGCACTCGACGCCATCCTCACGGAACTCCGCGAGTCCGACCGCCAGGAGCGGATCGACCTGCTCATCGACTTCTCCAAGAACCTGCCCCCGCTGCCGCCGGAGCTGGAAGCCCGCAGGGACGCCGAGCACCGCGTCGAGGAGTGCCAGTCGCCGGTCTACCTCTTCGTCGAGATGATCGGCGACCGCGTGGCCCTGTACGGCGACGCCCCCGCCGAGGCCCCGACCGTCCGCGGCTTCGTCTCGCTCCTGCTGGAGGGGCTCAACGGGGCCTCCCCGGAAGAGGTCCTGAAGGTCCCCGGCGACCTCGTCGACCTCTGCGGACTGACCGAGGTCCTGGGCATGCTCCGGGTCCGCGGTTTGAGCGGCGTCCTGCGGCGCATCAAGCGCGACGTGACCCGGGTCGCGTTCGCCCACAACGGCTCCACATCTTGACCTGATCGGACGGGACGAACACCCATGTCGGAAGCCGTGAAGATCGCCGAGACGGCCGAGCTGGCCCCCGGCGGCAAGAAACTGGTCGACGTCGACGGCCACGCGCTCGCCCTGTTCCGCGTCGGCGACGACTACTACGCCGTCGACGACGTCTGCACGCACGACGGCGGCCCGCTCGCCGAAGGCGACCTGGAGGGGACGGAGATCGAGTGCCCCCGCCACGGCGCCCGCTTCGACGTCCGCACCGGGGCCGTGACCTGCTTCCCGGCCGTCGAGCCGGTCCCCACCCACCCGGTCGAAGTCCGCGACGACGGCGTCTACGTGCGGATCGACGACTGAACCGAACGACCCGATCCGACCCGACACCGAGCGAGGAGCCCCGCGATGATCGAGCATGAGACGCTCGTCCAGGCCCTGAAGACCGTCATCGACCCCGAGTTGAACGTCAACGTAGTCGACCTGGGCCTGGTCTACTCGATCCAGGCGGGGGAAGACCACGCCGACGTCGAGATGACCCTGACCTCGCCGGCCTGCCCGATGGGGCCGGAAATCCTCCGCAACGCGGTCGCCGCGCTCGAGAAGGTCGAGGGGGTGGCCAAGGCCAACGTCAAGCTCGTCATGTCCCCGCCGTGGACCCCCGACCGA
Organism: Paludisphaera soli; assembly: GCF_011064595.1. Lineage (GTDB taxonomy): Bacteria > Planctomycetota > Planctomycetia > Isosphaerales > Isosphaeraceae > Paludisphaera > Paludisphaera soli. The sequence goes on along the minus strand of NZ_JAALJI010000008.1, from coordinate 143,744 downwards.
ATGTCCGACGACGCCCGCGACGAGCTGGGCATGTATTGATCCCGCCCTCCCATGATCGCCAGCGAGTTTGCATCCCCGCGCCGCCGCGGCGGGTGATCTCGCGGAATGGGAAGGTTAGGTTGATAAATATGGCGATTGTCGCTCCTGGGCACCCTGGGCGCGTGGATGCGTTGCCCGGACGCCACGCGGCGGACGTTCGGTCCTGTAAAAAGCTGCGCCGATACTGACGGCGTGGTCCCGGTGTGTTAAGTTGGCCCAGCATGGGTGGGAGGTGAGCGAGCGTCGATCCGCCGGGAATCCCTCAAGGTCGTCTCGGGCGTGAAGTCCTGCCGTCCATAAGGTTTTGGGGCTCTTCGCTTCAAGCCTATCTTTTCGAGACCAACGACCCAGGGTGTGGGGCCCAGTGGCTCCCTTTTACGGGATCGAGCGCCGTGGCTCGGAAGAAGACTCCTAAAGTCCGCCTCAGCATCAAAACGTCCCTTTCGCGACGCCTCCGGGAGATCCGACAGGAACTCTTCGGCGATCACGGTGGGCCGGAACTGGCGCGCCGGCTGAACCTGCCCGCGCGCACCTGGTACAACTACGAGACCGGCGTGACCGTCCCCGCCGAGGTCCTGCTGGCGTTCATCGAGCTGACCGGGGCCTCGCCGACCTACCTCGTCTCGGGCGAAGGCGCCCGTTACGTCAGCCCGCTCGAGGATCACCGCGTGGCCGACCTCTCCTCGGTCGAGCTGATCCGCCGAGGGCTGGAGAAGCTGGAGCGGGAGCGGGCGGTCCAGCCGACCCCGAAGCCCGCCGCCGACCACTCCGGCGATGTCGAGGCGATGGAATTCCTGGCGGTGAGCATCTACCCTCTCGAGGAGCTGGCCCGCCCGACGCCCGACCCGACGCACGTGGAGGGCCGGGTGCTGGCCTACCCCCACTGGTTCCCGAACCCGTCGGAGACGATCGCCGTCCGCGTCGGCGACGATTCGATGAGCCCGATCCTGCCCGAAGGCTCGATCGTCGCCATCGACCGGACCGAGCAGGACCCGACCTCGCTCCAGGGGAGGATCGTCGCCGCACGACATGAGGGCCGGCTGCTCATCCGCTGGCTGGACGTCAGCGGTCGCCACGTCATCCTCCGGCCCAACCAACCGGGACGCGATCATCCGCTCGTGGCCGTCGAGGTCGACGAGCAGCCGGCCGATTTCCTCGTCGGCCGGGTCGTCTGGTCCTGGAGCCGGTTCGCCGAGGACTGAGCCGGCTCCCCGAGCGAGGCGAGCCATGCCGCCCCCCCGCCCCTCCCCCTTGCGCCCGGAACAAATCTGGCGATCGGCGCGCGAGCCGCTGTTTTGGCTCGACCCGGACCTCCGCGTCGCCTGGGTGAACCCGGCCTTCGAGGAACTGACCGGGTTTCCGGCCGATGCGATCGTCGGCGTCTCCTGCCCGGCTCACGGGCCGTCGGGCGATGGGGACGTCGTGGAACTGGCGGCCGGCCTCGCGCCGCCGCCCGAGGCCCTCGCGGGGCGTGCCTCCTGGGCCCCCTCGCTCCTCGTCCGTCCCGACGGCGCGGGCGTGCGACGGGTCCTGGCCTTCCTGCCGTTTTGCGACCCCCAGGGCGAACTGCTCGGCGTGCTGGGCCGGGTGCTCGACGCCGACGCGCGGCCCGAGCCGTCGCCGGCCGAGGCCGAATCGGAGGCCCACGCCCTCCGCGTCCGCCTGATGGACGCGCGTGCGGCGCTCCGGGCCCGCCACGGTTTCGACTCCCTGCTGGGAGGCGGGCCGGCGCATCGCCGGCTGCTGGAGCAGCTCCGGGTCGCCGCCGGGTCGGGGCGGCCGACCCTGTTCGTCGGCGAGCCCGGGGTCGGCAAGCGGCACGCCGCGCGCGTCGTGCACCAGCTCGGGGCGGGCGACGGCTCGACCCTCCGCGCCTTCGACTGCGAGGCCCTCCCCGCCGCGATCCTGGATCGCGAGCTATTCGGGCCGGTCGATCCCGAGGCCCCCCCCTCGCGGCCCCGCCTCGCCGCGGCCGACGGCTCGTCGATCCTCGTCGGCGACCTCGCGGCCCTGCCGCGCGACCTCCAGGCCAGGCTTGCCGCCGCGCTCGAGGGCGACGAGGGCCGCGTCCGGGTCCTGGCCGTGGCGACCGGCGATCCCGAGGCCGCCGTCCGCTCGGAGATCCTCCGGGAAGACCTGTACCTGGCCCTCTCGGTCCTGGTCGTCCACCTCTCCCCGCTCCGCGACCGCCGCGATGACATCCCCCTGCTCGCCCAGAACTTCCTGGAGCGCCTGAATCGCCGGGGAGGCCGCCAGCGCCCCGGCTTCGCGAGGGCCGCCGAGGACATTCTGGCCGCCTACCACTGGCCGGGCAACCTCCGCGAGCTGGCGCGGGTCGTCGAGCACGCGCACGGCCGGGGCGGCCCGAGCCTGATCGTCGTCGAAGACCTGCCGGCCGACATCCGGGGCCATCTGGGCGACGCCTACCCGGCCCCGAAACCAGCCCCGCCCCGTCCCCTCGACGAGACCCTGGTCGAGGTCGAGCGGCGGCTGATCGAGGACGCCCTGGCGCGCTGCCGCCGGAACAAGTCGCGGGCCGCCGAGATCCTCGGCGTCTCCCGGCCGAGACTCTACCGACGCCTCAAGGAGCTGGGCTTCCCGGACGTCGAGGAGGAGGGCTGAGCCTCGGTTCGCCTTCTCAGGGGCCCGGTTTTCTGGTACGGAAACCGTCGGCGCGAGCGACCGCGCCGCGACGATCCCTGGCAGGTCCCCAGGGGCCCCTCCACACCGAGCACGGAAGCGAGCGACCTCGGATGAAGATCTTCATCTCGGCCGGAGAGCCCAGCGGCGATCTGCACGCCGCCAACCTGATCCACGCCATCCGCGAGCGCGCCCCGGACGCCGAGTTCGTCGGCTTCGGCGGCCCGAAGATGACCGAGGCGGGGGCGACCCTGCTCTACCCGCTGGTCAACCTGGCGATCATGTGGTTCCTCTCCGTGTTCCTGAACATCGCCACCTTCCTGAGGCTGCTCGCCCAGGCCGACCGCTATTTCCGCGACGAGAAGCCCGACGCCGTCGTCCTGGTGGACTACCCGGGGTTCAACTGGTGGATCGCCCGCAAGGCCCACGCGCGGGGGGTCCCGGTCTTCTATTTCGTCCCTCCCCAGCTCTGGGCGTGGGCCGGCTGGCGGGTGGAGAAGGTCCGCCGGTTCGTGGACATGGTGCTGTGCAGCCTGCCGTTCGAGCCGGCCTGGTATCGCGAGCGCGGGTATCCGAACGCCGTGCACGTCGGCCACCCCTACTTCGACGAGCTGTGCGAGCGCGACCTCGACGAGAAGTTCACGACGTCGCAGGAGGCCCTCGGCCGGCCGCTGCTGGCGATCCTGCCGGGATCGCGGACGCTGGAGCTGAAGCGGAACCTGCCGATCCTGGCCCGCGCCGCGGCCAAGCTGACGAGGTCCCGGCCCGACGTCCGGTTCGCCGTGGCCTGCCTGCACGAGAAGCATCGCACCCTGTCCGAATCGATCCTCGCCGACGCGCTGGCCGACGCCGCGGTGGACGGCCTCCCCTCGCCCGACCTGGAAGTTTTCGCCGGCCGGACTCCCGAGCTGATCCGGGTCGCCGACGTCGCCTGGTCGGTCTCCGGCTCGGTCAGCCTGGAGCTGATGATGGAGGCCCTGCCGACCGTCATCCTGTACAAGGTCCGGCCGATCGACCTGGTGATCGCCCGGCCGTTCATCAAGGCGAAGTACATCACCCTCGTCAACCTGCTGGCCGACTCCGAGCTGATGCCCGAATACCTGACCAGCAAGGACGTCTCCGACGACCTGGTCGGCCACGCCGAGAAGTGGTTGGGCGATCCCGAGGCCATGGCCCGCACCACGGCCGACCTGGCCGCGCTCCGCTACACGGCGGCCCGTCCGGGCGCGACCTCGCGGGCGGCCGAGGCGATCCTCGCCCGGCTCCGCGGCCCGGCGCCGGACGACGCGGCGTATCGCGGCCCGCACTCCCGCGCCGTCAGCCTGGAGTCCGTCGAGGACCCCGGCGCGGCTTGAATCCGTGCGGGCCGGGCGGGGCTCAGGACCCAGCCCGTTCGCGTGCTTCCATGTGCATCCTCAGGTAGGATCGGGGCTCGACGGCGGTCAGCCCCAGCTTCGCGGCCAGGTCCAGGACGGCCTGCTGGGCGTTCGGCAGGTCGTCGCGGCCGTGGGCGAGGGCCTCGATCTCGGCGAAGTCGCCGAGGCCCTCCGCGCGGTCGAGGGCGATCTCCAGGTCGAGGTCCTCGAACCGCAGGCGGAACGAGGTCCGCCGCTTGCGGACCACGGCCACGCGCCGGAAGCCCAGCCGGTCGAACATCCGGGCCAGCTCCTCGTAGCGTTCCGGGCCGGCGTCGAAGGGGATCTCGATCTCCTCGCGGGTCTTCGTCGGGCCGGCTTCCTTGGGCCCCTTGTAGGTGACCCGGTTGTCGTGGCCGACGCGACGGAGGCGGAACGCCTCGTTGGTCGCCGCGAAGTCGCGCGCGGGGTGGTTCAGGTAGGAGTCCTCCTGGTCCACGCCCGCGACCGCCTCGGCGCCGAGCGCCCTCAGCGCGTCGGCCAGCCGATCGTGGTCGACGTCGCGATACTTCACCTCGACTTCGAAGCTCATGGTCCGGCCTTCCGGGGCGGCCTGGGGGTCGGGCCGTCGCCCGCGAGTCCGCATCGCGGGCGGCCCGACGCGAAGCGTCAAGCCACCATAACGGAACGTCGACGCGCCCCGCCACCCGGGATCCCCGGCCGAGGCCCTCGCCCGGCCGGGACTCGGCTCGATCCTTGCAAGGGATGGGAGCCGTCGCGTCGGCGGGCTCGGAAGTCCGGCCGTCGCGACGGCCGAACCCCGAAACGACCATTCCGAGGATAACCCCGCCGATGCCGATCCACCTGCCCCCCACCTCGCGTCGCTCGTTCCTCGGGGGCGTCGCCTTTGGCGGGGCCGCGATGATCCTGCCCCACCCCCGCCGACGAGCTGAGGCCGACGAGCCCGATCGGGGGGGCGATTACCTGGCCCTGCTGGCCGACACGCACATCAGCCACGACCCCGGCATGGTGGTCGGCGAGGCGTACAACCCGAGCGACAACCTGCGAGCGGCGGTCGTCGACGTCCTCTCCCGGCCTCGCCCCCCCGTCGCCGTGGTCGTGGCCGGCGACCTGGCGATCAAGGACGGTCGGGAGGGGGACTATCGCCAGTTCCTCTCCCTGGTCCAGCCGCTGCGCGATCGAGGCGTCCCCGTGCACCTGATCCTGGGGAACCACGACGACCGCGAGAACTTCCGGAAGGTCGTCGCCGATCCCGGCGCGGCGCGTCCGGGGACGGTCGAGGACCGCTGCGTGGGGGTCGTCGAGGCGGCCGGGATGCGGCTCGTGCTGCTGGACTCGCTGGACGTGGTGAACCTCGCGCCCGGCCTGCTCGGCGACCCCCAAAGGGCCTGGCTGGCGAAGGCCCTCGACGCCGAGCCCGACGCGGCGACCCTGGTGCTCGTCCACCACAATCCCGCGGCCGACTCGCTCGCGAGCCTGAAGGCGCTGGCCGACACCGATCTCTTGATGGAGATCCTCCGGCCCCGCAAGCAGGTGAAGGCCCTGGTGTTCGGCCACACGCACGCCTGGCGGCGGGGCCTGGACGACGGGCTCCACCTCGTCAACCTGCCGGCGGTCGCCTACCCCTTCGACGAGCCCCAGCCGCTGGGCTGGTGCCGGCTCGAATCCCATCAAGACGGCCGGGGCGCGACGATCGAGCTGCGGTGCATCGGCGGCGATCGTTCGAAGCACGGCGAGCGGGCCGAACTGGCCTGGCGCGGGGCCTGAATCCCGCCGCGAGGACCGGGGCCGCGATCTCGCGGCGCCCGGGGCGTGCGGAAAAGCGCCGCGCCGACGGGGCGCAAGGCGGTTGACTCCAGGCCGCTCCGGCAACGTGATTGGTAAGCGATTGACGGGGTGGGGCGCCTCGCTACAATCGGGATCGTCGTCGCCGGCCCCGTCCGCACCGGACGGGGCCCGGCTCGGACCCACAAGGCTTACAACGAGGTGAATCGTGATCATCATCCCCAGGGAAGAGGGCGAAGGCGTCATGATCGGCGACGACGTGGTCGTCACGGTCGTGGAGATTCGGGGCGACCGGGTGCGGTTGGCCATCGAATATCCGGACGGCACGTCCGTCGAGCGTGGGGAAGCTCGATCTCGGATTCGGATGTATCGCGACGTCGAAATCTCGTCGCTCTCGTCGTGAACCGCCCCGGGCGAGGCGCGCCGTTCAGAACGCCTCGCCGTAGGCCGCCGTGCGGAAGACCTCCACGGCCTTCTCGACCGCCAGGCCCTTGATCTTCAGCCGGCCATCTCCCCCGTCGCGAGTGGAGGGCCTGTACGTCTCTCCGAGGCCCACTTCCTCGGCCTGCCGCAGGTGCTGCACGCCGTTGGTCTCGAAGCCCAGCAGGAACGCCCCCACCGAGTCGACGGCCGTCGCGTTGCGGCCGGCGATCACCAGGCCCGTCTCCACCGCCTTGCCGTCGATCGGCCCCGTGCCGATCATCGCCGGGTGGCCGGAGACGATCGCCAGGTGGATCGGGAACCGCATCGCCATCCCGACCAGGAACGCCTGCTTATCCTTGAGGATGTTGTGCGGGTGCTTCTTCTGCTCCACGCGGGGGTAGCCGTAGAACTCCGCGCAGGGGTAGCTCATGGCGATGTTCTTGATCGCCATGGTCACCGTGGCCGTGCGGTGCACCTTGAGCTGGGCGAGCGAGACCACCCGCTCGTACTCCAGCACGCGGGGGTTCACCACGATCTTCCGCTGGGGCCCGTACGGCAAGTCGACCTCGAGGAACGGCGGCTGGTTGTGGTCGAAGAACTCGACCCCCTCGGCCGCGATCACCTCGTCGTAGCCCAGGATCTTGAAGACTTCGGGCGTCTTCTTCGCCCCCGAGCCTCCCGAGACGACGATCGACTTCGGGCGGAGGGTCTTGATGTGGCGGATCGTCGCCCGGAGCGTGTCGGCCTGGGTGCAGGCCTTCGTGTCGTCAGGCTCGGCCGTCGTGTCGTTGGGCTTGATGCAGACGACCTTGTCGCGGAAATCGTCCAGGTCCAGGTGGCCGAGCGCCTCGGCGATCCCCTTGTCGGGGTCTCCGGGCCGGTCGGCGATCGCCACGATCAGGTCTTCGTCGGGATGCACCATCGCGGTCGGTCCTCGTCTCTTCAACGGGTGATCGTTCAATCACTTCATCCGATGCAGACCTCGTGCCGCCGCAGCCGACGGGAGGGATCTTCGTCGCTTTCCCGGAGCATGCGGGGCCGGGGCCGGCGTTGACCTTCCCGGGGTCGCGGGGGGCCGCTAGAATGCGCAGCGGAGTTCGCCGACCCGGATGCGTCACCGCAACGGCGCGGTCGCGGGGCGTCGGTCGGGCTCCCCATTCTCATCGAGGACGAGAATGACCGTTCGCGAGCTGGAGCTCTATGCGACCGAGGATCTCATCGAGGAACTCCTCGGCCGCACCACGTTTCAGGGCGTCGTCATCCACTCCCGTGACGACGCGGGCAACCATCCCCGACCGGACGAGACGACGTACAGCGTCCGGTTCAATCGCAACTTCCAGACCGAGGAAGTCGGGCGCCTGCTCGACGTCCTCAGCCGCCGGCTCGCCGACGCGGTCTGACCCGTCATCCCCATCGCGGCGGGTCGTCCTCCCCCCCGCCCCCTCCATTCGCCCAGGATCATGAACATGGCGACCGAAGAAGAGCGCAAGCGCGCGTACAAGGCGTTCAAGAAGCGGCTCAAGATCGCCCGCCTCGACGACCATTCCGGGCTCAGCCCCGGCAGCAAGACCTCGCACATCGGCGGCATCACCCCCCCCGCCGGCCACCCGGCCGGCATCTGGGAGGAACTCGTCGCCGACGGCAAGCTCCGCCGCGAAGGGGGCGGCGTCTACTCGCTCGCCAACGAGATCTGACCAGGTGGCGAAGTCGTCGCGGGGGCCTTGCGGCGGGTCGTTGACCTCGACGCGCGACGGGGCCTAGAATCCCGTCATGTCGCCATCACATGCAAGCCCCGATCGCGTCGGAACGTCCTCCCGCCCCGCCAACCGCCTGGCGGGCGAGACCAGCCCCTACCTGCTCCAGCATGCGCGGAACCCGGTGGACTGGCTCCCCTGGGGGCCCGAGGCCCTCGCGCTGGCGAAGGCCGAGGACCGGCCGATCTTCCTGTCGATCGGCTACTCGGCGTGCCACTGGTGCCACGTCATGGAACGGGAGAGCTTCGAGAATCCGGACATCGCCCGGATCATGAACGCCCACTTCGTGAACATCAAGGTGGACCGCGAGGAACGCCCCGACCTCGACCAGATCTACATGAACGCCGTGCAGGCGATGACCGGCCACGGCGGCTGGCCGATGTCGGTCTTCCTGACGCCCGAGCTGGAGCCCTTCTACGGCGGCACCTACTTCCCCCCCACCGACTCGCGCGGGATGCCGGGATTCCCCCGCGTGCTCCTGAGCGTCCACCGGGCCTGGGCCGATCGCCGCGAGGACATCCGCAAGTCGGCCGCCGAGATGACGGCTCACCTGCGCAACGCGGCCGACGTCGGCCGTCGCGAGGGCGTCGCCGCACCGCTCTCGACGGGCCTGCTCGACAACGCGGCGACGGCCTTGATCCACTCGCTCGACGCGCAGCACGGCGGCTTCGGTCGCGCACCCAAGTTCCCGAACCCGATGAACCTGCGGGTGCTCCTCCGCCAGTACGCCCGCACCGGCGACGCCCAGGCCCTGCACGCCGCGACCCTCACCCTGGGCAAGATGGCGCGAGGGGGGATCTACGACCACCTGGGCGGGGGCTTCGCCCGCTACTCGACCGACGAGCGCTGGCTGGTCCCCCACTTCGAGAAGATGCTGTACGACAACGCCCTGCTCGCCTCGGCCTACGTCGAGGCCTTCCAGGCGACCGGCGAGGCCTCGTTCGCCCGCACCGCGCGGCATACCCTGAACTACGTTCTGGACCGGATGACCGACCCCGACGGCCCCTTCTACTCGACCGAGGACGCCGACAGCGAGGGCGAGGAGGGCAAGTACTACGTCTGGTCGCTGGGCGAGGTCCTGGAAGTCCTGGGCGTCGAGCAGGGGCGGAACTTCGCGCTGACCTACGACGTCTCGGCCCAGGGGAACTGGGATCGGAAGAACGTCCCGAACCTCCCCCGGTCGATCGCCGAGGCCGCCAAAGGCCTGAGGCGGGACCCCGAGGAGCTGGAGATCGAGCTGGCCGAGTCGCGAGCGAAGCTCCTGGCCGTCCGCGAGCGCCGGGTCGCCCCGGCCAAGGACACGAAGGTGCTGGTCTCGTGGAACGGCCTGGCCATCGCCGCGATGGCCCAGGCCGGCCGGGCTCTGGCCGAGCCTCGCTTCCTGGAGGCCGCCGAGCGCGCCTCGGCGTTCCTGCTGGACCGACTGCGGGCCCCGGACGGCCGGCTCCTGCACACCTCCAAGGACGGGGTGGCCAAGCTGGACGCCTACCTCGACGACTACGCCTGCCTGATCGACGGCCTCACGCGCCTCTACGAGGCCACCGGCACGGCACGCTGGATCGCGTCGGCCGTGGAGCTGGCCGGGGTTATGATCGCCGAGTTCCTGGACGAGTCCCACGGCGGCTTCTTCTTCACCGGCAAGAGTCACGAGACGCTCATCGCCCGCCAGAAGGGGCTGTTCGACGACGCGACCCCCTCGGGCAACGGCATGGCGGCGACCGCCCTGCTCCGCCTGGCCGCCTTGACGGGCCGCGAGGACTTCGAGCGGATCGGCCGCGAGGCGATCGAGGCCGCCGCGCCCGTGCTCGTATCGGCCCCGACGGCCGGCGGCCAGACCCTGATCGCACTGGACATCGCGCTCGCCCCGGGCCGGGAGCTGGCGATCGTCGCCGGGGCCGACCGCCGCGAGTTCGAAGCCGTTGTCGACGCCGCCTTCGGCCGGTTCCTCCCCCACGCCGTCGTCGCCCCGGCCCCGGCCGGAGGCCGCGAGGCCCTGGCCGACCTCGTCCCGCTCCTCCGGGACCGCACCGCCGTCGACGACCGCGTGACCTTCTACGATTGCGAGGCCCGCGCCTGCCGCGCGCCGGTCGTCGGGGCCGCGGCGGCCGTCGCGTCGCTCTCGGCCGGGAAGCCCGGGTGAGCTTGCCGGTCCGATCGAACCTCGACTAGACTTGAATGGTAGGAGGGCCGGCCGCCGACGATCTGCGGGCGAGCCGGCCGGGTTGGTAGCCGCAAACTGGGAGGCTCGCCGATGTCGAGACGGAGACGGATCTATCTGGCCCTGGCCGCAGCGGCCGTCGTGAGCCCGCTTTGCTGGGTGGCCGGCATGGGGACGACCCAGGGGGCCAAGCCCAAGGACGAGATGCTCGAACTCTACGGGCTGTTCGTCGACGCCGTCGAGAAGGTCGAGGCCAACTACGTCCGGCCGGTGAACCGCAAGGAGCTGCTGGAGAGTGCGTTGGAGGGGATGCTCCAGAACCTCGACCAGCATTCGTCGTACATCAACATGGGCGAATGGCAGCAGTTCCGCAAGCAGATCGAGGGGAAGTTCGGCGGCCTGGGCATCCAGGTCGGCATCGACCGCGACACCGGCCGGCTCCGGGTCATCGCGCCGATGGTCGGCACCCCGGCGTACGAGGCCGGCGTCCTGGCCGGCGACCTGATCCTGGAGATCGACGGCCACTCGACCGAGGGGATGAGCTCGGACAAGGCCGTGGAGACCCTGACCGGCCGCCCCGGCACCGACGTCGAGCTGAAGGTCCTGCACGACGGCTCCGACCAGCCGACCGACATCAAGCTCACCCGCGCGATCATCGAGGTCCCCAGCGTCCTGGGCGAGAGCCGCCAGAAGGACGGCAGCTGGGACTACATGCTCGATAAAGAGAAGAAGATCGGCTACATCCGCATCTCCAGCTTCATCCAGTCCACCGGCGACGAGGTCCGCAAGGCCCTCGACGCGCTCAAGGAGCAGGACGTGAAGGCCCTGGTCCTTGACCTCCGCGACAACCCGGGCGGTCTCCTGAGCGCGGCGGTCGAGGTCTCCGACCTGTTCCTGGACAAGGGGGACATCGTCAGCACCAAGGGACGCAACACGATCCCCAAGTCGTACGTCGCCCAGCAGGACAGCCCGTACGAGGCCCTGCCGATGGTCGTGCTGGTCAACCAGAACTCGGCCTCGGCGTCTGAGATCGTCTCGGCCGCGCTGCAGGACCACAAGCGGGCCGTGGTGGTGGGCCACCGCAGCTACGGCAAGGGCTCGGTCCAGAACATCATGGAGCTGGAGGACGGCAATAGCGTGCTCAAGCTGACCGTCGCCAGCTACCACCGCCCCTCCGGCGAGAACATCCACCGGTTCCGCGACGCCAAGACCACCGACAAGTGGGGCGTCTCGCCCGACCCGGACATGGAGGTGAAGCTCGCGCCGGCCGAGTACCGAGACTGGTTCCTCGCCCGACGCGCCCGCGACCTGCCGGCCCTCGCCAAGCTCGACCCCAAGAAGCCGGTCGAGGCCCAGTCCGACGCCGCCAAGGCCCAGGAGAACCAGGAGAAGTCGCAGGCCAAGGACGTGCCGAAGGACGACAAGCCCGCCGCCGATCCGACCAAGCCCGAGCCCCCCAAGGAGGCCGTGGCGGCCGACGGCGTCCCCCCGTTCGTCGACAAGGTGCTCGACAAGGCCCTGGAAGTCCTGAAGGGCAAGCTCGAAGCCCCGGCGCAGGCCCCGGCCGCCGAGGAGAAGAAGGCCGCGTGATTCTGTTGGCGATCGAGACGACCTGCGACGAGACCGGGGCGGCGGTCCTCGAAGGGCCGACGTTCCCGGACGCGGGGCCCCTCGCCGTCCCGCGCATCCTGTCGAGCGTGGTCTCCTCGCAGATCGGCCTGCACCAGCGGTTCGGCGGGGTGGTCCCCGAGATCGCCTCGCGGGCCCACGTCCGCCAGGTCGTGCCGATGATCGACGAGGCTCTGAAGCAGGCGGGGCTCGGCCTGAAGGACGTCGGCGCGATCGCCGTCGCCACCCGCCCCGGCCTGGTCGGCGCCCTGGTCGTCGGCCTGACCGCCGCCAAGGCCCTGGCCCTGGCGCTCGACGTCCCCTTGGTCGCCGTGGACCACCTGGAGGGGCACCTCTACGCCTGCCAGCTCGCCCACCCCGACCGCCAGGTCTACCCCTGCGTGGGCCTGGTGGTCTCCGGGGGCCACTCCAGCCTCTACGCCTGCAACGGCCCGGTCGATTGCGAACTGCTCGGCGGCACGATCGACGACGCGGCCGGCGAGGCCTTCGATAAGGTCGCCAGCCTGCTCGGCCTGGGCTATCCCGGCGGCCCCGAGATCGAACGCGCGGCGAAGGCCGGGAACCCGAAGGCGTTCGCCTTTCCCCGGTCGTTCCTGCGCGACCCCCGGCTGGCGTTCAGCTTCTCGGGGCTCAAGACGGCCGTCCTGTACGCCCTGCGGGGCCAGAACGAGGAGCGAGGGGCCGTCGAGCCCTCGCCCGAGCTGACCGCCGACCTCGCCGCCAGCTTCCAGGAGGCGGTGGTCGACGTCCTGGTCGCCAAGACGCTCCAGGCCCTGGATCGCACCGGGCTGGCCCGTCTCGGCGTGGGGGGGGGCGTGGCCGCGAACGGCCGTTTCCGGGAGAAGCTGGGCGCAGCCATGGCGAAGAAGGGGATCGAGACCTTCATCCCCCCCCTGGCCCTCTGCACCGACAACGCGGCCATGGCCGGCGTCGCCCTGCTCAAGCTGGCCGCCGGCCAGACCGCCGACCTCGACGTGGACGTGACCGCCGGCCTCGTCAGGCCCGCTCAGCGGGCCTGATCGAGCGGGCGGACCGGGCCGGTCTGTCAGGAAGGGGGCCGGCGGCCGGCGGCACCGCCGCCCGGCTTGAGGTGCATGCCCTGGTATGCGCGTTGCTGATCATCCAGCGTGCGGCGGCGGTCGAGCGCCTGCACCTGGCCGGGGGGAAGCTCCTGCGCCGGGATGTGCGGACCCTGGCGGAACGAGTTCGGGCCGTGGTGAAGCGAACGCATGGGCGCGGCCTCCGAGGGTGAAAGGACGGGGAGCAGCCGACTTGGACCAGATGCGACTTGCCCGCCGCCGACTTTGCCCGACAATGTTTGTGCGGCTTGCCCAGACTGGCGAGCCGTCACGATGGAGGGGCGGCGAGGGAAGCCTTGACGACCTTCGGACGAATCCACGATGCGAGCCATTGGACGTCGATGAATAAGCAACTCAAGTGGGAACGTATCCAGGGTATCGTCCTCGACGCCGTGGGGACTTTAATCCAACCCACGCCTTCTGTGGCCGAGGCCTACACGCAGGCCGCCGCGCGGCAGGGGGTCGAGCTGGACCCCAAGGAGGTCAAGGGCCGGTTCAACGCGGCGTTCCGGAGCGACCTGGTGGAGGGCGAGGCCGGATTCCTGTCGACCGACGAGGGCGTCGAGCGGCGGCGATGGCGCGAGATTGTGGCCCGGGTGCTCCCCGAGGTGCCGGACCCGGACCGGGCGTTCGACGAGCTGTGGGATCATTTCGGCCGTCCCGATAACTGGAGGGTCTTCCCGGACGCTGCGCCGGCGGTCGAGGCGATCCGCGAAGCCGGGATGAAGGTCTGCATCGGCTCCAACTTCGACGGCCGGCTGCACAAGGTGGTGGCCGGGCTGCCCGAGCTGGCGGACGCGGTCGAGGTCATCGTGGTTTCCTCGGAAGTCGGCTACCGCAAGCCGCATGCGGCGTTCTTCGGGGCGGTCTGCGAGCGCCTGGGTCTGCCGGCGGATCGGGTGCTCTCGGTCGGGGACGACCTGGAGAACGACGTCGTGGGGGCGCACCGAGCGGGGCTCTCGGCCCTCTACCTGAGCCGCGAGGGGGACCCGGCCGGGCTCCCCAGCGTGCCCGACCTGACGTCGGTCGCGGCGCTTCGCGCGGCGGAAGCCTGAAGTTCGGCGGGGTCGCTGGACGATGGACGATGAGGAGCGGCGAGCGGGCCCCGACAACGGCGGCCCTCGCCCCAGGGCGGGCCCCGACTCGGCTTGCCGGACGGGCCGAGTTGGATTAGATTCCCGCTCGGCCAGGACGGCCGCCGACGGATCGGATCGCTCCCAGGGAAACGGATTTCCAGAGACCGGACTGGACGGAAGCTCGACCTCCTGATTCGTCGCCAAGTGTCCTGGTCTGCTCCTTTCAGGGAAGAAAGGAATCGCCAGTGGTCGCAACGGTCGAACAACTCGCGGCCTTGGTCAGCGGTCGCCTCGAGGGCGACGGCAACGTCCCCATCCGTTCGGCGAGGACCGTGGACGAGGCGGGCCCCGGCGACATCACGTTCATCGAGAACGAGCGGTACGCCAAGCTCCTGCGCACGTCTCCGGCGTCGGCCGCCATCGTCGGCCCGCACTTCCGGGCCAAGCGGACGCCCGTCAAGGAGCACCTGGCCGTGATCGAGGTCGACGACCCGATCGCCGCGTTCATCGCCGTGCGCAAGCACCTCAGCGGCGGCGGCAAGGCCCGCTGGGTCGGCGTCCATCCCCAGGCCTGGGTCGCCCCCACGGCCCAGGTCGGCCCCGACGCCGCCATCTACCCCTTCGCCTACGTCGGCGACCAGGCGGAGGTCGGCGAGGGCTCGACGATCCACCCCGGCGCGGTGCTCGGCGACCGCGTGAAGATCGGCCGCGACTGCGTCATTCACCCCAACGTCGTGCTCTATCCCGACGTCGTGCTGGAGGACCGGGTCGAGGTCCATTCCGGCACCGTCCTCGGGGCCGACGGCTTCGGCTACCGCCAGGTCGACGGCAAGCACGTCAAGGTCCCTCACACCGGCCGGCTCGAGGTCGGCTCCGACGTCGAAATCGGCGCCAACTGCACCGTCGACCGGGCCACCTTCGAGGCCACCCGGATCGGCGAGGGGACCAAGATCGACAACCTCGTCATGGTCGCCCACAACAACCAGATCGGCCGCCACAACCTGCTCTGCGCCCAGGTCGGCATCGCCGGCAGCTGCAAGACCGGCGACTACGTCGTCATGGCCGGCCAGGCCGGGATCAAGGACAAGACGACCATCGGCGACGGCGTCGTCATCGGCGCCCAGGCGGGCGTCCACCGCAACATCCCCAGCGGCCAGCAGGTCCTCGGCTCCCCCGCGATCCCCGTCCGCGAGCAGCGCCGGCTGTTCCAGATGATCGCCCGGCTGCCGGACATGCACAAGCAGCTCCGCGAGCTGACCGCCCAGATCGAGGCCGTCTCGGCGCTCCTGCCCATGACGCCCCATCACGACGGCACCGTCGGCGGCTTCGGCGACGCCGATGAGCCCGTCGACCCGACCGGCTTCTGAGGACTCCCCGCGCCCCCTCGGGGGCCGGGACGAACCCAGGGAGACAGGACGTTGCCCTCGCCGACCTTGCAGGAAACGAGCCGAAGCGTATCGGGGCTGGGCCTCGGACGCCTCCGCCGGGCCCCCGACCGGATCGCCCCCGACGCGCCCGTGATCGGCCTGCTGGCCGGGAGCGGCCGGTTCCCGATCCTCTTCGCCGAGGCCGCCCGCCGCCAGGGCTACGCCGTCTGCTGCGTGGGGATCCAGTACGAGGCCCCCGCCGAGCTGCGCGACCTCTGCGCCACGTTCGACGTGGCGGGCGTCGCCAAGATGGGCCGGATGATCCGCACCTTCCGCCGCCGCGGCGTGAAGGAGATCGTCATGGCGGGGAAGGTCACCAAGAACGTGATCTACACCCCCATGCGCTGGCTCCACCTCTGCCCCGACCTGCGGACGGTCCAGTGGTGGTACCGCCGCGACCGGGCCGACAACCGCGACGACTCCCTGCTTCTCTCCGTCATCGCCGAATTCGAGAGGGACGGTATGACCTTCACCTCGGCACTCGACTACGCCCCCGAACTCCTCGTCAAGGAAGGCGTCCTGACGCGCCGCGTCCCGAGCCCCGCCGAGCGCGCGGACGTCCAGTTCGGCTGGATGATGGCCAAGGAGATGGGCCGCCTGGACGTCGGCCAGTCGGTCGCGGTCAAGGAGAAGGCCACCCTGGCGATCGAGGCCATCGAGGGGACCGACCGCTGCATCGAGCGCGCCGGCCAGCTCTGCCGCGCCGGGGGCTGGACCCTCGTGAAGGTGGCCAAGCCCCAGCAGGACATGCGGTTCGACGTCCCCACCATCGGCCTGACCACCGTCGAGAACCTCCACAAGGCGGGCGGCCGGGTCCTCGCCATCGAGGCCGACCGCACCATCGTCGTCGACCAGCCGGACGTCGTCGCCCTCGCCGACCGCTACGGCATCTCCATCATCGCCGTCCGCGACGGCTTCGCCGCCTGACGAAGCCGGTCCGAGACGAGCCGGGTCCGACGGGGAAATTCCCCCGGCCCCGCGGAATCTCGTGGAGCGGGGCGGTCGGAAGCGCTAGGCTTTGTGGAGTACGGGACGCAAACCCCCGCCGAGGCCGGCGGCGTTCGCGCAGCCCCTCGGCCACTCGAAGCCAGGCCCTGCCATGAAATCCACCCCTCGACGCTCCCCCCGTCGCGGCCGGCGCGACCTCCGCCTCGAGTTCCTGGAGGGCCGGACTCTCCTCGCCGACGGGGCCCCGGGGCCGGTCTTCGAAGTCGCCGAGACGGCGACGGGGGCCTATCGGAGCGACGCGGGCGGCGGCCTCGTGACGGTCGCCTGGGAGGCCGACGACGGCTCGGGCCTGGGCATCTACGCCCGCCGATTCGACGACGGGGGCCGGCCGCTGGAAGACCCTTTCCTGGTCAATTCGGAGACGGCCGGCGACCAGTCCTCCCCCCGCCTGGCCGTCGCCCCGGGGCTCGCGATCGTGGCCTGGTGGTCCGACTCGCGCCTCTACTACCGCCGATACGACGACCAGGGGCGGCCGCTGGGCGCCGCGAGCCCGCTCATGGGAACGCTCGGGACCTCCCCCGATTTCGAGATCTTCGACCTGGACGACGAGGGGTTCACGGTCTACTCCCGGGGCTTTCAGCTCCGCCGCTACGGCCTCGACGGCGCGCCTCAGGCCGTGCGGACGCTCTCCTCGGACCTGGAAGGCTGGACGACGGTGGAGTCGACCGACCCGGCCCGCGCGGCGGTCGGCTTCGGCGAGAACACGGTCGTCACCTGGTCTCGCTATCGCGCCCGCGAGCAGGCGAGGGTCACGGTCTACGACGCGCAGCTCGTGGCCGCCTACCTCTCCCCCGAATTCGAGAGCCGGACGTTCGTCGTCGCCGACGAGGTCGGGCTCCCCTCCCTGGACGAGGCGACCGGGCTGGACCCCGGGGTCCGCGACGCGGGGACCGGCGGCCCCCCCCTGTACATCGGCGGGGCCCTGCTCGTGACCTGGCGGGACGGGTCCACGCACGGGCCGGTGATCCGGGGCCGCGAGCTGCTCCAGGGCCGCTACGGCTCGTTCGGCGAGCTGACCCCGGGGGGGGACGTCCTGCAGTTCTCGGACGAGTCCGGGGGCGTCCCCACGGCGGTCTCCGGGGTCGGCGAGCTGAAGGTGCATTTCGTCCGGCCTGCGGGGGCCGGTGGTCCCGCGGAGAGCTACCTCCGGACCTGGACCGCCCATCGGGCGTACCCCTCGATCCCCAGCGCCTGGCAGGCGGGCTCGCGCATCGCCACGCCGGAGGCCCGGCGGGCCTCGTCGCGTTCGTTCACGATCCAGCCGACCGCCCTCGACGAGTCGTGGCTCATGCACGTCGACGCGTCGGGCGAGGTGTTCGCCCAGCGCCTCCCGTCGACCGAGGAGGCCCTGCGCGCCTGGTCGATCGACGTGACCGAGTCCGTCGGTCGGGCGGTCGTGGGGATCTCCCGCACCGGGGACCTGTCGCAGCCCCTCAGCGTCCATTACGAGACGGCCGACCCGGGCGGCGGGATGTCCGGCCCCCCGGCGGCGATTCCGGGCGTCGATTACACGCCGGTCTCGGGCGTGATCGTCCTCGAGGCCGGCCAGTCCCGGGCGACGGTCGAAGTCCCGATCCGCGACGACGACGCCTCGAACGGCGAGCGCCGCTTCCGGCTGGTCGCCACCGCTCCGACGAGCGGCCTCGCGGCGTCCGCGGTCGTCACCATCGTCGACGACGAGCCCGGCCCGGCCCGGGGGGACCTGACCCTGTTCGACTACGGCCCCTCCGGACTCTGGAGCCTCGACGACGCCGGCGCCTGGCGGCGTCTGGCCGCGCTCGACCCGACTCGCGTGCTCGCCCTCCCCGGGGGGGCGGCCGTCGCCGACTTCGGCGCCGAGGGCCTGTGGGCCCGGGGCGGAGATTCGGCATGGCGGCGGATCAACGACGTCTCGCCCGAGGCCATGATCCAAGGGGCGGGCCGCGCCTTCCTGGACTTCGGGCCCCGCGGGCTCTGGTCCTGGTCGGAGTCGGAAGGCTGGGCCCACCTGAATGACGTCGACCCGCGGGCGATGACCGGCGACGACCGGTCGCTCTACGTCGACTTCACACGCGGCGGCCTGTGGGCCTGGACCCCGACTGGCGGATACGCGGCGATCAGCCCGGACGGGCCGCATCCCGAGGCCATGACGAGCCACGGAGGGGTCGTCTACCTGGACTACGGGTCGTCCGGCCTCTGGAGCTGGGGAGCGGGCGGCGGCTGGACCTGGATCAACGGGGCCGACCCGGAGGCCCTGGTCGCCGGCGCGGGGGGCCTCTTCGTGGATTACGGGCCGCACGGTGTCTGGACGTGGGACGCCGCGGGCGAGGCGTCCCGGCTGACCCCCGCCGACGCCCGCTCGCTGGCGATCGCCGACGGCTCGCTCTTCGCGAGCTTCGACGCTGGCGGCCTCCGCCGTTGGACGGCCTCGGGGGGCTGGACCCAGCTCAACGGCGTCGCGCCGACCCTCGTGAAGACGTCGCCCGGCGCGCCCGACGCGATCCTCGACTACGGCCCCCAGGGCGTCTGGCGTTGGGATCCTACATCCGGCTGGAAGAGGATCAACGACCTCTCCCCCACCTCGCTCGTCCGCGTCTAATCCCCGGACGCGTCTTCGGATCACGACATCCCCCCGGCCTGGCCGCCCCGAGAGGCGGCTCTCGCCTCGCAAGCACGCCCGAAGGCTTCACCTGGATTTTTAGGTGAGGCCCTTGACGGACGTCGTGGGTATGGCCACAATCCACCTAACTTAATAAGTCAGGTGGGAGGGGAGCCATGTCCGAGACGGATCCGAGTCCGAGGGAGCTGGACGTCCTCAAGGCGCTCTGGGAGTTGGGCTCCGGGAGCGTGCGAGAGGTGCACCAGCGGATGTGTCCGGGGGGCGAGCTGGCGTTCAACACGATCCAGACGCTGTTGCGGATCATGGAGACGAAGGGGCTCGTGAAGCATCGGGCCGACGGGCGGGTCTTCGTGTACGAGCCGACGTACAGCCGCGATCGGGTGACCTCGCGGCTTTTGCATCGGACGTTCGACGGCGCGCTCGACCAGGTCGTGCTCAGCCTCTTGCAGGTCAAGGACGCGAGCGAGGCCGAGCTTCGCGAGCTGGAGCGGCTGATCGCGGCGGCGCGGGAGCGGAAGGCGGCGGGCGGCGACTCCTCGAAGGGAGGCTGACATGGACTGGCAAATCCTGGAATCGCCCCGGCCGGCGGAAGCCGCACTCGGGGCCCTGATCGTCCTGGCGGCGGGGAGCCTGGCCGTCCGCCTCAGCCGGCAGCCGGTGCGACGCGCCCGGCTCGCCGTCCTGACCCTGCTGGGGGCGGCCGTGCTCCCCGGCCTGGCCGCCCTCCCCTACGTCCCCCGATGGTCGGTCGGGCTTTGGCCGGCCTCGGGTGCTGGGTCGATCGCTCGCCAGGGCGAAACGCCGTCCGCCTCGGTCCGGATGGGGCCCACGGACGGGGCTTATTCGAGGGCGTCGCCGAACATCGTCGAGCGATCCGAGGCGTACCCGCCAACGGCAGGGCCCCTCGCCGCTCGGCCGGCACCGATCCCGCTCCCCGCGATCCCGTTCACCGCTCCTTCCTGGCGGGGCATCGCGATCGGGGCTTACGCGTTCGCGGCGGCCGGATGGGCCGCGTGGTGGCTGATCGGACAGGTCGCCCTGTGGCGGGTCGCGAGGTCGGCGCGGGCGGTCTCGCCGAGGGTCCGCGACGTCTTCCGCGAACTGGCGGGGCCCGACGGCGAGGGAGTTCGGCTGCTGGAGAGCGACCGGATCGCCCTGCCCTTCACCTACACCTGGGCCCGGCCGGTGATCCTGCTCCCCTCGGCGATGGCCGACGCATCCGAGGCGCGGGCCCTTCGCTACGCCCTGGCGCACGAGTGGTCGCACGTCGCCCGCCGCGACGCGGTGGCGTGGAACCTCGCCGGCCTGGCGGGGCTGGTCCTGCTCTATCAGCCGCTCTACTGGTGGCTCCGGCGTCAGCTGCGGATCAGCCAGGACCACCTGGCCGACGCCCGCGCCGCGGCCTCGGGCTCGGCCGAGGACTACGCCGCGTTCCTCGTGAGTCTAACGCGAGCCCACGGAGGCGGACCGTCGTGGGCCGCCCTGGGGATCGGCGACCGTCGTTCGAACCTGTATCGGAGGATCGTCATGCTCGTGCAGGACCGTGAACCGCTGGAGACGCGCTGTCGAGCCGCTTGGACCCTGGCCGTCGCCCTCGCGGCGGCCGTCGTCCTGGTCGCCGCCTCGGGCCTCCGCCTCGACGCCGCGCCCGCCGGAGAACCTCTCGCGAAGGAGGCGTTGGTGCAGGACGAGCCGAAACCGGCCGAGACACCGAAGCCGGCCGGCGAGACGCTGAACTACAAGGGGACCGTGAAGGACAAGGACACCGGCCAGCCCATCGCCGGGGCCGTCGTGACGGTCGGGCGGTCGATCCTGTCCGGCCAGGGGAACCGAATTCTCGAAGAAACCCGGCACACGACCGCCGAGGACGGGACGTACGCCTTCACGATCCCCCCCGAGCAGACGGCCGAGCGCCTGCTCTACATCGACCTGAACGTGGAACATCCCGACTACGCCACCCGCGCCGGGGTCGGCTACTCCCTGGGGATGATCCGCAAGAACGAGGGGCTGGGCGAGCGGCCATTCTTCGAGATGGTGGAGCTGCGCCCGGCGAAGCCGATCACCGGCAAGGTCGAGACGCCCGAGGGGGGACCGGCCGGAGGGGTCGAGGTCCTCGCCTACTCCAGGACGGTCAAGGTCCCTCCCGAGCAGATCCAATACGCCCAGCAGATCGGATACGGCTCGTTCGCGCGGACGAAGACGGCCGCCGACGGGAGCTTTCGCCTGCCGATCACCACCCCCGGCGACGGCGTGTTCTGGATCCTCCCGGAATCGTTCGCGCCGGAGATGCACGTCCTCGCCGGCGGCCGACGCGGCGACCTGGGGGCGTTCCGCCTGAAGGTCGGCGTGAAGCTCTCCGGCCGGGCCGTGAACACCGAAGGCGGCCCGGTAGCCGGCCTCCTGCTCGAAGCTCGACGCGGGCGAGGCGAGGTCCTGGGCCGCTTGGGGGTCGCCGACGCGATCACGCGGACGACTGAGACCGACGCCGATGGCCGGTTTGCGTTCGCCCCCCTGCCCCCCGGAAGATACGAGATCCAGGCTACGGATTACGACGCCCGGCAGCCGAAGTCGGCCGGCTGGTCGCGTCGCGAGATTCCCGGCGTCTTCCCGACGATGAGCGCGAGGATCCCGGAAGGAGCGCCGCCCCTCGAGATCGACCTGCGCGAGGTGCCTCACGTCGTCGTGGAAGCTGGCTGGGTCGACAGCCAGGGTCGCCCGAGGTCCGGCTGGAGCAGCTTCTTCTGGGGGCGGCTGGACGAGACGTTCTGGATCAGCCAGACGCACCCCGACCTGCAGGGGCGGTTCACCGTGAAGGCCCCGCTCGGCCTCAAGGAGGCCCAGTTCGACTTCATGACGAACGAGCACGCGTCGGCCCTCTATCGGATGGCACCAGACGCGCCGCTTCAGGAGGGACGCGCCGTTCAGCTCGGGACTCTAGAGCGCGACGTCAAGGGGATCGAGATCGTCCGCTACGACTCGCCGGTCGTCGTGATCAACGCCGTCGATAAGGACGGCCGCCACGTCGAGGGCTTCCGGGCGGTCGCGGAGTACGTCGGCGACGAGGTGGGCGAGGAACGACACATCTACCTCTCGGGCGGCAAGCGGAAGACCGAGTCGATCCAGGACGAGCAGAACGACGGCCGCTATCGCACCACGCAGATGCTCCCCGATCGCGAGGTCAAGGTCACCGCGACCGCCGGGGGCTTCCAACCGGCGAGCCGGACCTTGAAGCTCGCCGAAGGCCAAGTCGAGGAGGTGACGCTGGTCCTAGAGCCGCAGTGACGGAGCGGCCGACCCGTCGCGATCGCTCGCGTCGCCGCCCGGGCTTGATCGCGGGCGGCGGCGGGGAGCGGCCAGGCGGGAGGGGCTGTCGTGGTGAGGCAGGGGCGTCGCCTGGTGCCGTACCGATTCCGCCGCCCAACTTTTACGAGTCTCCTTTTCGGCGGAGTGGCCTCGTGACGGCGTCCTCTCGCCTGCCGATCCGGCCACAAGACGCAAGGAGATCCTCGGATAATGCGAAGGTCTCCATAAGCTCGTCGAAATGAACGCCGTAATCTCTCTTGCCATCGGCATCGGGGTCGCTCATTCCAACCACCATGCCTTCCTTGTGGATGAGGTCTTGACGAATGCGAGGTACTTTCGCCATGACTCGAACGATCTCATAAAATTGAAATTTGCTCTCCATAATCATCCTCGAATCGGAGGTTCTTGAGGGGACGGCTCGTTGGCCCGACGCGATCCCGAGACGTTGACGTCGATCGACCTGCAACGCGACGGTATGCGGCCGAACTCCTGGAGGGCGGCCTCTCATCGAGCCACCTTCGAGCCGGGCCGGGCGCGATCCGATCGATCATAGACGCGGGAGTCGTCCCAGTAACGCCTCGTCCGGGACGACGGATTCCTTCGCGGGTGGAACCCTCATCGACGCCTCGCCACGGCCGAGCAGTCGAGCCAGCATCGACGGACGTTGCAAGTCCGCAGGGGCCAACCACCACGGTCGCCACACGTCGTCCTTGTACCGCACGAGGATTCCGTATCGATCCGCTTCCCGCCATTTCACGTCGGCCTCGATGTATCCGTCGCCGTCGTGGTCATAGTTCCCGCCCAGGTCCAGATCCTCGTCCCCAATGAAAGGGGGCTCTTCGTCAACGAAGAGCTTGGACCGATACCAGGAAAGGGCTTCGATTCCCGAACGATCTTCGGCGAACAGGCAGAAACCCAGGGCGTCTTCGTCGAAAGGCCCGACAGTGACCACCACCCAATCCGAAGGAGCGATCAATCCCCAAATCAAGAAGCCCAGGCCCGTGACGAGGACGATCACGAAGAGGCAGCCACGCCTCAGCCATCTTCGCCTGGCCGACAATTCCGTCGGTCGCCCCCGAGCATTGTTCATGCTTGGACCACCTCTCGGGTCACAATCGCCGTTGCTCGTACGCCACGCACCTGGCCAATGCTACCGTACAGAATGGCCCTCGGGCGGCCTCTTCATCGACATAAGCCTCGATCCGACACCGGCGTCTCCGGTCGAAATGGACGTTCTTTCACGGTATCCTCACCTCCAGGCGGCGGGCCTGGCTTGAGACGATGGGTCGGGGCGGGGGTGGACGTCATGAGTCTGCGATGGGGATTGCTGGGCTGTGCGCGGATCTGCCGTCGGGGCTTGATCCCGGGGATCCGGGCGTCGGAGTCGGGGACGCTGGCCGCGTTGGCGAGTCGGAGCGGGGATCAGGCGAAGGCCTGGGCCGCGGAGTTCGGCATCCCGAAGGCTTACGCGTCGTATGAGGAATTGCTCGCGGATCCGGAGATCGACGCGGTCTACATCCCGCTGCCGAACGAGCTGCACAAGCCCTGGTCCGAGAAGGCGGCCGACGCGGGGAAGCACGTGCTTTGCGAGAAGCCGCTAGCGCTGGACGCCGACGAGGCGCGGGCGATGGCCGAGCACTGCCGGTCGCGCGGGGTCTTGCTGATGGAAGCGTTCATGTGGCGGCACCAGCCCCGCACGCACGCGGTCCGGAAGCTGGTGGACGACGGCGCGATCGGCGAGCTTCGGCAGGTCCGCGCGACGTTCTCGTTCCCGATCGATCCGGGCGACTGGCGGCTCGACCCGAAACGCGGAGGCGGGCCGATGTGGGACGTCGGCTGCTACGGCGTGAACGCGGCCCGGCTGTTCGCGAAGGGGGAGCCGACGCGGGTCGAGGCGGTCGGCCGGCTGGCCCCGAACGGCGTGGACCTGACCGTCGCGGCCGTCTTGCAGTTCCCGGGCGACGTGCTGGCGACCGTCGATTGCAGCTTCGAACAGCCGTTTCAGTGCGTGTATGAACTGGTCGGCAGCCGGGGCGTCCTGACCGTCCCCGACGGCTTCCTGCCGCCGGTCGAGGGCCCCGGCGCCACCCTCCGCACGATGGCCGCGCCGAGCGACGTGGCGGCGTCCGACGATCGGACCGAGTCGCTGACGTTCCCCGCCGTCGACCAGTACGCCGCGATGGTCGACGCCTTCGACCGCTCCGTCGCCGCCGGCGCTCTTGAAGCCCCGGCCGAAGACGGCGTCGCGCAGATGCGCGTCCTCGACGCGGTCCTGCGAGGCGTGAAGGCGCGGTAAGGACGATCACCGCGAGGGCGGCCCACGGGCCGCTTGTGAGACGGCCCCCCGCCGCGGAAAATGCTCGACGTCGCTTCCGAGCCCGTTCCCGATCCGAGGGGGTCGTTCGATGAGCAGTGCAGCCCTGAAGGTCATCGCCGAAGCGACGGAGGAGTACGGTCCGCAGTTCGCGGACCCGGAGACGCTGCGTCTGGGCGAGCTCGGCCTGCACGTCCGAGTGCGCGCCGTCAAGGGGCATGACGAGGCGGGCGGCGTCTTCATCGGCCTGTTCGACGCCTCCGAGGACGCCCGACGCCGGGGCATCGGCGTCACGTGCGTGGGGCTCCCGCCGGAGAGCATCAAGGACGCGGCGGCCAACTGGTGCCTGGGCGTGCTGCCGGTACTCGCCCGCTGGAAGGGGGGCCATTCCTGCCTCGTCGCCGCGGATTCGTTCCTCGCCCCGTCCGGCCGGTTCGACGTGATCGCCGGCCCGGTCGTCAGCCGAGGCGAGTGCGACGGGGGGACGCACCCGGAGGTGGGGGCCTTCCTCGCGATGCTCGGCGGGCCGCTGGCGCGGGCGAAGCTCAAGCGGCGGCTGCACTGGCTGGAGAGCTTCGTGATCCGCACGGCGGACGGCTCGATCGACGCCACCTGCCGCCTCGACAACAAGGACTGGGCCCCGGGCCGTCGGATCCTCGCGGACGATGCGAGCCGGTGGCCGGGCGCGACCGCGAGCTACGATTCGCGCCGCCAGTTCCACCTGTTCGTCCCCGAGGGCGGCGAGGTGGAACGCTCGTCGCTCTGGGCGCGGCTGTTCGGCCGGGCCTAGGCGGGGGGCCGGGCCCGATCAGCGATGCATCTGCCCTCGTCCGACGGCTTCGAAGGCGTTGCGGAGGTGTTCGATGGTCGGCTCGCCGTCGTCGTCGGGCCAGAGGACGGAGACGACGTCGAAGCGGGACGGGTGTTCGAGGAGCTTGTAACGCTTGAGGAAGTGGAGCGCGGCGAGGGTCAGCCGGCGCTGCTTTTCGAGGGTGACCGCCTCGGCGGGGACGCCGCGGCGGCGGGCCTTGACCTCGACGAAGACGAGGACGTCGCCGTCGCGCGCGACGAGGTCGATCTCGCCGTGCGCGGTACGGTAGCCGCGGCGGAGGACGCGCAGGCCCTCGCGCCTCAGGTGACGGGCGGCCGCGCGCTCGCCGCGATCGCCGAAGGCCCGGTTGAGCAGGGCGCGGAGGATCGGGTTCATGGCCTCATTTTACGCCGAGGCTGCGCTCGATGTCGCGGGCTTCCTCGCTCAGGCCGCCGGAGAGCCGGCTGTTCTTGAAGAACGGCGTCGGGTTCTTGGCGGTGGAGTCGATGCCGGGGACCTTGGATCCGGAGAAGTCGACGGCCTCGGGCTGGTCGACCGACCGGGCCTCGACGGGCTCGGCGGCCTCGGCCCGCTTGCGGGACGAGGGCCGCAGGGTGTCGCAGCCCGTCGCGAGGGTCGCGCAGGCGGTCAGAAGAATCGCCGGGCCGAGTGTGCGTCGCCGCATGGCCATGTCATCCTTGTCTTGGGCGAGCCGGGCCCCGGGCGGTTCGGACGACCGTCGCGGCGGGCGGATCGCTGTCCTGATCTTCACGACGGCCGAGGGCGTGGGCCCGCGACGGGTCGTCCTTGCGAAATGGCGGCCTACAATGCGCCGGGCCCGCGATCCCGTCCAGATCAAACGGGGCGTCGCGGCTGGGCAACATGAGGAGAGGCCGCTTACTTGGTGCCGAAACGGTACGGTATACTCCTGTTCGGAGTGATGCGTGCAGCCGAGGATCGTCGGTGTAGGGGGGAGCGATTCATGGGTGCCAATTCGGCCCTGACGGCGAAGTTCGGGTCGGGCGACGTCAAGGTCGGGGTGATCGGCCTGGGATACGTGGGGCTGCCGCTGGCCCGCGCGTTCATCGAGAAGGGGGTCTCGGTCCTGGGGTTCGACGTCGATCCGGCCAAGGTCGCCAAGCTCCGCGAGGGCCGCAGCTACATCGGCCACATCGACTCCCAAGTCGTCGCCGCCATGCGGGCGAAGGGGTTCGACGCCACGACCGACTTCGGCCGGCTCGACGAGCCCGACGCGATCCTGATCTGCGTGCCGACCCCCCTGAGCGAGTCGCGCGACCCCGACCTGGGCTACGTCGAGGCCTCGGCCCGCGCGATCGCCGCCCGGCTGCGGCCGGGGCAGCTGGTCGTGCTGGAGAGCACGACCTACCCCGGCACCACCCGCGACGTGGTCCTGCCGATCCTGGCCGAGTCCGGCCTCCGCCCCGGCGAGGACTTCCTGCTGGCGTACAGCCCCGAGCGCGAGGACCCCGGCAACCCCGACTTCTCGGCGCCGACGATCCCCAAAGTGGTCGGCGGGCTCGACGAGGCCAGCCGCGAGGCGGCCGTCGCCCTCTACTCCCGGATCGTCGTGAGCGTGGTGCCGGTGTCGACGGTCGAGGTCGCCGAGGCCTGCAAGATCCTGGAGAACACCTACCGCGCCGTGAACATCGCCCTGGTCAACGAGCTGAAGGTGCTCTACGACCGGATGGGCGTGGACGTCTGGGAGGTGATCGCGGCTGCCAAGACCAAGCCGTTCGGCTTCCAGGCGTTCTACCCCGGGCCCGGCCTGGGGGGGCACTGCATCCCGATCGACCCGTTCTACCTGACGTGGGTCGCCCGCAAGCACGGCCTAGCCACGCGGTTCATCGAGCTGGCCGGCGAGATCAACACGTCGATGCCCGCGTACGTTGTCGGCCGGATCGCCGACGCGCTCAACGACCTGGGCAAGCCGGTGCGCGGCAGCAAGGTCACGATCCTGGGCATGGCCTACAAGAAGGACGTCGACGACCCCCGCGAGTCGCCCGGGTTCGAGCTGATGGAGCTTTTGATGCACAAGGGGGCCGAGGTCGACTACAACGACCCCCACATCCCGACCCTGCCGCCCATGCGGAAATATCCCGACCTGAACATGTCCAGCCGCGAACTGACCCCGGAATACGTCCGCTCGCGCGACGTGCTGCTGATCGTCACCGATCATTCCGCCTACGACTGGCCCGGCCTCGTCGCCGAAGCGGCCCTCATCGTCGACACCCGCGGCGCGCTCCGGGGCTTGTCGGGCGGCCGCGCGAAGATCGTGCGGGCGTGACGCCGGGCCGCCTTCTTCCCTTTTGAGGACTGCATGAGTCGAACCGAGAATGAACTGATCCTCGTCACCGGCGGCGCCGGGTTCATCGGCTCCCACCTCGTCGAGGCCTTGCTGGCCGAAGGACATCGCGTCCGCGTGCTCGACGACCTGTCGACCGGCCGGGCGTCGAACCTTGAACCGGTACGCGAGCGCGTCGAGCTGATCGAGGCGAGCGCGTCCGACTTCTCGGCCTGCGAGCGCGCCGTCGAGGGGGCCGCGTACGTCTTCCACGAGGCGGCGATCCCCAGCGTGCCCCGGTCGGTGGCCGAGCCGCTCCCCTCGCACGCGAGCGGGCCGACGGCGACGCTCAACGTGCTGGAGGCCTCGCGACGGGCCGGCGTACGGCGGGTGATGTTCGCCGCGTCCAGCAGCGCGTACGGCGAGTCCGCGACGCTGCCGAAGGTCGAGACGATGGTCCCGGACCCGCTCAGCCCGTACGCCGCGGGGAAGCTCGCCGGGGAGCACTACGTCCGGGTCTACGCGCGGACGATGGGGCTGGACGCCGTGAGCCTGCGCTACTTCAACGTCTTCGGGCCGCGGCAGGACCCGTCGAGCCCGTACTCGGGCGTGATCTCGCTGTTCATCAAGGCGATGTCGCGCGGCGAGCGGCCGAGGATCTACGGCGACGGGCTCCAGACGCGCGACTTCACCTACGTCGCCGACGCGGTGCGGGCGAACCTGCTGGCGATGCGGCGGGAGGCGCCGATCCAGGGCCGGGCGTTCAACGTCGGCGGCGGCAGGCGGGTCAGCCTGCTCGACCTGGTCGCCGCGCTCAACCAGATCCTGGGGACGGACCTGGAGCCCGAGCTGCTCCCGCCCCGCGCGGGGGACGTGCGCGATTCGCTCGCCGGGTTGGAGCTGATCGAGCGGGAGCTGGGGTACAGGCCCTCGGTCGACTTCGCCGAAGGCCTGCGACGCACGGTGGCCTCATTCGACGAGGCCTGACGCCCCGGCCGGGGGCCGGGGCCTCGATCAGAGGCCCTTGCCGCCCAGGTGCTTGCGCTTGCGGGGGCTGCGGACGCCGTGGAACTTGGGGCGGCGGCCCTTGGCGATGGGCGAAGAATTGGCCTTCTTCCGCCACTTGCTGCTCTTGCGATTCTTCGTCTTGGACTTCATGGCGCCCTGCCCGTTTCTATCCGGAATCTCGATTCGAACCCGTTTCGAAGAGAGGCGATTATGCCATCGCCCCGCCCCGGATGCAACCCGAGTCAACCTTGCGGGCCGCGGGGCTCGACGATCCTTAGGGTGAAGACCCCGCTGGATTGGCCGACGTGGCCCATCTCGTCGAGCGCCCGGATGCGCAGGCGGTACGTCCCCAGGTCGAGCGGCCGGCTGAACGTGATGGAGTAGCGGCCGTTCGTCCCCGACTGGGCCTCGCCGTAGACCTCGCCGCTGGCGTCGTCGAAGATCTGCAGCTGGGCGCGTGACTCGTAGGAGCCCACGAACGTCGGCTGGGCCACCCTCGAGATGTTGGTGCGGGGGTCGGCCTGGGTGCCGGAGTCCCGGGCGATCGTGGGCGCGGCGGGCGCGGGCATCGGCCGGCCGACGATCAGGGTCATCTGCAGGACCAGCGCGTAGTCGTTGGTCGTGAGGAAGACGGGCAGCCCCTGCGACGTGTTGACGGTCGTCGCCAGCGATTCCAGGTTGGTCGCGATCGTGTCGATCGCCTCGGTCGACGCCCCCGCCGAGACGAGGACCTGCGTGAACGCGTTGTTCAGCGCCCGGGCGTCCTGGGCGCGGAGCGAGGGCCGGCTGACGACGTCGCGAAGGACGCCGTTGAACGTCTCGATCGTCTCCGGGGCGGCCGCGCCCAGGGTGCTGATCGTCTGACGCATGCCGTCCTGGATCCCGCCGATCAGCGACTGCGGCAGGACCCGGTTGGGCGCGGTGGCCCGCATGTTGATCGGGATCCGGTCGATCCGCTCCAGCTTCTGCTGGATCGTGTAGGGCACGTTGCCGGCGGCCGTGGTCGACGCGGCGTTGGTCGGGACGGGGTTGGCGGTGGTCGCCGTGGAGAGCATCATCCGGGTCTCCATGCCTTCCGGCCCGGGAATGAATCGGCGGCGGTCCATCACACCAGTCTCCTTGGCGGATACGTCGCGACGCGCGGTCGGAAAGGTCCGGCCGCGCCGGCCGTCGACGGGGCGCGAGGGTCGCCGGAAGAAGACGTGGCGTCCGGCCCCCCGCCCGGGGAATTCGTTCGATCTTCGCGAGATGTCGCCCGGAAGTCCGCGATCGGGCCTCGGGCAGGCGGGATCTCTACCAGAAGCCCGCGATCCCGCCTAGAGCGACTTGGGCGAGGCGCGGCGACTCGGCCTCGTCGGCGGGCCCTGGGAATCGCCCGACGGGCCCTGCTATGATGGCCTTCGCGGCTCGCGCGGCCCGGCTCCCCTCCCCCGCCCTTCGCGTCCCGCCCCCATCTTCTTCCCTTCCGGATCCGCCCGTTCGATCGACCCCCTTGGAGGACGCTCATGCTTCGCATCCGCGGAACGGCCCTGGCGCTCGCCGCCGTGGGCCTGCTCGGGATCATCCCGCGCTCGTCGGCCCAGGCCCCCGTCCCCACCCCGCCCGCCCAGGCCGAGGCCAAGACGGACGACGCCCCCAAGCCGGCGGGTGAGGGCGAGGCCAAGCCCGAGACCCCCAAGCCCCCCGCCGACCCCATCGACCGCATCAAGGAAGAGGGCGAGAAGCGCTCGGAGGTCATGGCGACATTGAGCACCCTGACCGACGTCATCGGCCCCCGGCTCACCGGCTCGCCCGCCCTCAAGCGCGCCAACGAGTGGACCCGCGACGCCCTGACGAAGTGGGGCCTGGAGAACGCCCACCTGGAACCCTGGGGCCCGTTCGGCCGGGGATGGACCCTCAAGCGGTTCTCGGCGCAGGTGACGGAGCCCCAGTGCATCCCCCTGATCGCCGTGCCCAAGGCCTGGTCCCCCTCGCTCGACGGCGTGCTGACCGCCGAGGTCGTCCACCTCGACGTCAAGACCGAGGCCGACTTCGAACGCTACAAGGGGAAGCTCCAGGGGAAGATCGTCCTGACCGGACCGACCCCCGACGTCCCCGCCCGGTTCGAGCCCCTCGCCTCGCGCAAGACCGACAAGGAGCTGCTCGACCTGGCCGACGCCGCCGAGCCCGGCGCGGGCCGCGGCGGGCGGCCTCGCCCCCCCGCCCCGCCGGCCTCCCCCCCCGCCGAACCCGCCGCGCCCGGCGTCCCCCCGGCGACGGCCGCGACCCCGCCGCCGGCCCCCGCCCGCACCTTCCCCGCCGACATGCGGGCGCAGATGGAGCTGGCGTCGAAGCGCCAGCGGTTCCTGGCCGGGGAAGGTCCCGCCCTGCTGATCGATCCCAGCCGGAGCGGCGACGGCGGCACGCTGTTCGTCCAGTCGGCGTCGATCCCCGGCCCGCCCCCGGGCGAGCCTCGCGGCGAGGGAGCCGCGCCGCTTCCCCGTCGCGTCTCGGTCTGGGAGAAGGACGCCCCGAAGGCGATCCCCCAGCTCGTCATGGCGAAGGAGCACTACAACCGCCTCGTCCGCATGCTCGCGAAGGGCGAGACCTTGAAGATGACCGTCGAACTGGCCGTCGAGTTCCACGAGGAAGACCTGAACGCCTACAACACCGTGGCCGAGATCCCCGGGACCGACCTGAAGGATGAGATCGTCATGCTCGGCGGCCACCTGGACTCCTGGCACGGCGGCACCGGCGCGACCGACAACGCCGCCGGCTGCGCCGTGGGGATGGAGGCCGTCCGCATCCTCAAGGCGCTCGACCTCAAGCCCCGGCGGACGATCCGCCTGGCCCTTTGGACCGGCGAGGAACAGGGGATCTTCGGCTCGAAGGCCTACGTCGACGAGCACTTCCGCAAGCGGCCCGAACGCCAGGGCCTCGGCGGCCCCGGCCCCGACGCCCCCGAGGCGACGGCCGAAGACAAGGAGGAGACGAAGCCCGAGTACGAGAAGCTCTCCGCCTACTACAACCTCGACAACGGCACCGGCAAGATCCGGGGCGTCTACCTGCAGGGGAACGAGGCGGTCCGGCCGATCTTCCGCAAGTGGCTGCAGCCGTTCCGCGAGATGGGCGCCCAGACCCTCTCGATCGCCAACACCGGCGGCACCGACCACCTGCCGTTCGACGCCGTGGGCCTGCCCGGCTTCCAGTTCATCCAGGACGAGGTCGAGTACGACACCCGCACCCACCACTCGAACATGGACGTCTACGACCGGGCCCAGGCCGACGACCTGAAGCAGGCGTCCATCATCATGGCCGCGTTCGTCTACAACACGGCGATGCTCGACGAGAAGCTCCCCCGCAAGCCCGCCCGGACCCCCGCCCGCCCCGAGGTCCGCGCCGCGGCCGTCGCCGCCCCCTGACCACGCCGGCGGCGCCCCGGACCCCGACGCCCCTCCCCTCCGGGGAAGAGGAGCCGGAGGTCCGGGGAGCCCATGAACCGGAGGCCGAACGATGGATCCGATCTCCGCCAAGCTCCAGTCCCTTGGCTACGCGCCGGCGCCCTGGCGGGTGGCCGCGACCGAGGAGTTCGTCAGCTCGTTCGAGCGGGATCGCGGCCTGCGGCTCCCCGCCGCGTACCGCTCGTTCCTGCTGGAGTTCGGGGCGATGATCGGCGAGGCGAAGTGCGACTTCCTGGAGCCGATCACGCCGGTCGGCCAGACGTGCGGCGTCGACCTCTTCTATGGTCGCGCCGCCCCCGACGCCCAGGTCTACGACGTCCGGTGGGCGACCGACGCCGCCGGGCTGGCCCCGGAGTTCGTCGCGGTCGCAAAGGCTACGTGGGGGTTCTGTATGGTGGTCGTCCGCTGCGGAGGGCCGGACGACGGGAGCGTCTACCTCCTCGACGCCGACCAGCGCTCGCTCTGGCCGGACGAGGAGTTCCGGCGGATGTTCCCCGCCCTCCACCCCCGGATCGAGGACTACCTGGAGAGGCGACGCGCCGGCCGTCTCCCCGCCAAGCCCGCCGGATACGAGAGCCTGTACCTGGTCGCGCGAGACCTCGACGAATTCCTCGCGAGGCTGGAGCCCGTCACGTACGACGACGACTCGGACTCGGGCTGAGGTAGGGGCGGCGGGCTTCGAATCGCTCGCATCGATTCATCATGTCCTTGTGCCGCGCGAATGACGCCTGTAAGATCGCGACGTTTTCGGGCGACGGGCCCGACGGGGCGGCGGGCGACGACGGCGGGGCGATCCATGAGCGACGCGGCGCGGGACTTTTCGAAGGCCGGGTTCGTGAAGACGTACGTCCTGCCGGGCGTGCTGGCGTTCCTGATCCCGGTGCTGGCGTTGGCGTTCTTCCTGCACGCCCAGGCGCGATACGACGCCCAGGCGCGCGACGGGATCCTGGCGGGGCTCCGGGCGGACGCGAGCCTGACGGAGGAGGAGCGGGCGAAGGCCGTCGCGTTCTTCGAGGAGCATCCGCTCTCGGAGCTGATCCAGATCGAGGCGTTGGCGGACGAGTTCAATCTCGACTCGACGGTGCGTTTCTACTTCGCGACCTTCCGCTGGATGATCCGGCTGTCGGCGCAGTCGATCGTCGGGGGCCTGGTGGTGTTCGTGATCGCGGGGCTTTGCGTCGTGGCCTCGCGGTGGTCGCAGCGGGCGCAGTATCGGGCCCTGGCGATCGGCTGGCAGGTCCTGCGGGTCTACGGGGCGGCGCAGGCGATCGTCTCGGGCGTCCTGATCCTGGCCCTCTCGTTCTGGGTGACGGCGCTCTGGTTCAACTTCTACTCCATCAAGATCGTCGGCGTCGCCGGATTCCTGGCCTTGGCCGGGGCGATCACGGTGATCAAGGCGATCTTCCAGAAACCGGACTCCACCCTCCACGTCGAGGGGAAGGTCCTCGACCCGGCGGGCTCGCCGCGACTCTGGGAGGACCTGCGGGCGATCGCCGAGAAGGTCGGCACGGCCCCGCCCGACAACGTCATTGTGGGGGTCGACGACAACTTCTTCGTGACCGAGGGCCCGGTCCACGTCGACGGCGAGGTCTGCCGGGGCCGGACGCTCTACGTCAGCCTCGCCCTCCTGAAGCAGATGTCCGGCGCGGAGGCCGACGCCGTCGTGGCCCACGAGATGGCCCACTTCAGCGGCAATGACACGCTCTACTCCAAGAAGACCGGGCCCCTGCTCGCCCGGTTCGGGCTGTATCTCAAATCGCTCTCCGAGAACCCCATCGCGGTGCCCGTCTACCTCTTCCTGAACGCCTTCCGGGCGCTGTTCGAGCTTTCGCTGGGCGAGCAGAGCCGGAAGCGCGAGTTCCGCGCCGACGTGATCGCGGCCGAGACGACGACCCCCCGCGACCTCGCCTCCGCGCTGCTGCGAATCTCGGCGTACTCGGACTACCGGGGCAGGATCCAGCAGGACCTGTTCGGCCGGCAGCACGCGCTGGAGACGGCCGACATCTCGGCCCGGCTGGAGCGAGGGTTCGCCGAGCACGCGGTCTCGTTCGCCTCGAACCCGGCCCTCGGCGAACTCGCGACGGTCCACCCGTTCGACAGCCACCCGCCGCTGGCCCAGCGCCTTGAAGCCGTCGGCGTGCCGATCCGGTCGCACGACGTCTCGACGCTCGTCGCCTCGCCCGGCGACGGCCGCTGGTACGACGCGATCGACGACGCCGAGGAGATCGAACGCGCCCAGTGGCGGGAATTCGAGGAGAAGTTCCGCGACGTGCACGAGGCGACGCTCCCCTACCGCCTGCTCCCGGAGAGCGAGGAGGAGCGCGAGATCGTCGTCCGAAGCTTCCCGGAACGCACGTTCGAGGGCAAGAAGGGGACGCTCGTCCTCGACTGCATCGCCCTCCACTACTCCGCCTGGCCCGACGGGATCGCCTTCTCCGAGGTCGCCGGCATGATGTTCGACGGCCCCACGCTCGTCATCAACTACGACCGCGACGGCCGGCACGTGGCGAAGATCCCGACCAAGACCTTCGCCCCCCTCCAGGTGGAGGCGATCCAGGCCATAGAGTCCTACTACGGCCGCTACCTCTCCGCCGCCGCCTGGCGGAAGGCGAAGCGGGAGCAGGCGGACGCCGAGACGACTTGAGGGGCGAAGATCGCCGCCGTGGACGAAGACGGCGACGCTCCTCGTCGGACCTAGCCGAGCCGGTGCGACGCCGATCTCGGACCAGGATCAGGCCGCTTGCCTCCGCCGAGTCCGCGCGAAGGCGAGGACGCCGACCACGCCGAGCCCGAGCGCCGAGATGCTCGCAGGCTCGGGGACGCTCCGGAGGGATGCCTGGAAGACCCCGTCGCCCGAGGACGTCAGGTTCAGCCGCCCCGCATCGGTGGCGAGGAGCGAGACGTTGAAGTAAGTGATCGGGGCCGTCAGCGGGCCGAAGGGCGTGCCCAGGAAGTAGGACGCGAGCAGCGGGGACGTCAGGTTCACGTAATCGGCGGCGTTGTAGTCCCCCACCCCGACGGCCGTGTTGGCCCGATTGACGAAGACGAAGACGGGATCGGTGATCGTGGCGAGCCCGAGGCCGGCGATCTCAATCGTCGCGGTCATGTCCAGGATGACCGAGGAGTCGGCGCCGAACGAGATCTCGTCGATGTCGTCCGTGTCCGCGAGTACGGAGAACGTATAGGCGGAATCGGTGAACGACGCCCCACCCAGCTCGCCGCTCCCGACCCCGCTGAAAGTGTACAGGACCGGCTCCGCACAGGCGGTCGGGCCGCCCAAGGCCCCGAGTGCGATCAGGATCGGAATGGCGAAGGTTCGGAATCGGGCCATGGAGAGGACCCCCCAGATGAAGACGAGAGAAATGGCTCGGACGCGACGGGGCCCGAGGCAGGCGCATGAGACCACTCCCTTGCCTTCCGATCAAGGCAGTCGATTTTAAACCACAATCGCTGCCTGGCGCGCCGGGCCGGCGGTCATGCGGGCCGGTCTCGCCACCATTCGAGGGCCCGCGTCGTCCACCTCCAGGCGATCGCCGCCCACAAGGCGAAGGCGAATGCGAAGAGGGCCCCGAGCACCAACCGCCCGATCCAGTCGTTACGACGCCCGAGGAAGGGATAGATCAGGACGAAGCCGACGGCCCCCAGGGCGATCGCTTGAACCGGCCAGGGCGGGCTCATGGGAGGTCTCATGGTTCTCCGCCCTCGGCTGCGGTGCACGGTCGACCGGGCCTGGAGCCCCCGGCCGGGTCATCGGCCGGGGGCGATCGCCGTTACAGCCCCGCGCCGGGGCGGCCGACGACCTCGCGGACGTCGGTGCGGTCCTTGCGGGCGCTGATGGCGTTGACGGCGTTGAGGTAGGCCAGGGCCGAGGCCTCGATGATGTCGGTGGACGCGGCGCGGCCGCGGAAGCTGGCCTCGCCGCTCTCGACTTCCAGCTCCAGGGTCACCTCGCCCTGGGCGTCCTTCCCCTGGCTGACGCTGCGGACGACGAACTCGTGCAGGTTGGCGTGGACGCCGGTCACGCGCTCGACGGCCTTGAAAATCGCGTCGACCGGGCCGTCGCCGATGGCCGCGTCCTGGACGATCTCGCCGTCCGGGCGCTTGATCGAGACCGTGGCCGTGGGGAGGACGCTGGTGCCGGCCGTCGTGTGCAGGCTCAGCAGCTGCCACGAGGCGGGGACGGCGTCGCCCAGGTGCTTCTCGATCAGGACGGCCAGGTCCTCGTCGTAGATCTCCTTCTTCTTGTCCGCCAGCGCCTTGAAGTCGTTGAAGACGACCTCCACCTGCTCGTCGCTCAGGGTGTAGCCCATCTCGACGACCCGGTCGCGCAGGGCGTGGCGGCCCGAGTGCTTGCCCAGCACCAGGTCGGTCTGGGGGACGCCGACGTCCTCGGGACGCATGATCTCGTAGGTCGAACGGTTCTTCAGCATGCCGTCCTGGTGGATGCCGGACTCGTGCGCGAACGCGTTGCGGCCGACGATCGCCTTGTTGCGCTGGACGGCCAGGCCGGTAATGGAGGAGAGCATCCGGCTGACGGGATACAGCCGCTCGGTCTTGATGGTCGTGTCCACGCCGAAGTAGTCGTGGCGGGTCCGCAGGGCCATCACCACCTCTTCCAGCGCGGCGTTGCCGGCGCGTTCGCCGATGCCGTTGATGGTGCACTCGACCTGCCGGGCGCCGGCCTGGACGCCGGCCAGGCTGTTGGCGACGGCCAGGCCAAGGTCGTCGTGGCAGTGGGTGCTGACGACCGCCCGGCCGATGTTGGGGACGTTGGCGATCAGGTCGGCGATCATGGCGGCGTACTGGCCGGGCATCAGGTAGCCGACGGTGTCCGGGATGTTCACCGTGGTCGCGCCGGCGTCGATGACCGCCCGGATCACCTCGCGCAGGAACTCGGGCTCGGTGCGGGCGGCGTCCTCGGGGCTGAATTCGACGTCCTTGCAGAGCGCGACGGCCCGGCGTACGCCGGCGACGGCCCGCTCGACGACCTGCTCGCGGCTCATCCGCAGCTTGTGCTCGCGGTGGATCGGCGAGGTGGCCAGGAAGACGTGGATCCGCGGCTTCTGGGCGAACTGAACGGCCTCCCACGCGCGGTCGATGTCGCGGTCGTTGCAGCGGGCCAGGCCGCAGACGGTCGAGCCGGCGACCTCGGCGGCGATGGCCCGGACGGCCTCGAAGTCGCCCACCGAGGCGATCGGGAAGCCGGCCTCGATCACGTCGACCCCCAGCCCGGCGAGCGCCCGCGCGATCTCCAGCTTCTCGCCCAGGTTCATGCTCGCGCCCGGCGACTGCTCGCCGTCGCGGAGCGTGGTGTCGAAGATCCGGACGCGGTCGCGGCCGGTCTCGGCCTCGGGGGCGGCGGGGCTCGGGTTCGTCGGGGGGGCGGCCGTCGGGTCGGGGGCGGTCATGGCTGGGCTCGTTCCTTGTTCGTTCCGGGCGCGGCCGCGGTCGTTGGGAGGCGACGTGGGCCCGCGCGAATCGCTGCATTCAGTGTACGCCGCTTCTCGGTCCGCCCGCAAAGGCGAAAGCGAGGTCGGGACGCCCGGTCGGAGGTGGTCGGGGCCGGTCGTCGAAAACGAAGAAGCCCCGAGATCCACCGTTCGGGTGAGTCTCGGGGCTTCGCTGTTCGACTTTATCGAAGAAGCTCGCCAGCCCTAAGACGACCCGACCTGAAGGCCGAGAAGGCCCAGCAGGAGGAGGTCGAGGCTGGTGAGCGACAGGATCATTCGGGCGGCTCCGGGATCGGTCGCATCGGCATGATGGACCGGTACGATCCTAGGCGGACTGGGCTTCGCGGTCAAGGGCGTCGCTCTTCCTTCGCGGCGGTCGCCCCGCCGGCCCCAACGCGGCGACCGGCCCGCGGTCGGTCCCCCGGGCCTTTCAATCGATGCGTCGGAGTTGCGTCGATGCGGCGTCAGGTCGCCTCCCGAGGGGCCTCGGCCATCGCCTTCTTCGGGCGGACGTGCTTGTCGGAGAGGGCGACGAGCCCGATTTCCTGGAGGTAGCGCTTGATCTCGCGATAGTGCTCCACGGATGCGAAGGCGAAGCAAGTGGTGACGCAGCGAGGGCGGGCGTAGCAGACGCCGAAGGTCGAAGCATAGATCCCGGGTACCGCATCCGCGCCGCCCGGCGAGGCCCTCCACCGGAACACGACGTGTTGATCGAGGCTGAAATCGCGGACGTCGCCCCGGCCGCGCAACTCCGGCTCCAGCGCCTCCAGCCACCGCACCGCGTCCCCGAGCGACGCCGCTGGCAGCTTTCGCGTCACGAATCGCAGGGTCCTGCCGTCGGGGGTCGACATCTCGACATCCTCCCCCTGGCCGGCGACGAGCGGCGAGGCGTCGAAGGCCGCCGTGACCGCATCGGACGATCCGGCCTCGCAGGTCACCCTCCACTCCGTCTCCCCGGGGTCGAGGATCAAGGCCCGCTCGCGCAGGAAACGCTCGGAGCGCTCGAAGAGCTGCCAGGCCGAGAGTCGCCCGACCCCATGGCCCCAGATCTGGCCCTTCGGCGGCATGTAGGTGATCGGCATCGGCGCTGGTCCTTCTGGCGTTCGATCCCCTTCCCCGGACCGATCCGCCGCCGAATCACCCTATCACGACCCGTCACGGCGATCCATCCGGCGGGCGACTCGATGCGAGGGCCTCGGCGAGGAGCGACGACCGATCCCGGGATTCGCACGGGGACGATTACCGGCGGTGGCCGATGGGCTGTCGGAACGAGCTGCCGTCGCCGGCAGGGAGGAGCGTTAGGCCATGAACTCGGCGGCCGTCTCGTCGAGGGTGCCTCCGGCGTCGAGGGCGAAGGCGACGGAGAACGACCTCAGGGTCGAGCGCGGGACCTGGAAAGCCCGGCCCGAAGCGGAGTTGGGCAGGGTGGGCTTTGCCCACCAAGTCCGGAACGAAGAGGTGGGCGGCGCCCGCCCTACTGGACTCACGAGGCGAACCACCGGAGGTCCCGCTCCTTCGCCGGGGCGACCTCGACGCAATTCCGCCCCCGGGCCTTCGCCCGGTAGAGCGCCTCGTCCGCACGCCTGAGCAACGACTTGGAATCGTCCTGCCGGGAGAACTCCGCCACGCCGAGGCTGGCCGTGACCGAGCCGACCTCGTCGAACCGGTGCTGGGCGATGGCTTGCCGGATCTTCTCGGCCACGTTCGCCGCCGCGTCCAGCCTCGAATGCGGGAGGAGCACTAGGAACTCCTCGCCCCCCCAGCGCCCCGCGACGTCGACGCGGCGGATGCTGTCGACCACCAGCCGCGCGCAGCTCTGCAAGACCCGGTCCCCCGCGTCATGACCGTGGTTGTCGTTCACCTGCTTGAAATGATCGAGATCGAAGAGGATCAGCGAGAACGGGGAGTCGTATCTCCTGGCCCGCTCGAGATCCCCCGCCAGCCTCCTGGAACATTCCACGCGGTTGGCGACGCCGGTGAGGCCGTCGGTCGTGGCGAGGACGCGAAGCCGCTCCTCGACCCGCTTGCGCTCGGTCACGTCCCGGACGAAGCAGAAGATCAGCTTCCGGTTCTTGAAGAGGGCCCCGTTGGTGCTGATCTCCACGTCGATGACCGTCCCGTCCTTCCGCCTGTGCCGGGACTCGAAGTGATCGCCCGACGCGTTCACCGACCGGAGCTTCTCACGCACCTGCTTCCTTTCGAAGACGAGGTCCCAATCCCACACGCTCAGCTCGTGGATCTCGTCCTCCGAGTAGCCCAGGAGCTGGGAATACATCTTGTTCGCCGCGACCACGCGGCCATCCATGTCGAGCACGACGATCCCGTCTCGCGACTGCTCGAACAGGATCCGCCAGACAGCCATCTCGTCCCGGATCAGCTCCTCAAGCTTCTCCCCCGCCGCGAGCAGCTGCCCGAAAGCCCGGCCGCGCCCCGTCTGCCCCCCGCACCAGTCGCCGACCGTGAGGAACGCCCCGATCATGTCGGCCAGATAGGTGGTCATCCGGACTTCGTCGTCCCGAAACTCCCGCACGCCGCCCACGTGTTCGAGGCAGAGCACGCCGGCCAGCCGGCCGTCGACGCGGACCGGCGCGTCCAGCAGCGCCCCGATGCCCAGCGGCCCGAGGTAGGAATCCGCGAATTCGAAGGTGCGCGGGTCGGCCCGCGCGTCGACGGCGGCGATCACCTCCTCGGATTCGAGCGCCTTGAAGTACGCCGGACTTCGCCCCGCCGGCAATCGCATACCGCTCGAATGACGTTTCGACTCCGACTCGTAGAGGTCCTCGCAGACGATGGTCCGCTTCGCCCTGTTGTACCGCCAGAAGCTCACCCGCGCGATGCCGAGCGCGGACGAGGTGGCCTCGGTGACCCCTCGGATCGTCCGTTCGAGATCTCCCCCGTACTCCCGCCACAATCGGCTGATGTCGGCCAGCGCCTGCTGCTGCCGATCCAACCATCGGACGGGTTTCCGGTTCGTGATTTGGACGCGCGGTTCGGTCACGACGGCACCGTTCTCACGTCCCGCAACCCCCCACCCCTGGGGACGCCGCTTGCGGAGGATGGAGGACCCGGCGAGGAGGAGGACAATTTCGGCGGTCTCGGGAACGTCCCGCCCACTCGCCGTTCTCTGCAGGTATTCTAGGTCACGACACCCGTCGTCGTACGCTTCCGACGGCGATCCAACCAGAATCCCGGCCGACCCGGACGCACGGCGGGGCGTCGCCGAAGCGGCGGGCCCCCGGTCGCTCCACGCGGTCCATCCTCCCGGGACGGCCCAGATGACCTCAGGCCTCCATAAGGCCCCGATCCTCCTCGCGCTGCTGGACCGGCTCCGCGACCGACTCGGTCCCGGCCGATTCGACGTCGTCGACCATTAGGAGGCGCGCCCCTGTTGCCCGAACGGCCGGGTGGCACGGGGTCTCCGAACCCGTGCCACCCGGAGGTCTCCCGTCGCTGTCCGGTGGCGGGATCACCGGGAGGCCGAGCCCAGGTGGCGCGGCTCCCCCGCACCGTCGCACCGGAAAGCTTCCCATCGGCGAAGCAGACCGTCGACGGACCCGAACCCGGAAGCCGAGAGGACGTCTATCTTCGTACTCGAAATGAAACCCCGCCTGACGATCGGGCCGCGGGGAAGGCGGCGGTCGTGGAGGTTGAATGCTCGGGGCGATCGCCGGCGACGTCATCGGCTCGGTGTACGAGGGCAAGAAGCGGTGGCTCGTGGAGCGGTCGCCGTACTTCCGGCCGCTGTTCGCGGCCAGGGCTCGCTTCACCGACGACACGGTGCTCACCGCGGCCGTCGCCGATTGGCTGCTCCACGGCGGGGACCTCGCCGCCCTGTTGAAGGACTACCACCGCCATTATCCGGGGGCCGGGTTCGGCGGCGACTTCAAGAGGTGGGCGGAGTCCGAGGAGACCGGCCCGTACAACAGCTGGGGGAACGGCGATGCGCGTCGGCCCCGTCGCCTGGGCCTTCGAGACGCTCGCCGAGGTCCTGAAAGTCGCGAAGGAAACCGCGCGGGTGACCCACGACCACCCCGAGGGGGTCAAGGGGGCGCAGGCGACGGCCGCGGCGATCTTCCTCGCCCGGTCGGGGGCCGCCAAATGGGAGATCCGCGAGGAGGTCGAGCGGCGGTTCCAGTACGACCTTTCGTTCCGCCTGGACGACGTCCGGCCCTTCCACGTCTTCGACTCGTCCTGCCAGGGCACCGTCCCGCAAGCCCTCGTAGCCTTCCTGGAGTCCGAGGATTATGAAACCGCCGTCCGCCTGGCCGTCTCGCTCGGAGGGGACTGCGACACGCTGGCCTGCATCGCCGGGGCCGTCGCGGCGGCCTTCCACGGCGGCGTCCCCGGCCCGATCCGGGAGCAGGCCCTGGACCGGCTGGACGACGACCTGGCCGGAGTCGTCGCCGCCTTCGAGGCCCGTTTCCCCCCGTCGGCGGGGTAGGCCTGACGGCACGCGGAGATCGACTTTCACAGTGGTGATCGCTCGGAAACCCTGGGCGTGAGGCAGTGCATGGTCGAGTGGGTCGAACTGCGGCCGCCGTGGGGTTGGAAGGCGTTCGACCGGAGCGGCGAGGTGATCGCTCTCCTCGGGTCGCGGCTGGCTGAGGATACCTCGGCTTCACGGCCGGGACCTCGGCCTGGGAGCATCGAGGCGAGCCCGAGGGGATGATCCTCGTAGCCTACGCCGGCAACTCGATCACCGAGCTTCGGGTTTCGGGCGAAGCGGTCGCGTCGGGTAAGATGGAGATGGACGTACCCTCGGGGCGAGGCCGAAGCATGGGCGATTACGGCGATTTCTCGACCCGATGGGTCAGGCAGACCCTGCCGCCGGACTTTCGCGGGGGCGTCCTGCGCGTGGAGACGCCCGACCCGGACCATCCCAGGGCGGGCCGGATCGCCCGCAAGCGGTTGTTCGCCATCTACGACGAGAACGCAGACCTCGCCGGGACGATCCTCCGGGCCCTGCACGATGGGACCCTGAGCATCGAGCAGGCCGCCGACCTGGTCCGCGAGCGGGGTGTCGGATATCACATCCGGATCTGCGCGACGCCGGACGACCTGATCTCCGCGATCGATCAGATCCTCTCGTCGACGCGCGTCAACGCCTGGGACGACGGCGGCCGACACGCCTGGGACGAGAAAGGGTACTTCGTCAACGTCTTCTGGCGGGAATGAGGCGACTCTTCGATCCGATCCCTGATGCAGGAAGGGGGGTGCCATGGGCGCGACGCCGATTCACACCGAGGCCTCGACATCGACGATCGACGTGGCCCCGCCGTCGACGGCCCGGGACGTCTTCCTGACCTGGGAGAAGTGGCTGCGCCCGGCCTTCAACGTGATCCTCGCCGGTGTCGCCGGGCTGGTCCTCCTGAACTTCTCGGCGACGTCGCATCCCTTGCCGATGAACGTTCGGACGTACTTTCACTTCGCCTCTTGGGCGGTCGCCGCCAACCTCCTGTTCACGGCCGGACCGCTCGCGGACCTTTACCTCGCGG
Source organism: Paludisphaera soli (assembly GCF_011064595.1). Taxonomy (GTDB): domain Bacteria; phylum Planctomycetota; class Planctomycetia; order Isosphaerales; family Isosphaeraceae; genus Paludisphaera; species Paludisphaera soli. The sequence continues at coordinate 100,628 of NZ_JAALJI010000008.1, read as the reverse complement.
TGCTGCTCGGCAGGCGTTCCGTGGTCGCGACCGGCGTCCTCTTCACGTTCGGCACGTTGTTGTCCATGATGCTCGTGCCGATCTCGCTGAATTGGCTCTGGGCGATGGAGCACCCGGGGCTCGGAGCCGTCGATTGACCGGGACGACGGGACGCCGCGTGCCACTCGTCCTCGGGACCCGGGAGGCTTTCCGGCCGTCCCCCGACGAGGCGGCTTGACGCGGCCGATCGCGGTCCTTAAGCTGTCAGCTTGCCACAAGGTCGGCGAGATACCACTCCGGCGGGGCCGCGCCCGGCGCCGTCCGTGCAACCTTTTTTTACGTAAGCGGCTGAGGACAGAAGGTTTATGCCCCGTAAGAAGTTCGGACGCAACCGCAAGAATCGCTGCCGGTTCTGCACCCGCGAAGGCTGCCCCCGCCCGGCCTATGTCGACTACAAGGACATCGGGCTGCTGAAGAAGCTGTGCACCAACCAGAGCAAGATGTTCTCCCGCAAGCGGAGCGGCAACTGCGCCGCCTTCCAGCGGGCCTCGAGCGCCGCCGTCAAGCGGGCCCGGTTCATGGCCCTCCTGCCGTACGTCGGCGAGTAAGTCGGCCGGGCCGATTCGGGGCGGGTGCCGGGCTTTTCCGGCCCGCCCGCCGCGTCCGGTCCGCACCCGGCCCTTGCCGCCGTCGCCTCAGCCCTTCGCGGCCGGGGCGTAGAACGCCCGGAATCGGCGTTCGATCTCATCGACGGGCGTGCCGAGGCGGTCCTCCAGCGATCGCCCCGAACCCCGCTTGATGCGCCCGCGATACGCGTCCCGGACGTAGTCCAGGAACGGCTCGCGGTACGCCCCCCGGTCGGCCTGCATCAGGAAGACCGCGAGCGCCATCGCCTGCTGGTAGTTGACGAAGATCCGCTCGTCGCGGTTGAACGCGGCCTGGTCCTGGCGGAGGAACTCCTCCAGCCGCAGGAACTTCCGCGCGCCGAGCGAGCGCACCGCCTCCTCCAGTCGAGCGCCGGCCATCCCGCCGACCTCGATGCTCCCGTCCTCGCGCGGCGTGACGGTCTCGAAGTAGGTCCCCAGCCCTTCGAAGACCCAGTAGTCGCCGGCGTTGGCCAGGTAGGCGTTGCGCCCGGCCGACTCGAACAGGAGCTGGTGCGAGACCTCGTGATAGAGGGTCGCCTCGACGGGGAGCTGGCCGTCGGCGTCGCGGAAGAAGTAGGCAGGCCGGCGGTTGCCCTGGCCCTGCCGGGGCGGGTCGTAGTAGCCGAGGCTTTGCGAGGCGACCTGCTCGCCGGCTACGGGCCGCATGCGCTCGTGGTACTCGTCGCGGTCGGCGTAGTAGACGACCTGGTGGGGGCGGTAGCTCGCGTCGGGCTGGAGCGCAGGCGACCTGAATCGGCGGGAGAGCGGGAGTTCGTCGCCCACGACGTCGGCCATCAGGGCGAAGAAGAGGTCGTGGAACGCCTCCAGCCGGCGGCCGAACTGGATGGCCTCGGCGAGCGGCACGTCGGCGCGGATCTCGAAGTGCTCGGTGTTGATCTGCCAGGGGGTGCGCCAGGTCGATCGCAGGCGGTCGGCCTCGGCGGCGGGGAGCCAGGTCGTCGCCTTCCCCCGGACGGCCGGCGCGGGGAGTTCGCCCAGCTCCAGGTGGACCACCCAGTCCTCGGGCACCCAGCCGTAGGTCGGATGCGAGACGTTGCCGTCCTTGAGCTGGCGGACGGCGAAGGGGCGCGCCCAGCCGCCGTCGTGGGGGACGTAGCCCAGCAGGCGGCGGGCCTCGGCGTGGTCGGGGAGCCGGGCCAGGGTCTCGCGGAGCGCGATCCCGGCGCGGGCCATGTGGGGGGGCTCGGCGGTCGCGGCCCGCTTCGCCAAATCGAAGAACGCCTCTCCGGCGGGCTTGCGGATCGCGTCGATCTCCTTCCGCCAGGCGGCCTCGGCCGCCGGCAGGCTCGAAAGCCCGGGCCGCGCCTCGACCACGTCGGGGAGCGGGAGGATCAGCGTGGCGCTCCCCTCCGGCTCGGGAGGGGCCAGCTTGAGGACTTCGGCGGCGCCGTTGGGGTCGCCCTGCCCCTTCAGCCGGTCTGCGAGCGCCCGGAGGGAGTCCGACTCACGCATGCGGATCGCCCGGGCGTCGGTCTCCAACTCCTTCGCCCGATCGGCGTCGGCCGTCGGCGGGGGGACCTGGAGCGTCAAGGCCAGAGCGGCGAGGAGGATCGGGAACATTGCGGCGCGGGTCTCCTGGGGGCTCGCCCGGCGAGAGGATGCGGTCGGCTCTCGCTTTCTCGATTATTCGGGACGAGGGGGGCCGGCCGCGACCCCGATTCGCCCGTCGCGACGGCCGAGGGTTGGCCTGGACGGCCTGGGGGAAGGCTCGCACAATGCGGGCCTCGACGGGGTGCGGGGGGTCTGCGCCCGACGGGCCGTCGGCCCGAGGTCCTGACACGGAGGAGAGGGACATGAACGCGATGCGTCCTCGGATCGGAACCGCGCTCGGGCTGATCGTCGGACTGGGACTCGGCGTGCTGCTTGCGGGAGGCCGCCCGCAGACGCTGCAGGCGGGGGGTGGCGATCGCTCGGGCGAGTCGATTCTGACGACCGGCCCGATCGCCGTCCGCTACGACGAGGGGAACAAGATCCAGGTGCCGGAAGACGCCCTGTACTACCTGGACTACAAGGCCGGCAAGCTCAAGGCCACGATCCCCAGCTACCGCCAGACCGTGGGGGGCACGCGCCACCTGGAAGCCTTCGCCGAGCGCGACCTGGTCGCCGATTTCGCGCTCGACGTGGACAACGGCCCGAAGCCCCGCTTCCTGATGACCACCGGCCAGCTCGGCACGCTGGGGGCGGGCTGGGCGCCGCTGTTCGTGGTCGAGACGGCCACCGGCAAGGCCGCCGTGTACAAGGTGCAGCACCTGCCCGGCGTGCGGAACCAGGTGCGGATCGACCTGCTGGAGATGCGTTCGACCGATCCGGCCGACGACGCCGCCGCCGCGGCCGGCCTCGCGCCCCTGCGGCGCTGAGGAAGGCCGGGCCGCGTCGCGTTCGTTCAGAGCGGGGCCGCCGGGGCCACCGAGCCGCCGATGGGCCGCGACCCCGCGGGCGCCGGCGGGGCACCGGGGCCCCCCTGCGGCGCGGCCCCGCCCTCGCCCCCCTCGCCGCCGCCGCTCGCCTCTTCGAGGATGGCGCCTTCGCCGTAGGGGCGGGCTTCCTGCTTGTCGAGCAGCCACTTGCCGCGGGGGTCGAACAGGTTGACCGGCACCACCTGGTTGCCGGTCTTGCCGTAGGTGGAGTAGGGGTCGCGCACGCCCGAGCCGTAGGTGGCGAAGATGTCACCGGTGACGTACTGGAAGAAGCCGAGCCAGGCGTGGTCGACGCCCATGCCGAACGGCGGCTTGGTGTTGTAGTTGATGTAGCCGAAGATGTTCTTGTGGACCGGGGCGGCGTGGAACGCCACCAGGATGATCCCGAACGTCACGACGGTGGTGGCGAAGGCGAAGACCAGCCGCGTCGCGTGGTAGACCGGGTTCGGGAACCGGACCATCACCGGGGCGAGCGTCTCGGTCGCCAGGCGGAGGATGAAGACGGAGACGCAGAAGATCAGGAGCATCGCCAGGGTCTCGGAGAAGCTCCAGCCGATCCCGGTCGAGTCGATGAGGTTCGCCAGCGGCTCGAAGAAGTTGAACGCGATCAGGCCGCCGAAGAGCACGTTGAAGAACATCAGGGCCGCGCCCCAGGCGCCTTCGCTCGTCAGGACGTAGGTCATGAAGAGCATCAGGGCCACGAGGAGCGTGTCGAGCAGGGCTGGAGGCACGGACATAAGCGAGGTCCCGTTCTGCGTTGGGGATGGTCGATCGGCGGCGTTCGTTCGGTAGGCCGGGCCGGTCGCGGTCACTTGACGACGCGGAGCAGCTCCTCGATCGAGGTCCGCCCCTGGATCACCTGGCGGAGGCCGTCCTCCTGGAGATAGATCATGCCGCCGCGGCGGGCCTCGGCCTTGATCTTGGTCAGCGAGGGGTTCTCGCGGAGCAGCTCGCGGATCGGCTCGGTCAGGACCAGGAGCTCGAAGATGCCGGCGCGGCCGTAGTAGCCGGTGCCGCCGCACTGCGGGCAGACCTGCTCGGGGTTCTCGGGCCGGCGGTAGAAGACGTCGACCTTGTCGGCGGGCAGGTTGGCCTTCTTGAGGAACTCGGGCTTGGGCTTGTAGGGCTCCTTGCAGGCGTCGCACAGCAGGCGGACGAGCCGCTGGCCCAGCACCGCCGAGAGGGCCGAGGCGATCATGAACGGCTCGACCCCCAGGTCCAGCAGCCGGAAGAGGGCGGTCACGGCGTCGTTGGAGTGGACCGTGGAGAAGACCATGTGCCCGGTGTTGGCCGCCTGGCAGGCGATGTTGGCCGTCTCCTGGTCGCGGATCTCGCCGATCATGATGACGTCGGGGTCCTGACGCAGGATCGACCGCAGGCTGGTGGCGAAGGTCTGCCCGGCCTTGGTGTTGACCTCCATCTGGGTGACGTTGTCGATGTGGTACTCGATCGGGTCCTCGACCGTGATGATGTTCCGTTGGAAGCGGTCGATCTCGCGGAGGGCCGCGTAGAGCGTGGTCGACTTGCCCGAGCCGGTGGGGCCGCACGAGAGGAACATGCCGTGGGGCTGGGTGACCAGGCTCTTGACCTGCTCGACGAGCTTGGGCCGCATCCCCAGGTCCTCGAGCTTGCTCACGCCCGACGAGTTGTCGAGGATCCGCATGACCAGCTTCTCGCCGGCCTTCGAGCCCGACGTGGCCACGCGGAAGTCCAGGTCGCGGGCCTGGAGCTTGGCGCCGAACGAGCCGTCCTGCGGCTTGCGCTTCTCGGAGATGTCCATCGCCGAGAGGACCTTGAAGACGTTGATCACGGCGTCGCCGGTGGCCCGGTCGAACGGCTCGGCGGCGTGGAGGATGCCGTCGATCCGATAGCGGACCGAGAGCTGGTCGGCGGTCGGCTCCAGGTGGATGTCGGTCGCGCGGCGGAGGGTGGCGTCGTAGACCAGCTCCTTGGCCGCCATGAACGACCGCGACTCCTCCGCCTGGCGGATGCGGGCGGGGTCCTCCTTGGCGGCCGACCCGGAGGACTTGCCGACGAAGACGATCGGCGGCCCGGCGCGGTCGATGCTCCCCATGTTCTTGTTGAACCAGGGCCGGGTCCCCAGCCGCGCCAGGACGTCGTTGGCGACCTCGCCCAGGTGGTAGGGGGTTAGCACCTTCTGGTCGTCGGCGACGGTCTGGTTGCGTATGAACACGTAGGTGAGGATCGGCACGAAGTAGGCCAGCAGCAGCAGCCCCAGGCCGACCGGGTAGATCGGGATCGAGAAGACCATCGCCAGCCCGAGCACGCCCGAGAAGAAGATGACGCTGTTCCAGGTCTCGAACTTGGGGTTGTTCAGCTCGCGGCCGTCGTGCTCCACCCAGTCGGTCGTCCAGGTCCAGAGCAGGTAGACGACGATCACCGGGATGAACTTGAATAGGTTCAGGTAGAAGCCGGGGCCGCGCGGCGGGAGGGGCGCCGACTCGGCCTGGGCGAGCAGCGGATTGAGCAGGTCGGCGGCGTCGGCCCCCGAAGCGACGCCGAGCGTCCCGAGCAGAAACGTCGCGAGCACCAGAGACGGACGAATCATTGCTGACCTTTCTTGCGTGCTTTGATCCCGGGGGAGGCGTGCTATCGGGGCGGCGTCGGTCGGGCCTCGGCGGGCCGGGGGCCGCGACTCGCCGGGCGTCGCCCGCCTCGCGACGCCCCCGCCGGACGGCCCCGGCGGGCTCGCCGGGGCCTCGCGGCTCTTAGAGGATACCAGGCTGGTTGATCGTAATCCCCTTGAGGGCCATTTTCAAAGCCTCGGGCTGCGGCGCCACCTCGAAGGCCACCGCCCGCTCGATCTTCTCGGCCACGACGAGCTGACGGAGGCTCTCGGTGAAGTCCATCATCCCCTCCTCCTTGCCGATCCGGATGGCGTCGCCGAGCTTGTTGTCTTCCTCGTTGAGGATCAGCTTCCTGACCGTGGGGTTCAGCCGCATGATCTCGTTCGTCGGCACGCGCGTCACCCCCTTGTCGGCCCACTCCTTCGTGGTGGGCAGCAGCTTCTGGGCGACGACCGCCTTGAGGTTGAACGCCAGCGACTGGCGCAGCGACGAGTGCATGTCGCGCGGGAATAGGTCCAGGAGGCGGCCGATGGTCGACGGGGCCGTGCCGGCGTGGATCGTCGCGAAGACGAGGTGCCCGGTCTCGGCGGCGTGCATGGCGGCGCTGAAGGTCTCCCGGTCGCGCAGCTCGCCCACCAGGATGATGTCCGGGTCCTGACGCACCGCGTGCTTCAGCGCGATGTCCCAGTCCTTCACGTCGATCCCCACCTCGCGCTGGTTGATGATCGACTTCTCGTCCTTGTACGTGTACTCGATCGGGTCCTCGACGGTCACGATGTGCATCCGCTCGCGTTCGTTGACGTACTGGAGCATCGAGGCGATCGAGGTCGACTTCCCGGAGCCGGTCACGCCGGCGAAGATGATGATCCCCTGGTCGTTCTGGGTGATCTCGGCCAGCACGGGGGGCAGGTGCAGCTGCTCGAACGTCGGGATCTTGTTGCTCACCCGCCGGGCTACCAGGCTGAGCCGGCCGCGGGCCCGGAACAGGTTGACGCGGAACCGCGTCTCCACGTCCCCGTCCAGGATGATGTGCGCGAAGTCGACGCCCCCGTCCTCCTCGAGAATCCCGCGCTGCCTGTGGTTGAGCAGGGGGAACATCAGCCGCTCCATGTCGGCCAACGTCAGCGGCGGCAGCTGCATCTGCCGCAGCACGCCGGCCAGCCGCATCGAGGGGGCCATGCCCACCTTCAGGTGGAGGTCCGACCCCTGGTACTTGATGCACATCCGGAACAGCTTGTTGGCCTCGGGCTCGTTGGCCGGCGCTTCGATCGTGGGGTCGACGGCGGTGGACATGGGCTCTCCTCGGTCGGTCGGGTCGGTTGCGTGTGGGGTCGTCGGGGATCGATCGGACGGGCGCCGACGCGCGGGCCCCTTCAGGACGCCCGGATCGGCGTCGCCGAGGCCGGGGGCGAGGTCGGCGGCCGGCGCACCGGCACGCCCCGCCCGGCCAGGTAATCCTTGGTCTCCCGGATCGAGTACTCCTTATAGTGGAAGATGCTCGCGGCGAGGGCGGCGCTGGCGCGGCCCTCGTCGAGCACGGCCCGCAGATGCTCGGGGCTGCCGGCCCCCCCCGAGGCGACGACCGGGACCTCCACGGCGTCGGCCACGGCGCGGGTCATCTCCAGGTCGTAGCCGTTCTTCGTGCCGTCGGCGTCCATGCTGGTCAGGACGATCTCGCCGGCGCCCAGACGCTGGACCTCGACCGCCCACGCCACGGCCTCCAACCCGGTGGGGATCCTCCCGCCGTTGATGTGGACCTCCCAGACCTCGCGGCCTTCCCGCTCGACCCGCTTGGGGTCGATGTTCACCACGATGCACTGGCTGCCGAACTTGCGGGCCGCCTTGCGGATCAGCTCCGGGTCGCGGACCGCGGCCGAGTTGATCGAGACCTTGTCGGCCCCCGCCTTCAGGAGCGCCCGCACGTCGTCGAGCGTGCGCACCCCGCCGCCGACGGTCAGGGGCATGAAGCAGACCTCGGACGTGCGCCGGACCACGTCCCAGAGGATCTCGCGCTCCTCATGGCTCGCGGTGATGTCGAGGAAGACCAGCTCGTCGGCCCCTTCCTCGTCGTAGCGGCGGGCGACCTCGACCGGGTCGCCGGCGTCCCGGAGGTTCAGGAAATTCGTCCCCTTGACCACGCGGCCTTGGTTGACGTCGAGGCAAGGGATGATCCGCTTGGCCAGCATGCGCGACCCCATCGCGGCGCCCGGCCGGGGCGACGGCCCCGTCGCGAGCCCGAACCGATTCCGACGTGTGCAGTTACGTCCGAGTACGAGACAAGAGCGACGAGTTATTCTATAACACCCGTCGGATGCAGCCTAGAGGGTGGACGAAAGATCCCGGGCCCCGCCTCCGGGCCCCCGCAGCGGGCTCTCTGGGCCCCTCCCCGGCCCGGCTCTCGCGACGTTGGGGCCCCTCTTGCGGCCCGGGCCGTCCCAGGGCCGGCGACTGCCACCCGCTGCCCGCCCGTCGTCCTCCGGCGACTCCCGAGTCGTCGTCACGCGACGTCGTTCGGCGACGGTTCGCGACCGTCCCGATCGCGCCAGCGACGTGACGCCGCGACCCGGGCGGGACGGGGCCCCCCGGCGGCGGACGATCTCCGACCGAAACAGGATGAAGAGGCATTTACTTTCCCTGATACGACGCACGCGACCGAGATCGCTCGCGAAGTCCGGGAGGCGGACCCATCGGGCCGCCGCGTCGCGGCGCGTGGGCGTGGGATGGGGAGGTTTTGCTGGCGGAATCGTCTCGAACAGGGGCGTTTCGGCGGCGTTGACGCCGCGGGAGCCCTCCCGTTTGCGTCGCCTGAGGTCGGTAGAATTGAGATGCGTCGACCCATGGATGATGGCCCGGGTCGGCCCCGACGCGCCTCCTCGACGACCCCGACCGGAGCCCCTGGGCCCGGGCCGGCCCCGCCGGCCGCGACGGCTCGCGAGGGGGCGTGGCGGCCGGCTTTCGGCTGCCTGTCTTGGAGTTGCGCCGCCACCGGATTGTCACGGCGACGCACTCCTGCGGCCGTCATGCGAGGAGATGTAGAGAAAAGGACATCAGCACGCAAGTGGTCCTGACCGAGGGGTGAAATTTATCAACATTCAGGAAAAACCGTTTGCGTTTTCTGGAAACGTGTCCCATTTTGGCACCCTGTGCGAGTCGTGTCGGGGATACGGCGAGGAATCCATCCCGGATTCGGGTTTGACCCCGGCGATTACGGGCGCGGCGTGGTGCCGCGTCGCTCGCACAACCCAAGGGAGTTTTGACCATTGGCCAGTTTCACCTTTGAGTTTCGCGCCGTGACCCGGTTGATCCTATCTTTCGTCGCCGTCATCGCGGTCGCCAGCCAGGCCGAAGCTCAACAGTACTACTACACCACGGACGGTTCCGCGGCCCCCGCCCCGGCCCCCACCTATACGACCCCCACCTACACTTACCAGGTCCCGCAGGCCGCCGCGCCCCAGCCGGTCTACCAGGTCGCCCAGCCGACCCAGTACGTCCAGCAGCCCGCGGCGACGCAGACCTACCAGGCGGCTTATGCCGGCATGGATGCGACGGGCCAGCCCGTCCAGGCGGCGGCCGCCCCGGCGGCCGCTTACGGCGACCCGTACGGCTTCGTGAATTGGCTCAACGGCGTCCGGGCCTCCTACGGCCTGGGTGCGGTCGGCCACGACCCGAACCTGTCGAGCTGGGCGGCGATGAATAACAACCATCAGGCGTCGCAAGGCCTGGGTCACCATGTGATGGGCCCGGCCCGCCGCCAGAACTCGGCGATGGGCGGCTTCCCCGGCATCGAGGCGATGTGGATGGCCTCGCCCGCCCACCGCGCGGCCCTGCTCGACCCGACGATCACCTGGGTCGGCATCGCCGGCGCCGGGGCCTGGTGGACCTTCAACGCCAACTGAGCGCCGTCTCGCCGTCGCGACGGCTCCGCCCCGATGTCCGGGGCCCGATGCCTGACTAACTGAGCAACCGACCGACGGGCGACTCCCGGCGCGTGGAAGGAACGCGCGCCGGGGGGCCCTCGGAGGGAACGATCGGCCTCAACCTCAGAGGAAGAACGCCCCGCGGACGCCCGAGAGGATCGCCTGCTCCAGATTGGGGTCGCGGCCCCGGGCGATCCATCCCACGGCCACCGGCACGGGACCGACGGTCTCGCGGGCCCGGTTCACGGGGAATTCGTTGTTGAACACGGCCCGGCCCATCATCTGGCGGTCGGGCTTCACCATGTCCTCCAGCTCCTTGTGGACCTCCACCTTCACGAGGAAGCCCCCGTTCGGGGCCGGGTCGACCTTGATGATCGCGAACCGCCGGATCGTCTGCAGGGTCGCCTCGACCCGGTCCTGCATGGTGACGGCGTCGCCCAGCCACGGCTCCAGCACCGTGGCGCTGATCTTCGGCTCGGTGACGATGGTCCGCGAGAGCCGGTTCTCGGACGCCACCTCGAAATAGGCGCCGACCTCGGCCACCGTCTTGTTCCAGACCGCCTCGAAGTCGTCGATCGGGACCAGCAGCGGGTTCTCGGCCACCGGCTCGGGCGCGAAGACCCGCGTGACCCGCGACGTCGGGATCCATCCCGAGGCGCAACCCGCCTGCGCGAGCGTCAGGACGACGATCCCGAGCACCCCCGCCCCGTTCGCGACGATCCGCGTCTTTCGCATGATTCTGGGCCTCATCCTGCCTGGCCTGCCCGCCTCGCCGCGCCGCGACTTCTCTCGGGCGTCCCGATCGGGCCGTCCCGAGCCTTCGCGGCCGCATTCCTCAAGCTCTATCGGCGTTCCGACCCGTCCCCGGACATGAAAGCGGGGGGTCGGCCCCGGCGCGTGGAACCACGGCCGGGACGAGGAGACGCCGCATCCTGCCCGATTCCCCGACGCCCGGCAAGGCCGATCTTTCCGCCCTGACCCGGCGAACGTGGCCTAGGCTTGCTTCTGGAAGAGTCGGAGGCATCCCTCGACGCGGCAGGACATCAAAGAGGATCGCCATGCAAACGGAAAGAGGGTGGAGGTGGGACGACCCGACGTCGTTCGCGACGGCGACGCTCGCCCCGCGCGCGAACGGGGACGCCGAGGCCGAACGTCGGGCGTCGGCCGAGTCCGCCGTGCACGATTTCGTCGCGACGGCCGCCGTCGCGACCGACCTCGTCGCTCTGTGCGAAGCCCTGGCGACGGCCGCCAGGCGGGCCTCGGGCGAGGACGGCGTCGCCGTCGTGCTGGAGTCCGGGGAGCCCGGCCCGGCGTCGGGCGCCTCGGTCATCCCGATCCGCGTCGGCGAGGGGAGTCGGAGCTGGGGTCGGTTGGAACTGGACCTGAGGGGGTCCGCCCGCCCCGCGGTCGTGACTCGTCGGCTCGAATCGCTGGCGACGCTGGCGGCGATCGCAATCGAGCGGATCCGGCGCGATCGCCGCGGCGGCCCGTCTCGGGCCCGAGACTCGTCGATCCACGACGCCGGCCTGCTGGGGACCGTGGTGCCGTTCGCCCTCAGCCAGGCGAGGCGGCACAAGGAGCCGCTGTCGATCCTCTTCCTGGCGATCGACCGACTGCGAGGGGTCCGCGAGCTGATGGGCCCGGACGAGGCCGACCGGGTGGTGGGCCGGGTCGGCGTCGGGATCGCGGGGCTTCTCCGCTCCAGCGACCTGGTCGGTCGGCTCGACGACGACCGGCTGATGGCCGTCCTCCCGCGCTCCGAGCTGCACGACGCCCGCCGCGTGGGCGAGAAGCTCTGCCGGGGGATCGCCGCGGCCGAGGACCTGCTGGGCATCCCGATGGAAGCGTCGCTCTCGATCGGCGTGGCCTCGTTCCCCGCCAGCGGCACAACGCTCGGCGAGCTGCTCGACGCGGCCGAAGCGGCCCTCGACGAGGCGCGGACGCTCGGGCCGGGCCGGGTCGTCGCCGCCCCGCCGGTCGGGATCGCTCGCGACTGAAATGTGGTGGTCATGAACATGAAGCGGGGGGACCGGATCCCGGCTCAAGGAAAGCCGGGGCCCGATCCCCCCTCTTTTCGTCTCCGGAGAAGGCTCGAAGTCACTTCCCGAAGTTCAGCCCGGGGTCGTTCGCCCCACCGCCGAGGGCCTGGAAGACGAAATGGGCGTCGTCCTTCCAGGTCACGCGACCGACCATGGCGTCGTCCGGATTCTCGGCGCGGGCGAGGGTCAGGATCCCGCCGGCGTAGGTGTAGCCCCCCGCGATCGGCTGGTTCCTCCCCTGTTGGGCGACGTTCCAGGTGAACGTCCCGTCGTCCTTCAGTGTCAGCTCGATCGAGGTCGTGGGGTCGGGGGCGGCCTTCCAGGTCCCCACCAGGCTCGGCTCGTTCGCCGGCGCGGCCGCCGCCGCTTCGGGCTGGGGCTGGGCGGCGACGGCCGCCGGGTCTTTCGCCGCCTGAGCGTCGGCGGTGAGGCTGTCCGCGATCTGCTTCGAGAGCGTGTCGGTCGGCTGGAGCCTCGCGACGGCGTTGAACTCATGCGCGGCCTGCTCGTTGAAGCCCTCGGTCAGGTAGTGGTAGCCGAGGACGAACCGGGCGGGCGCCGAGTCGGGGTGGGCCGATCGGTATTCCTCCAGGGCCCGGAGCTGCGCCGTGTAGACGTCGACGCTCGGATACAAACCGATCATGGTCGTCCAGTCCCAGCCGGGGCCGACGGCCAGCACCGCGTAGAGCACGCCGGCCGCCTGCTCGTACTGCTTGAGCGCGAACAGGCAGAGGGCGCGGAACTCGTGGAGCGCCGCGTCGTTGGGGAGGGCCTTGAGCGCCTCGTCGGCCAGCTTCAAGGCGCCGGGGTAGTCGCCGGCCTGGAACGCGGAGCGGGCGTCGGCGAAGGTCTGAAGCGCCGGGTCGTCCTCGGGGGCGGCCGTGGTGGTCAGGGGCTGCGAGTAATCGTAAGCCGGCGCGGACTCGACGACCTGCGGCTGCTCGACGACGCCGGGCTGCTGCACGATCACCGGCTGCTGGATGATCACCGGCTGGGAAGCGACGACGGCGTAAGGGTTGACGTACGGCCGGTATCCCCAATTGTAGATCGACGAGCCGAGCCCCCAGCCGGCGACCCCGCCGACCGCCAGGCCGGTGAAGAACGCGCCGCCGTCGTTCCAGAAGCCGTTGTTGCTGTTGCGGCCGTGCCAGTAGCCGTTCACCCAGGACTGGTGGTTGTTCCAGCCGGGCCGGCCGGCGTAGGCGGGCGGATAGCCCCCCCACCCTCCCGGCGGACGGCCCCCCGGCCCGACGCCCGGCGGACGACCGCCGGGACCGGGACCATAACCGGGACGCATCCCCCCCGGGGGGCGACCGCCGGGGCCGGGGCCCGGTCCCGCCACAGGAGGCCGGAACCCCGGATTCCCGGGGCCGGCGACGGGAGGGCGACCGCCGGGGCCGGGGCCCGGGCCCGCGACAGGAGGTCGACCACCGCCCGGAACGTTGAAGTTCGGCCGACCGGGCTGCGCGCCGAGATTCGGCCGTCCCGGCTGCGGGCCCGCCCCCGGCCCGGGGCCCGCCGGGCCGCCGGGCCGCTGGACCGCCGCGGGGGGCCTCATCTGGCCCTGCCAACCGCCCGGCGGATTGCCGCGCTGGATGTTGGGGGGCGGCGTGAACGACGGCGTGCGGTTGAACGACTGGCGGCCACCGGCTCCGCCGCCGGGGGGCATCCCCCCGCGCATCCCGCCGGGGACTCCGCCGCCCCCGCGCATCCCGCCGCCGGGGGCGCCGCCGCCGCGCATGCCGCCCCCGGGAGCCCCGCCGCCCCCGCGCATCCCGCCTCCGGCACGGCCGCCGCCGCCCCGCTGGGCGTGGGCCGAGATCGTCTGGAGGCACAGGCAAGAGGCGACGACGCCGGCGAGCGCGACGTTGAGGGTGCGGTTCATGGCTGGCTCCTGAGTTCGCCCGGCTTGGTGGAGGGGGATGTCGCGGAGGAGGGAGCAGGCGGGCGGCGGACGAGCGTCACGTTTTCGGACCCCGGCAGGGCGGACGACCCGAGCGTGCGGTCGGCGGACGACCAGCGAAGCACGTCGCGGCCCCGGCGGTCGAGCACGTTCGTCGCCGAGACCGACCGGCCGTCCTTCAGGACGCCCGTCGTCTTGACGACCCAGCGGTCGAGGCCGATCTCGCGCGACCAGAGGCCCTCGGAAAAGCCCCCTTCCGAGTCGAACGTCCACGAGCGGAACTGCTCCAGACGCGGGTCCCAGCCGATCCGCTGGACGCCCGACATCACGAACGAGCCCGCGGCCTTCACGCGGTACTTGCGGACGAGGAACGCCCCCTCCTCCGCCCAGTCGAACGTGGTGTGGACCTCGGCGTCCTCGTCCTGGTCGATCCACTCGCCGACCAGCCATTCCAGCTCGGCCAGCCGTTCGCGGGGGGACGGCTCGTCGGCCGCCGCCTCGGTCTCGGGGTAGTCGTGGATGCAGTCCTGGAGCCAGCGGCCGTCCTTGCGGACGTAGGCGGCCGAGTACCTGAACCGCGAGATTTCGGGCTCCTCGCCCTCCTCGCCGGGAATCGTGATCGCGGCGATCCCCGCCTCCAGGGCCGCGTCGGCGCCGAGGAACCGGAGCGAATCCGGCTTCACGACGATCGTCTGGCCCGGCTCGGCCTCGAACCGCTCGGCGAACCGGCGCTCGATCGCGGCGCGGCCCTCGATCGGCGGCGAGCCTTCGGTCTCCAGGCGGGCGTCCTCGGTGAACAGGGCGGCGATCGCCGGCGCGTCGCCCGCGTCGAACGCCTTCACGAACCCCGCCAGGACGGCCTGGACGGCCTCCCGGTCGGCTTTCTCGTGCGCGGCGGCCGGAGCCTCCTCCGCCAGGGCCGCTCCGCCGACGAGGCCGAGGCCCAGGCAGGCCGGTAGGATCCACGCGCTCGGGTGTCTGGACATGGGTGAATCGCCTTTCTCCGCCTGGCGGCCCGCCCCCGACCCCGCGGCCGGACGCGCTGGCTTCCTATCCCAGGAACCATACGCGGCGCGGACGCCGGGGGCGACGGGACATCCGGAGAATCCCTGCAGAATCCGGGCCGAAGTCCGCGTCCGAACGGGCGTGTCGGGGCGAGGGATGTTCCCAGCGGGGGCCGCGCGGGGCTATGATGGCACCTTCACGCCGCGCGGCCGGCCTTCGGCCGCGCCGGTCGTCCTCATTCGCCGCCCGGCGCCAGGCCCCAACTTTCGGATCACGAATGGCCGTCGACCTCCCGCAAGCGATCGCGATCCTCAAGATCATCTTCTTCGACCTGCTCCTTTCGGGCGACAACGCGGTCGTCATCGGCATGGCGGCCCACCGCCTCCCCCCGGCCCAGCGCCGGCAGGCGATGATCTGGGGCTGCGGCCTCGCCATCGTCATGCGGATCGGCCTGACCCTGGTCGTCTCCCAGCTGCTGGCGATCCCCGGGCTGCGGTTCGTGGGGGCCGTCCTCCTCGTCTGGATCGCCTGCAAGCTGCTCCAGGAGGAGGGTGAGGCCTCGTCCGAGCACTCGCAGCACGCCCCCAACTCGCTGTTCAAGGCCGTCCAGCGGATCGCCCTGGCCGACTTCATCATGAGCCTGGACAACGTCCTGGCCATCGCCATCTCCGCCCAGTCGTCGGCGCAGATCGTCATGGGCCTGGTGCTCTCGATCGTGATCCTGCTCTTCCTGAGCGCGATCATCACCGAGCTGATGAACAAGTTCCCCATCATCGCCTACGCCGGCGCCGCGCTACTGGCCTGGGCCGCCGCCGAGATGATGGAGCACGACCTCGCCGCCCTCTTCCACAACGGCTACGTCGCCGGCTGGAGCGAGTTCCCCGCCTGGGGCCTCTGGGCCCTCCGCATCGGCCTGGTGACGCTCTGCCTGACCGTCAACTGGTGGTATCCCGAGCCCGCCGTGGAAGATCCGGGGGGCGACGAGGACATCGAGCCCCCCGCCGTGGAAGCCGACCCGGCGGTCGACCCGGCCGCCGAGGCCTGAGCCGCGACCCCCGGACGGGATGACGTCCGGTAGGGTGTGCACCGCCCACCGCGTTTTGATCGGAGAGGCGTACGGTGCCAGCCGCACCCGGGTCGATGATGTCGAACCGGCGGGAATCGCCCGTCACGGAATTTCAATCATTCGAGGCTTGCGGCCGTCGAGCCGTCACCCAAGTTCGATTTGGCGAGCTTCCGCGCGGGCTCCGTCTCGCGGATCCAGGCTTCCCTTCGTCAGCCGTCATAATCGCAGAATAGGCACTTGTTCAGCGTGACATCCGCCGCATCGGACAGCTCCAGTCGCACGCCGTCGACGTGCACGTCAAACCATTCGTCCGGGAGTTCGAAGAATCCCTCCGCCTGGATAGCCGCGCGCACCTCGTCCTCCAAGGCTCGCTGTCCCTCTGGTACGCCGGCGTTCACGACGCCTTTGTTTGGGCTCTTGTAGCGGGTCCAGAACAGGCAGAACGTCGGCGCGACGAAGCTCAGATGGATCGTCAGCACCCAACACTCACCTCGGCCGCCCGCTCCGATGGCCACCTCGAACTGGTTACAGAAGCCGTAGTCGAAAGAGGTCGTGTTGCCGACGTGGTGCGGCCTGGCGGCCCTGCCGACCGAATCCAAGCAGCGTGCGGGATCCCAGCCGAGGAGCCACCCGTTGGGTGGACCGTCGCGAAATCGCTCTTGGACCAGGCGAATGAGGTCGTCCAGCCGAATCGGATTGGTCACCAGGATCCCTGCCATTCCCACATGATCCGGTAGGGTGGGCACCGCCCACCGCGTTCGCATCGGAGTGGTGGCGCCCACCCTACCGGATTTCCTTCGAAACGCGAAGACGCCCGGAGCCGTGACCGGCCGGGGCGTCTTCAGGTTTTGCGGTAGGCGGAGCATCAGGCCCGCCGCGGTGGGGAGCGGGGGTGAGGGCGGCGCGGCGGGCGGTTCGAGCGGTCGCGATCGCGTCCGGGGGTTCCCCCCACGCGGACCCGCTCCGCACGGCCTGGTCGGGCGGTGCGGGGCGACTGTCCGCGAGAGCGGGGGGCCGGAAGGCGTTCGCGACGCTCACGGGGCCGCATGGACCGGCGGAGCAGGCCGAGTCCGGCGGGCCGGGCGGCCGTCGGCGAGGCGGCCGCCGTCCCCTCGGGCGCGGGGCGCTCGGGGAGGGGCGACGCGATCGTCGTCGGACGCTCGGATTCCGTCGGGACTTCGGCGGGCACCTTCTCGGCGACCTCGACAGGGGCCCACGTCTCGACCGGGTGCTCGACCTCCACAGGGACTTCGGCCTGGGCTTCGGCCTGGACCGGCTCCGACTCCTGCACTTGCGGCGTCCCCTCGGAGGCGGGCTCGGGCTCGTCGTCGGGGACGGCTTCGGGAAGGGCCTCGGGCTCCCAGGACTCGGCGAGTGCAGAGGGCGCGATGCCGTACTCCTCGCCGGGGGGCTCGACGAGTGCAGAGGGCGCGATGCCGTACTCCTCGTCGATGGTCGTGGGGGCCGCTTCGTCGGCTTCGGCAAGGGCCGGCGAGTCGATCTCGCTCGGCCCCTCGTCGAAAGCCGACGCGGGCGTCGCTTCCGTGGGCGTCTCCGGCTCGACGGCCCGGCCGGCGTCCGCGAAGGCGTCGGGCGCGGGGGGCGGCGTCGGTTCGGCGTCGGCCTGGGCTTCGGTCTCGGCTTCGGTCGGGGCTCCGATCTCGTCGGGGGTCTCGGGGCTGGTCGCGAGGGGCGGCTCGGCCGGCACCTCGGCGTCGGACGAGGCGTCCTGGTCTTGCAGGTCGGCCCGGACGAACTTCCCGGGGCCGACGCGGATCCAGGTGGGCTGCGACGACGACGCCTCGGCGAGGGCCGCCGCTTTCGCCGCCCGCTTCCCCTTCGCCCGGCGCTTGCGAGGCTTGGGGGGCTCGGCGGCGGCGGCGTCCTCGGCCGGAGCGGCCGCCTCGGCCTCGCCGCCGATCGCGCCTTCCCCCGGCGCGTCGCCCGCTACGGCCTCGGTAGAGGCCTCCGCGGGCTCGGAGGCTGGGGATGGTGCGTCGGCGGTCGGCGAAGCGGTGGCTTCCGGCCGTTTTGGCCGGGGCGCGGCGAAGATCAGGACCATCGCGGCCATGTAGACCGGCGTCAGCCAGATCGAGATCGTGGCCACCACCAAACTGGTCACGCCGGTCAGGATCACCAGGCCGACCACGCCCCAGAACTTCCCCGACGTCGGCCGGAGGATTCCGGCTTCGGCGAGGACGTTCGCGGGGCTGGGGCGGCCGTCGGGCACCCGATCGACTCGTGACCAGGGCTCGGCGTGGCGCTGGGTCGAAGTCTCGTTCAAGGCGGGACCATCCTGCATGGAGCGAGGCCGGTTCCGGCCGCCCGATCGCCCGGGTTTCCCCAGTCGTCGAGGGTCGGGGACTCGGCAAGGTTGACTCGTCCCGATCCGTCGTCGGGGGGCCGCGAGCGTCCCGAAAGAGCGCCCCGCCCCCCTACCGTTGATCGGCCCCTCCGCGTGGTCGATTGACCGATTCGAAGCCCCCCGCCCCGCGATCGGGGCCGGGCGAGACGCAGAACGCGCACCGCCGGACTTCTCGGCGCGGATCGCCGGGAATCCGTCCGACATCGGCCGATTCCGATGCGTCCCGGCCCCCCGCCGGCCGAAGGCGCCTTGCCGCCTCGGGGCCCGGCGTGCGATCCTGGACGCACTCCCCTCGGACAATCGTCGATCCGGCGGTGAGGGGTGGGGAGCGAGCTTGAGCCATGACCGGACGTCGCAAATGGTGGTGGATTGTCGGCCTGATCGTCGCGGCGTCGCTGGCGCTCGAGGTCGGGGTCCGGATGGCGCGCGGGCCGCGTTCCGGGCTCATCGTCGTCAACGGCGGCGACGCGCCGGTGAAGGACCTGGTCGCCTCGTACGCGGGGGTCAAGGTGCTCGTCGGCGAAGTCGCCCCGGGCCAGTCGGCCCAGGTCCGCCTGGAGAACGCCCCCAGCGACGTGGTCACCCTGGCGTTCAGCCAGGAGGGGAATCCCGCCACCGGCCTGCTCCTCGGCGGCGACGAACTCGACCAGGCCCGCCGCGAGGGCCTGCGGATCGTCGTGGTCGTCAAGCCCGGCCAACTCTCCCGCTACATGGAAGACGACGTCTCGACCGACGAACCGTCCCCCCTGCTCCGCCTCGTCCGCCGCGTCATGGAACGCATCCGGCCCGAGTTCTAGACGATCGACCCGAGGGCTTCATGCGTCATCGCCCCTTGCTCCTGGTTGTCGTGCTCGTCGCGACGACCCTCCTGCTCTGGGTCCTGGCGGCCCATCCCATGTGGCTCCTCTCGATCGCTTCCCATCGACTGGCAGGCTGATCGAGGTCGCGCCCGGTCGGCCAGCCGACCGACGAATGCGACGGCGAGTCCGACCAACCCGCCGAGCATCGCCCCCGCCAGCGGTGCCGCGGCGGCGTTGAGCAGCCGGGCGACGGTGGCCGGGTCCAGGCCCGTCAACGTTCGATGATACGCCACCTCGAAGGTCTCGAAGACGAGCATCGCCGCCAGGCCCGCGACCAGACCGCCGAGGAGGGCCGATCGGCCTCTCGACCGCCACCAGGTCGCCCCCGCCAAGGAGACCACGAGGACTTCAGCCACGAGCACGACGGACTCCGGCCGGCGGATCATCGTGAGCGGCATCGCGCCGAGGGCCGTCAAGATCATCAGCCGAAGCAGCGAGATTCGGGGATTGATTCGGGGCAACGGGTCCTCCCGGGATGGTGCCTGGTTTCGACGGTCCTCGAGAGCCGACGTCCGGGCGACACCGAGGTCACAAGACCTTCGTCGACGAGCCCCGAACATTAATCGAGGTTGGGATCGAGGTCCGACGCCGGGGGGCCGAACCCGGACGATCCTGGGGCTTGCCAGCGTGAATCCAGCATCAACTGGATCGACCTGACGCCCGAGACGTTGGATTCGTTCGACCAGCCGTCCACGTCGGTGAGGATGTCGCCGCTGAGCCTCCACCCGTACCCGACCCTTTGCCCCAGCGCGATCACCTCGACCACCTGGTCGTTCCAGGTCCCGCCTTCCGGTTCGACCCAGAATGCCGCGACGAAGCCTTGGAGCTTCGGATAGGGCTCGATGCTGCGATCCAGCGCCTCTCGGTCGAGATTGCGTCGGACCTGCTCGAAGAGACGCAGCGTCTTTGCTTCCGACCTGGCGTCGGTCCAGATTTTCCAGAAGGAGCGGACGGCCATTGGGTTGGTCCAGGTTCCGTAGCCCGTCACCGACTGACGATGACTGGCGAGCCGTCGAAATCGACCAGCCGGGAACGGCCGGCGACCTTCGTGAACGCGACCGGCAGGGCGGACGGAGGTTGTAGCAGGAAGGCTCCCCGGGCCGTCGTGCGAAGGGCAGACGTGCACCGCAAGGAGACGAGGCTGGTCTCCATCATGTCGCGGTCGACCCGCCTCGGGGCAAGCCCTGTCCCTCGGGAGCCTGATTTCAGGACCTCCGGTCTCCCGCACCCGCGATCCCGGACCATAGTCAACGTGGGAGATGCTGCGCAGGGATTCCTCGCATTTCGACGAGGCCGTCTTCCCTGGATGCCTCGCAAGGCCCGGACCCCCGTGGAAACCTACGCAGGCTCGCATAGTCCTCATTCACCACCAAGTCGTGGCTGAAAACCTCAGGGTGCCACGGGGTCGGAGAACCCGTGGACCGGCCGGGGATCTCAGCTACGGCTCGGGATCGGCCCGACGCCGATTTTCAGGTTCTCCGAACCCGTGGCACCCCGTTCAACACCCCGAGTCGGTGGTGCTGAGCGAGGAGTGGCCAGGCGCGCCGAACGAACCCAATCTCTCTGGCGGATGCAAGTCGTGAAATCCGAACGTATTGCGTTTCAAGAAGAGTCCGCAGGCCGCGCGCGAACGAACCCAATCGAAGCCGATTCCCGGGGCGCATCCGGGGGATCGCCGCGATCGGCCGGCGAGGACCACCGCCATGCCAATGGGCCTGATGGAGCCATCGTCGCACGGTCGAATCGCGCCGAACGAACCCAATCCTCGCAGTGGTTGCAAATTAAGGAAACCCAGGAGGTTGCGTCGGAGAATCCGCTCGCTGGTCGTGCGCGAACGAACCCAATCGAAGCCGATCCCTCAGACCGCCGGCGGGGGTCGAAGCTCAGAGGACGTCGCGCGGCGGGGGGCTTCGGGACATCGTGCCGCGCCGAACGAAGCCAATCTCGATCCCGGAGGATCGTCAGGTTCCTCATTTCGAGGCGTCGCCGTCGCGAAGCCGCAACCTGGCGGTCGCGCACGGGGGCCGAAGAGGCCCGACGCCTCGCACGGCGCTCGACGCCGGGGTATGATGCCGGATCTCCGAAACGACGAGCCAGCCAGGGGAAAGGACGAGACGACGCGATGGCCCAGACGACCCGGACGTTCCTCGCGATCGACGTCCCCTCGCCGATCTCCGAGCGGCTGTCGAAGCTCCAGGCGAGGCTCGCGCCGCTGGTCCCCGAATTCCGATGGACCGACGGTGCGCCGTTCCACATGACGCTGGCGTTCCTGGGGGATGTCCCCTACATCGACCTGAACGCCGTCTGCGAGGCCGCCGCCAAGGCCGCGCGGACCTGCAAGCGGTTCGAGGTCCGCATCGCCGGCCTGGGCGCGTTCCCGAAGCCGGATCGGCCCCGGGTCGCCTGGGCGGGGTTCGACGGCCCCGGCGTCGAGCCGCTCGCCGCCCTGCACAAGGCGGTCGTCGACCACCTTCGCGCCATCGGCCGACCCCCCGAGGACACGCGGTTCACGCCGCACGTCACGCTCGGCCGCCTGAAGGCGGGACGCGGCAAGGGCCCGACCGCCGTCGCCCCGCCCGACCTGGGCGAGATCCTCGCCAGATACCACGACTGGTCCGCCGGCGAGTTCACCGTCGGCGAGGTCGTCGCCTACTCCTCGACCCTGACCCCCGAGGGCCCCACCCACGCCGCGCTCGCGCGTGGGCCGCTGGCATCGGCACGGACTCGCACCGAGACTTGACCCGAAACCCGAGACGTGCTACACTAGTGATCGGGCGTACAGAACTCTGCTCGATATGAAGGAGCCTTGGTCGTGGCGAAGCGACAGGTTGCAACCGAAGCGAAGGCGGCGCCGGTCTCCGCCGAGATGAAGGCGCTGAACACGACGATCAGCCAGATCGAGAAGACGTTCGGCGCCGGCTCGATCATGAAGCTCGGCGAGGGGAGCCACCTGGAGGTCGAGGGGATCTCCACCGGGGCCCTGTCGCTCGACCTGGCGCTGGGGGGCAAGGGCCTGCCCCGGGGCCGGATCATCGAGCTGTTCGGGCCGGAGTCCAGCGGCAAGACGACGATCGCGCTGCAGACGATCGCCAACGCCCAGAAGAACGGCGGCGTGGCGGCGTTCATCGACGCCGAGCACGCGCTGGACCCCTCGTGGTGCAAGCGGCTGGGGGTGGACATCGAGTCGCTCCTGGTGAGCCAGCCCGGGAGCGCCGAGGAGGCCCTGCAGATCGCCGAGATGCTGGTGCTGTCGAACGCGGTGGACATCGTGGTGATCGACTCGGTGGCGGCCCTGGTGCCGAAGGCCGAGATCGAGGGCGAGATCGGCGACAGCCACGTCGGCCTGCAGGCCCGGCTGATGAGCCAGGCGTTGCGGAAGCTGACCGGCGGCGTCTCGCGGTCCAAGTGCGTCCTGGTGTTCATCAACCAGATCCGCGAGAAGATCGGCGTGATGTTCGGCAGCCCCGAGACCACGCCCGGCGGCCGCGCCTTGAAGTTCTACAGCTCGTGCCGGGTGGACGTACGGCGGATCGGGCCGGTGAAGGACGGCGAGGAGATCACCGGCTCGCGGGTGAAGGTCAAGATCGTCAAGAACAAGGTCGCGCCGCCGTTCCGCACGTGCGAGTTCGACATGATGTACACCAACGGCATCTCGCGCGAGGGGGACATCCTCGACATGGCCCTGGCCGACAAGCTCGTCGAGAAGTCCGGCTCCTGGTTCAACTACGGCGACATGCGCCTGGGCCAGGGCCGCGAGAAGGTCAAGGAGAACCTTCGCGAGAACGTCGCCCTGGCCGAGGAGATCGCCGCCAAGGTCATGGCCAACCGCGCCGGCACCGTCGCCGCCGCCGTCGCCGCCGGGGTGGGGATCGACGAGGACGAGGACGACGAGCCGCTCGACGGGATCTGAGCCGAGCTTGCCGACGCCTTCCCCGCCGTCAAGGGTAAGGCGTCGGTTCATATGTTGTTGTTTAGGAGTTCCCCGGGCGGCGCCTCGGCCTCTCAGTTCGCCCCCATCGTGCGGACCGGCCGGACCGCGTCGGGCGCGACGGGGAGGCAGAGCAGGACGCGGGACTCCGACGTCAGCGGGACGAGCGTGCCCGGCCGGGCGGCGGCCACGGGGACCAGGGTCTTGATGAGCCCGTGGACGCTGCTCGCTCCCTCCGGGGCGTGGATCAGGGCGTTGGCGCCGACGGCCAGCACGGCGTCGGGCGGGTACTCGTTGCCCAGGGCGCCGGCCAGGTGGATCTCGCCGTCGGCCCGCATGTCGAACGCCAGGCCCAGGGCGGCGAAGTCGACCTCGGGCTTGCGGGGGTCGATCCGGACGGGTCGCGAGGCCGGGCGGAAGCTCATCTCGCGGGCGAGGGCCGCCAGCAGGTCGGCGCCGACTTCGCCGGGGCCGGAGGCGAGCTTGCCACGGGCCTCGATCCAGCCCGGCCCCTGCCCCGGCCGATCGCCCCATCGGGCGTTCTCGATCGACACCCGCGCCTTGCCGGCGAGCCGGTGGCTGGGGAACCTTCGGCCGACCAGGGACGCGAGGTCGACGTCGTGGAGGTCGCCCGCGAAGTCCCCCTCCCAACCGCCGCCGCCCGAGCGACGGAGCGTGAGCCGGCCGTCGACGCGGGCGGCCTCGCCGAGCCAGCCGCTGGCGTCGAAGAAGACGTTCAGCGCGCGGGCCGGCAGCGGCAGCCCTTCCAGTGTCTTGAGCGCCAGCGTGGTCTTCACCGGGTCGACCTTTCGGTCGCGGCTCAAGGTCAGCTCGCAGCGGGTCTTCGAGCCCGGCTCGACGACCCGGTAGGCCACGCGGACCGTCGGGCCCGACGCCTCCGACGCCATCGTCGCCGCGAGGTCCTGAAGCTGGAAGCCCAGCCCCGGCCCGAGGTCGAGCCGGCACGCGGGCGCGGTCAGCTCGACGCGGTCGTAGGGGACCTCGCCGGAGCGCTGGAGGAGCGAGCCGACCTGGGTCATGGCCAGGTCCGGGCTCTCGCCCCGCAGGGCCAACTCGTCGGCGTGGACGACCAGGTCGCGGCCGGACTCGACAAGGCGCAGCGACGCCGCGCGGGCGATCTCGGCCAGCCCCTTGCCCCGGGGCTCCTCCTGGCGGAGGACGATCCCCCGGAAGCGGACCTCGCCCGGGCGGGGATAGGCCACGGCGTCGAGCGTCACCTGGAGCCCCAGCCGACGGCCCAGGGTGATCTCCACGTCGCGGACGTGGCCCGGGCGGTTGATCCGCCAGGCGTGGAACGCGGTGAAGCCCGTGGGCAGGACCGTCAGGGCCGCGAGGGCCGCCGTCGCCAGCCCCTGGCGGGCCGGTCGCGAAAGGGGGAACATCCGTGCCTCCCTCGAATCGGACGAAGTGCGCCGAGGACGGTCGCCGTCGCCCGGCTCCTCCGGGCGGCCCGCGGCCTGGCGCGTCACCTACGTTGTATCGCCCGGCTCGGTCGCGCGAATTGAGCCGGCTCGGGACGCCCGGCGGGCGACCGTGAGGGTTCTACGGGCGCTCGGCCCAGTGGTGGAGCTTCTCGCGGTTCAGGGCGTGAACGGCGGCCATCGTCGCCTTCAGCGAATCGAGGCTGGAGCCGTCGAACCGCTCCAGGAGGGCGGCGGCGATCTCGAAGCCCACGACGTTCTCGACGATCACGCTGGCGGCGGGCACCGCGCAGACGTCGGACCGCTCGTAGGTGGCCGGGGATTCCTGCTTCGTCGCCATGTTGATCGAGGGGCCGCGACTGGCCAGGGTGCTGATCGGCTTCTTGGCCGCTCGGACGACGATCGGCTCGCCGTTGGACGTGCCCCCCTCGATCCCGCCGGCGTTGTTGGAGGGCCGCCGGAACCCGTGGCGGCGGTCGTCGGCGTCGTGCTCGGGCTCGTAGCGGATCGGGTCCATGACCTTCGAGCCGGGGCGCTTGGCGGCCTCGATCCCCAGGCCGATCTCGACGGCCTTGATCGCCTGGATCCCCATGACCGCGCAGGCGAGGCGGGCGTCGAGGCGGCGGTCGGGCTGGACGTGGCTCCCCAGGCCGATCGGGCAGCCGGTGACGACCGTCTCGACGATCCCGCCGAGCGTGTCGCCGGCCTCGCGGGCGGCGTCGATCGCCGCCACGATCGCCGCGTCGGCCTCCGGGTTCAGCGTGTAGACCGGGCTGGCGTCGCGAACGGCCAGGTCCAGGCCCAGGGGCGGCGCGGCGATCCCCCCCAGCTCGGCGACGTAGCCGAAGACGGTGATCCCGACCTCCCTCAGCACGAGCCTCGCCAGCGCCCCGGCGGCCACGCGAACGGCCGTCTCGCGGGCGCTCGCGCGTTCGAGGACCTGGCGGATGCCCGTCTGGTAACTGATCGAGCCCGCCAGGTCCACATGCCCCCCGCGCGGGGCGGCGGGCTCGGCCAGGCGTTCGAGCTTGGCGTCGTTGTTGATCAGGCGGAGCGTGATCGGCGCGCCGGTGCTGACCCCCTTGAAGGTCCCCGATTCGATGGAGATCCGGTCGGTCTCCAGCTTCTGCCGCTTGCCCCGGCCGTAGCCCCCCTGCCGGCGCTCCAGCTCGCGGTCGATGAACGACTTGTCGAGCGTCACCCCGGCGGGGAAGCCCTCGACGATCGCGGTCAGGGCCGTTCCGTGCGATTCACCGGCGGTCAGGTAGCGGAGCATGGGCGGGTCTTTCGGGCCTTCGTCGGGGCGGCGTCAGCGCCAGGGGAACGGGCGGCCGGTCAGCAGTTCGTAGGCTTCGATGTACTTCGATCGGGTCCGGGCCACCACGTCGTCCGGCAGCGCGGGGGGCGGGCTGGACTTGTCCCAGCCGGTCGCCTCCAGCCAGTCGCGGACGTACTGCTTGTCGAACGACGGCTGCGGCCCGCCGGGCCTGTACGTCTCGATCGACCAGTACCGGGAGCTGTCGGGCGTGAGGACCTCGTCGATCAGCAGGAGTTCGCCGGTCCGCTCGTCGAACCCCCACTCGAACTTGGTGTCGGCGAGGATCAGGCCCTTCTCGCGGGCCGTCTCGGCGGCCTTGCCGTAGACCTCCAGGCTCCTGGCCCGGAGCGTGGCGGCGACCTCGGTCCCGAGCGCGTCGGCCATCACGTCGAACGAGACGTTCTCGTCGTGCCCGGTCTCGGCCTTGGTGGCGGGGGTGAAGATCGGGTCGATGCGATCGCTCTCCACGAGCCCCGGCGGGAGCTTCACGCCGCAGACCTCTCCCGACGCCCGGTACTCCTTCCAGCCGCTGCCGGAGAGATAGCCCCGGACGACGCACTCGAACGGGGCGACCCGGGCCTTGCGGACGAGCATCGCCCGCCCGCGCAGGTCCTTGCGGGCCCGGTCGTCGAGCGCGACGGGGAAGTCGTCGACCTGGCTGGAGATCAGGTGGTTGGGGACGCCCAGACGTTCGAACCAGAACTCGCTGAGGCTGGAGAGCACCCGCCCCTTGTCGGGGATCGGCGTCGGCAGAACCCAGTCGAACGCGCTGATGCGATCCGTGGCGACCAGCAACAACTGGTCTCCCAGGTCGTACACGTCGCGGACCTTCCCCTGCTTCTTGGGAAGGCCCTCCAGGCCCGATTCCGAGATCGCCACGACCGCCTCCACCCGACATCCGTTCATCAACGCGCCGGGGTTGAATCTAATCAAATCCCCCGATCGCGGCAAGACCCCGACCAGTCGCCCAGGAAGGGGGCCGCCCCTCGTCACCGCCGGCATCCGCGCCGTATAACCTGGTAGACGCAGGGCCGGGCGCCGAGACGAAGCCGTTTCGCGGTCGCGGTGGATGATGAACGAGACGCCGAGGAGTTTGCTGGATCGGCTCCGAAGCCGGCCGGACGACCAGATGTCGTGGCGGCGGTTCGAGGCGCTTTACGCGCCCCTGATCCGGGGATGGCTCTTCGGCCAGGGGGTGCCGGACGCCGACGCCGACGACCTGGCGCAGGAGATCCTCCTGGTGATCTTCCGGGAGATGCCGAGCTTCGACCACAACGGTCGCAAGGGGGCGTTCCGGAAATGGGTGCCGTCGGTGACGGTCAACCGACTTAGGGGATACTGGCGGGCGAGGCGAAACGGGCCGCTCAACGGCCATGACGAGCGGCTCGCCCTGCTCGAAGACGAGGGCGGCGAGCCGGGGCGGGCGTGGGACCGCGAGCAAGACGAGCACGTCGCCGCCCAGGTCATGAGACTGGTCGAGCCGGTGTTCGCCCCCTCGACCTGGCGTCCGTTCCGGCTCGTGGTCGTCGAAGGTCGATCGGCGGCGTCCGTCGCCGAGGAGTCGGGGCTGTCGGTCAACGCGGTCCTGATCGGCAAGTCGCGCGTTCTGCGTCGGCTCCGCGAGGAGGTGCGGGGCCTGGTGTCTTGAGGTCGGGTGGGGCGGTTGCGTCGATTTCCCGCCACATCGCACGCGAGCCTGACAGGGTGCGACGATCGGCGCACTCTCTTGTCGGTCGCCGGCAACGCGGGCATGAGCCGTCGCGCCGGCCTCGTCGGACCATCGATGACACCGGGAGGAGAACGCCGCGATGAGACTTCCCCGATCGCTCCGCTTCCGGGCGACGCTCGCCCTGGCCCTGGCCGCACCGTTCGCGGCCTCCCCGACCCGCGCCGATTGGCTCGACCCCGGCTCGTTCGCCTCTCTGGGGGCGCTCAACCTGACCAGCGGGGCCTACACGATCAACACCGACGGCAGCCCGACGCTGCGCGACTCCGCCGACAACATCCTCTTCACCGGGACGACGTACTCCCAGGGCGGCGGCTACAATCCGACGATCTCGGTGCTGACGTTCAGCTCGATCAACATCGGCGCAGGGGTGACGATCACGGCGATCGGGGCGAATCCCCTGGCCCTCCTCTCGCAGTCCACGATCGTGCTGACCGGCGCCTTGACGGCCGACGGGCTGGAGGGCATGACTCCAGCGGGCTCGGGGGCGACGGCAAGGGAGGCCTGGGGGGAGCGGGCGGCGGCAAGGGGGGCGATGGCAGCCAGACCGGCGAAGGGCCCGGCGGCGGCCCGGGGAGTCCCGGCGGCCTGCCGAACAACGCGGGCGGCGGCGGTTACGGGGGCCAGGGGGGAGCGAACGATCGGGGGCAGTTCGGCGCCGTCTACGGCGACCTGCACGACCTGCTCCTGGGCGGTTCGGGCGGCGGCGGCGCCGGGCTCAACCTGTGCCACGCGATCGGCAGCGGCGGCGGCGGGGGTGGAGGCGCGATCGAGCTGGGCGCCTCCGATTCGATCCACTTCGGGGTGGGGTCGTTGCTCTCCGCCAGCGGCGGGGATTCCGGCAACGCCCTGGCGGCGAACGCCGGCGGCGGGTCGGGGGGCGGGCTCTTGATCCACGCGCCGACGATCGAGACGAGCGCGTTCTCCACGATCAAGGCGGAGGGGGGCTCTTACTTCTCGGGGGGCGGGCGGATCCTCGTGCTCACCGAGACGGCGACCATCATC
This sequence comes from Paludisphaera soli, assembly GCF_011064595.1. Classification (GTDB taxonomy): domain Bacteria; phylum Planctomycetota; class Planctomycetia; order Isosphaerales; family Isosphaeraceae; genus Paludisphaera; species Paludisphaera soli. The sequence goes on along the minus strand of NZ_JAALJI010000008.1, from coordinate 72,402 downwards.
CAGCGCGGGAGGACGATCTCGACGGGGCCCGGCGGCGGCGCCAACAATCAGCAACCGGGCGTGGTCGAGTTCGGCTACCTGGGCGGGCCGGCGTCGGTCCCCGAGCCCTCGTCGCTGGCGCTGGCGCTGCTGGGCGGGCTCGGCGCGGCGGCGCTGGCCCGCCGCGCACGGTCGTGACGTGACCCTCGCGGAAGCCGGCCCGGGATGCTGAAATGGGGCGAGGGACGATGGAGCCTCCGCAGCCATGAACGAACCCTCGGCGACGACCCACCCCCATCCCGAACCCGACCTCCTCGCCGCCTTCGGGCGCGGGGAGGTCGAGCCGTCCGACGCCGACCGCGTCGAACGGCATCTCGAATCGTGCGACGCGTGTCGCGAGGCGCTGGAACTCTCCTCGGTCGACGATCCCCTCGTGGAACTGCTCCGCGAGGCGGCCGCTCGGGGCAGTGCCGAGCCCGGGACGACGACGCCCCCGGCCCCGTCGGGCTATGAACTGGAAGCGATCATCGGCCGGGGGGGGATGGGGGTCGTCCATCGGGCGCGTCAGGTTGGGCTCGACCGGCTCGTCGCGCTCAAGCGGATCGCCGCCGGGACGGACGCCAGCCCCGCCCAGCTGGCGCGGTTCCGGGTCGAGGCCGAGGCCGCCGCTCGCCTCCGCCATCCCAACATCGTGCCGATCCATGACGTCGGCGTGATCGACGAGGCTCCGTTCTATGCGATGGAGTTGCTGGAGGGGGGATCGCTGGCCGACCGCCTGGCCGCCGGGCCCCTCCCCGCTCACGAGGCCGCGACGCTGGCGCGGGCGATCGCCCACGCTCACCGCGAGGGCGTGGTGCATCGCGACCTCAAGCCGCCGAACATCCTCTTCGACGCCGAGGGGGCGCCGAAGGTCGCCGACTTCGGGCTCGCCAAGTTGCTCGGCGCGGGCCCGGCCACGCGGACCGGAGCCCTGATGGGGACTCCGTCGTACATGGCGCCGGAACAGGCTTCGGGCTCTACGGTCGGGGACGGGCCGGCGGTCGACGTCTACGCGCTGGGGGCCATCCTGTTCGAGTGCCTGACGGCCCGGCCGCCGTTCCTGGCGCCCTCCCCCGTCGAGACCCTCGACCTCGTCCGATCGAGCGAGCCCCCCGCGCCGGGGAGGCTCCAGCCCGGCGTCCCGCGCGACGTGCAGACCATCTGCCTGAAGTGCCTGGAGAAGGATCCCGCCCGGCGCTACGACTCGGCGGCGACGCTGGCCGACGATCTCGACCGGTTCGCGCGCGGCGAGCCGATCCTCGCGCGGCCGTCCGGCCCGCTCGACCGGGCCTTCAAGTGGGCGAGGCGGCGGCCCTCGCAGGCGGCGTTCGCGGCGCTGGTCGTCGTCGCCTCGGCCGGGGGCCTCGCGGGGGTCCTGGTCCACAACGCTCGGCTCCGCGAGGCCCTGGGACGGGCCGAGGCCGCCACCCTGGAAGCCGGTCGCCAGCGGGCCGCGGCCGATGCGAACTATCGCGACGCGCGCGAGGCCCTCGGCCGCCTGACGGCCATCCACGAAGACCCCCGGTTCCGTCACGTCCCCCGCCTGGACGAGCTGCGGCGGGCCCAACTCGAAGCCGCCCTCGGCTTCTACGACCATGCGCTGACGCGGGCCGAGCCGACCGACGTGGCGGTGATCCGCGACACGGCCTGGGCGGCGATCGAGGCCGCGAGCCTCCAGGTCGAGCTGGGGCGCAAGGTCGACGCCGAGGCGAACCTGCTCCGGGCGCGTCGCCTGCTGGAGTCGCTCGCCCGGGACGATCCGGACGACGCCGAGCTGACCCGCCCTCGGATGATCTCCCACATCAAGCTGGGCGTCCTGCTGATGAACGACGACCCGAAACGGGCGATCGTTGAGCTGGAACAGGCCCTCGCGCTGGCCGAGCGGAGCCCGGAGCCCGCGTCGGGATGGGGCCGGCACGACCTCGCCTGGTGTCTGCACAACCTCGGCTCGACCTGGCAGATCGCGGGCCGGATGGACCTGTCGGAACCCTACCTCGCCCGGGCCTTCGCCCTCGACGAGGCGATGCTCGCCGGCCGCCCCGACGACGCCAAGCTGGAAGCCTCGACGGCCCAGACCCTGATCAACCTGGGCAATGCGCGGGCCTCGCTGGGCCGCCCGGACCAGGCCGAGGCCGACTACGCGAAGGCCGCCGACCTGCTCGCCCGCGCGATCACCGCCCAGCCGCAAGTCCCCTCGCACGCGGCCGACCTCTGCGACCTGGACGTCAATCGCGGCAACCTGCTGGTCGGGACGGGGCGCGTCGACCAGGCCGTCGCGCTCTTCACGACGGCGATCGAGCGGATCGCCCCCCTGCTCCGCGACGATCCGGAATCGTTGCGCCTGCTCCAGTCGCTCCAGAACCTGCACGGGGCTCGCGCGCAGGCGCTCGAGGCCGCCGGTCGATTCGCCGAGGCGCTCCCCGATTGGGATCGGGTGCTCGCGATCCTACCCGATCGGCCGGGGAGGATGGGCCTCCGCTTCCTCCGCCTGCTCTGCCTCGCGCGCGGCGGGGACGCCGGACGCGTGCGGGCCGAGGCCTCCGCGATCCTCGAACATCCCGACGGGCCGCTCGCGCCGGCCGATCGTTACAACGTCGCCTGCGCGCTCGGGATCGCGCTGGGGGAAGGGGTCGCTCGCCGAGCCCGACCGCGCGGCGACGGTCGATCAGGCGCTTCGGGAACTGGCGCAGTCGCTCGCCGCCGACCCCGCGCTGCGGGCCGCCGCCCGCGACGACGCCGACCTCGCCGTCTTCCGGGACCGCGACGAGTTCCGGGAACTTGTCGCGGCCCCGTGACTGCGGCGAACGGACGGGGGGCGGTCAGGCGCGGGAGCCGAAGCGGCCCTTGGCCTCGGCGAGCCGATCCCTGAAGAGGTCGAACGATTCGGCCTCGGCCGCGGCCCGGTTGCGGTGGAGCCGCGCGGCGACGAAGGCGTCGAGGGCGGTGATCCCCACGATCGAGCCGATGGCACCCAGCACGTTGCCGCGCTTGGGGTTGTCCTCGGTGCAGGCGCTGGCCAGGGTGGCCAGGTCCAGGCCGTCGCCGGCCACGCGGCCCCACATCCAGGGGGTCGGGTCGCTCGCGGTCAGGATGCCGACGCCCGTGGCGATCTCGCGGACCCCGTAGGCGGCCAGCAGCCCGGTGCGGTGCTCCATCCCCAGCGCCCGGCCGATCTGGCGGCCGGCGGCGATCTCGGCGAGGCCCAGGCCGATGCTGAACCACCCCAGGCCCTTCGCCAGTTTCCTGTCGTCCATCGTTTCGCTCCTCCGTCGATCGAGAATCGTCGCCCGGGGCACGGCCGGGCTCACGGAGGGATTCCAACTGCAAATCGCGAGCCTAGGCGTCGCGGCGCGGGCCGCGTCGGGACGCTTCCGCGAGGTCCGACGGTCGCGGCTCGGGACGCCCGCCCGACGTCCATCGGTGGATCGCCACGCCGGCGGCGAGGCCCAGGCCGAACCCCACGGCCAGCCTGAGCAGCGGATGCGGCACGTCGGGCGGGATGGAGATCACGCCTTCGGAGTCGGCAGTCGCCGGGCGGGGGACGTAGCGGCCGTGGGCCGGGACGGCGAGGCGGTTGAAATCGAAGGCGAGGGCGTGGAGCCCCATGCGGAGGGACTCGCCGGCCAGGGGCTCGCCGTGCCCGGTCCCGGCCGTCTCGGGCTCCAGGGTGGCGAGGATCTCGACCGAACGCCGGGCGGCCCCCCAGTCGCTGGTGTAGTACATCGGCGGGCCGTGGATCTCCCGGCGCTGGGTCATGACGGCGAGCGCCGACTCCTGCTTGGTCGCGACGAAGGCGTCGCCGACCACGAGCGTCCGGTCGGCCTCGCGGAAGAGGGAGACGTGGCCGGGCGTGTGCCCCGGCGTGTGGACCCAACGCCAGCCCGGCATCCCGGGGACCGAGCCGTCGGCCGGCAGCGGGTGGACGCGGCCTCCCAGGTCGATCGGCCCGCGCGGGTAGAGCCACGAGAGGGTCGCCATCGCGCCGCCGCCCACCGTCGGGTCCGGGGGCGGGTACGACGACCGGCCGGTCAGATAAGGAAGTTCGAGCGGGTGCGCGAAGACCGGCGCGTCCCAGCGCTCGGCCAGCGTCGCCACCGCGCCGACGTGGTCGAAGTGCCCGTGGGTGAGGATGATCGCCGAGGGCCGGGCCCCTTCGCCGAAGCGTCGGGCCGCGGCGTCGGCGATCGAATCGGCCCAGCCGGGGATCCCGGCGTCGATCAGGACCCAGTTGCGGTCCCCCGCCTTGCCCGCGAAGAAGACGTTGACCAGGGCCGTTCGCAGGTACGCCAGGTCTTCCGCGAAGGGCCTGGGCCATTCGTTCTCCGCGAAGGCGGGGATCTCGGCGCTTTCCGGTTGGGGTACGCTCATCTTCGATGTCTCCTCATCCGCGATCGGCGGCGCCTTGGGATGTCCGACCTCGCCGAATTCGACCGCAACCGCCGTGCCGGTTCAGCCGAGCCTCGTCGCCAGGCCGTCGAGGATCATACCCCAGCCGGCGCGGGCCTGCTCGTGGTAGGCCGGGGCGAGCCTCTCGTGGGTGAGCGTCAACTCGCAGCCCGTCTCCAGGGGGACGATCTCGACGATCAGGCGGTCCTCCTGCTGCGAGTACTTCGGCACCTTGAGGGTGAAGGCCAGGCGTCGTGGGCGGTCGATCTCCAGGTACTCGCCGACGTGCTCCACGTCCTCGCCCTCGCGACGCTCCACGATGGCGTAAGACCCGCCGACGCGGGCGTCGACCTCCACGCGGACCATCGCGCCGGTCGGCGTCGCGAACAGCCATCGGCCGACCGTGGCGGGGTCCAGCCAGGCGTCGAACACGCGTTCGGCGGGGGCGGCGAATCGGCGGACGAGCTTCAGGGCGACGGCGGGCTCGATCGGGGCCGACATGGGCTTCCTCCTCACTCGGGGGGCCCGGCCGCGTCGTCGGACTTCAGCAGCGCGTCGAGGGCGTCCAGCCGCGCCGTCCAGGCGGCGCGCTGGGCCTCGATCCACGCCGCCGCGTCGTCGAGCGGCTTCGGGTCGATGGTCAGGAACTGCTCCCGCCCGGCCCTGCGCCGCCGGACGAGCCGGCCGCGCTCGAGCACCCGGATGTGCTTCGACACCGCGTTCAGCGACATCCCGAACGGGCGCGCCAACTCGGTGATCCGGGCCTCCCCCTGCACCAGCAGGCGGAGGATCGCCCGCCGCGTCGGGTCGGCCAGGGCCAGCAAGGTCTGATCCAGGTCGGACGGCCCTTCGCTGATCGCCATCATTCAACCGAGAGGTTGAATGATTTTAGGTTGCGGAGTCGGGCCGTCAAGCCGTCGGCTCCGGGGCGACGCGGACGATCAGCTTGCCGAAGTTGCCGCCGCGGAGCATGCCGATGAACGCCTCGGGGGCCTTCTCGAAGCCGTCGACGACGTCCTCGCGGTAGCGGACCTCGCCGCTCTTGACGAGCGGGGCGACCTCGGAGAGGAAGTCGGGGAGGAGGTCGGCGAACTCGTAGACGATGAAGCCGCGGAGCGTCAGGCTGCGGGCGAGGATGCGGCCGAGGGTGGCCGGCAGGCGGTCGACCTCGGCGGCCCCTCCGCCGTTGTAGTGGGCGACCAGGCCGCAGACCGGGACGCGGGCGAACCTATTGAGCAGGGGCAGGACGGCCTGCCAAACCTCACCCCCGACCAGCTCGAAGTCGATGTCGATCCCGTTCGGGCAGGCCTCGGCGAGCCGCTTGGGGAAGTCCGGGTCGCGATGGTCGACGACCGCGTCGAACCGCAGCTCGTTGCGGACATAGGCGCACTTCTCGGGCCCGCCGGCGATCCCGACCGCCCGCAGCCCCGCGTGTTTCGCGAGCTGGCCGACCATCGAGCCCACCGGCCCGCTGGCCGCGGCGACCACCAGCGTCTCCCCCGCCTTCGGCTTGCCGATCATCCGCAGGCCGGTGTAGGCGGTGAAGCCAGGCATCCCCAGCACGCCCAGGGCCGTCGAGATCGGCCCCAGCGCCGGGTCGACCTTGCGGAGCCCCTCGCCGTCGGAGACGCCGTGCGTCTGCCAGCCGAGCCCCGCCAGGACGAGATCGCCCGTCGCGTAACCGGGCAGGTTCGATTCCAGGACCTCGGCGACGACTTCGCCGTCCATCACGCCGCCGACCGGGACCGGCGGCGCGTAGGACTCGCGGTCGTCCATCCGGCCCCGCATGTACGGGTCGAGCGACAGGTAGATGGTCTTCAGGAGCACCTGGCCCTTCCCGGCCTCTGGCGCGTCGAACCGCTCCAGGCGGAAGTTCTCGGGCGTGGGCTCGCCCTGGGGACGCGAGGCCAGGACGATGCGGGCGGCTGGCTGGGACACGAGTCGGCCTCCGGGTTGGACGAGGGATGGCCTCGGGATCGGCTTGAGGTCCTCGGCATGCAAATCCCGGCCCGTCCCGCGCGGGCGACCGGGTCAGAGCTTCTCGACGTCGGCGGGCGTCGGCTCGACCCTAGGCTTGCCGTTCAGGCGGTGGCGTTCGGCCGAGATCGCCTGGTAGACGGGGAGCCGGGCCCGGTTGATGCCGCCGAGCGGCTCGTGCTCGGGGAGCGCGTGCCAGGGGGTGAAGGAGAGGTCCTCGCAGAAGGCGCGGCGGGACTCGGTGTCGAACTCCTGGCGCGGGATGACGATTCGGGCGACCGGGATGGGCTTCGACGCCTTCTCGTCCCATTCGACGGTCGCGTCCTCGACGGGCATCGACCCCTCGTCGGCCTGGAGCTGGACGGCGAAGGTGAACTCCGCGTCCCGCTCGTCCAGCGCGGCCTTCATCGCCAGGCGGAGCAGGTCCGGCGAGTCGGCGCGCGGGGGGGCCTCGTCGGAGGCGGGGGTCGCCGAGTATTTGACGGCCTTCGGGCCCAGCCGATACGGCGTGGTGCTCCAGTACCGCGTGGTCAGCGGGCTGTCGGGCTTCTTGCTCAGGGAGTGCATCAGCAGCCTGAGCAGGCGGGCGCCCTTGAGGCCCCGGGGGGTGTAGAAGAGGGCGACGAGGGTCGCCAGGAACCGCCCCGTCTTCGGGAGCGGGGCGAGCAGGGTCCGCACGGTCGACGGCTCGACCCCCTTCGCCTTGGCGAACGCCTCGGTGAAAGGCGCGTACAAGCCCAGGTCGGGGATGAAGAAGACCTCGTTGTCGATCAGGATGAAGTCGTGGGTCGCGGCGTCCTTCTCCTCGGGGATCAGCTTCTCGCCCTCGACGTCGAGGAGCTTGATCGCCATGCCGTGGACGTCCCCCTTGCGGTCGTCCGCCTGGCCGCCGTTCGAGAATCGGACCAACGCCGGGAAGGTCCTCGCTTGCTGGAAGAGGCCGACGCGGCACTCCGGGGGCAGCCCGGACGGGTCGACGACGAACTGGGCGTCGACCAGGCCGTGGTGCTTCGGATGTTGGCCTCGCTTGACGGGGCGCTCGTCCCGATCCAGCAGCTTGAGGCTCAGGTCGACGATCCTCTTGATAGGGGCGACCTCGTGGGGCGGGATCGGGGCGGCGTGCGTGTTCATGGGGGGGCTCCTCGGAGGTGTCGAAGCGTCGCGTCCGGTACCCACGGTACTTTCCCGAGGCCGATCGGTTGTACGGAAGCGGGCCGGCCTTTTCCAAACAAATCGTCGCGAGGGCGGACTTTCGCGCGCCCGGCCGACGCGGCCGCATGGCGGCCGGTTGCGTGCCGTCCGATCCCGACGCACAATCGAACGGGCGGCGAGGGGCGACGGCGAAGGGCCACGATCTTGAAGGGGTGGGATTCATGAGTCGCGACGCGAGGATCGATCGGCGGGGCTTCTTCCGGGGCGTCGGCGCGGGCATGGCGGCGGGCTGGGCGTTCCCGAACATCCTGACGAGCCGCGCGCGGGCCGGGGCCGTCGCGCCGGGCGAGCGGATCCGGCTCGGGTTCGTCGGCGTGGGGCGTCAGGGGGTCAGCAACCTCAAGGGCTTCCTGAAGCAGGAGGGCGTCGAGGTCGTCGCGCTGGCCGACGTCGATTCGAAGCACCTGGCCGAGGCCGCGAAGGTCGTCGAGGCGGCCGGCGGCAAGGCGACGACCTTCGGCGACTACCGCAAGCTGTTGGAGGACAAGTCGATCGACGGCGTGGTCGTCTCGACCCCCGACCACTGGCACGCGCTGGCCACGACCGACGCCTGCGCCGCGGGCAAGGACGTGTACTGCGAGAAGCCGCTGAGCCTGACCGTGGCCGAGGGGCGTCGCATGGTCGAAGTCGCCCGCGCCGCCGGCCGGGTCGTCCAGACCGGCAGCCAGCAGCGCTCGGAGGAAGGCTTCCGACGCGCCTGCGAGCTGGTCCGCAACGGCCGGCTCGGCAAGATCAAGGAAGTCCGCGTCCTGCTCCCCAAGGTCAACTTCGCCGGCCCGGCCGTCGCCGATTCCACCCCTCCGCCCGAGTTGGACTACCAGACCTGGCTCGGCCCCGCCCCCGAGCGGCCCTACAACGAGAAGCGGGTGCATTACCTCTTCCGCTTCTTCTGGGACTACTCCGGCGGCCAGATGACGAACTTCGGGGCCCACCACCTGGACATCGCCCAGTGGGGCCTGGGCCGCGACGACTCCGGCCCGGTCGCGATCGAGGCCACCGCCCAGTTCAACAAGGACGGCTGGTTCGAGGTCGCCGAGACCAGCCGGATCGTCTACACCTACGACGACGGCGTGCGGGTGGTCTGCCTCCAGGGCGAGGGCAAGGGCCACTCCGTCCAGTTCGAGGGGGAGAAGGGGACCATCGGCGTCTCGCGCGGCAGCATCGCCTCCGACCCGAAGGAGCTGCTCACGGAGCCCCTGGCCGAAGGGGACGTGCGGCTGGAGGTCAGCGCGAACCACCACCGCAACTGGCTGGACTGCATCAAGTCGCGCGCGAAGCCGATCTGCGACGTGGGCATCGGGCATCGCTCGGCGACCGTCTGCCACCTGGGGAACATCGCCATCCGGACCGGCCGGAAGCTCGCCTGGGACCCCCAGGTCGAGACCATCCTCGGCGACGCCGAGGCCGCCGCGATGCTCTCCCGCCCCTACCGCGACCCCTGGCGGCTCCCCGAGCCCTCCTCCGTCAAGCTCCAGGCCGACGGCCCCGCGCGGGCCTGACCGGCGGACCCTCCCGAGGCACACACGGCCCCCCGCCCCGCCCGCCCCGACGCGGCGGGGGTGACCGCCCGGGCTCGAAACTGATAGAATTCGGAGATCCGCCCGCGACGCTGCGGGCCGGAACGAGGCGGTCGCGCGCGTCCGCCCGGCAAGGGGCGACGATCATCGAAGGGGTCCGGATATGCGACGGCGAGAGTTCCTGGGGGCGTGCGGGGTCGGCCTGGTCGGTTTCCCGGGGGTCGGGACGCGAGCCCGCGCCGAGGGCGTCGAGATTCACCGCGATTTCGACGTGGTGATCGCGGGCGGTACGACGGCGGCCTTCGCGGCGGCGGTGGCGTCGGCGGAGAGCGGGGCGAGGACCTGCCTGATCGAGCCCACCGACTGGGTCGGCGGCCAGATCACCGCGAGCGCCGTACCGGCGATCGACGAGGCCTGGCACACCATCAAGGACAAGAAGACCGGCGAGGAGTACAAGGTCTTCGCGATCGCCCGCGACCGCGCGAACATGACGCCCAACTTCCGGGCCATGCTCGACGCCACCGGCAACCCCGGCAAGGGCTGGGTCAGCAACTACTGCTTCGAGCCGAAGAACTTCCTGGCCGACCACCTCCTGCCGCTGGAGAAGAAGCTCGTCGACCAGGGGACGCTCGTGGTCTTCCGCGAAACCGTCATCAAGACCGTCGAGGCCGACCCGGCCCGGGGGCTGGTGACGGCGATCACGGCGATCCGGCGCACGCCCAGGGCGGGCGTCGCGGCCGGGGGCTACGACGTCCTGCCGTCGAAGGACCTGCCCGACTGGTACAGCCCCGAGCCTTCCTCGCGGTTCGAGAAGGCCGTGCTCCGGTTCGAAGCCCCCAGGGGACGCGACGTCGTCTTCATCGACGCGACCGAGTGGGGCGAGGTCCTGGTTCTGGCCGGGGCCCCGTACCTCCAGGGGGTCGAGTCCGAGGACGGCGGCCGCGAGGGGGACGACCGCTGCGGCCAGTCCACGGTCTTCGACTTCGTCCAGCGCTACGCCGCCGAGCCGGCCGACGAGCCCGCCGGCCCCGAGGGGGTCTCCGGCTTCGGCTACGACGAGTTTCAGGGCAAGGCCGAGGCCTGGGACAAGATCTGGACCTACCGCCGCATCAAGAGCGCGAAGGGGGGCGGCCCGGCGGCCGTGGGCGACCTCTGCCTCCAGAACTGGGGCTACTCCGCGAAGCTCAAGGCCGGCGGCAACGACTACCCGTTCGGCTACCTGTTCCTCACCCGCGCCGAGACCGACTCGCAGAAGGGGGACTGGAAGGGGGGCGTGGACCTGGGCGTGATGTCCGAGGCCGAGCGACGGGCGCTGGGCTGGCATCACTGGTTCAAGGCCCACGCGCCCGAGGGGATCGACCCGCGTCAGCTCCTGCTCGCCGGCGAGGTGCTGGGGACCGGCCACGGGCTGGCCAAGCTGCCGTACATCCGCGACACCCGCCGCTCGGTCGGGCTCGACGGCTTCCTCCTCAAGGGGACAGACCTGGCCGGGTCGATCGCCAAGAAGACCGGCCGACGGTTCCACGACCGCGTGGCCCTGGGCGCGTATCCGTCCGACGTCCATCCGATCTCGACCTGCTCGATGCCGGCGTACATCGTCTCGGCGCACGACACGCTGCCGTTCTACATCCCGTTCCGCTCGCTGACGAACGAGACGTTCGGCAACCTGCTGGTTGCCGGCAAGACCATGGCGCAGAGCTTCCTCGCCAACGCGGCGACCCGCCTGCACCCGATCGAGTGGTCCAGCGGCACCGCCGCCGGGGTCGCCGCCGCCGACATGGCCCGCAACGGCCGGAGCAGCCGCGACGAGCTGGAGCAGATCGAGCAGCTCCAGGCCCTCGTCCGCGCCAAGACCCCCACCGAGTGGACCATTGAGGGCAAGCTCTACCCCGGCCCGGAGGCCGAGAAGGCGGAGTGAGGCCGGCAGGCCGGCAGGCCGGCAGGATAAAGTGGGCTCGGGCTGGTCCCTTGAGCCCACTCTGTGCTCTCGTCCCACCTCGACCGGGCTGAGTGGATCGATTCTCCTATAGCACAAGCTTCACCATCGGCGACGCCTGAGCGGGGCGCACTTCGGGGACGACTCGGAACCAGGTCAGAATCTTTCCGACTCCTGTTGAGTACATCAGCTCCTCGTCGGGCCGACGCTACAATCGTGGCAATGGTCAGGCCGAGACCTCGGTGCTTTGGATCGTCGCGCATTCTCAGAGGTTGGTCCCAGGAGCTCCGGGCGGACGCCAGCCGTGTGCCTCGAAGGCCGGAGAATCGGGAGGAGTCATGGCGAACTGGTTTCGCAAAATTCGAAGAATTAATGTGTTTGGATTTGAAATAGAGTTTGACCACTCTGGCGGGGAGGTCGCCCCTCCTGGGCCAACAGGGGGAGACAAGCCCGAGGGCGGGACTTCGGAACAACCGGAAAGAATCCCGATCGATATCCTGAGATCGTCTAAATCCGTACCGCCAGGGGCTCGCTTGACGGCTTACGGGACAGTGATTCGAGCGATGGGGAAAGACCTGGGCCTCCGCGTCCGGAACGAGGAGGAGGTAAGGCGGTTCTGGCGGGCCAATCAGATCGATACAAATCTCGACTGGTTCGGCCCGGGGGCGCCCGTGTTCTCCATCGGTCGCGCCCGAGATATCAAGAAATGCCGCGAGGGTGATGATGCCAGCATCACGGTGGAAGTCGTGGACCGTGCGGGCGGCAAACGCGGTTGTCGAACGGTCGATTTTGAGATTCAGCCACGATCTTAACTGAGAAGCCGTCATCGACAGCAGACGGATCATTCCGGAGCAGGGGCGACCGGCTCCGCTGCGGCTTCGGGCTCGGGCGAGGTGGGCTCGATCTGGGCGTCGACGGCGAAGTCGAAGCTGCCGCCGTCGGGGGGGATTTCGGCGGTGAGGGGGGTCTTCTCGGGGGAGACGTATTCGGGGGGGAGCTTCTCGACGGCGGTCGCCACGGCGGGGTCGGGGACGAAGCCGCCGCGTGGTTCGAGGCCGAGGACGCGGCCGTCGGCGGCGACGAGGTAGCTCAAGGCGACCTTGTACTTGCCGGGGATCGCGCCGGGGCGGGCGGCGGTCTCCAGGGTGTAGCGGCCGTCCTCGTCGGTCTCGCCGTGGGCCGGCGCCCACTCCTCGGGGATGAAGGTCACGACGACGCCCGGGAGAGGCTTGCCGCCGACCGTCACGACGCCCGAGACCGGGGCGAGGGCCTCCAGCTTGGCGAGGCGAGCGTCCACGGTGTCCTCCTCCGATCCTCCGCCGCAGCCGGCGGCCAGGACGGCGATCCAGAGGAGGGAGGCGAGGCCGATCGGGCGGCGGATTCGGGCGTTCATCGGGGAGGGCTCCTGATCGTGGCTGGCGGGGTCTACCTGGCGGCGGCCTGCTTGACGACCTCGCCCTTGGCGATGTCGAAGTCGAGCGGCTTGCCGTCGGCCTTGACCTCGGCCTCGAACTCGGCGGGGGGATCGAGCTTCTTCCCCTTGCGGCCCCCCTTGGACGAGCCGGCGGCGGACTTCTTCATCTCGCCGAGCATGATCGGGTCGTCCTTGAAGGCCTCCTCGACGGAGGCGTCGATCTCGATGTCCGGGATCGCGGCGCCGGGGGTGACGGTCACCTTGTACTTGCCGGGGGCGAGGCCCGAGCGGGTCTTGAACCGGGCGAGGTAGGTGCCGGCGGGGCCGCTGGTGTCGCCGCCGGGAGTCTGGTCGGCGTTGCTCGGGTCGGGCTGGAACGAGACCGAGGCGTTGCCCAGGGGCTCGCCGTTGCGGAGGACCTTCCCCTTCACGGGGACGAGGGCGATCGAGTCGTCGGCGTCGCCGCAGCCGGCGGCGAGGCCGAGGAGGATCGCGACGGGCGCGAGTCGCCGGGTCGTCTGGCGGAGGTTCATGCTGGGGGCTCCCTCATGAAAGACCCGCGGCGAAGCCGGTGCAGGGCGTCGCCGCGGGTCGGTCGTTCGGATCGGGCTCGACGCGACGCGATGGGGGTCAGAGCGCGTCGGCGCTGACGACCTCGCCGCCGGCCATGGTGGCCGCGGCCCACCAGGTGACGGGGCTGATCGAGTTCTTGATGAACCGGACGCTGCCGTCGGCCATCAGCATGTTCACGCCGCCGGCGTGCTTGCTGGAGAAGACCCAGGCGTAGGGGGCCTTCTTGGCGAACGCCGTGGCGGTCGGGTAGAGGTAGCCCGAGACGCCGTTGGGCATGAAGGCGATGGCATGTTCATGCGTCGGGGGGAGGATCCGGCCGTGGACGGCGGTATGCGTGCCCGAGCCCCAGTAGGGGCCGAACCGGGCGGGGGCGGCCTGGTCGTACTTGGAGACGCCGTTGACCGACTCGCCGGCGAGGAACGTGTTGCTGGTGCCGTCGGTGATGGCGGAGATGGAGGTGGCCAGGTCGTTGAAGAAGGGGCCCTTCTGGCCGGCGTCGACGCCGGTGGAGGCCGGGCAGAAGTAGTCGGTGTAGAGCGTGGTGTTGAGCTGGTAGTTCGCCCGTCGGGCGTTGATCCGGCGGTACGGCCAGGCGGCGGTCGTATTGGGGTCGTTGACCGCGTCGGGCTCGTTGTCGCTGGGGCACCAGAAGGCGTTGATCATCGTGCCGACGACCGTCGTGTTGACCAGGTCGGAGCCGATGACCACGGTGTTCACGCCGCCGAAGGCCGTGTTGTTGCCGGCCTGCTCGAAGTTGTAGGCGTTGGCCAGGGCGGTCTGCTCGAAGTAGGGGAGGATCAGGGCGAAGGCGGTCGTATTGAGGACCCGGCCGCCGGGATTCAGCGCGGTGCAACTGCCCGAGTAGATCTTGGCCGGCGGAAGCGCGCCCACGGCGCTCAGGTAGTTGTGGAAGGCCAGGCCCATCTGCTTCAGGTTGTTGGTGCACTGGATCCGGCGGGCGGCCTCGCGGGCCGACTGCACGGCCGGCAGCAAGAGCGCGATGAGGACGGCGATGATCGCGATCACGACCAGGAGTTCGATCAGCGTGAAGCCCCGACGGGGCTCGCCGCGTTGGATGGCGGTCATCAGAATTGACTCCTCAGACGAGCAGATCGGGCAGGGACGGGCGCAACGGAGCGTGCGCCTCGACGATGTCGCGACGTCTGTCCGCGAACGACGGCATGCAAGGGAAGTGGGAGAGTGGAGATCACCTTAGAGGCTCTCCCCGACTCCGACAATTCAATATTCGGCATTCGTTTTCTAACTTTCGGCCTACCATGACGGTTGTCGCTGCGGCCCCCTCGGGGCTACCATGGAATTCGTTCAAAGTCTTCGGACGATCAGTGATTCTCCTCACCGACGATTCGGCGAGTCCCTCCTGCGCATGGCAGCACCTTCGAAGCCTCTTTGCACCCGAGACGGGCCGCCTCACGTCGCCCTGGTGGTCCAGACCTCGATGGCCTACGGTCGCAAGATCCTCCAGGGCGTGGCCCGATACGCGCGCGAGAACGGCCCCTGGACGTTCTACTTCGAACCCCGGTCGCGGCAGGACCCCCTGCCCCCCTGGCTGGCCTCGTGGGACGGCGACGGGATCATCCTGGGGGTGACGAAGTCCGGCGGCGAGTTCCGCCCCCCTCGCAGGCTGCCGATGGTGAACCTGGACGACCAGGCGGGGCGGCCCCACATCCAGAGCGACCACCGGGCGATCGGCGCCGTGGCCGCCGAGCACCTGCTGGAGCGGGGCTTCAAGCGGTTCGCCTTCTTCGGCTATCCGGGCTTCCGCTGGTCGGCGGCCAACTACGAAGGGTTCGCGGAGCGGGTGCGCCGCGAGGGCTGGGAATGCCGGCTCTACCGCGGCGGGCAGACCGCCTCGTGGGGCCACCAGCTGCCGGCCTGGGAGACCGAGATGGAGACGGCCTCGCGCTGGATCGCGTCGCTCCCCAAGCCCCTGGGGCTGATGGCCTGCAACGACTTCCGGGGCATCCAGGCGCTCGAGGCCTGCCGCCGCGCCGGGGTCTCGGTCCCCGAGGAGGTCGCGGTGATCGGCGCCGACGACGAGACCCTCGCCTGCGAGCTGGCGAACCCCCCGCTGTCGAGCGTGATCCCCGACTGCGGGGCGATCGGCTACCAGGCCGCGGCGCTGCTCGACCGGATGATGCGCGGCGGAAGGGCGCCCCGGACGACCCTCATGATCCCCCCGGTGGGGGTCGCCGTCCGCCAGTCGACCGAGATCACGGCCATCGAGGAGCCCTGCGTCGCCGAGGCCCTCCGGTTCATCCGCGCCCACGCCTGCCGGGGCATCCGGGTCGACGACGTGCTCGACCACGTCGACGTCTCCCGCAGCAAGCTCCAGCGCCTCTTCCGCGAAGAGATCGGCCGCACGATCCACGAGACCATCGCCCGCGAGCGCATCCGTCGCGTGGAGCAGCTCCTGATCGAGACGAACCTCGGCTACGAGGACATCGCCGAGAGATCCGGCTTCACCTATCTCGGCTACATGAGCACCGTCTTCCGACGGGCCACCGGCGTCACCCCCGCCGCCTACCGCCAGCAGCACGCCCGCGACCGCGCGCCCGGCTCCACCCCCTGAGCCCGCCCCCTCGCCCGCCTTGACGTTGAAAGACGGGCGTCATATCATTCCGGCGCGATGCGGACGGGCGGATTGGCTGGGGGGCCCTGCGATGCGGCGACGGGTGGTGGTGACGGGGATGGGGATGATCACGCCGGTCGGCAAGGACGTGGAGTCGTCCTGGTCGGCGCTCCTGAGCGGCAAGGGGGGCGTGGGGCCGATCACGCTCTTCGACGCCGGGACGTTCGCGACCCGGATCGCGGCCGAGGTCCCGGACTTCGACCTGGCGGCGTACCGGCCCGACGCGGCGCGCTGGGTCGATCACAGCCGGACCTCGCAGTTCGCGCTGGCGGCGGCGACCCAGGCGGTCGCGCAGGCGGGGCTGGACGTCGCCGGGCTGGACCCTTCGCGGTTCGGCGTCTACCTGGGCTCGGGCGAGGGGCAGCAGGACTTCGGCCGTTTCGTCGCCCTGGTCCACGGCTCCAGCCGCGAGGGCAAGGTGGACACCGCGCGGTTCACCCGCCAGGGCGTGCACGGGCTCCACCCGGTGCGCGAGGCCGACCAGGAGCCGGGCAACGCGGCCGGCCACCTGGCGTCGGTTTTCGGGGCCCGGGGCGCCAACCTGACCTGCCAGACCGCCTGCGCCGCCAGCGCCCAGGCCGTCGGCGAGGCCTGCGAGTTCATCCGCCGCGGCGAGCTGGACGTGGTGCTGGCCGGCGGCGCGCACAGCATGATCCACCCGCTGGGGGTCACCGGTTTCATCCTGCTGACGGCCATGTCCACCCGCAACGACGACCCCGCCCGCGCCAGCCGCCCCTTCGACCGCGACCGCGACGGCTTCGTCCTGGGCGAGGGGGGCGGCGTGCTCGTCCTGGAGGATCTGGAGCACGCCCGGGCGCGCGGGGCGACGATCCTCGGCGAGGTCGCCGGCCACGGCTCGACGGCCGACGCCTTCCGCCTGACCGACAGCCACGACGAGGGCCGGGGCGCCGTCGCCGCCATGCGGATCGCCCTGGAGGACGCGGGCCTGGAGCCGTCCGACATCGGCTACATCAACGCCCACGGCACCAGCACGCCGTCCAACGACTCGATCGAGACGCTCGCTATCAAGAAGGTCTTCGGCGAGGGGGCGTACGCCACGCCCATCTCCAGCACCAAGAGCATGACCGGGCACCTGGTCTCCGCCGGCGGCGCGGTCGAGGCCGTCGCCAGCCTGCTGGCCATCCGAGACGGCCTGCTCCCCCCCACGATCAACCTGGAGAACCCCGGCCCCGACTGCGACCTGGACTACATCCCGCACAAGGCCCGCGAGCGCCGGGTCGACGCCGTGCTGTCCAACAGCTTCGGCTTCGGCGGCCAGAATACGGCCCTGATCCTCAGGCGGTTCGTCGACTGACCGCGACGGATGGGGATGTCTCGTTCCCCGGCGACTCGCTAGAATCCGGACTTCGGACACGGATCATCCAGGGAGGTCGTCGGAATATGAACGCGGAATCGGGCGAGGGTGCGGGCGCGGATCGGGAAATCGTGGTCGTCTCGGGCCTGCCGCGCTCGGGCACCTCGCTGATGATGCAGATGCTCGACAAGGGGGGGATCCCGGCCGTCACCGACAGCCTGCGGACCCCCGACGTCGACAACCCGCGCGGCTACTACGAGTTCGAGATCGTCAAGAAGATCAAGGAAGACGCCTCGTGGATCCCCGAGACCCGGGGCAAGGTCTTCAAGATGGTCTCGCAGCTCCTCTACGACCTGCCGGCCTCGGAGACCTACCGCATCGTCTTCATGCGGCGCGACTTCGACGAGATGCTGGACTCGCAGGAGAAGATGCTCGCGCGCCTCGGCCGTCCCTCGGCCCCGCGCGAGGAGATCAAGCGAGCGTTCACCCAGCATCTCGACCGCCTTTTCGCCTGGTTGGAGAAGCAGCCGAACATGCCCGTGCTGTTCGTCAGCCACGGCGACCTCGTCGCCGAGCCCCGCGCGCAGGCCGAGCGGATCAACGCCTTCTTCGGCGGCCGGCTCGACGTCGAGGCGATGGTCGCCGCCGTCGACCCCTCGCTCTACCGCAACCGCAAGGCCGAGCCCGCGGGCTGAGCCGAGGCCCCCGATTCGGTCCCCTCGGGCCTGGCGACGAGCGGTCGCGTAACCTGTCCGGGCCCGTCCTCTCCCTTCAACGCCCGGAGACCGCGATGCCCGTCCCGTTCCGATGGCTTCCCGCGCTCGTCGCGCTCATAGCGCTCATCGGGGTTGACGCCCCGGCGGCCCCCCCGGTCGCGATCGACCCGATCGAGCTGAAATCCCCGGACGGCCGGCTTCGCGTGGCGATCGGGCTCGGCGACGGGGGGCGGCCGGCGTTCGAGGTCTTCCGGGGCGGCGAGGCGGTCGCCGCCGGCTCGTTGGGCCTGGACCTCGCCGGGGCCCGGCCGATCGGTGACGGCCTGCGGATCGTCGCCGAGCGCCGCGAGGAGCGCGACGCGACCTATCCGATCCCGGTGGGCAAGGCGTCGTCGGCCCGCGACCGCCACAAGGCCCTCGTCTTGACGCTGGAGGAGACGGGCCCGCCCGGCCGGCGGCTGGAGGTCGAGCTCCGGGCGTTCGACGACGGAGTAGCCTTCCGGTATCGGATCCCCGAGCAGGCGGCGATCGGCGCCTTCACGATCACCGACGAGGCGACCCGGCTCACGTTCCCCGGCGATCCGAAGGCCCACGCCTTGCCGCTCGACGGCTATACGACCTCTTACGAGAAGTACTACGAGACGCTCCCGACCTCCGCGATCGGCCCCGATCGCCTGATCGGCCTGCCGCTGCTGCTGGAACGTCCGGGAAAGGCCTGGATCGCCGTGACCGAGGCGGGCCTGACCGACTACGCCGGGCTTTACCTCGCGGGGGATGCGGCCGACCCGGGGACCCTCCGCGCCCGGCTCTCCCCCCTTCCCGGCCGGAAGGACGACGCGAAGGTGGTCGGCGAGGCCCCGCATGCGTCCCCCTGGCGGATCCTGATGATCGCCGACGATCCCGGCCGTTTTCTCGAATCGAACCTGATCTTCCACCTGAGCGACCCGCCGGCGATCGCCGACGCGTCGTGGATCAGGCCCGGCAAGACCCTGTTCCCCTGGTGGAACGGCTACGCCCCCGACGGCCTGGACTTCAAGCCGGGCGTGGACACGGCCACGATGAAGCACTACATCGACTTCTGCGCCGAGCACGGCATCCCCTACCACTCGCTCGACGGCCTCGACATCGCCTGGTACGACGGCCCCATCCAGCCCGAGGGCCCCATCGACGTCACCACGGCCGCCCCCTCCATCGACATGCCCGAACTGCTCCGGTACGCCCGGGAGAAGGGCGTGCGGCTCCGCCTCTGGCTCCACTGGAAAGCCCTGCGTCCGCAGATCGACGAGGCGTTCGCCACCTATGAGAAGTGGGGCGTCGAGGGCGTCATGGTCGACTTCATGGACCGCGACGACCAGGAAATGGTCCGCTTCTATCACGAGATGGCCGAGAAGGCCGCCCGCCACCACCTGACGCTCACCTTGCACGGCGCGTACAAGCCGACCGGGATGGAGCGGACCTGGCCGAACGTCCTGAACTACGAGGCGGCGCTCAACCAGGAATACAACAAGTGGGACTCGAACGCGAGCCGCGGCGCGCCCCCCTCGCACAACCTGGATATCGCGTTCATCCGGGGGATCGCCGGGCCCGTCGACTACCACCACGGCGGGATGAGAAACGTGCTTCCCCACGATTACCGGCCTCGCAACGTCGCCCCGCCGGTCCAGGGGACGCGCGGGCATCAACTGGCGATGTACGTCGTCTACCTGGACCCGCTCCCCATGATGGCCGACACGCCCGAGGCCTACCGCGGCCAGCCCGGCCTGGACTTCTTGACGGACGTCCCCACCAGCTGGGACGAGACCCGCGTGCTGCACGCCGAGTTCGGCCGCTGCCTGGTGGTCGCCAGGCGCAAAGGGGACGCCTGGTATCTCGGAGGGATGACCGCCGTCGAGGGCCGGCAGCTGGACCTGGACGTGGGCTTTTTGAAGGGCGAGTACGAGGCAGATCTCTGGCTCGACGACCCGAGCGTCGGCCCGACGGCGCTGATCCGGCGTCGCGAGGCGGCCTCGTCGGCGGCCCCGCTGAGGCTCGCGGTCCCGCGCGACGGCGGATTCGTGGCGAGGCTCAGGCCGGCGGCGAGATGATCGGAGGTTCAGGCTTCGAAGGAACGAAGGCGGAGCCGACACGAGGTCGGCTCCGCCCTTATGCGTTTCCGCGCTTGATTCGCGTCGCGGTCGTCGCTCAGCCCTGCTTGGAAGGGGCGGCGATCGCCTGGGTCGACGGGGCTACGGCCTGGGGGGCGGGGGCGACGGCCGGGGCGGCGTACTCGACCGGGGCGTAGACGACGGGGACCATCCGGTTGACCTTCTTGTAGGCGGTGACGGCCACCTGCTCGCAGACCTTGTGGGGGATCTGCTTGGTCACGACGCGGGGCTGGCAGGTCCAGGTCACGACCGGGACGTTCTCGGTCACGACCTCCTGGACCATCGTCTTCTGGGTCACGCGGCGGACGTCGTTGACGACCTCCTGGACGTAGCGGGTGCGGGTGACCGGCACCTGCCGCGTCTGGCACTCGCGGACGAACTGGGTCACCACCACGTCCTTGACCGTCGGCACCGCCGTGTAGGTCGTCTGGGCGACGACGCGGCACTCGCCGCAGGCCGACTTGTGGTGCAGGCCGCACTTCTTGACGGGGACCGTGACGTACTGCGTCGACGGGACGTACTCGCAGGACTGGACCTGCTGCGTCGTCTGGACCGGGCGGCAGACGGTGTAGTTCTGGGTGACGTAGTCGGTCTCGACGATCGGCTTGCAGACGACCCGCTGGACCGGGACCTCGATCGTGTTGTAGACCGG
This sequence comes from Paludisphaera soli, assembly GCF_011064595.1. Lineage (GTDB taxonomy): Bacteria > Planctomycetota > Planctomycetia > Isosphaerales > Isosphaeraceae > Paludisphaera > Paludisphaera soli. The sequence goes on along the minus strand of NZ_JAALJI010000008.1, from coordinate 51,892 downwards.
CTTGCAGACGACCCGCTGGCGCTGGACGTAGTTGGTGACCGGCACCTTCTCCATCACCGTCTTCTGGACCGTCTCGTACTCGGTCCGCCACTGCTTCTTGTAGACCGTGTACGGGATCAGCTCGGTCACGCACTGGTAGGCCGGCTGCGCGACCACGCAGGGGGTCTTGTGGCACGTCCCGCAGGCCGAAGCCGTCTCGGCCGCCATCAGCAGGCAGGCCGCCATCGCCAAACTCATACGGATGCGCATCTTCGTCTCCCTCCGGTTGTCCATCAGCAATTCGTCTCTCGCCCAGGTCGCTCGCTCGTTGCCGCCCGCTGAGACGTTCGAGGGTATTCTACAACATGGGCAAAAAGAGCAACATGGAAAAATTGTGTCGGTCAGGGGCTTTAGGCTGTTCGGCGTCGGGTTACGAAATAGCAAAACCGGGGCCAACCCCGTCCCTCTTGCCTAGATCCTCAGGAAGAGCCGACGGCGGTACATCCAGAATAGCATAAGCCATAGAATCGCCAGGGTCGCCGCGCCCTGGGCGATCGGCTCGTACTCCGGGCCGAAGGCCTTGAAGGCGTCGGGGCCGAGGTGGGTGTGCAGGGCCGAGACGAGGAATTCCTCGACCAGGTGCGCCAGGCAGTAGGCGGCGATGGAATTCATGCCGATTACCCGGAGCGGGAACGCCCAGCGTTTGAAGCCCAAGACGTCCATCACCAGGTAGAGAGCGGTCAGGATCAGGAAGCAGATCCCCCCCGAGTAGAGCGTCCACGACGGCGTCCAGATCCGCTTGACGACGGGGACGAGCCCCGCCGCGCCGAGCGCCCAGCCGGCGGCCGTCGCGAGGATCCCGGCGGCGGCCAGCAGGCCGATCTTCGACCAGGGTGGCCGTCGCTCCTTCAGCAGGCCGCCGGCGAGCAGGCCGAGGATCATGGTCCCGAGCGTGGGGATAAAGCTGAGCGTGGCGTAGCCGCCGCCGTTGTAGAGGAACGGCTTCTCGCGCGGGAAGAGGTTGAGGAACCACGTGTCGAAGGCCCAGGCCGGGTTGCTGTTCTTGTTCCAGTGGGCCTGGAAGCCGCTCATCAGGTGCGGCCAGTCGGCCGGCACGCCGTGCGCGGGGTAGTCGAAATCCGGCCCCGGCGCGGGGTAGACGGCGAACAGCAGCCAGTAGCCGACCAGGATCGCCGCCAGGGCCCCCCCCTGCACCTTGCGCGAGGTCCAGCCCAGCAGGAACAGGAACGGATACCCCAGGCCGATCTGCGACAGCGTGTCCTCGAACGTCCAGTACGTCTGGGGCCGCCCGACCGACCTCAGGAAGACGCCGAGCAAGATCAGGATGAGCGCCCGCCAGAGCGCATGGGCCGTCATCAGCCCGCGCGACTGCCCCCTGGCCATCCGCGACGCGATCGAGAACGGCAGGGCGACGCCCACCAGGAACGAGAACGACGGCTGGATCATGTCGTGGAGGACGCAGCCGATCCACTCGACATGGTCCTGCTGCTCGGCGAGGAACCGCCAGACGCCGCTCTCCGGGAAGTTCCGGGCCATCGCGCCGAGGCGGAGGACCTCGGCCATCATGAGGAACATCACCAGCCCGCGATAGGCGTCGATCGAATCCAGCCGGGCGGTCGGCTCGACGGCGGGATCGGGGTCGACCACGGGCCTCGGTTGGGCCTCGGTCTCGACGGGCGACGGCTCGGTGCTCATATGTGGGTCTCATTGCGGCGGGGGCGTCGAGGGGGACACGTCGCAGCCACGATACCGGCTCCGAAAGGGGGAAGCGAGGTGCGAGGAGGTCCCCTGACGTCCTTCCCCCGCCGGGGGGAAGGACGATCGGCCCCCGATTTTGCAAGGTTCGTGAAAGCGCCGGCGTCGTCCGGGACACTATGATCTCAGACGAACGATCGCATCCCGGAGGGACGCAGGATGACGACGAGCCGAGGGGGCGGGCCGGTCCGCTCGATCCAGGCCCTGTACGACGTCGGCACGCTGTCGGGCCTCGACGACGCGGACCTGCTCGCCCGGTTCCTCGACGGCGGGGAGGGTGCCGAGGCGGCTTTCGAGGCCGTCGTGGCCCGCCACGGGGCGATGGTCCTGGAAGTCTGCCGCTCGGTCGCCGGCCCGGACTCCGACGACGCCTTCCAGGCGACGTTCCTGGTCCTGGCCTGCCGCGCGGCGAGCGTCCGTCGCCGCGGGTCGTTGGGCCCCTGGCTGTTCGGCGTCGCCCGACGCGTGTCGGCCCGCGCCCGCCTGAACGCGGCACGGCGACGGGCCCACGAGCGCCGCGCCGCCGAGGGCTCGCCCACGGCCCACGAGCCGCCCGGCCCGGACGACGACCTGGCGATCCTGATGCAAGAGCTGGCCCGCCTCCCGGCGCGTGATCGCGACCCCCTGATCCTCTGCCACCTCCAGGGCCTGACCTATCAGGCCGCCGCCGAGCGACTCCGATGCCCCCTCGGCACCCTCAGCGTCCGCCTCCGTCGGGCGAAGCAGCGGCTGCGGACCCGCCTCGAACGCCGAGGCGTTTCCGACCCGGCCCGGTCCCTCGCCACGATCCCCCCTCCCCCCGTCCCCCTCGCCCTGTCGACCGCGACCGCCAGGGTGGCGACCCTCGCCACCTCGGCCCTGGGCGTCGGCGTCCCGGCACCCGTCCTCACCTTGACCCAGGGAGTCCTGCGGACCATGCGGCTCTCGAAACTGATCGGAGCCTCCGTCGCCCTCCTCGCCCTGGCGGCGGGTGCCTGGACCTGGAACGCCTCGGCGGCCGATGACGGGGCGGCCCCGGCTCGGGAGGCGGCCGGTGCTCGGTCGCCGAGTAAGTATCGGCTGACCGGTCGGGTCGCCGATCCGGACACCGGCGAGCCGATCGCCGGGGCCACGATCAAGACTTATACGTCGGAGGTCGGCAAGAAGGAGGTGGCGGTCCGGTCCGCCCGGTCCGGCCCCGACGGTTTCTACTCGGTAGAGCTGGCGCCGGGGCACTGTTCCATGACGACGGTCGAGCCCGCGCCCGGCTGCTACGTCGTGACGCAGGGGCTGCGCTTCAGGCCGTTCGCGTTGTCGGAGGCCGTCCAGGTCGAGCGGCAGGACGTGCCGATGCGGCGCGGGGCCGCGTGGGAGTTCCGGCTTGCGTGGGCGCGCGACGGCCGCCCGGCCGAGCACGGCAGGGTCTACACCGAAACCGTCAACGCCGCTGCCGACGCCGACGCCGACGGCGTGGCGAGGATCGGGCTCCCCCGCGAGGGCGGCCAGATCGATGGCAAGATCGAGCCGCCCCGGAGGTGGGACGTCCGGCCGCTCGGATTCTCGCTCCGCCGGGACGACGGGTTCCGGCCCGAGGCCGTCCGGAGCGTGGCGCGGATGGAGGGATCGGATCGCTACCGGCTGATGGACGCCGAAGGCCGGTCGGCCGAGTTCGAGAGCAAGGACGGCGGAAGCATCGAGCCTCGCCTGGAAGCCGGCCGGCTGGCGATCCACATCGCCCTGCCCGAGTCCGAGCCGGGGGTGCTCGCCGCGGTCGGCGGGAAGGTCCTCGACCGCTCGGGCGCCCCCGTTTCCGGGGCCCTGGTCGAGGTCGCCTACGTCTGGAGGAACGCGGAGGGCTACGGCGTCGCGATGAAGGCTTCGGAATCCTGCCGGACGACGACCGACGGGAGCGGCCGCTATCGGTTCGACTGCATACCCGACGCGGTCTCGGGCGCCGCGCCGACGTCGCTGCAAATCGGGGTGAGCAAGCAGGGGTTCGCGGGTGCCGACACCGAGCCGCTCGACATCGAGCGCGGCAAGCCCGCGACATTCCCCGACCTCGTCCTGGTCCCGGCGTGCTCGGCGGTCGGCGTGGTCGTGGGCCCGGACGGCAATCCGGTGGAAGGGGCCCAGATCGAGAACCTCTCCAGGCGGATGCCCCGGATGCAGGTCGTTCGGACCGACGCCGCCGGCCGATTCCGGTTCGATGGACTGCCCGAAGGGCGCGCCTTGCTCTACGTTCAATTCGGCGAGTTGAGGGGGGTGGTCGGGTGGGCGTTCGCGGCCCCTCGCGACCCGGAGCCCGTCACGATCCAGCTCGCCCCCGAGCCGCGATTTGAAGGTCCTGCGCCCGCGCCGCGTGTGGAGGTCCCGCGTGTGGAGGTCCTCTGAACGGGACTCGACAGGCTCGCCCCGTCGGCCGGCACCTTGCTTCACGCCTCGGTCGGGGGGATGATGGCGGGAGACTCGCCGGACGGCGGGTCGTCCTCCGACCTTCGCGTGCGAGCTTCTTCCTTGCCTGGGTCCGGCCTCGACGCCCGGCGGGTGCAACGCCCGGCGAGTCTTCAGGAACGGCCGGACGAGATCCCGAGAGGCCCGCGCGGACATCCCCAGATTGAGGGAGACTCGACGATGACGGATCCCGTTTCGACCGCCGACGGCACGGCCGCGAAGGGCCAGACCCGGCGCGACTGCTTGAAGACGGCGGCCCTCGCCGGGGCGGCGTTCGCCGTGCCGACGATCGTGCCGGCCTCGGCCCTGGGGCGCGACGGCGCCGTCGCGCCGAGCGAGCGGATCACCATGGCGGGCGTCGGCCTCGGCCCGCGCGGCCAGTTCGTGTTCGACTGGATGGCCGTCGAGCCCGACGTCCGGTTCGTCGCCATCGCCGACGTCCAGAAGTCGCGCCGCGAGGAGGTGAAGGCCAGGATCGACAAGAAGAACGGCGACCAGGACTGCAAGACCTACGCCGACTTCGAGGAGATGCTGGCCACCCGCCCCGACATCGACGCCGTCCTCATCGCCACCGGCGACCGCTGGCACGCCCAGGCCGCCATCCGCGCCATGCGGCTGGGGAAGGACGTCTACTCCGAGAAGCCCTCCAGCATGACCGTGGCCGAGGGCCGCGCGGTGGTCGACGCCGCGAAGCGCTACGGCCGGATTTACCAGACCGGCACCCAGCGGCTCAGCGAGGGGCCGTTCCGGACGATCATCGAGCTGGCCCGCTCGGGCAAGCTCGGCAAGGTCCACACCGTCCGCGCCCACATCGCCCCCTGGGACTCGGCCGACCTCAGCCACGCCTGGCTCCCCGAAGAGCCCCAGCCGCCCCAGGATGAGGTGAACTGGGACGCCTGGCTCGGCGGCTGCCCCTGGCGGCCGTTCAACAGCGGCTACATCAAAGGCGGTTGGCGCGGCCACTACGACTTCCACACGAGCTGCATCGGCGAGTGGGGCGCCCACACGTTCGCCCAGGGCCAGGCCGGCATCGACGCGCTGGACACCTCGGCGATCGAGTATAGCTATGTCAAGAACGTCAGCGGCGACGGCATGGAGACCGCCTTCGCCAGCGGCGTGAAGATGATCCTCCAGCGCGAGGGCTGGCGGGGCTCCTGCGGCATGACCTTCGAAGGCGACGAGGGCTCCGCCTCCTGCGCCGACGGGTACGAAAAGCCCGACGTCTCCTCGCCCGCCCTGATGGCGGAAGGCGAGAAGCTGCTGGCCGAGTACGTCGAGAAGACCGGCCGGCCGATGAACCACGTCCGCGACTTCTTCGACTGCGTGAAGTCCCGCCGCTGGACCGTGGCCAACCCCGAGGTCATGCACCGCACGATGACCACCGTGCACGCGGCCAACGTCTGCATGTGGCTGAAGCGCGACGTCCACTTCGACCCGGTCCGCGAGGAGTTCGTCGGCGACGCCGAGGCGAACCGCTTCCTGACCCGCGCCCAGCGTGCCCCCTGGATCATCTGAACCTACCCGTCGAGGAATGCCGAGATGAAGACGCAAGCCGCCGTTCTCGCCGGGGCCGCCCTGCTGGCCGCCTCGTCGACGGCCCTCGCCCAGAAGGCCTCGCAGTCCGCGGGCAACCGCAAGCGCCAGGGGCAGGACGAATTGATCGAGGTCCTCAAGAAGGAGGACTCCCCCCGCAAGGCCCGGGTCGACGCCCTCCGCGTGCTGGCCCAGGTGGGCGACCGCGCGTGCGTGCCGGTCGTCGCGCCGCTCCTACGGGACGAGGAACTGGCCGACATGGCCCGCTACGCCGTCGAGCCGATCCCCGACCCTGCCGTCGATGAGGCCCTCCGCGCCGTGGTCGCCGAGGCCCAGGGCCGCCCCCTCGTCGGCGCGATCGCCAGCCTGGGCGTGCGTCGCGACGTGAAGGCCGTCCCCGCCCTGGCCGCCAAGCTCGCCGACGCCGACGCGCAGGTCGCCGTCGCCGCCGCGAAGTCGCTGGGCTGCATCGGCACCGCCGCCGCCGCCCAGGCGCTCCGGGACGCCCTCCCCAAGACGACCGGGGTCGCCCAGGCCGCCGTCGTCGAGGGCCTCTTCCGCGCGGCCGAATCCCTCGCCGCCCTCGGCCAGCGCCCCGCCGCCGCCGAGGTCTACGAAACCCTGGCCAAGGCCGCCCCGCTGGCCTGCGCCAAGGACGTCGCCGCCAAGCGGGCGGAATCGCTCCGCAAGGCGTGAACCCGCCGCCGACCACGCCGCCGCGGCACTCGCGCCGCGGCGGCGGGACTGGCTTCGATTGGGGTTCGGCCGACGCTCACCACCACTCCCGTGCCAGGCCGACGGCGAAGATCCAGAACGAGGTCGAGACGAGGGCCGCGCACCTCGTTAGGCTCGCGGCCTGGGGATGCCCGAGCCGGGCGAACACCGCCAGGCCCAGGACGAGGCAGAGGGCCATCGGCGCCTGATGATAGAGGGCGCTGGAGTCGCACTGAAGGATGAACCCGCATCCGCCGGGGACGAGGAGCCTCGGTGCGGACAAGCTGAGCAGGCAGCAACAGCCGGCAGCGCCGACCGATAAGACGTAGATGACGGCGGTCGTCGCGGCCTGGCCGGTGGGCGGCATGGCTGCGGGCCCTTTCGTCGTTAGGAGGCCTCGTAGGCCCCCACGGGGATGGCGCGGCGGATCTCGGAGACGCGGGACAGGTCGATCTCGGCGAGGGCGAGGCCGGAGGGGCCGTCGGGGGCGGTGGCGAGGACGACGCCCCAGGGGTCGACGATCATGGCGCGGCCGAAGCTCTCGCGGAGTTCGGACGCCGCGCCGTGGACGCCGTACTGGGCCGGGGCCAGGACGTACGCCTGGCACTCGATCGCCCGGGCGCGGAGCAGCTCGGCCCAGTGGTCCCGGCCGGTCCGCATGGTGAAGGCGGCGGGGACGCAGAGGATCTCGGCCCCCTCGCGGACGAGCCGGCGGTACTGGTCGCCGAACCGCAGGTCGTAGCAGACGCTCAGGCCGAAGCGGCCTAGCGGCGTCTCGGCCACGACGTGCTGTTCGCCCGGCTCGATCGTCCGCGACTCCATCGCGCGGACGGTTTCGGAGTGGTCCACGTCGAACAGGTGGATCTTGCGATAGGCCGCCAGCCGGGCGCCGTCGGGGCCGAACAGGACGCTCGTGTTCCGGCACCGCTCCGGGGTCGACCCACGCTCGTTGAACGAGCCCAGCAGGAGGTGGATCGCGTGCCGGCGCGCCAGGTCGGCGAAGAACGAGCAGGTCGGCCCGTCGAGAGGCTCGGCGAGCCTCACCTTCTCGTCGGCCGGGCCGAGGAAGTTGCTGTTCTCGGGCGTCCCCACGAACTTCGCCCCGTACCCTGCGGCGCGGGCGACGAGGGCTTCGATCTCGGCCAGGTTGCGGGCGACGTCGGTCGTGGCGGAAGTCTGGATGGCGGCGGCCAGGAACATCGGCGGGTCCTTGTCGGCTGCAAGCTTCAACGCTTCTGATTCCAGGCGGGGTTGCGATAGACCTCACGCTCGATCCGGTCGGCGCGGTCGAGCAGGCCGTCGGGCCAGCCGGCGGGCTCCGGCTCCATGCCGAGGGCGGGGACGAGGGCGGCGACGATCAGGTCGGACCAGGCCCGGGGGTCGTCGGTCACGTCGGCCAGGTCGGCCGCGCCGGGGAGTTCGGGGACGGCGTCGGCGCGCCTCAGGAGGAGCGAGCTGTGCTGGAGCACGGCCCCCGCCCTCCTCCGCTGGGCGCTGCCGACGAGCTTGTCGCCGCCGTGGACGAGGTCCTCGCCGTCGCGGCCGGCGAAGCAGAGGAACGGGTGGGCGGGCGTCGAGCCGGCCTCGTCGGGGGCGAGGTCGCCGTGGCGGCGGGCGTCGACGGACCGCGAGGCCAGCACGGCGGCCGTCGCGCGGTGCACGGCGCGGTAGAGGGCGGTGTTCGGCCGCGCCAGGGGGTGGCTCGACGGAATGACGATCGCGAACGTGATCTCATGTTCATGCCATATCGCCCCGCCGCCGGTGGCGCGGCGGACCTTTGCGGCGTCCCGCCAGCGCGGTTCGGCCTCGGTCTCCGCCCAGCGCTGGAAGTAGCCGAGGCTCAGGGTGGGCGTCGCCCAGCCGTAGGTGCGGAACCAGGCGGCCGACGGGTCGCGGGCGACGTGGTCCAGCAGGGCCTCGTCGATCGCCATGTTCGTCGGCCCCTCGGCGACGCGATAGGGGAGCACGCGGCAGATCATGGCGATGCGACGGCGTCGCGTTCTCCGTGCTGCGGAGTCGGCCGCGTCGGCGAGGACGCTGATCCCGATCGGCACCGCCTCATCGGCGCTTCGGGCGGCCGGTCAATCGGCGATGCCGCCCGCCGCATTGACGATCCTCGCTCCACTCGTAGTCCCTCCGCCATCGCCGGCGTACGGCGAGCAGAGGGGGCGATTCTCGGCCGTAGCAATGCACGTCCCCCTCGTGGCAGAAAAGGAACTCCAGCCCCCCGCCGCGGAGGACCAGGTCCGACTCGCCGAGTTCGAACGTCCCGTCGGCCTCGGCGTCCTGGATAAAGTGGATCAGGTCGCCGAGCGCCACGGGAATCTCCTCGAACTGGAGCCGATCCTCGCGGTCGCAGCCGAACCCGAAGGTCAGGAAAATCGTCTCGACGCCCATGGAGCGGAAGTCGTCGATCGAGGCGACGACTTCCGCGTCGAGTTCTTCGAAGGTCAGATAGCCGGTCGTCAGCTCGATGATGGAATCCATGATGCGGCCCTGATTGCGGGCCGTTCGCTCGGGTCAATTCGGGGCATCCCAGAAGCTCCCCTCGTGCCTTGTCCTCGATTCTATACTGGACGGGACGATCAACCAAGGACGAGGGGGGTGGAAGGCCCCGGGCTTTCCACCATCCATTGGAGACGCCTACTGATGACGCAGGAATCTCGCCGGGAGTTGCCGGTCCGCTCGCTGGGCGGCCTGGACGTGCGGGCGCCGGGGCTGGGCTGCATGGGGATGAGCGAGTTCTACGACCCGGCGAGCCAGGACGACGCGGAGTCGATCCGGGTGATCCACCGGTTCCTCGACGAGGGGGGCGACCTGCTCGACACGGCCGACATGTACGGCTCGGGGCGCAACGAGGTGCTCGTCGGCCGGGCGATCGCCGACCGTCGCGACCGGGTGGTGCTGGCGACCAAGTTCGGCAACGTGCGGGGGCCGAACGGGGAGTTCCTGGGCGTCCGGGGCGACGCGGCCTACGTCAAGGAGGCGTGCGAGGCCAGCCTCAAGCGGCTGGGGGTCGACCACATCGACCTCTACTATCAGCACCGGGTGGACACGAAGGTCCCGATCGAGGAGACCGTGGGCGCGATGGCCGACCTGGTCCGCGAGGGGAAGGTCCGGCACCTGGGCCTGTCGGAGGCGTCGACCGAGACGATCAAGCGGGCGGCGGCCGTGCACCCGATCGCGGCGCTGCAGACCGAGTACTCGCTCTGGAGTCGCGAGCCGGAGGTGGAGATCCTGCCGACCGTCCGGGCGCTCGGGATCGGCTTCGTGGCGTACAGCCCGCTGGGGCGGGGGTTCCTGACCGGCCAGTTCAAGTCGCCGGAGAACTTCCCGGCCGACGACTATCGGCGGAACTCGCCCCGGTTCCAGGGGGAGAACTTCCGGAAGAACCTCGACCTGGTGAAGGCCGTCGAGGAGTTGGCCGCCGCCAAGGGCTGCACGCCGAGCCGGCTCGCCCTGGCTTGGGTGCTCGCCCAGGGGGTGGACGTCGTGCCGATACCGGGGACCAAGCGGATGAGATACCTGGAGGAGAACCTGGGGGCGGTGGAGGTGGGGCTGTCGGACGAGGAGCTGAGGAAGATCGACGAGTTGCTCCCCGCCGGGGCGGCTGCGGGCGACCGCTACCACGCCCAGGCGATGCAGGCCGTGAACAAATGAGCGGGCGGCCGGTCGCGGCGCGGCAACTGGCCTTGGGCCGCGTCGCGCGTCTCTGGTAGAGTCTCAGGCGGCCAGGAGGGGCGGCACGCACGAGGAACGGAGCGGCGATGAAAACGCGCGGGCGGTGGCGGCTGTCGATGATGATGGCCTTGCTCTATGCGGTCTCGGGGGCCTTCTGGCCGCTCCTGGGCGTGCACCTGGCCGAGTTGGGGATCGACGGCCGCTGGCGCGGGCTGATCTTCGCCTCGCAGGCGCTCGCGGCGACGCTCCTGCCCCTGGGCGCAGGGCAGCTCGTCGACCGGCTGATGCCCACGCAGACGTTCCTCGTGCTGGCGTACGGCGCGGGGACGCTCTTGCTGGCGGCGCTCGCGTCCGGCTGGGTCGTGGGGGCGGGGCCGCTCTTCCTGACGTTCCTGCTCTACTTCTCGATCATCATGCCGACGCACAGCCTGAGCAGCTCGCTGGCGATGCGGAACCTGGACGACCCCCGGCGCGAGTTCGCGGCGGTCCGGCTCTGGGGGACGGTGGGCTGGATGGCCGTCGGCTGGCTGGTCTCCGGGGTGATGCTGGCGGTCGGCGGCGGCCGGATCGCGACCGCCGGGGGGATGCCCGAGGTCTTCTGGATGGCGGCGGCGATCTCGCTGGTCATGGCCTGCTACTGCGGGACGCTCCCCCACACGCCCCCCCTGGCCGGGGAGACGTCCGGCCGGGCGAACCTGCGCAAGGGAGTGGAGCTGTTGCGGGAGAAGGACGTCCGGGTGTTCCTGATCACCACCTTCGGCGTCTTCCTGACGATCCCCCTGGCGTACCAGGTCGTGCCCGGCTACCTGGCGGCGCGGGGGATGCCGCGGGCCTGGATCTCGACGGCCGTGTCGATCAATCAGGTCCCGGAGGTCGCGGCCCTGGCGGTGATGCCCTGGCTCCTGGGGAGGATGGGTTACAAGGGGACGATGGCGATGGGGCTGGGGGCCTGGTTCCTCCGGTATCTGATCCTGGCGACGCACCCGCCGCTCGCGGTGGCGGTGAGCGTGGGGGTGTTGCAGGGGGTCGGGATCGCCTGCTTCGCGATCGGCGGCCAGGTATTCCTGGACGGCCGCGCGCCGACGACCCACCGGGCGAGCGTCCAGGCGATCTTCCTGATCCTCTCGACGGGCCTCCCCTCGTTCCTGGGGAGCCTGGCGGCCGGCGAATGGGTGCGGCGGATCTCGCTGGGGGACGACGTGTGGGTCTTCCTCGTCCCTTGCATCCTCGATGGGGCGCTGTTAATTTACTTCTTGAGGGGATTCCGATCGCAGCCCTCGATCGTGGGCCGGCCGGGCGAGGCGGTCGCCGATGCCGACGCCGACGTTCTTCAACGACCCCATACCAGACGAGGCGTGGTGGCGTGCGTCGCGAATTTGATGACGGAGCCGGCCGATGGGTGATTATCTCCGCCTGTTGACCGTCGATGACCGCGACGTCCCCCTGGCCGCGCTGCAACGGGCCGTCCCCTTCGGTGCGGTCTGGTCGGTTGATCATCCCGGTATGCTGGGGAACTACCTCGCCATCGGCCCCGAGGCCGAGGACCTGCACGACGTCTGGGCCACCGTCGAGCTGAATCCGGTCGGCCCCAACACGCTCGGTGCCGAGGAAGTCGCCGAGTTCATCGACAGCCTGGAGACCGGCGGCCCCCCCTCGGCCGTCCGCTGGCTGAGCGACTACCTGGAGACCGTCCGCGCGATCTACGCCATCCGGATCTATCCCGAGGCGATCCGCAGCCGCCCCGAGGCGATCGACGCCGTCTACGCCGTCCGCTCGGCCCTCCGCGCCACGGTCGGCGGCGTCGGCCAGTGGGACGGCCACGGCTTCACCAACGAGGACGACCGCCTCATCTGGACCAGCGTCCGCACGAGCCTCCGGGGCATGGCCGACGCCGCACTGCTCGACGAATCCACCGGCGCCTGGATCCCCTTCGAACTCGACCTCGACGACGACCGCGCCCTCGCCGCATTCCTCCGCGGCGAACTCCCCCAGCCCGGCCGGGCGCCTCGCAAGGCCTGAAATGGGGCGTCCGTCACCACCGGGAGTTGGCCGACTCCGCCGCGCCCGAGGTCGTGCGACGATGGGCCGCGGACCCGCCCTCGTGGCTTGCGGTCCGGGAGTGTCAGCAGGTCGAGCCCATCCCGGGGCTCGGCGAGGCTCGAGGGCGACCGGGCCGTGATCGCCCCGGCTATCGAGGGCGGTGGCGAGACTGGATCGAGGCCCTGTGATCCTGGATCCCCTCAGCCCATCCCCCAGCGATCGGCCAGCCAGGCGGTCAGGCGGGTCTCCAGCCAGCGGCGGTCGCCGAGCCAGGGGGTTCGGCTGACGTAGCCGAGGTGGCCGCCGTGGGGGAGCAACTCGAAGCGGACGTTCGGGGGGAACGCGACTTTTTCGAAGGCCGTGGCGGGGATGAACGGGTCGTCGGCCGCGTGGACGACCAGGCCGGGGAAGGCGATCTCGGGGACGAGCGGGCCGGAACTGCTGCGTCGGTAATAATCCTCGGCCCCGTCGAAGCCGTTGCGAGGCGCGGTGTAGCGGTCGTCGAAGTCGTAGACCGAGCGGACCCCTTCGAGCCCGGTCGGGCCCAGGTCCGGGAACCGCTCGTGCAGCCTGCGCACCTCGGCGCGCAGCCAGCGGACGAAGCTCCAGTCGTAGGCGCGGTTCTCGGCCTTCCGCAACGTCCGGCAGCAGAGCGAGAGGTCGACCGGCGGGTTCGCCGCCACGACGCAATCGGGCCTCACCCCGTCGTACGAAGGCCGGGACGCCTCGGCCGCCATCTTGAGCGCCAGGTTGGCCCCCAGCGAGAACCCCGCGACGGCGATCGGCGAGCCCGGCGCGCGTCCGGCGAGCCAGTCGACCGTCGCGCGGACGTCCTCGGTGCGGCCGGCGTGGTAGAACCCCCTCGCCAGGCCGAACCCGGCCCCTGCGCCCCGGAGGTTCATCCGGACCACCCGGACCCCCAGGTCGCCGAGCCGCCGGGCGAACCGGACGACGTAGGGGGCGTCCGCCGTGCTCGCCAGCCCGTGCAGCAGCACGGCCGCCGGACCCCCCTCGTCCCAGCCGATCGGGATCGACTCGTGCACGCAGAGGCGGTCGCCGTCCGGCAGCTCGATCGTGTCCGTCCACGACCCGTAGGTCGGTCGGCTCGGGTCCATGTAGCGGCCGAAGATCGTCTGGGCGTGGCCCCCCCGGATCCAGGGATGCGGGGCGAAATCGGGCACGAGGCCCTGGCCCGCCGAGGACGCGGCCGATCGCCGAATCGGACGTTGTGGCATGAAACGTGTTGGCTAAGGGGCGAGCCGGGGCGGCGGGACGGCGGTCGTCCCCATCCCGCGGACGGGCGTTGGGTCGGGCCTATTGTACGATTTCCGCGGGCCAGGGCCATCGCGACGACGGATCGGCCCCGGAATCGGAGGACTGCCCCTGGGCAAGTCCCCCCCCGCTTGACTAGCATATTCATCTTCGAGAGCTTGCGCACACCCCTGGCCTACCCGGCTCCAGGAACGGAGGGATCGGCATCCTATGGCAGACATCGTGATCATCAACCCCCGGTTCGAGCCGTCGTACTGGGGGATGGACCACTTGCTCCCGTTCATGGGGAAGTCGGCCAACCTGCCGGTCGCCTGCCTGCCGCTGCTGGCTGCGCTGACCCCCGAGGAGCACACGGTCACCCTGATCGACGAGAACGCCGAGGAGATCGACTTCGACCGCTGCGCCAAGGCCGACATCGTGGCGATGACCGGCATGAGCGTCCAGCGGTTCCGCATGAAGGAGATCCTGGGCGAGCTGAAGTCCCGGGGCTGCTTCGTGGCGATCGGCGGCCCCTGGATCACCGTCCAGGAGGACTATTTCGACGACGAGCCGGCCGACGCGATCTTCATCGGCGAGGCCGAGGAGACCTGGCCCCAGTTCCTCAACGAGTGGAAGCAGGGCCTGAACCAGTATCGCTACGAGCAGCGCGACAAGACCGACATGACGAAGGTGCCGACCCCGCGCTTCGACATGCTCGACATGAAGAAGTACGCCTTCGGCAGCATCCAGTTCTCGCGCGGGTGCCCGTTCCAGTGCGAGTTCTGCGACATCATCGTGACCTTCGGCCGCCGCCCCCGGATCAAGACGACCGATCAGGTGATCGCCGAGCTGGAGGCCATCCGGCGGACCGGCCTGCGGATCGCGTTCGTCGTCGACGACAACCTGATCGGCAACAAGAAGGCGATCAAGGAAGTCCTGAAGGAAGTGATCGTCTGGCAGCGGAAGAACGGCTACCCCCTGAGCCTGTTCACCGAGGCCTCGATCGACCTGGCCGACGACGCCGAGCTGATGGACCTGATGGTCGAGGCCAACTTCATCGCCACGTTCATCGGCATCGAGAGCCCCAGCGAGGACTCGCTCCGCGAGACCAAGAAGTTCCAGAACGTCCGCACGGGCGGCACGCTGCTGGAGAAGGTCCACCGCATCCAGGACGCCGGCATGGAGGTCTGGTGCGGGATGATCATGGGCTTCGACAGCGACGACGTCGGCATCTTCGAACGCCAGATCGAGTTCATCCAGCAGGCCCGCATCTCGTTCTCGATGAGCGGCATGCTCTCGGCCATCCCCAAGACGCCGCTCCACGCCCGGCTGGAAGCCGAGGGGCGGCTCGACCACTCCGACCGCTCCGAGTTCGGGACGAACGTCATCCCCCTGAAGATGTCGCGCGAGGAGCTGCTGGAAGGCTACTTCGAGGTGCTCAACCGCCTCTACGAGCCCCAGGCCTACTTCGACCGGACCGACGCCCTCTTCATGAACCCGGACTTCGACTATGGGATCACCAGCAAGCAGCGCTGGTGGAAGATCTCGACGCGATGGTTCCTGGACGAGATGCGGTGCGCCGTCGAGGGCCTGGGCCTGTTCGCCCGCCTGATGAAGAACGTCCCGGAGCCCGACCTTCGCAAGGAGTACCGCAAGCGGTTCAAGGCCTTCATCAAGGTCCATCGCCGCCCCGGCCTGGTGCTCTTCTACGTCTTCCACATGGCCATGCACTACCACACGTGGAAAATGGCGCGATCCATGTCGAGCCGCAGCCAGCAGCTCGTCAACTCGTTCTAACGTCCGGGCCGCCAGGCGGATGGGGCGTCGGGTCGCCTCGGGCCCGCCGCGGCGGCCGGATCGGGCCGGATTTTCGGAAGGACTCGCTCCCCGCGAGTCCGTGAAAAATGGTACAAACGGGCGAGAGGCGAACGCCTTGTTGTCCGTTTCCTCGCGAACGATAATCCCAGTAACGACCGATCGGGCCGACGCCGCACGGATCCTCGACGTCTGAGGATGCCGGCGCGGATCCTGCATAGCCTAGCCCGGTGCGATGCAGGCGCACCCTCGGCGATCGAAGGCTCGTCGCGGAACTCTTCTCGAAAGCTACACCAAAAAGGTTGACTATGAGCACAACGACGACCGCGCCGCCGGTCTCAAAGCGCATCGCCTGGGCGCCGATCTTCTATATCGGCGGCATACACGTCCTCGCGCTGCTGGCGGTGGTGCCGGCGTTCTTCTCGTGGTCGGGCCTGCTGATCTGCCTGGCCCTGCACTGGCTCACCGGCGGGATCGGGATCTGCCTGGTCTACCACCGCCTGTTGACGCACCGCAGCTTCAAGCTCTGGCCGAAGTGGCTCGAATATCCCCTGACCATCATCGGCATGACCGCCTCCGAAGGCGGGGCGATCGGCTGGGTGGCCGACCATCGCCGCCATCACGCCTACTCCGACGAGGAGCAGGACACGCATTCGCCGCTCCGCGGCCTGTTCTGGGCCCACATGGGCTGGTTCATGGTGACCGACGAGACGTCGCGCCACGGCGAGGCCTACTACAAGCGTTGGGCACCCGACCTCTACCGCGACCCGGTCCAGCGGTTCTTCGACAACTACTTCCTGATCTTCCCCATGGCCCTGTTCGCCGGGCTGTACGCCGCCGGCCAGTGGTACGGCGGGCTGGGGATGAGCTGGCTGATCTGGGGCGGGTTCGTCCGCACCCTGTTCGTCTGGCACACGACCTGGCTGGTGAACTCGGCGAGCCACGTCTGGGGCTACCGAACCCACGCCACCCGCGACCAGTCCACGAACCTCTGGTGGTGCGCCGCCCTGACTTACGGCGAGGGCTGGCACAACAACCACCACGCCTTCCAGACCTCGGCCCGCCACGGCCTCGACTGGTGGGAGGTCGACCCGACCTACTGGACGATCAAGCTGATGCAGGTCTTCGGCCTCGCCAGCGAGATCAAGCTCCCCAAGGTCCGCAAGAACGCCGACGGCACGATCGTCGAGACCGACGTCCGCCCGGCCGTCCCGCCGACGACCGCTGCGGCCCCCTCCTGCCCCCCCGCCGTCGCCCCCGCCCCCCGGGAAGTCCGCAGCGAGATGCAGCAGACTTCCGCCTGACCGGCGCGGTCGATCGTTCCCGAACAAGTTTCCGACCGCCGCGAGCGAACCTCGCGGCGGTTCGTCGTTTCTGAAGGCCGTCGTCGGCCTTGTCTTTCCGGACCCGAGCGGCGATGATGGCGTCGCTCGGGCCGTCTCCGCGACGTCTTGAAGCATGCGGCCCTAGCTCAACGGCAGAGCAGGGGACTCATCAGTCCAGAGGAATGGTGGCGCCGGGGGGCGACCCCCGACCGCGAACCGGGTGAATTGCGGGAAACCTAAACCTCCGCGAGGGGGCATGGCGATCCGCAGCCGAGCCTGGCCGGGCATCCGGTGGCCAGGAAGGTTCAGAGACTAGCGGGGTGAGCCCCAACGATAACCCCCGCCCAGAGCGCCCGGCCTCCCCCGACCGCCCCGCGGCCGGGGCGAGGATGAGATAGTCCAAGCCCCGTGGAAACGCGGGGGCCCTTGAATCCCTTGGTTGCAGGTTCGAATCCTGCGGGCCGCACTCGACCTCCGCCGACACGTCCGAACTGACCCGATCCGCCTCCCCGTCCGCGTCTCGCCTCCTCGTCCTTCGCACGGGAGCCCGCGCCATGACGCCCCTCGCCCCCCTGCTCCGCATGGCCGTCGCCTTGGGCCTACTCGTCGCGCCGGGCGACGACCAGGACCCCGAGGCCGACGCCCCCGGCCCTCGGATCGCCGCACTCGGGCGACGCTTCGAGGCCCGCGAGAAGGCCTTCTACGACGAGCTGACCGCCGCCAACAAGCTGGAAGGCGACGCACGCCAGAAGAAGATCACCGACGAGAACGCGGACTTCCAGCGCGAATGGTTCGCGATGGCGGACGAGGTCCGGGCCCTCGTCCGGACGCACCCCGAGGACCCCGCCGCGCTCGACGGTCTGATCCTTCTCACCGGCCCCATGCGGAGCTTCCTCCAGCCGCAAGACGAGGCGATCGTCCGAGCCCGCTTCCTGGACGATCCCCGCATCGGGAAGCTCTGCGCCTCGCTCGCCTCGCGGCCGGAATCGATCGGCCTGATCCGGGACGTCGCCGATCGCCATCCCGACCGGGTCGTCCGCGGCCAGGCGACCTACGCCCTGGCCTGCGGCCACCGTTACGCGGCCGAGCAGCGCGCCGGCGGGGGCGACACGGCCGAGGCCGCTTCGGGAGAGGGGATCGAGCAGGCTCAACGGCGGTTCCGGCAGGTCGTCGACGAGTTCGCCGACGTCCGCTCGGTCGAGGGGGACTTCCTCCTGGCCGATCGCGCGAAGGGGGAGCTGGCGCGGTTCGAGAACCTGGCGAATCTGAAGGTGGGCAAGGTCGCCCCCGAGATCGTCGGCGAGGACCTGGAGGGGCGGCCGCTGAAGCTTTCGGACCATCGCGGCAAGGTGGTCGTCGTCTGTTTCTGGGCCACCTGGTGCGGGCCCTGCATGGCGATGGTCCCGCACGAGCGCGAGCTGGTCTCCCGCCTGAAGGGCGAGCCCTTCGCCCTCCTCGGCGTCAATTCGGACTCGCCCAAGGATCGGGAGAAGGCCCGCAAGGCGACCGTCGAGAAGCGGATGTCGTGGCCGTCGTGGTGGGACGGCGGGGTCCGCGGCGCGATCCAGACCTCCTACGACGTCCGGCATTGGCCCACCGTCTACGTGCTCGACCCGGCCGGCGTCATCCGTCACATCGACGTCCGGGGGGAAGAACTCGATCGGGCCGTCGACGCCCTGCTCGCGGAGATGAAGGCCCCTCCCGCCCCGCGTTGAGCCCAGGAACCCGAACCCGGAGATCGATCTCATGGCGCAGAACCACCTCGATCAGTTCGTCGGCGACATCGACCCCGCGTTCCGGGCCGGGAAGGCGGACGCGACCCGCGAGGAGGCCGCCTCGCGGAACGTGGCGCTGCTCCGGGAGGTCTTCGGGGCCGTCGCCCGGGGCGATTTCGACGCCGCCGCCCGGGCGATGCACGACGAGGTCGAGCTGGAGATCGCCGGCCCGGCCGCCCTCCCCTTCCTCGGCCGCTGGCGGGGCCGCGCCGAGGTGGCCGAGGCCATGCGACGCAACTTCGGCATGCTCGAAGATCAGGCCCCGGAGATCCGCTCGATCGAGGCCAAGGAGGACCGCGTGGACGTGGTCTTCCACGAGCGCGGGCGGTTCCGCGACACCGGCGCGGCCTACGCCGTCCTTTGCGCCCAGCACTTCACGATCGGCGACGGCAAGATCCGCCGCGTCGACCAGTTCGTCGAGGACCTGGACCCGACCGTCGAGGCCTGAGCCCCGTCGGTCAGATCAGGATCGCCGACCCGGACGCGATCGCCGCCAACTCCTCCCGGGCCTGGACCGCGAGCTGGGCCATGTCGTGGGCCTGCTCCGGGATACGCCGGGCGACCCCCTCCAGCTCGCGGGCGAACGCACCGCCCGGGTCTTGATAGGCGGCCAAAGTCGCTTCGAGGAAGGTTGCTTCGCGGAGGCCGAACAGGCGATTGCCGGGATCGGGATCGCGAGGGTCCTGGAAGATTTCCTTGCCGAAGCCCCCCCGGATGGCCCGGAGCCGCTCCTGGATCGGGCCGATCCCCCCCGCGCCGCCCGTGAGGACCTCCAGGGCCTGGAAGCTGATCGTGATGATCTGCGACTCCAGCCCGGAAGGGTCGGCGGCGACGACAACTGGCAAGGCGCCGCGCAGGAGGCTTTGCTTGGGGCCTTCCAGCAGCCCCTCGGCCCGATTGATCATGGCGGGGGCGTAGTAGGTGGCCGCGTCGTGGACCAGTCCCATCGTCGCCAGGTCGGCCCCCGCCCCGATCCGGGTGGGGAAGTCGCCCCCGGCCACGCCCGCCGACCGGGCCGCCAGGAGCATCCGCCGCGTCGACCGGACGCTGTACGCCTCGCCGCGCTGGGTGATCGTGCCGACGCCGAAATGGGCGGCCTCGGTCCCCGAAAGGTATCGCTTGCCGTCCTCCATCCGCGCGGACGAATGCCCCTTGCCGTGCTGGAGCAACGCCCCCTCGACGCTCAGCAGCGGCTGCCGCTCGCCAAGCACGAACGCCTGGGCCAGGGCGTACTGGAACTTCGCGATCGTCTCCCCCGCCCGCCGGCCCAGGAAGTACGCGAGGGCGTCCTCGCGAGCCAGGCGGAAGAGGAAGTTCGGGTTGTTGAAGGCTGGCCCGGCCACCAGCCGCCCGAGGGCGACAACCCCCATCCGGCCCCTCGGGTTCACGCCGCCGCCCCGCCCTGCCGCCCCGGATCCCATGCCGAACCTCCCCGGCCGGACCATCGGCCGTCGTCGCCGCGTGGAGCCTCGATCCAGCATAGGAGACGCCACGACCGGGCTCGATGTGACCGACAACGCCGGGGTTTCGCGACGAGTCGGCTCAACGACCCGCGGGGGTGACGACGGGCTCTACGATGAATTCGTTCAACTCACCCTTCATCCCCTCCGACGCCGCGGGAGCCTCATCGGGGACGACGACCTCGACGAACCCCTCGTCGTCGGGCGTGACCCGGACGTTCCGAGGCGCGACGCCGGGGCGGAGGATGCCCAGGTGGACTTCCTGGCCGACCTCGACCGTGCCGGGCCCCGGACGGAACCGGAAGTAACCTCGGTCGTCGCTCGGGGGCGGGCCTTGCATGCTCCGGAACGGACGGTCGCTCATCGGGCTGACATGCGCCCCGGCGATCGGCTTCCCGTCCCCGGCGAGGAGCCGGCCGTGGAGCGTCACGGCGTGAGCGACCTCGATCGGAGGAGCTTCGAAGGCCTGCGCCCCCTCTGGGACCGTAAACTTCACGGCCGACGCCGTGGGGGCGAACTGGACGAAGGGGCCGGCCGGGCGGGAGAGGGGATTCCGGCCGTCGGCCCGCAAGGCGACGAACCGTTCCCCGGGGTGAGAGACGACGAGGATCGTCTCGCCGGCAGGCAGTCGCAGGGCGTAGCGGCCGTCCTCGCCGATCACCGTCCGGAGTGCTTCTGCGTCGGGGACGGACGGCGACCAGACCTCAACCTCCACCCCCTCGCCCGGGCTCCCGGATCCGCGTGCGACGACCCGGCCCCGGACCTCGACCCCGCGGACCACGCGGATGTCGACCGGGAGCGTCGCGCCCGGCGCCGGCGAGTCGACCCTCGCCGGTCGGAAAGTCCACGACGCATGGACGCCCGGCCCGGCGAGCACCAGGTCGATCGGCGACTCGTCGAGGCCGTCGAGGACGAAGCGGCCCTCGCGATCGGGCCGGGTCTCGGCCGACGGCCGGAGGAGGCTGCGAGAGACGCGGACGGACAGGGTTGCGAGGTCGAGCCCGGGGACCTCGGAGATCACCCGCCCCTCGATGCGGGCCGACGGCACGACCGTCAGCCTTGGCCGTTCGCCGGGGGTGAGGGTTTGGAGGCCGTTCGCGACGATCTGCGTGGTGGGGGGCGAACCTGCGGGCGGGAGTGGCGCACTTCGGCGGATCGACAACGCTGTCCCGTCGGCGCCGCGGACTTCCAGGCTCGCGTCATAGATGGCAGAGGGGATGTCGCCGGGGAGCGTGAACGAGCCGTCGGCGGCCGTCGTCGCCTCCCTGGAAGCCCCGAGTCCTGATGACGGATCGATCAAAATCGATATGGTGAATTTATTCATTGCGTAGACGCCGGCCGAGGCCCGATCGGCCGCGCCCTGCTCCGGATCGCGGGATGATCGCAGCATCGCCCGCACCCGCGCGCCCTCCAGCGGGTTTCCCGCCGCATCGACGAGGATGCCGCCGAGCGTGCCGAGCTTTCTCAGCGCGATCCGGATTTCGCGGCCCCGAGCGACGACCCAGGAGATGTCGAGCGGCATGGAGCGGGGGGCGAGCCCCGGCATGGAAACGAACACGAGGATCCGGCCCATCCCTTCGGGGGCGACCCAGGCGAATCGACCGCTCTCGTCCGTGTGCAGCGACCACCGCATCGGTTTCGCTGCCGCGTCGGAGCGAGCGTCCTCGATCGTCACCGCGGCCCCGACAAGGGGCTTGCCGTCAGGGTCGACGACGAGGCCCCGGAGTGCATTCGAGGAAGTTCCCGCCACGGGCGCGGCGGGTTCGGGCCGGGGTTGGTCCTGCGCGGTGGCGGTGCGGACGCGGAGGCCGCCGAGGCCGAGGGCGGCGGCCAGGGCCAGGGGGCCGAGGATCCAGGTGCGGGCGAACGAGGGGCGGGACAGCGTGCGGCTCATGTCATCCTCCAGGAGACGCTCGATGCGGACCGCCGTCGCGAGGCGGCCCGGGAAGAAGGGGAGCGAGGCGGACGGGACGCGGCGGGGCGGGCCGGGGCGTCGGCTCAGTTCCAGCAGCAGCCGCGCGAGGCCCTTCGGGTCGTCGCCCAGGGCCACGGCGGCCTCGTCGCAGAGCAGCTCGCGCTCGCGATCGATCCGCCCCAGCAGCCAGGCGACCAGGGGGTGGAACCAGAACGGGCAACGGATCAGCTCCTCCGCGAGCTTGGACGCGTCGTCGCCGCGACGGACGTGCGCCAGCTCGTGCCGGAGCCCCGCCCGGCGTTGGGCCGGCGGCCAGGCGTCCCAGTCGACCGGGACCAGGATGGTCGGCCGCAGCCCGCCGATCACCACCGGCGAGGCCACGGCGGGGTGCCTCGCCATGCGGACGCCTCGACGGCCGGGCGCGTCGGCGACGCAGGCCGCGAGCATCGCCAGGTCGTCGCCTGTGAGGTCGGTCGCCGACTGCTTCCACCGCGCGAGCGTCCAGGCCCCGAGCGCCAGCCGCGCGAGCATCGCGAGCGTGCCCGCCAGCCAGACGCCGACGAGGGACCTCGCGAGGAAGCCGGCTCGATCGAACGGCTGGGGTGTGGCCGCTGGCGTTGGCGCAGGGTCCAGGCGGGGCGAGGGAAGGATCGCAGGCTGGAACCTCTCCGGCTCGACGCGCGGCGGCGCGAACGCCGGGGCGGCCGACCGGATCGGCTCGGGGTCGGGGACCGTCGCCGAGGCCGCCCAGTGCCAGGGGACGACGGCCTCGCCCCAGCGGGGCACGACGGCCAGCGCGGGGCCGGCGGCCAGGACGACCGCGCAGAGGGCGTGACGGGTCGCCGCGCTTCGGGGCGGCCGAATGGCGAAGGCGATCGCGAGGAGGCCGATCAGGACGCCCCAGCGCACGGAGACGTCGGCCAGCCACAGCAGCAAGAGGATCGATCGGTCGTCGCTCATGACTTCCTCCTTTTCCGCTTCGCCTCCTTGACCGGGGGATTGAGTTCGTCGGGATCGGCCTCCCGCCCCCCCTGCTCCGCCTCGGCCAGCTTCGCCTCGATGGCGCGGAGGTCGTCCGGGGCGAGCTGCTCGGCGTCGACCAGGCCGAGGATCAGCTTCTCGGCCGAGCCGTGGAAGAACCGGGCGAGGAAGTCCGAGAGCAGGCTGCCGGTGGCCTCGCGGCTGGAGACGGCCGGGCGGTAGACGTGCGCCTGGCCCTCCTTCTCGTGGCCCACGAGGCCGGCCTTCTCCATCTGCTGGAGCATCCCCAGGACCGTCGTGTACGGCTGACGGTCGCCGCGCGGGAGGTGCTCCATCAGCCCCCTCACCGTCAAGGGCCCGTGCTCCCACAACACCCGGAGCACGGCGAACTGCCGCTCCGTCATCGCCAGGACCTTCCGCCCCGCCATTGCGGCCTCCCCATCCCCTCGGACGAATGGTTGACTACCTTGTGAAGCGTACGGATTATTGAGTAGTTCGTCGGAGGGAGTCAAGCGGCGTCCCCGCGACTTTGCATGACGGGGGGCGTCGGTGCTATGATCCGGTCGACGCGCGCGGGGGTCGTGGAGGCCCGGCCGCGGAGCTTCCCGACCTTCCCGAGCCCCTCGATGATCGACGAGATCGACGACGATCCCATCCCGTTCGCGGACGAGCCGGAGCCGCGGGCGACCCCGCACGTCGGGACGCGTGGCGAGGTCCCGCCCGAGGTGCCGGCCCCGTCGCCGGCCGCCCCGAAGCGGTCGCGCTGGACTCGGCCAGCCGCGTCGGCGGTGCTGGTCGCGGCGTGCCTGGCACACGGCTGGGCGATCTGGACGGGGCTCGGGGGCTGGGAGGGCGTGAACGGCCCGTGGGTGCCCTGGCGGGATGACCATCCGCTCTACTTCCACAGCGCCCTGGTGACGCGGGAGTTCCTGTCGCAGTCGGGGACGACGGCCGGGTACGACCCGTCGTTCATGGCGGGCTACCCCAAGAGCGTGGTCTTCCCGGCGTCGTCGACTCTGCCCGAGTTGGCCGTCTGGCTGTTCGGCGGGGAGCGGCCGGAGCGGACGTTCAAGCTCTACCTGCTGCTGGCGGCGGCTGCGGCCCCCTGGCTGGTCGCCTGCGCGGGGTGGGTCCAGGGGATGGGGCGGGGGGCGGTCGCGACGGCCGTGCTACTGTTCCTGGGGTATGTCTGGACGGACTGGCCGATCAACTACGTCGGCTTCGGCATGCTGCCGTATTTCGTGGCGGCGCCGACCTGCCTGATCGCGGCGGGGACGTTCGGGCGGTTCGTCGACGTCGGGGGCTTCGGCCGATGGCTGGCCGCCGCCCTGCTCTGCTCGCTGGCCTTCCTGATGCACCTGACCGCGGGGATGCTCGTGGCCCCGGCGGGGGCCCTTGCGTACCTCGGGGTCTGGATCGCGAGGCGACGGCGAGGCGCGGGCTTGCCGATCGCTCGACACCTGGGCGTGTGGGCGGTCCCGGTCGTCGTGCTGGCGACGAACGCCTTCTGGTGGGCGCCGGCCCTGTGGCTGTCGGCCACCAAGGGAGAGAGCGGGTTCGCGTTCGTCCACCCGGAGGGCTCGCTGGCGCGGATCGTCCAGCTTTTCACGAGCGAGGCTCCGGCGGAGCTGATCCTGATCGGACTGGGGCTGCCAGGGCTGCTGGTTCTGGCGACTCGCGGGCTGGGGCGCGGCCTGGCGTTGGCGGGGGTGGCGGCGGCCGGCTGGTTCTGGGCCTACACGGCGGCGGACGTCCGTGCGCTCGATTTCCTCCAGCCGGGGCGGCACACGTTCGCCCTGTATTCGGCCCTGGCGTTGGCGTCGGGCGCGGCGGGCGCGGCGGCGCTGGCGAGGCTTCACCCCGCGCCGGGGGCTTCGGGCCCGGAGGCCGTCCGGCTGGACCGCTGGGCCTTGCTCGCGGCGGTCCTGATCGGCGTGCGGATCCTCGGGACGCCGACCGTCGCCTCGGTCCGGTCGCGGGTGCTGGCCGAGCCGACGTTCCTGTCGGCCCAGCCGCCGCCGCGGTTCTTCTGGATCCTCAAGCGGTTCCAGGAGAACGTGAAGCCCGGCGATCGGGTGCTCTATGAGGAAGGGGGCGAGGACGTGCCGGGGGCACCCGACCCGTTCGGCGGCGGGCGGTTCAGCGGGCTCCTGCCGTGGAAGACCGGGGCCGAGCTGCTCGGCGGGCCCTACCTGCGGGCGGCGTTGCAAACGAACTTCACCCAGTTCGGCGGCGACCGGCTGTTCGGCCGCCAGGGCTGGGATCGGGCCTTCTTCGAGCGCTATGCGCGGGTGTATCGGCCGAGCTACATCCTCTGCTGGACCCCCCACGCCCGGCGGTTCTGCCGCGACAACCCGAACCTGGCGACGATCCTGGACGACGACGGGACGCTGCTGTTCGCGCGGATCGAGGGATTCGGCGGCGACGCGATCCGGGGGGCGGCGACGGTCGAGGCGACGCCGGGGAGGCTGGTGGTCCGGGGGATGACGCCCGATCTTGACGGTTCCGTCGTGTTGCGGTATCACTCCGTCCCGAGCTTGCAGGCCCAGCCGGCCGCGCCGGTCGACGCGGAATCCGCGGAGGAGGACCCGGTCCCGTTCATCCGGGTCCGGCCCGCCGCGGGGGTCTCGGAGGTGACGCTGGAGATGGCGCCGCCGGTCCGAACGCCCTAGACGCCGCGCCGGCGAGAAGGCTCTCACACAGTCCGCGACGAAGCACGCGTTCCCTGCTGATTCGTTCCGCGCGGCTTTCTCCAGGGAGGGAGTACGCTGTGCCTGAGATCGACACCGGAGTCAAGAGCCGCGTCGTGGGACGCTTCACGCAGCCCGTCTTCTGGGGCGTCTGGGCGACCGTCGTGGTGATAGCGGCGGCGTTCTACTACCCGAAGGCGGCCGACTCGCGCAGCGCCTTCGTGCGGTGGCAGCCCCAGGTGCTCAAGTTCTGGGACGGGACGAACATCTACGACAAGATGTACTTCCCCAACCCGCCGATCATGCCGATCACGCTCTACCCGCTGATGACCCTGCCGCCGGTCGCCGCGGCGATGGGCTGGTTCCTCATCAAGGCCGGGCTCACGTCGATGACGCTGCTGATCTGCTTCGACGCGATCCGGGTCCGGGGCAAGCCGATCCCGCCGTTCTTCCAGACGGCGGTGCTGCTCCTGGCCCTCCGGCCGATCCTTGGGGACCTGCACCACGGCAACATCAACCTGCTGATCCTGTTCTTCCTCGCGGCGATGTTCCACGCCTGGCGGAAGGGGTACGACCGATCGGCGGGCCTCCTGCTGGGCCTGGCGATCGCGTTCAAGGTCACCCCCGCGCTGTTCCTGCCGTACTTCGCCTACAAGCGGTCGTGGCGGACGGTGGGCTGGACGTTCACGGGCCTGCTGCTGTTCCTGCTGATCGTGCCGAGCGCGGTCATCGGGCCGCGGTTCAACGCCCTCTGCCTGTCGACCTGGTGCCAGCGGATGGTCACGCCGTTCCTCGTCGAGGGGAGCGCCAGCCCGCAGGAGGCGAACCAGTCGATGGTGGGCGTCATGACGCGGTTGTTGACCGAGATCGAGCCGGGGACGGACCGCTACGACGTCCAGCACGACCTCAACCTGGCGGCGCTGCCGCCGGACGTCGTCGGCGGGCTGGTCAAGGCGGTGAGCTTCGGGTTCATCGGGCTCCTAGCCTTCTTCTGCCGGACCAAGGACGCCGACCGGACGAGCCCCAGGTACCTGGGCGAGATTTCCCTGGTGGTGCTCACCATGCTCTTCCTCTCGGAACGGAGCTGGAAGCACCACTTCGTGACCATGGTCTTCCCCTACACCTTCCTCATGGCCGAGCTGTACTCGTCGCGGACCCCGCCGCGGTCGAGGTGGGGGATTTTCGCGGCACTCACGGCGTCTTTCCTGCTGATGGCCAGCACGTCGAGCGAGTTCGGCGGGCTGTTCGCCCACGGCAAGGGGCACGAGATCGCGCAGGGATACGGGATGTTCATGTGGGCGGCCTTCGTCCTCTTCGTCGCGGTCGCCTGGCGGCTCCGGGCCGACGACGCGGCGGACGGCCTGGAGGCGACGGTCCCCGCCGCCGCGGCCTCGGCCCTGACGGCCCCCAAGCTCGGCCTGTCGCGGAGGAATCTCGCCGCCAAGTGACCGGCCCCGGTCTCGCCTCGCGGCCCCCCATCCACGAACCGCCGGCCGTCCCCGAGGGGGGGCGGGCCGGCGGTTTGCGTTTGTCTTTCGGGTTGCGACGGCCGTGCGGGTTTCCGGGGTTTTTCGGTTTCGGCTGGAGTTCCGACGTGGGGCGGTCGATCTAAGGATCCTATCGCGGCCGTGCCGTGCGCCTCGGGGCGAGACCTCGGGGAGCGACGGCCCGTCGCACGTCCGACCGAATGGGAAGCGATCTCGACCGACCGGCGCCTCGATCGTCCGTCGGCAGTCGGCTCAGGAGGGCCTCCGAATGAACGAGTCTCGTGAACAGCAGCGGAACCGTCGCAAGCCCGCGTTGGCCGTCGACGCGCTCGAGGAGCGCCGGGTGCTCAGCGCCGGGATGGGGAGCACGTTCGCCATCGTCCCCGGCGTGATCGCCGAGGCGGGCCAGACCTCCAGCTCCGAGGTGCGACTGGACACGACCCACTTCACCCCCGGGGCGCGGGGGCGCATCGTGGTGGGGATCGACGTGGCGGCCGATCCGGGCTCGTCGGTCAAGCCGGAGGTCACCGCCGTGCGGTCCGCCACCGGCCGCAACCTGGGCTTCCAACGGTCCATGTACTCGCAGACGATCGTCAAGTCGCAGGGCCTGCTGAGCCCGCGCAGCTCGGCCGTGACGGCGACGCTGACGACCCCGAAGGAGGGCCAGGCGCCCGTCTCCTACAAGGTCGACGTCCGGGGCATGACCTCGGCGAACGGGGCGTACCTGCTGGGCTTCTACCTCCCCGGCGACGCCGACGGCGACGGGTTGGTCAGCCGGGACGACGTGCAGAAGATCGCGACGCTGTTCGGCAGGTCCTCGACCGACGATGGCTACGAGTTCGACGCCGACGCCAACCGCGACGGCAAGATCGACATGCGCGACCTCCGCATGGCCGGCCAGAACGTCGGCGCCAAGACCATCATCAGCCCGGTCACCAGCGTGAACCTGGACCCGGCCAGCGACTCGGGCATCTCCGACCGGATCACCAACCAGCGGGTGGTGAAGTTCAAGGGGACGGCCTCGCCGAACTCACAGATCACCTTCGTCGAGGCCGCGGGCAAGTCGCCGGGCGGGACGACGACCGTGGGCGCCGACGGCAACTACACGATCGACGTCCAGCTCGGCGACGGCTCCAACTCCTTCAAGGTGACGGCCGCCGACGCCTTCGGCCAGGTCATCTCCGGCTCGATCGCCGCCGTGACCTACAGCAACAACCCCCCCACGCTGACGAACACCATCCCGACCGTGAAGTCCACCTGACCTTCGCGCCCCGGCGATGACGACTCACCCGGACCCGGCCCCCGCGACGGCCTCGCGGACGGCCGGGTCTTCGTCGTCGCGGGCGGCGTCGAGCGCGGTCCTCGCCTCAGGCGCGTCGATCCGCCGCAGGGCCCAGGCGGCGGCGGCCCGGACGGTCGGGTCCTCGCGGCGGTCGGCCAGCCTCGCGGCCAGCGCGGGGACGGCCTCGACGCGACGCTCGGCGCCCAGCAGGAGCGCCGCGTTCCGCAGGAGCCCCTCGCGGCGAGTCCTTCGCATCGCCGTCCTCCTGAGGGCCCGCTTCCAGTCCCCCTTGGAGCGTCCCAGCCATTCGATCAGGTCGGGCGCGCTCCAGTCGTCGCGGGGGGCCAGTTCGGGCGCGCGGCCCGGCGGCGCCTTGCGGTTCCAAGGGCAGACGTCCTGGCAGACGTCGCAGCCGAACGCCCAGCCGTGGAGGTCGGCGGCCGGCCCGTCGGGGGTCGGCCCGATGTGCTCGATGTTCCAGTAGCTGATGCACTTCCCGGCGTCGAGCCGATTGGGGCCGTCGAAGGCGTCGGTCGGGCAGGCGTCGAGGCATCGCGTGCAGGTGCCGCAGTGCGACGTCGCGTGGGGCTCGTCCGGCTCCAGGTCGACGTCGACCAGCAGGGCCCCCAGGACCGTGAAGCTGCCGAGCTTCCGGTCGATCAGCAGGGTGTTCTTGCCGATCCAGCCCAGCCCGGCGAGGCGGGCGAAGTCGCGCTCCAGCAGGGGCGCCGTGTCGACCACCGCGCGCGCCGAGACGCCGGGCGCCTCGGCCTTCAGCCATTCGATCAGGTATTCGAGCCGGCCCCGGACGGCATGGTGGTAATCCTCGCCGCGGGCGTAGCGGGCGACCTTGCCCACGGCCGGCCGGGGCGCGGCGGACGGCCCCGCGCCGTAGACGAGGCTGACCATGACGACCGAGCGGACCCCTTCGAGGATCGAGTCGGGGTGAGCGCGGGCCTCGGCGTGCTCGCGGAGGTAGCCCATGCCGGCCTCGCGGCCGTCGTCGAGCCATTCGCGGAAGCGGTCGTAGTCCGGCGGCCGGGCCGCCGGGGCGATCCCCACGCGGTCGAAGCCCAGGGCCCGCGCCTGCCGCTTGAGCCGTCGCGTGAGGTCGGGGTCCATGGCCGCCCTCGGCTCAGGCGGGCTTGCGGCCGGCGAGGGCCGCGGAGTCCTTCACGCCCAGGTTCTCGTAGATCCGCCGGGTCGCGTCGGAGCGGTTCAGGGTGTAGAAATGGATGCCGCGGACCTGGTTGTCCAGCAGGTCGCGGCACTGCTCGGTCGCCCAGTGGACGCCCACCTTGGCCACCGACTCGTTGGACTCCCCGCAGCGTTCCACCGACCGATCGAGCTTGGCCGGCACCCGCGCGCCCAAGGCCAGCTCGTAGATCCGGTTCATGTTCTCGCGCGAGGTGATCGGCATGATCCCGGCGAGGATGGGGACGCGGATCCCGGCCAGGTCGCAGCGGTCGCGGAAGTCGTAGAAGTCGTCGTTGCAGAAGAAGAGCTGCGTGCAGATGTATTCCGCGCCGGCGTCGACCTTGCGCTTGAGGTTGTCCATCTCCAGCCGGCGGTTGGGCGTGGAGGGGTGACCTTCCGGGAAGCCGGCGACGCCGACCCCGAAGCCGCGCGCGTCGGGGGCGGAGCGCGACCTGATGAATCGGACGAGCTGCTCGGCGAATTCGAAGGCGTCGTCTTCGCGACGATAGCCTTCGAGGTTCCGTGGGGGGTCGCCGCGGAGCGCCAGGATGTTCTCGATGTTCGAAGCGGCATAGCGGTCGAGGATCGCCGCCAGCTCGGCCTCGGAGTGGCAGACGCAGGTGAGGTGCGAGACCGCCGTGAGGTTCGTCTGCTGCTGGATGCGGACGATCAGGTCGTGGGTGCGCTCGCGGGTGGAGCCGCCGGCCCCGTAGGTCACCGAGACGAAAGACGGCTGCAACTCCTGGAGACGGGCGATGTTCTCGAAGAGGTCGGCCGACGCCTTATCGGTCTTCGGCGGGAAGAACTCGAAGCTGAAGGTCGTCGGATGCGCGTCGAAGATGTCGAGTATATGCATGGCGTCGTCAGGTCCTCGTCGCTCGCAGCCGCTCCCGGTCATGGGCCCGGTCCCAGCATATCTCCCGGACGAGTCCGGCGACAGGTCAGACCGCGACCCCGTCGACGGGCCTCATCCGACGGCGCGGCCGATCCCGACCGCCCGCTTGAAGGCCCGAGAGAGTTTCGGATGCCTCGCGGCCAGGCGTTGGGCCTTGCGGGCGATCCGCAGGGCGTTCGGGCCGTACGCGCGATATCCGGCCAGCTCGGCGCCCGCCATCGCCAGTTCGTGCTCCGAGGCGGCGGCCCGCCGCTCCGAGGCGGCGAGGCTCCGCTCCAGGTCCGCGGCCCGCCGCTCCGAGGCGTCGAGGTTTCGCTCCAGGTCCGCGGCCCGCCGCTCCGAGGCGTCGAGGTTTCGCTCCAGGTCCGCGGCCCGCCCTTCCAGCTCCGAGGCCAGCCGTCGCGACTCGTCGAGGCTCCGCTCCAGGTCCGCGGCCCGCCGCTCCCAGCCGGCGGCCCATCGCTCCCAGTGCGCCGCTTGCTGCTCCCCGATCGCGGCACGTCGTCCCGCCTCCCCGGCCCGCTCCTCCCAGAGCTCCGAGCGTCGCTCCCACACGCTGGCGCGGGCCTCGAGGGCGTCCAGCGAGTGTTTGACCCCGTAGGGAGTGAAGACGTCCAGGACGCTGAGCGGGGCCTTGAAGAACTCCAGCAGCTCCGGTTCCTCGCCGCGGACGTAATAAAGGTTGATCCCGTCGAACGTCGCGGACAGGTAGTTCGCGGCGTGCAGCAACGGCTCCCATCGCTCGGGAAAGGCCGCCTCCACCAGGACGATCCGCGGCCGCCAGCGCGCCCAATCCAGTCCCAGGACGACCTGCCGCTCGAAGCCCTCGGCGTCGATCTTCAGGAAGTCGATCGGGCCGCGGACGTGGGCCTCGCAGACCTCGGTCAGCGTCCTGACCGGCAGGTGCCGGGCGACGAACTCCATCCCCCGGTCCCGCCGGTGCTGATCGGCCAGGGAGGCCGAGAACGTGGACAGGCCGGGGTTCGCGGCGCATTCGAAGAACTCGAGCGTGGCCTCGCGGTCCGACACGCCGATGTTCAGGTTGACGTCGTCCGGACGGTCGGCGCACAGCTTCTCATGGAGGGCGGGCTGGGGCTCGATGTTGATGCCGCGCCAGCCGTGGACCGAGAAGTGCTTGGTCACCGAGCAGTCGACCGGCTCGTTCGCGCCGACGTCCAGGTAGAAGCCCTTGTAATCCCGCGGGAAGGCTCGTTGCAAAAGGACATCCTCACGATTCTGGGCGTAGGATATCATCGTTCCGATGGACTCCCTGGGACGTTGCCGGGCCGGGGCGCGAAGGGCCTCGGGTGGATCGGCGGGATCCTACAGAAGTCCCCGAGGGCCGACAAGGCGGAATCGCGCGAGGGTCGTCACGCGGACGAGGTCACCCCGGCCCGCGGGCACAAGTCGGCCATCGGGCAGGCGCTGCAGCGCGGCTTGCGCGCCTGGCAGGGGCCTCGGCCCAGGTGGATCAGGCGGTGGCTGAATCCGACCCACTGGTCGCGCGGCACGATCGCCATCAGGTCCCGCTCGATCTGCTCCGGGACGGTTCGGGTGGTCAGGCCGAGGCGGAAGGCCAGGCGTTTGACGTGGGTGTCGACGACGACGCCGGTCGCCAGGCCGTAGGCCGTCCCCAGGACGACGTTGGCCGTCTTGCGGCCGACGCCGGGGAGGGCCGTGAGGGCGTCGAGGTCGCGCGGGACCTCGCCGCCGTGGTCCTCGTCGAGCCTCGCCGCCATCTCCTGCAGGTTCTTGGCCTTGGCTCGGAAGAAGCCGGTGGAGCGGATCACGTCCTCCACCTCCTCGCGGTCGGCGGCGGCGAGCGAGCGGGCGTCGGGGAAGCGTCGGAACAGCTCGGGCGTGACCATGTTGACGCGGGCGTCGGTGCACTGGGCCGAGAGGATCGTGGCGGCCAGGAGCTGGAACGGGCCGTCGTGCACCAGGGCGCAGAGGGCCTCGGGATAGGCCTCCTTCAGCGCCGCGACGACCCGCGGGGCCTGGGCCCTGGGGTCGATGGTCCGAGTCGCGTCTTTCTTGCGAGCCATGTCGCCCCCGGCCGGTCCCCTCTCGGGCGGGTCGCCCCGCGCCCTCGCGGCGTCGACTGTGGCGTCTCGGCGGGAAAGTTGTCAAGATGGACCGGGGCGAACGAGGAGGGCGGAGGACGCATGGCGGACGAGCTGGATTTGAAGGATTTCACGGGGCGGGCGCGGCTGTTCCCGCTGCCGGGCGTGGTGATGTTCCCGCACGTCGTCGCCCCGCTGCACATCTTCGAGCCGCGGTACAAGCGGATGGCCGAGGACGCGCTGGACGGCGATCGGCTGATCGCGATCGTGCAGGTCCTCCCCGATCCGGCCACCTCGTGGAAGCCGAATCCGCCGATCGCCGAGGTCGGCTGCCTGGGGCGGATCGTCCACCACGAGAGGCTGGCCGACGGCCGATTCAACATCCTCCTGCTCGGCCGCAAGCGGGTCCGCCTGGTCCGCGAGACGAGCAAGCCGGACCTCCCGTATCGCACCGCCGACGTCGCCCTGATCGAGGATGAGCCGCCGTCGAAGGTCGAGGAGGCGGCCGGGCGCGAGCGCCTGATCTCCCGGTTCCGGAGCGTCGTCGGCGAGGCGGCCGACGTCGACCCCGAGTTCTTCAAGCTGCTGGACTCCGCCGACTCCCTCGGCGCGCTGACGGACGTCATGGCGCACGCCCTCCCCTTCCCCGTCGAGTCCAAGCAGCGCCTGCTCGCGGAGCCTTCGGTCGAAGTCCGCGTCCGTCGCCTTGACCGCTGGATCGGCGACCTCGCCGCGGCGTTCCCCCGCGAGCGGACCTTCCCGCCCCCGTTCAGCGACAACTGAAGGCCTTCGGTCGGCTTGATTTTCCCGGCCCCGGTTCTTAAAATTACCCCGGGGATCGTGCGGAAGTTCTTGATTTGGTTCGGCTTGCGTCCGGCCCGCCGGCTCCTCTCCCTGCCCGAGAAAGCTCCGACTCATGCCCGAGCCGTCCCCCGCCCCGAGCCAGGCCTTCGACCTCGAACGCATCCGCCGGGCCGTCCGCGAGATCCTCCTGGCCGTGGGCGAGGACCCCGACCGCGAAGGGCTGGAGGACACACCCGACCGCGTGGCGCGGATGTACGCCGAGGTCTTCCAGGGGCTCCACCAGGACCCCCGCGTCCACCTCCAGAAGGCTTTCACCCAGAAGTGCGACGAGATGGTGCTGATCCGGGACATCCGGTTCGTCAGCTTCTGCGAGCATCACCTGCTGCCGGTGATCGGCCAGGCCCACGTCGCCTACATCCCCAACGGCAAGGTCGTCGGCCTCTCGAAGATCCCCCGGGTCATCGACGTGCTGGCCAAGCGTCCCCAGCTCCAGGAAAGGCTGACCGAGGAGGTCGCCGACCTGCTGATGAAGGAGCTGGACGCGCGGGGCGTGGCCGTGGTGATCGAGGCCAGCCACAGCTGCATGACCATCCGGGGCGTCCAGAAGCCGGACAGCTCGTTCGTCACCAGCGCCGTGCGGGGCGGCTTCAAGGACCACCTGGCCACCCGGACCGAGGTCATGTCGCTCATCTTCGGCTCGCGGCGATGATCCCCGACGACCGCGACCGCGCGACGCCCACCCGGGCCGGCCGGGGTGGACGATGATGCTGGCCGACTTCGCGGCGAGGCTGGCCTTCGGCCTGGCGGTCGCCGCCCTGGCGGCACCCCGGCGATCGACCCCCACGCCTTACTTCCGGACGATGTGCCTGGTTATGCTGGGCCTGGCCGTTCTCGCGACGCTCGCGGGTCGGAGTTCCGACGCTTCCCGGGGAGGACTGGGAGCCTGGGCGATGATCGCGACGGCGGCGGTCGCCTACATGGGGGCGGTGGCATGGGGCATGGGATGGTCGCGGGTCGGGACGGCGGCGACGGCGGCCGTCGCGGGCCTCTCGGGCTCCTGGCTCGCGGGCCTCGCGCTCGCGGAGGGGGGCCCCTGGGCGTTCAACGCCGCCAGCCGCGCGGCTTCCGGATCGGCGATGGGGGCGACGGTCGCGGCGATGCTGATGGGACACCAGTACCTGACGGCCCCGTCGACGTCGATCGGGCCTCTCCGACGCGCGATCCTGCTGATGGCGGCGGCCCTCGCCGCGCGGGCGGCGCTGGCGGCGGCCGGGCTCGCGCTGGCTTCGGGACCGCCGACGGGGAGTGCTTCGGCGACCGCCCCGACCTGGCTCCTGCCGGCGATGCGCTGGGGGATGGGGCTGATCGCGCCGGCGGCGGCGGCCGCCCTGGCCTGCAAGGCGGCCGGGCTCCGTTCCACGCAGTCGGCGACGGGGGTCCTCTACGCCGGGACCGCCCTGGTGATGCTCGGCGAACTGGCCTCGCTGATCCTCTCGCGGGCCGGGGCGCCGATCGTCTGAGGTCGGGAAAGGGGCGATCGGTCCGATGGAATTGACGTTCGAGTGTCCCCATTGCCGGATGATCGACCACACCGAGTCAGTGGAGGCGTCGGGCCGCGCTCTCTGCCGACACTGCCTCCGCGAGCGTGAGCTGGCCCCGGACGCCTTCGACGCCGAGGGGGGCCTGGCGAAATGTCCGGCCTGCGGCTCGGCGGACCTTTACATCCGCAAGGATTTTCCGCAGGCGCTGGGGCTGGCGATCGTGACGGCGGGATTCGCGGCCAGCACGGCGTTCTGGTATAGTGAACGGCCGTTGTCGGCCTACCTGGTGCTGGGCTCGTCGCTCCTCCTGGACATGATCCTCTACCGCTGGGTCCCCGACGTCGCCGTCTGCTACCGCTGCTCGAGCCAGATCCGAGGGCCGGGGATCGACCCCGGCGGTCGCCGAGGCGCGTTCGACCTGGCCGTGGGCGAACGCTACCGCCAGGAACGACTCCGCGCCAGGGCCTTGAAGGCCGGCGGCGCGTCGGCCGAACCGGAGTCGAAGCCGGCGCCGGAGGCTGGCGGGGACGCGACCTGACAGGACGGACGGGGCGACCCCCCGCCCCGTCGAGACGACGCCCGGCCGGCGCCGACCGGCAGGCCCCCATCCCGACTCGCAACCGGATCGAAGCTTTCACGTGGACGAACGCCGAGCCCGCATCTACGACGACCTCCGGGGGATCGTCTCGGGGGACCTCTATTTCGAGCCCCTGGACCGGGCCGCGTACGCGCTGGGGGCCGGGCCGTTCGAGATCGACCCGCTGGGCGCGGTCGCCCCTCGGAGCGCCGAGGACGTGGCGACGCTGGCCCGCTACGCGACCGAGAACGGCCTGACGCTCCACCCCCGAGGGGCCGCGACCGACCCCGGCGGGGGCTCGCTGGGGGACGGCCTGGTCGTCGACTTCGGCCGCCACCTGCGGCGGATCATCGCGATCGACGAGGATCGCGTGGAGGCTGAGGCGGGGGTGGTCTTCGACGCCGTGAACGCCCGGCTCGCCGGGCTGGGCCGGCGGCTGGAGCCGACCCCCGCGACGTCCGAGGCCGCCACGCTCGGCGGGGCGATCGGCGTCGACGCCTCGGGCTCGCGGTCGTGCCTCTACGGGCCGACCAGCCGCTGGGTCGAGCGCCTGGGCGTGGTCTCGGCGCAGGGCGAGGCGGCGGACCTGGGCTTCGAGCCCTGGCCGGCGTTCGAGGACGACTCGGCGGACTTCAAGTCGCTGGTCGTGCGCAAGCTCCACCGGATCCACAAGCGGCGGCGAGGGGCCTGGGAGTCGCGCGGCGAGGAGCCCCCGGACACGACGTCGGGGCCGTCGGTCTCGCTCCGCGACCGCGCCGGCTACCGGCTGGTGCCGGCGTCCGACGAGCGCGGCGTCGACCTGGCTCGGCTGCTCTGCGGGTCGGAGGGGACGCTGGCGATGGTCGTTCGGACTACGCTCCGCACGGTCCCGATCGCCCCCGCGACGGCCGTCGTGATCCTGCCGTTCGTGAGGCTGGTCGAGGCGGCCGGCTGCGTGCCGTTCCTGACCGGGGGCGACACCGCGCCGTCGGCCTGCGACCTCTACGACTGGCGATCCGTGAGCCTGGCGCGCGACGCCGACCTGCTCTTCCGCGAGCACGTCGGCGAGTCGGTCGAGTCGGTCATGATCGTCGAGTTCGAGGGGGACTCGCCGTCCGAGGTCGCGGGGCGGGCCCGGCTGCTGATCGAGAAGGCGGTCCGCACCGGCCTGCTCTCGGCCGACCCGGCCGTGGTGCACCGCCGGGCCGATTGCGAGCGCCTGGTGCGCCTCCGCCGCCGGATCGAGCCGCTGTTCCTGCGGGGCCGAGGGCGTACCGCGCCGTCGCCGGTCCTGGAGGACGTGGCTGTGCCGGTCGAGCGGCTCGCGCCGGCGATCCGGAGCCTCCAGGACGTCCTCCGCCGCCGCGACCTGACCTGGACGCTCGACGTGTTCGCGGCCGAGGGTCGGATCCGGATGCGGCCGTTTCTGGACCCCGGGGATCCGGGGGGGCTCGCGAAGCTGGAGGACCTCGCGGCGGAGTTCTTCGACGTGGTGCTTGAGGCGGGGGGGACGATCGCGGCCTCGCAGGGCTGCGGCCTGCTGCGGACGCCGTTCCTCCCCCGGCAGCTCGGCGAGCTTTCCCGCGTCTTCCGCGACGTGAAGGATGCGTTCGACCCGGCCCGGCTGCTCAACCCCGGCAAGGTCGTCGAGAACTCGCGGCAGGCGGCGCGGCCGCTCAAGGCGTTCCCCGACCCCGTCGCCCCGGCCGTCGGAGAGGCGGCCGTCGAGGGCGGGCCGGCGGCCGGCGCGGCGACGCCCTTGATCCTGCCCGTGCTGCGGTGGCCGGGCGAAGATCCCGCGACGGTCGCCTCGTCGTGCAACGGCTGCGGGAGCTGCCGAGGGACCGACCCGACCCTCCGGATGTGCCCCGCCTTCCGCGCCCACGGCGAGGAGGCGGCGTCCCCCCGGGCGCAGGCCAACCTGGTGCGGCAGGCGGCGGCCGGCGTGCTCGACCCCCGTTCGTGGGGCTCGTCGGAGTTCCAGGCCAAGGCCGGGGCCTGCATCCACTGCAAGCTCTGCCAGCCGGAGTGCCCGGCGGGCGTGGACGTGTCGAGCCTGATCCTGGAGGCCAAAGCGGCGTTCGTCGAGGACCACGGCCTGGCTCCCCAGGACTGGGTCTTCTCCCACCTGGAGATGTGGGCCCGGCTCGCCAGCCGGTTCCCGATCGTCTCCAACCTCTTGATGTCGCGTCGCGGCTCCCGCTGGCTCCTGGAGCGGGCGCTGGGGGTGTCCCGGCGGCGCGTGCTGCCCCCGGTGCGGCGGACGCCGTTCACCAGCCGGGCGGCCAAGCTCGGGCTGCACCGGCCGAGGCCCTCGCGCCCGGGCCCCCGGGTCGTCTACTTCGTGGACGTGTACGCCAACTACTACGACCACGAGCTGGCCGAGTCGGTCGTCGGCGTACTCCAGCAGGCCGAGGTGAACGTCTACGTCCCCGCCTCCCAGCGCAGCTCCGGCATGGCGCCCCTGGTCGTCGGCGACGTCGACCACGCCCGCGAGTTGGCCCTGCGGAACCTCCGCATCCTCGGCGACGCCGTGCGTGACGGCTACACCGTCGTCTGCTCCGAGCCCACCGCGGCACTCATGCTCCGGCAGGAGTACGTCAAGCTCACCGACGACCTCGACGCCACGCTCGTGGCCCAGAACACGATGGACCTGGGCCAGTACCTGAAGGGGCTGGACGCGCGCGGCCAGCTCCCCGCGCCGTCCGAGCCGGTGCGGGCGCGGGTCGGCTACCACCAGCCCTGCCACCTCCGGGCGCTCGACGTGGGCCTCCCCGGATTCGACCTGCTGCACAAGGTCCCGGAGCTGGACCTGGAATTCATCAACCGGGGGTGCTCGGGGATGGGGGGGACGTTCGGCCTCCGTCGCCACCAGTTCCGCGCCAGCCTCCGCGCCGGGCGGGGCCTGCACAAGCGGCTCCTTGACGACGACATCGAGATCGGCGCGACCGAGTGCGGGGCCTGCCGGATCCAGATGGAGCAAGGCATCGCCAAGCGGACGCTCCACCCGATCAAGCTCCTGGCGCTGGCCTATGGGCTCAACCCCTCGCTCCGGCTCCATTTCAAGGACCCCAAGCCGCGGCACGCGATGTCGTGACGAGCGGCCCCGGCTTTCGCCGCTTCCGGCCTTGCGTCGGCGGGGGAACTTGAGTAAAACGCCCCCGCCTGTCACGTCTTCGTCAGCGGGCGACGCGCGGATGTCGGGGCGGTCGCGACCAGGATGGACGCCGACCTCGCCCCGCGAGGCCCCGAGAGCGGGCCCGCGTCGCGACTCATATTCGTGATCCGGATGGGATGGGGGGGCGATCGTCGCCCCCTCGACTTCGACTGGGATGATCGACCGAGCCTGCGGGCCGCCCGACCCCTCCGCCGCCGCGGCCCACGCCGAGGCGAGCCGCGGTCGGCCCGGGTCGGGGGACGATCGCTCATGACGTATCAAGTAACCAGACGCCTTCCGGCGCCAGGGACGGGTCCGGTGGAGCGAAATCTCATCGAAGCCGACGTCATCATTCCGAAGCCCCCGCGCCGGATCCCGGCGCCGGCGGCCGCGCCGATCCTGGCGATGGCCCTCGCCCTCCTCGGCCTCGCGGCCGGGGCCCCGACGGCCCGGGCTCAGGCGACCCCCCAGGGGACCGTCGTCGAGGTCCGCATCGAGGGGAACACCGGCATCACCGCGGAGAAGATCCGCGGCAAGCTGCTGAGCAAAGCCAACGCCCCCTACGACCAGCAGAAGGTGGACGCCGACCTGCGGTCGCTGATCGCGACCAAGTGGTTCACCGACGTCCAGCCCTTCTACGAGGAGACGCCCCCCGGCAGCGGCAAGATCGTCCTGATCTTCCGCGTGAAGGAGATGCCGATCCTCCGTGCGGTCGAGCTGCGGGGCCGGCGGAAGGTCTCCCAGAAGGAGATCGAGGAGAACACCGGGCTCAAGGTCGGCAACCGCGCCGACCCTACCCGCACCCGGCTGGCCGTCCAGCAGATCGAGCGGCTCTACATCGAGAAGGGCTACGAGCTGGCCCAGGTCACCCTCCTCGAGGGCGGCGATCCCGGCGACACCAAGGTCGTCATCCAGATCTTCGAGGGGCCCAAATATCAGCTGGCGTCGATCGACTTCAAGGGGAACGTCTTCGCCACCGACGCCCAGCTCTGGACCAAGATCTCCAGCCGCAAGCCGGTGGTCGCCGGGTTCGGCGGCAAGTACCACCGCGACATGCTCGACGAGGACGCCCGCAAGCTCATCGAGTACTACCAGTCCCAGGGCTTCTTCGAGGTCCGCGTCGCCCCCGTCACCCGCGCGGGCGAGGGCCTGGGCGACGTCCACCTGACGTTCGTCGTCTCGGAAGGGGTCCGCTACCACGTCCGCAACCTCGTCTTCGAGGGGAACGACCGGATCAAGGAGGAGCAGCTCCGCGAGGGGCTGGAGCTCCACTCCAACAAGCCCTTCCTCGACGCGGTCCGCGACGCCGACCGCGAGAGGATGCTCAAGCGCTATTACGAGCTGGGCTGCATCAAGACCCAGATCATCGCCGAGCCCCGGTTCACCAACGAGCCGGGGGTGGTCGACCTGGTCTACAAGATCGAGGAGAGCGCGCCGTTCACGCTCGGCGAGATCATCGTCCGGGGCAACGCCCGCACCCGCGACGACGTGATCCGCCGCGAGTTCTGGCAGGCCGGCCTCCTCCCCGGCGAGGTCCTCGACCAGAACCGCCTGGCCCTGGCGCAGCAGCGGCTCCGCAACCTCGGGTACTTCAACGAGAACCCCGAGATGGGCAAGCAGATCGAGGTCAAGATCGTCAACGAGCGGCCCTTCGACAAGCCGTACCGTGACCTCATGATGCCCCTGATCAGCGAGATCGGCAGCACCCGGATGCAGGGCCCCGACGAGCCCTCCCGGGGCGTCGCCCGGGCCGAGGCCGCCGCCCCGACGACCGCCGTGGCGACCGTACCCCTGTCCGCGAACGCACCCGCCCCCGCGCAGGCGGGGGCCCCGGCCGCCGCCCCGAGGGTGCGGATGCAGGACGACGGCTACACGGTCGTCCCCGCGCCCGCCGGCTCGGCCGTGGACTCGGGCCCGTCGATGCTCCAGCCGTTCGGCTCCGGCTCCGGGGGCTACTTCAGCCCCCCCGCCGACACGGTGCCGCCGATCCGCGTCCCCGCGCCGGCCGTCGGCCCCGCGCCAGGCGTCCTGGGCGCGGCCCCCGCCGGGCGGAGCCAGCCGCCGGTCGGCTCGGGCGAGCCCGCCGGCTCGTTCCCGAGCATCCCCGGCCTGAACATGACCGACGTCGGCCCCGACCGCAACGACCCCTTCCCCAATCGGTCGTACGCCGACATCGTGACGACCCTGGAGGAGGCGCCCACCGGCCGGTTCATGGTCGGCGTGGCGGCCAGCAGCTTCCAGGGCCTCTTCGGCAACATCACGGTCTATGAGAAGAACTTCGACCTCTTCAACGTCCCGCGCTCGTTCAACGACATCTTCAACGGCACGGCCTTCCGGGGCGGCGGCCAGGAGTTCCGCCTGGACATCCAGCCGGGCACCCAGATCAACCGCTTCCAGGCCAGCCTCCGCGAGCCCTACCTGCTGGGCCTGCCGATCGGCGGGGCCGCGGCCGGCTACTACTTCAACCGCCTGTATCCCGACTGGAGCGAGGCCCGCGGCGGCGGCCGGTTCTCGCTGGGCCGGCAGCTCGGCACCAGCACCTACGTCGACGTGGCCGCCCGCGTCGAGGATGTGAACTTCTACGGCTATCGCAACCCCGCCCCGGCCCAGTACCTGGCCGCCAGCGGCCACTCGTTCCTGGCCTCGCTCCGCCCGAGCCTCCGGTTCGACAACCGCAACAGCCCGTTCATGGCGACCAAGGGCCAGTACGCCGAGTTCTCCTTCGAGCAAGGCTGGGGCACCTACACCTGGTCCAAGTTCGACGCCGAGGGCCGCGTGCACTACACGACCGGCAGCCGCCCCGACGGCACCGGCAAGCGGTTCGTCACCCTGCGGGGCCACTTCGGCATCGCCACCCAGTCGCTGCCGGTGTACGAGCGGTTCTTCGCGGGCAACTTCGGCAGCCTTCGCGGCTTCCAGTACCGCACCGTCAGCCCGAAGGCGATGGGGGTCCCGACCGGCGGCGTGATGATGGCCCTGGGCTCGCTGGAGTACCAGTTCCCCTGGACCGCCGGCGACACCGTCCATCAGGTCGTCTTCACCGACTTCGGCACCGTCGAGAACGATTTCAGCTTCAGCAAGCTGCGGGTCTCCGTCGGCACCGGCCTCCGCCTGATGATCCCCGCGATGGGGCCGATCCCCCTGGGCTTCGACCTCGCCTTCCCCGTCATGTACGCCGAGGGCGACGCCCTCCGCTACTTCAACTTCAGCATGAGCGCCAGCTACTGAGAATTGCTATTTATCCAGGAGAACGAAAGGATCGACACTATTCGGCGGTACTAAACCCCCCGCGAGAGTAGGAGTCGAGACCGTGGCGAGACCTGGCGGACCGTGGTGGTGGCGCGAGCGTTCGAGGTGGGCGGCGACGATCGCCGGCAGGCGTCGCACCGCCCCGGCGGAGGTGGGCGAGCGCGACAGGGCGGCCGCTTGGGCATGGTACTCGGCACTCGCCGCCGAGGTCGCGGCCCCCCGGCCCGACGTCCGGGTCGCCGACCTCTTCAATCTCTACCTCGACGCCTGCGGGACGCGGGCCGTACGAGGGGACATGGATCGTGCGACGGTCCGCCTTGCGACGACCGTCCTGACCCAGGCTTCGGGATTCGTCGTCGCGGGCGGCGAATTCGGTGCGATCCCCGTCGCGGACGTCCGCCTCTCCCATCTCGAGGCGATCGCGGCTCGGTGGGCCGAGCGTCCCGGCGTCAAGCCGGGGTCGCGGGTTTCTCCGACGTATTTGGCCACGGCGACCGGCCTCATCAGGACGGCCTTTCGCTGGGCTATCCGCCCCGGCGGCGGGCTGGATCCCTTGCTGGAGGCCGACCCTTTCGTCGGCTTTCGGGCCCCCCGATCGCGGCCCGCCCGGGTTCGGATCTGCGATCGGAAGGACGCGGCCCGGTGGCTCAAATGGCTCCGGGCCCAGCCTCAGACCGAAGCCGCCCGCAACTTCTCGCTGCTCCAACGCTGCCTGGTCCTTACCGGAGCCAGGCCGTCGGAATTCTACCGGGCGACCTGGGGCGAGAATGTCCTGGGCCGCGGGCCGTACGGCGACGGGGGCCGTCTACGGGACATTGACGAGGCTCGCGTGGAAGAACTCCCGCAACAGCGGCAAGCCCCGCCGCATCGTCCTGCTGCCGGGAGTCCTCCGGCCCCTGCGCCGCCTCCACGACCGGCTCCGGCCCGACCCGGACGACCTGATCTTCCGCTCGGCGACCGGAAAACGTTGCGATCCCTCGCTAC
Source organism: Paludisphaera soli (assembly GCF_011064595.1). Classification (GTDB taxonomy): domain Bacteria; phylum Planctomycetota; class Planctomycetia; order Isosphaerales; family Isosphaeraceae; genus Paludisphaera; species Paludisphaera soli. The sequence continues at coordinate 9,312 of NZ_JAALJI010000008.1, read as the reverse complement.
TGGCCCAGGCGACGGCCCGGCTTCGTCGGGCCGCGGCCGCGGGGGGCTAAGACCTGGGGAACTCGGCGGAGACGGCGAGGGGCGGGCTCGCGGGTATCTGTGGAGGCATCTCGCGGCGTCCCGGCTCGTGATGGCGGGCGTCGACTTGCTGACCGTCGGCGAGCTGCTCGAGACGTCGCCGGCGAGGATCGCCAGGGTCAAGCGCACTGCCCGGACGCTCCCTCGATCAGGCGGGGATGATTCGATCCCCCCGCAACCTGGCGAATAGATCGAGAAACGAACCGAGCGTCGGCTGGTAATCGTGGAACCCGGCCAGTCGGCTCTTGGTCATGTCGGTCACGACCTCCATCTCGCGCCCGAGGTCCATGTCGGTGTGCCACGCCGAGGCGAGCCTGTTGATATCCGGCTCGGCGAGGCCGTGCTTCGCCGCGATACCCGCCCATACCGGCCCCGCGCCTGCCAGTTGGGACTCCAGCGGTGACTTGTGGCCCGGATAAGGGGCGGCCTCGATGCCGAAATCCGCCGCGAGCTTCGGCCACAACCAGTTCCAGCGGAAGATATCGCCATTCACGATGTTGAACGCCTGATCCCGGGCGGCCTCCGACGTCCCGGCCCATTCCAGGTGCCGGGCGAGGACTCGGGCGTCGGTCACGTCCGTCAGCCCCTCCCACTGCTGGGGCGATCCGGGGAAGATAAACGGCTTCTCCGTCTCCCGGCAGATCGTGGCGTAGACGGCGAGGGTGACGCCCATGTTCATGGCGTTGCCGAGGGCGTATCCGATGATCGTGTGGGGGCGATGCACGCTCCAGCCGAAGCCCCGCCTCTCGGCGGCCGCGAAGACCTCGTCCTCCTGCGTGTAGTAGAAGTTCTCGTAAGGCAGGCGCGGCATCTCCTCGCGGAACGGCGTCACCGGCTTGGTCTTGGCGTAGGCCTCGAACGGCCCGAGATAGTGCTTCAGGCCGGTGACGAGGGCGACGTGGCTGAGGCCCTCGGCCGAATCGACGGCGTTCAGGAGGTTCCTCACCATGGCGCCGTTCACCTTGCAGTTCTCGGCCTCGGTGGCCTGGCGGAGCCACGTCGCGATGAAGACGTGAGTCGGATCGATCCCGGACAGGGCGGACTGCAGCGAGTCGGGGTCGAGCAGGTCCGCGGCAACCGGATGCACTTCCGGGATGTTGGTTTGCGGCTTGCGGGCGAGGCCGTAGACCTCCCACCCCTTCGAGACCAGGTGCGAGGCGAGGTTGTTGCCGACGATCCCGCTCACCCCCGCGATGAGTGCTCTCTGTGCCATGGCTAGTGTCTCTTTCCCGATCGGTGCTTCGATGTCGTTGGTTCGTCGTTAGCTCGCCCGTTCATGGACATTACGCGAATCAGAGGCCGATGACCAATCGGGCCGGGAAGCGCGGCCCTGAGACGACCTTGTCGCGAGATGACCTCGAACGGGAATTCCGTGTCATCGAACTGAAGGACGGGCCATCAGAACAGCCTCAACTGCTCCGCGTTCCCCTGCGTGCGCCGCGTCACGCTCTGGCGGTGCTCCGACCTCGTCGGCTCCGGCATGGCGATCACCACGGGTTCCGGCTCCGGCTGGTGGACGGGTTCCGGAGCGACCGAGACCTGCGTGGGCTCTGCCTCTGTCGTGGGCGACTCCGCCGGCTCCTGCTCGCCCAGCGGGCCCTCGGGCGGATTCTCCGACAGCCCCGCCCGGAGCTGGTCGCGTAAGTCGGACAACTAACTCATGTACTCGGCATGCTCGAACGGCCGCCCCACGCGGGCCTCGAAATCCGCGAGCTGGCCCTGCTTCACGCTGATCTCGGCCCGGTTGCTCCGGCAAGCGTAGTCGTACCCGTTCGCCAGCCGCTCCAGTTCGTTCAGCACGGCGCGTGCGCCGGGGTTGTCCCGCATCGGCGTCTCGCGGCAGCGCGTCACTCCGTCCAGCACGACTTCCGTTCCGCCCAGCGGGTGCAGAACCAGGCTGGCTTCCAGCCCGCGATAGGTCCCCAGTTTTGTGCGGTAGGTCTCCTGGACCTTCTCCGACATCCGCTTCAACTTCTCGCCGATCGACTCCTGGCTCGGAATCACGTCGTTGCTCGCCATGGTGGCCATGTCGGCGGTGGGGCCCTCCAGGGGTTTCTCCAGCCGCAGGATATCGTCCGGCAGGTCGCGCAGGCTACGCTTGGCCACGTACTGCTCGTCCAGGTGGTTTTTCCTCAGTATCGCCAGCCGCTGGAGTTCCGCGTCGGCTTCGGCCAATGTCAGCAACGCCGGGTTGCCTGACGCGATGGCTTTCACCTCCGCATACGGATAGCTCCTGCCCGCCGATGTCCTCGGCCTTCCTGACGGCCGCCTCGCCGGTCATCACCTGGGCGATGAACCGGGCCTTGGTTTCCAACGCCTGCGAAATGTAGGCGTCGAAGCTGCCTTCCGTCACGTAGCGGTAGATCGCCACCTCCTTGTTCTGGTTGCCCTGCCGCAAGATGCGTCTTTCCCGCTGCTCGACCTCGTCGAGCTTCCACGGGGCGTCCAGATGGTGCAGGGCCGCCAGCCGCTTCTGCCCGTTGGTGCGGGTGCCCATCTTGGCCGTGGAGCCCAGCATGACGCGGACCTGCCCCCCCCCACCGCTTTCCGCAGCTCCTCTTTCAGGTCGCCGACCGGCAGAACCGAGAAGCCGGAGCCGTAGAGCGTGTCCTTCGGCTCAAGTCGTCCAGCACCATCTCCCACAGGTCGGCCTTGTCGATGCCCAGGACCGAGGTCTCCAGCCATTCCGGGTCGGCGTGGTTCGGCTCCTGGCCGGGAGCCCGCTTGCGCAGGAACAGGATGTCGGTTGTGACCTCCGTGCCCTCGGCCTTGAAGGCGTCGCACGGCAGGCGGACCGCACCGAGGAAGTCGGCCTTCTCCGCGAGGTCGATCCGCATCCCGGCGTTCTGCTTGTCGAGCGTGTAGTGCGAGGTAACCACCGCGACCACGCCGCCGGGCTTCAGGGCGTCGACCGACTTGGCGATGAAGAAGTCGTGCAGGGAGAGTTTCTGTCCCTGGTATTCGAGCTTCACGTCGGCGAACGGCACGTTGCCGATCACGGCGTCGAGCTTGGGCAGCCTGGTGTCGCCGAAGTTCTCGATCCGGATGTCGGCCGTCGGATGCAGGACGCGGGCGGTTCGGCCTGAGAGCGAGTCGAGTTCGACGCCGATGAACCGCCGGCCCGCCGGGGCTTGGGACATGCAGTTGCCCACCCCACAGCCCGGTTCGAGGGCCACGCCATCTTGAGGCACGCCCAGCCTGGACAGGGCGTCGTGCATCGCATCCATGAGGACGGGCGAGGTGAAAAACTGGCTGAAAGTCCTCCGCTTGGCCGAGTCGTACTCCTCGGGCGTGAGCAGCGACTTGAGTTCCTCGCCGATAGCCTGCCGGCCGGGCTTGAACTAGCCGGTCATCGGGTTGGGGAAGATCTCCTTGGCCACCGGGCCGGCAGCGATTGCCGGTCGCGGGAAGCCTTCACGCGGGCGGCGTGCGTGAGGAAGGCATCGCGTCGGTGGGCGTATCGGTCGGCGAAGGAGGACATGCGGTCGCGGCGTGCTCGTGTTGATCCGAGCAGTATGGCGAAAACCGACCGATAAGCAATCAAGAATAGATTCCGACCGCAGTTGGCATTGAGCTCCACTCCTGCCGCATGATACAGTGGACGCGAGTCCACTTCCTTGGCCGGTGCGGTAATCTCATGGACATTCGCCGAAAGCTCGACATACTGGCCGACGCGGCCAAGTACGACGCCTCGTGCGCCAGCAGCGGCAGCTCCACGAAGCGCCGCGACACGCGGCTCGGGTCGACCGAGGGGATGGGCATCTGTCACAGCTACACCCCCGACGGCCGGTGCGTCTCGCTGCTGAAGCTGCTGCTCACCAACCACTGCGTGTACGACTGCCGGTTCTGCGTCAACCGGGCGTCGAGCGACACGCCGCGGGCCAAATTCACCGTGGCCGAGGTGATCAGCCTCACCATCGACTTCTACCGACGCAACTACATCGAGGGGCTGTTCCTCAGCAGCGGCATCGTCGGCAGCGTGGACGGCACTATGGGACAGCTCGTCGCGGTCGCCCGCGGCTTGCGCGAGGACCATGGGTTCGGCGGGTACATCCATCTCAAGCTGATCCCCGGCGCGTCCCCCGAACTGGTCGCGGAGGCCGGACTCTGGGCCGACCGGCTGAGCGCGAACATCGAACTCCCGACTTCTCAGGACTTGCAGCTCCTCGCCCCGGAGAAGACTCGCGAGGACATCGACGGCACGATGGGCGAGGTGGCCGAGGGGATCGCCGAGCACGCCGCCGACCGGAAGGCAGGGTTCAAGGCGCCGGCGTTCGCCCCAGCCGGTCAGAGCACGCAGATGGTCGTCGGCGCGACGCCGACCGCCGACGGCACCATCCTGGCGACCGCCGACGAACTGTATCGCACCCGGGGGCTGCGGCGCGTCTATTATTCGGCATACAGCCCGACGCCGCACGCCGACGCGCGATTGCCCGCGCTCCGTCCGCCGCTGATTCGCGAACACCGACTGTACCAGGCCGACTGGCTGCTGCGCTTCTACGGATTCGGCGTGGGCGAGGTGGTCGCCCCGGGCGCGAACCTGGCGCTGGACATGGACCCGAAACTGGCCTGGGCGCTGGCGAACCGCGACCGTTTCCCGGTAAACGTGAACACCGCCCCTCGCGAGATGCTGCTGCGCGTCCCCGGCGTCGGGGTGCGGAACGTCGACCGCATCCTGGCGATTCGCCGGCACCACCCGGTGACGACCGACGACCTGCGCAAGCTGCGGGTGAACTGGAAGACCGCCGCCCCGTTCGTACTCGCCGTCGGCCACAACGCGGCCGTGCGCCATCTCGACGCGGTCGGCCTGAAGAAGAAGCTAGTGCAGGCGACTCTTTTCGACCACCTGGTCGACGTATGATCGTTTCCGCGCCCGACTTCGCCGCATGGCGTCCCGCCGCCCGCACGCTGCTGGCCGCGGGCGTTCCACCGGCCGACGTCATTTTCGACGACGGTGCCGCGACCGGCCTGTTCGCGGCGGACGCGCTCCCCGCCGCGCCCGCGGGCGGGACGTTCAACGTGCCGCGGGCGTTCGTCGAGCTGGCCGAGTCGGTCGCGTGTCACCGCGACCCGCGACGGTGGGGGTGCTTGTATCGCGCGTTGTGGCGGCTCACCCACGGCGAGCCGCACCTGCTCGACCTCGCCACCGACGACGACGTGGGCTGGCTCCTGCACGCCGAGAAGTCCGTCCGCCGCGACGTCCACAAGATGCACGCGTTCGTCCGCTTCCGCGACGTCGGCGGTCACTTCGTCGCCTGGCACCGGCCGGACCATCGCATCCTGCGCCGGGCCGCGCCCTTCTTCGCCCGCCGCTTCCCGGAGATGCTCTGGACGATCCTGACGCCGGACGAGTCGGCGCTGTGGGACGGCGACGGGCTGCAGTTCGGCCCCGGCGTGCCGGCGAAGGACGCGCCCCCGCCTGACCAACTCGAGGACATGTGGAAGACGTACTACCGGTCGACGTTCAACCCCGCGCGGATCAAGATCAAGGCCATGAAGAAGGAGCTCCCGGTTCGGCATTGGGCGACGCTTCCGGAGGCGGCCATCATCCCCGACTTGCTGGCCGAGGCGCCGGCCCGCGTTGCGGCGATGGTCGCGCACCAGGAGGGGTGCGCCCGGTCGGCCGCCGACTTCCTGCCGGCGACACGCGACCTCGACGGCCTCAGGGCGGCGGCCCGTGGCTGCAACGCATGCGGCCTGTGCTCCCCGGATTCGCCGCCGATGTTCGGGGAGGGGCCAGCGAGCGCGCGGGTGGTGGTGGTCAGCGACCGGCCCTTCGGCGGCGAGGCCGCCGCCCTGCTCGACCAGGCGCTGGACGAAGCCGGCCTCGACCCCGCGGCGGTGTACCGGACGCACGCGGTGAAACGCAATGCGGGCGACGGCGCGCGGGTCGGGCCGCGCGAGACCGCCGCGTGTCGGCCGTGGCTGCTCGCGGAACTGGCCGCGGTCAGGCCTGACGTGGTGGTGTGCCTCGGCCCGGCGGCGGCGAGGGCGGTGCTCGGGCCGCTGTTCCGGTTCGTCGACCGCCGCGGCGAGGTCGTGGACGCGGTCGGCGGGTTCAAAGTCGTGGCGACCGTCCACCCGGTGTGTGCGTCCCGCGGCGGCACGCGGGCGGAGCTCGTCGCCCACCTCGCGCTCGCGCGGAGGCTTGCGTAGCCGCCCTCCGGCAGGCCGGAATGCTCCGGGATGGCACCTGACGCGCCTTCCTTTCAGGTGAGTCCCGGCTTCCACTCCTCGGCGTTCCTCCCAGGCGCTGTTGACGCCCGCCCCTTCGATCTTTGACCGGCCCCATGCCGCCGACTCCTGACACGAAGCTGCTCCCGGCACGTATCCTGGCCGTTCGTACAGTAGCTCGCCTTGGCCGATTCCTCTTCCGATGGTAGGTTCCCGCGTTCGTACCATAGGCCGACGCAGGCGGGATCCGAAAGGGAATGATCCACGAGAGCCGCATACACCTGAACGTCCCCTACGCGCGCAAGGACGAGGCGAAGGCCCTCGGCGCCCGTTGGGACGGCACGCGCCTCCTGTGGTACATGCCGGCCAGGACAGACCTGCGCGGATTCGACGAGGCGTGGTTTCCGTCAGGGCTGCTCAAGCCAGCCGGCGCGCAGCCCCGCACAGAAATGGTGACGGACGGCGAGTCCGAGAAGGGCATCACCCTGTCCGAACTGCTCGGACGCATCAAGGGCGTGCTTTCGCAGAACCTGTCGGAAGCGGTATGGGTGCGCGCCGAGATCAGCGAATCGTCGTCCAAGAACTGCAACGTGTACCTGCAGCTGACCGAGCGCAACGGCCAGGGCGACCCGCTCGACAGGGCCAAGGGGATCATCTGGAAAGCCCGCGCCACCGGCATCGCATCGAAGTTCGTCGAGGCCACGGGCGAAGGGCTGCGGACGGACAGCAAGATCTTCTGCAGGTGCAGGTCCGCTTCGACGCCCTCTACGGGCTCGACCTGATCATCGAGGACGTCGACCCCTCCTACACGCTGGGCGACCTCGCCGCCAAGCTGGCCCGCATCCCGCAACGCCTCGTAGACGAGCGTATCTACGGCAGCAACCAGGCGCTCCTCCCGCCCATCGAGTTCCTGCAGGTGGCGGTCATCAGCCCGGATACCTCCGCGCGCCTGGGCGATTTTCGACGCGAGACGGATCGCCTGCAGCGGGTCGGGCCGTGCAACATCGCGTTTTTCGGTGCTACGTTCCAGGGGTTGGACGTGCCTGCGTCGATGCGAGTCGCGTTCGACGAGGCCCTGGCGGCCCATCGCCTCCTGGCCTTCGACCCGATGGTCATCATCCGGGGCGGCGGCTCTGTAACGGACCTCGCCTGGCTCAACGACTTCGATGTGGCGCGGATGCTCTGCTCGTCGCCCATCCCCGTGCTCACGGGAATCGGGCACGAGCGCGACTCGACCATCCTCGACGAGGTCGCCCATCGGCGGTTGGACACGCCCTCGAAGGCGGCGCTGTACATCATGAGCTCCATCCGCGACAACGCCGTCGAGGCGATGGCCGCCGTCGAGAGGATCAAGCTGCAAGTCGGCCCCATCCTCGCCCGCGAACGAACCGCCGTCGAAACGCAGGCCGAACGGATCAAGACCGGCGCGAAGACGGCCGTCGGGCGTGCCGAGGCCGATCGGGAGAGATCGATAGTCCTGATCCGCACCAGCACGTTCTATCGGTTGCAACAGGAGCGGGCCGCCGTCGAGGTGCAGGCGACGCGGCTCCGCGATGGGTCGTCGTCGGTCCTCCAGCGAGCGTCCAAGGATCGTGAGGAGTTCATGAACCTGATCAGGACGTCCGCGGGTCATCACGCCCGCGAGGCCGCCCTGTGGCTGGGTGCCGAGCGTGGCCGCTTGGCGAATCTGGCCGATCGGGCGGCCTGCGAAGCGGGATCGCGGTTGAAGGGCGAGATCGACGCGGTAGTCCACCGCGCCCAAATGCGCATCGCCGATCAGGAGAAGACGGCCAACATCCTGGCGTTGAAGGCCGAATCGGCGATCGACGCGGCGAGGTGCGATCTCGAGCACAACCTGACGGAGTTGCGTCGGGAATCGAGCCGGTCGGCCGAGAAAGCGGCGGACCATTTGTCAGCCGGGCTCGCCGAGATCGAGGCGGGCGCGGCGTCGATGGTGGAGGCCGCCCGAACCAATGTCGATGGCCAACTGAGGCTGGTCATGGGGCTCGGCCCGAACCCGACCCTTCGACGCGGCTTCGCGATCGCGACGGCCGACCGATCACCAGGCGTGCAGACGCGGCCCACGCCGCCGGCTTCAGCGTGCATTTCCACGACGGCCCCGTTCGGGTGTAGAATGACGAATTTCAGGGAGGGGACAAATCGTGAGCGAGAATCTCGACGGCACGAGCTTCAACAAGAACTACAAGCTGCTGAAAGAGACTTCCGATTGGCTCTCGCAGCAGTAGGATCCCGACATCGACCAGCTCGTCCCGAGGGTCGAGACGGCGATGCAGGCCAACAAAGGTGTGCAAGACTCGGCTCGACGCCGTGCAGGTCACCCTGTCCCAGTGTTTCGAATCGGACGCAGCCGTCGTGGAAGCTCCACCTTCGAATGGGCACGCGAAGTCGATCTCTCCTCTAAGGCCGTCGGCTCCTATGGAGGCCGACGGGCATGACATTCCATTCTGATGGCGCATGGGATCGATTACGGAGCAGGGAAGAGATGCGTCGTGCGCGTCCGCGCAGATGCCTGAGACAGTCTCACTTCTTCGCCACCGCCGCCCGTTCCTTGAACTTCTCGCCGCTGAGCTTCGCTCCCCACACCCTGGGGATCTTCACCAGGCGTTTCACCTCGTCGTAGGACAGCCCCGCCTCGGCCAGCTTCTTGATCGCGGGCAGGAACGTGTCATCGAAGAACGGGCCCATCTTGTCGGCCACCTGCTTGTCGAACGAACCCGCGGTGATGGTCGACTTTTTCTTCTTCTCGGCGGCCGACTTGTCGTCGTGGTAGTCCTTCGTCGTGCCGCCCGGTCTGCCGAGCTTGGCCTTCGCGCCCATGACGGCCGCGACCATCCCGCGTTCGCGGGCTTCCGCGTCGTCCAGGCCGTCGAGCAGGGCCTTGGCGTAGGTGTAGGTCGCCAGGATGTCGAACTTGCCGATCGAGACGTCGCCGGTCTTTTCGGCCATGGTTTGCTCCCCGTGTTCGTCAGTTCGTCAGGTAGAGGAGCAATTCCGGTTCCCAGCGTCGGGGGAGCCATCCCCCGGCCCGTGGATTACATC
>NZ_JAALJI010000079.1 GCF_011064595.1 Paludisphaera soli | reverse complement strand
ACCCGGCGGAACCCAGGGCCTCGGCCAGGTTGTTCAGGCTCTCCAGCGCGTCGGGGTGGTCGGAGCCCAACTCGGCCGCGCGCGTGGCGTGCGCCTTCTCGAGGAGCGGGACCGCCTTCCCGGCCAGGCCGAGGTGGACCAGCGACCGCCCCAGGCGGTCCTGGAGGCCGGCCACCAACAGCGGGTCGCCCATCCCTTCACCTTCGAGCCGGACGGCGGCGAGGGCGAGCCGGTCGCCGAGCACGGCTCGCAGGGGCCGATCGTCCTTCTCCTCCTCGCGCGGGTCGAGGTCGTCGAACACCGACGCCAGGATTTCGCTCCCCTGCCTGACCTGCTCGAGCCGCTTCCGGGCGTTCGCGTTGGCGATCCGCTCGCTCTCGGCCCGTCCGGCCTCGGCCCTCCAGGCCCGTTCGGCCCGGATCAGGCCCCAGGTGGTGCCGACGACGCCGACGACCAGGAGGAGGAAGATCGTCGCGATCGCCGCCACGGGGCCTCGGTTTCGCCGCAGGAACTTCCCCAGACGGTAGCCGGTCGACGGCGGGGAGGCCTCGACGGATTCGTCGTGCAGATAGCGCTCGACGTCCCGGGCCAGGCCGAGGGGGGTCTCGTAGCGCCGCGATCGGTCCTTCTCCAGGCACTTCATGACGATCCAGTCGAGGTCGCCCCTCACGAGGCGGGCGAGCCTGACGGGCTCGAGCCGCCGGAGGGCCGCCACGCTCGGCAGGGCCTCGCTGCCGCCGAGGCGGACGCTCGGCCGCGGCGGGTCCTCCTCGAGGATCCTCCGCAGGACCTCGTGCCAGGCCGCCTCGCGCAGGTGCGGGCGTTCCAGCGGCGTCGTGCCGGTCAGCAGCTCGTACAGGATCACGCCCAGGGCGTAGACGTCGGCCCGGGCGTCGACGTCCACGTTGCCGGGGGCGGCCTGCTCCGGGCTCATGTACAGCGGCGTGCCCATCGCCGCGTCGGGCGCGGTGCGCGCGGAGGACTCGACGAGCGGCCGCCGCGTGGCCTTCGCCAGGCCGAAGTCGATGACCTTGGGGGTCGGCCGGCCGTCGCAGAGGCCGACCAGGATGTTGCTCGGCTTCAGGTCGCGATGGACGACGCCCTTGGTGTGGGCGTGCTGCACGGCCCGGCAGACGGCGATGAAGAGGTCGAGTCGCTCGCCGACGTCGAGCCGGGCCCGGTCGCAGTACTCGGTCAGCGGCGCCCCCTCGACGTACTCCATCACGAAGAAAGGCCGGCCGTCCTCGGTCGTGCCGCCGTCGAAGACCCTCGCGATGTTGGGGTGGTCCATGAGGGCCAGCGCCTGGCGCTCGGCCTCGAACCGGGCCAGGATCGACCGCGAGTCCATCCCGGGCCGGATCAGCTTCAGCGCCACGCGACGCCGGACGGGCCGCGTCTGCTCGGCGAGCCAGACCGTCCCCATGCCCCCCTCCCCGACCACCTCGACCAGCTCGTAGCGGCCGGCGATCGTCGCGCCGCGGCCGGCGGGCGACGCGGAAGGCGGCGCGTCGAGCAGGCCCCCGGCCCCCTCGTAGGCCGCGAGCAGGCGCTCCACGCGGGCCCGAAGGGCGGGGTCGCCGGCGCAGGCCTCCTCGAGGTAGGCCCGACGCTCGTCGGGCGTCGTCCGCTCCAGCGCCTCGGCGAACAGGCTCTCTTCGGTCATCGCGTCGGCCCTCGGCTTCCGGGGGATCGCCCGAGGACGGCCGCCCGGCATGCGGCCGGAGGCCCCGATCCCCGGACGACCATCGACACTACGCGAGCGGTCAGGTGCCGAACAGGTGGCCCCAGCGCCGGCGATTCGCCGGCAGCGGAGCGGGGAAGTTCCCGTACCCGGCGAACTCCACGTGGTCCTGGTCGGTCTCGTCCTCGAACGAGTCTTTCACCCAGGCCAGGGCGATCTTGATGTCGCCGATGTAGACGATGTCGGCGCCGGCCCCCCCCCGGATCACGTCGTCGTCGTCGTCGTCGACCTGGCTAAGTGCGACGCCGGTCGCCTCGTCGAAGACGGCGTAGCCGCCGCAGAGGATGTCGGCCCCGTCGCCGCCGTAGAGGAAGTCGTGCCCGTCGCCGCCGAAGACCAGGTCGTCGCCCCCGTCCCCCGAGACGCGGTCGATGCCGCCGCCGCCGTAGACGAAGTCGTTCCCGGCCCCGCCGTACAGGGCGTCCGTGCCGTCCTGCCCCAGGAGCGAATCGTGACCGTCGCCCCCGTACATGTAGTCCGTGCCGTCGCCGCCGTACATGAGGTCGTTGCCGGCGAGGCCGTCCATGACGTCCTTGCCGGCGTTCCCGACCATGTAATCGAAGCCGTAGCCGCCCGTGAGGCGGTCGTCGTCCGCGCCGCCGTCGAGGAAGTTGTAGCCGGCGTCGAGGCCGGCCGTCAGGACGTCGACGCCCGCGTCGCCGAACAGGTAGTCCACCCCGTAACCGCCGTCGATCGAGTCGTTCCCCTCGCCGCCGCGGAGCTGATCGCTGCCGTGCCCCCCGGAGATGACGTCGTCGCCGGCGCCCCCGGCGATCTCGTCGGGCCCCAGGGCCCCGATCAGCGTGTCGCGGCCGTCGCCGCCGTCGATGTGGTTGAGAATGGAGTCCGGACGGATGAAGCCGCCGTAGATCACGTCGTCGCCGCCGTCGCCGTACAGGTGGTCCTCGCCGTACGAGCCGTCGATGGAGTCGTTGCCCACGCCGCCGCGGATGACGTCGGCGCCGGAGCCGCCCCGGAGCACGTCGTCGCCGGGGCCGCCGTCGGCCGAGGCGGCGATCGCCGTGTCGTTCGTGAAGACGTCCCGGCCCTCGTAGCCCAGGAAGAAGACGAGCCCGCCCGAAGGCATGGTGAAGTCCTGGACCCGTCCGTCCTCGGTGACCCGGATCGCCGAACCGGGGACGACGGAGGAGGGGGCGGCGGCGGTCTTCCCCGAGATCACGACGGCCGACCGCTCGACGACGCTCACCGAATCGTCGCCGGTCGTGCCGTAGATGAACAGGACGTCGCCGAAGAGCGTGGCCGGGACGGCCCGCACCTGCAGGGCCTCCAGGGCCGGGAGGGCGCGGCGGGCCGCGCGGGCGGGTCGGCGGCGGGTCGCGAAACGGCCTTCGAGGGCGGTCGCCAGTCGGGCGAGCGGGGACTTGCGCATGTTTCGATCCTCTCGTCTCGGGGGTGCGTCGTCCGGGAGCCGGGCGGTCGAATCCGCCCGCCACCTCCCCATGCGACGCGGCCGGCCCGAAGGCGTCAGCCGGTCCGAGATTTTTCCCGCCGATCAGCGGGCGACCATGCGGCCCTCACCCGCCGTCGCCGGCCATGGCGTCGTAGAGCCAGGCCCGGGCGTACCGCCAGGAGCGATCGGCCGTCGAGGGGGAGATCGCCAGGCATTCGGCCGCCTGCTCCAGCGTCAGGCCGCCGAAGAACCGCAGCTCCACGAGCTTGGCCTTCAGGGGCTGCACGACCGCGAACCGTTCGAGGGCCTCGTGGAGTTGCAGGAGCTCCTCGGGCGGGCTCGAAGCGTCCAGCGCGTCCAGGTCGGCGGCCTCGCGACGACGCCCCCCGCCATGCTTGACCCGCCGCTTGCGCCGGGCGTTCTCGACGAGGATCCGTCGCATCGATTCGGCCGCCGCGGCGAAGAA
>NZ_JAALJI010000078.1 GCF_011064595.1 Paludisphaera soli | reverse complement strand
TTGGCCCGCGTCTCGTTTCCCGCTCCCGACGACCGAACCATGGAATTTCGGTAACCGAAATTCAATTGTAAACCAGAAAGTATTTTCGGCACAATTTGTCCAAAGTCTCCGGCTATACTTCAAGGTGCGGAAACTCGATGCGTCTGATAGGCTGGCCTTGGAGGCGGAGCGATGGTGACGACGGCGAAGGGAGCGACGATGGAGCCGAAGAAGAAGGGCCGACCGAAGGGAGCCAAGGTGTACGCGGCGACGAAGGTCGAGAAGCGATTGATCACCATGGCGAAGATGCTTGCCGCCGCTGAAGGCGTGTCCGCTGCCGAGTACCTCAGCGGCATCCTCGACGGGCCGATTACGAGGGCGTACGCGGCGCTCGCCGCGAAGACCGATCATGACGCCGGCCTGACCGAGAGCCGGGGATGATGCCAGGTCCGCGCGTAGGCCTGGGAGGGTGACGGCGGCCGTTTCGCCGGGGATTGCGCGGGGCCGGGCGTGAACCTCCTGCCGATCACCCACAGGAATTCCAGGGGCAGCGCGTCCCCCTTGTCCTGGTTGCAGCCCAGGCAGCAAGCCACGAGGTTCCACGCGAGGTTCGACCCGCCCTGGGCGACGGGCGTCAGGTGGTCGAGCGTCGCCGTCTCGCGCGTCATCCAGACGCCGCAGTACTGGCACCGCCAGCCGTCGCGGTGGAGGACGTGCAACTTGCGGCGCTGCCATCGGATTCGATCCATACCCCTCCCCCCAGGTCGTGCCTGTCCGTCCCGTCGGACGGATTGCTCACGGGTTATCCAGTCCGCACTCGCGGCCGCCGCCCGAGACCGTCGTCAGCAGGTAGAGAAGCTCGTTAATGTGTCGAAGCGCGTAGGCGGGCTGCGTGCGGACATACCGCCGCACCTCCAGGAACGCATCCCCGATCTCATCTCGGGTCGGGTTGGGTCCGGTCAGCACGGGGATCCTCCTTCGGTCTTGAGGGCGTAGAGGTTGCCGCAGGGGACGACGATCTCGCCGCCCTCATCCAGCTCGACCAGGTGGTTGCGGGGGCCGCGCTTCAGCACCTTGCGGCGCTCGAACACGTCGGCCTCGACCCAGCGGATGGTCGACGCCACGGATCCGGACGGACGCGCGACGATCCGGATAGTCCCGAGCTTGCCGTGGTGGGGCATGACAGCCGCGACGGCCTCGCGGTAGTGGATCCGGCAGCGGTCGCCGATCCGCGGGTTGGACATCATCCCAGCACCTCGCAGATCCGAATGAGGGCCCGCATCGACCCGAAGGCGAAGGTCAGCGCGACGGCCAGAACTCCCAGTGCGGCCATGGTCAATCCTCGATGTATTCGAGCATTCGGTATTCGGGCGAACCGCAGTTTCGGCACGGATGGACTCCGAGTCTTCGGCCCACGTTGCAGCGGTTGCAGGCGACCTGGCTCGGCTCAGAAACGGCGTCGTCGTATCCCATCGCGAGCGGCCACGCGTGGCGGTCGTCGGCTCGCGACGCGTCGTGGATCTGGGCTCTTGTCAGCCCCTTGAAGCCGTAGGCCCCGAGCCGATCCGCCGCCGCCCGCCTGGACGCCGCGTCCGCCGGCCTGTACATCGGCTCGCCGTACTCGCTCGCCCCGGCGAAGGCCCATCGGAGGATCACGCCGCCACCCCCTCGGGCTGCGGAAGCTCGCGGACGCGGAGATCGGCGGGCCATTCCTCCATGTCGCCACCGTGCGAATCGCGGAGGCGGGCGACGGGTTCCATCTCGTCCTCGAGGTGGCAGGCCGTGCAGAACAGCTTGCCGGAGTCGGCTCGGCCCACGTCGAACCCGGCGAGGTCCTCCACCCGACCGCACCGCGGGCACCGGAAGAGGCCGGGCGCGAGGTTCGCCCCGAGCTGCTTCACGAACACAGGCGTCCCGGCCGCCCTGCCCTGCTCCACCGTCGAGCGGGCCCACTCGACGTCGAACGGCCGGCCCTCCTTCCCGCCCTGGCTGCTCTCCCCACCTACCACGATCCAGGAGACCGGGCCGAGCCCGTCCTTGATCCCGGTCAGGCAGTCGTAATGCTCGTCGTAGAGCAGGAACGAGGGCTTGAGCCGGCGGAAGTCGACCGGCCCCAGCGCGGGCTCGTAGCTGACCCACCGCAGCGCGGCGGGGATCATGCCCATGATCGGGATGCGGCGATCGGCGTACTCCTGGTTCTCGGCCGAGACGCCGAACCACACGTTGGCAGGGGGCTTCTCGTCGAGCCATTCCCGCGCGAACGCCATCGCCTCGTGGCTGGACGACGCGATCCGCTCCATGAGCGGGACGAAGTTCTCGGGCCGCTTGGTGAGCAGGAGATGATCGAGATTCGGAGTCCTGGCGATCAGGGCCAGGAAGTCGGCCCTCGGGGCGTCCAGCTCAGGGCGATCTTCGAGGCAGTCGCAGACCGATGGGAAGTTGCGCCGGCGCTCCCCGGCCTTGGCGGCGGCACGATCCCACTTCAGCAGCTCGTTCATCTTCCGGTTGATCACGCGGACGCCTTGGTCGCCCCACACGCCGAACGTGTCGGGGAACCGCTTGCTCAGCGCCTCGGCGTAACAGGCGGCACACCCGGCAGAGACTTTCGAACAACCTCTCCAGGGGCTGAGCGTGTGGTGGCACCACTGGATCCCGGTCTTCTCGGCCATCGCTTCCTCCGTCCTCGGTTGGTCCTGGTTGGTCCTTCGTCGCCGGTCGGGGAGGGCGTTGACCTGCCCTCCCCTTCCCTTTCCGGCTAGCGGGGCGTTACGCCCGGCGATGCATGGCTCCCCCTTCGTGCGGATTGCACGTCCAGGTGGCCTCCCGAGCCCTCGTCAAGCCCGGCGGTTCCGCGATCGGCTCACGCTCTACAGGCTGCGGACGTTTCTTCGCCTGGCTCGTCTCAGAGCCATCGCCTGTGGGCCTGCCGGGGCGGGCCGCGTGCTCGGGGCTCGCACCTCATCGCCGGACCTCGGGCGCTTCCGCCCCGGCCTGGACCCGACCCGCCTCGCGATGGGCCCAGAGGAACGCGTAGGCGTCCTCGTCGGGGTCGCTGTAGATGTCGCGCTCCAGCCGGGCCCGCAGGCCCATGGCCGCGAGGAACCGGGCGGCGTCCGCGTCGGACTCGCGGACCCACATGGAGAGGAACCGACGCCGATCCCCGTCGACCTTGCCCCTGAGCTTCTCGATGAACTTCCGGCCGACTCCGCGGCGGCGGTGCTCGGGGTGGATCGCCAGGCGGTTGACCTGGAGGCAGCCGGGCCGCAACCGGTAGATCGCGAAGCCGACGACCTCGTCCCCGCGCTCGGCGACCAGGCCGATGCAGTTCCGCTCGCGGAGCCGGCGGAGGAACTCGTCCTCGGTCCAGGGCTCGCGGAGGCCGGCGTCGATCGCCAGCACGGCTTCTATATCCCGGCGGATCATCCAGCGGATGTGGACGTTCATCAGGCCGCGTGCCCCTTCTCGGCGAGCCGCCGACCGAGGCACCCGAGCCGGACCATCGCCCGCTCGATCGAGGCCTTCGCCCCGCCGACCTCGGAGGCCGGTTCGGCGTCCAGGTCCCGCAGGGCCCGGCCCATCTCCGCGTTCAGGTCGGCGAGCCGGTTGGACCAGGACGAGACCTGACGCGCGAGGTCGGCGTCGGCCGGAGGGCAGTCGGGGCACGGCTCTCCGCGACGCCAGGACCCGCAGTCGGGGCACTTCGCGACGCCGATCGACGCCAGCCGGCGGAGCACGTCGGCGAGCCTCGCGCCGGGGTGGATCGCGGGCAGGACGGCGGACAGGTCGACGGTCGAATGCAGCAGACGCTCGGCCAGCGTCGCGAGCCGGTCGTCGGTCAGGGAGAGCACCGGGGACCGCGCCCAGCCCGGCTTGACGGTCGTCCGCAGCCGGTGGATCTCCTCGCGGTCGATCACGCAGTCGATCGGGGCGTCGAAGGCGAGCCGGACCTTCCCGCCGTCGATCCACGCGACCTCAAGGACGATGCGGCCGCCGTCGATCATCACCCGCTCGCCGCGCACCCTCGTCAGGGCCAACGCCATCTCAGCCTCCCTCTTCCATGCTGGATCCGATCGAGGCGCCCTCGGCCTCCCACGAGACCGCGAGCCGCCCCCTGGCGACGGCCTGGACGACCTCCTCACGCTCGTCTCGGCCCATCTCCTCCCACTGGTCGACGGGGAAC
>NZ_JAALJI010000077.1 GCF_011064595.1 Paludisphaera soli | reverse complement strand
AAAGAAGGAATGCCTCGATTGCCTTTGGCCGACCGGCGGGCGGGGCGGTGGTTACGCCACGATACCGCGGCCCCCGGCCTTCTCAAGAAGCCGGCAATGTTCGCGACGAGGCTCTGACGTATCCCAGGTCACTCGTGCCATGTCGTCCTTCAGGGCACCGGACTCTTCCTTGCGATCCCCACAATAGGCCCAAGTTCGCTGATTAGCGAGGGGGAGAGAGTTGGGCGCGGTTTCGGGACGGAATTTCGGTCGTCTCGGGTCGCGTAGACGGGGCGGCAGGATCCTTCGAGAATCGTTCAAAACTCGGAATGTTCAGCCATCCAGGCGAGGGCGGTGCTTGAATCTTGGGGCGAGTGCATGCTGGCTCGTGAACCAGCGGCGGTATAGAATGACCAACCTTTGAGACAAAGGGCGCTGTCGTCAGAGGCTGGAGCATCCATGTTGCCTACTGCCAAGAAGAAATCGACGGCAGCGTTCGATGATGTTCCCCCGCCGTCTCAGGACGGTCTGCCTCCGACGAACTTCGAGAAAGTCTTCGGTGAAAAGATCGAACCGCTGGATCGCGTCCGTTCCTGGGATGAGGATCGTTTCGAGGCCTATGTGCACGAGTGGGCTTTTACGTGCTTCCGACGCGGCGAGTACGGTAAGGTAGTCTGGGCTCCCGGCTCTGGCGATAAAGGACGCGATGTACGCGCCTATCTGAGCGACGAAAAGGGAGCGTTCGACTGCTTTCAGTGCAAGTTCTACAAAGACCCGCTAACTCCCAGCGACGCATGGCCGGAACTGGCCAAACTCTGCCTCTATACCCAGCAGGGCGCATTCCGCGTGCCGCGGAAGTTTTACTTCGTAGCCCCGAAAGACCTTGGACCGGAACTCTCCACCATCATCGAGGATCCGGCACAACTAAGAGCCCGTCTGATTGAGGCGTGGGAAAAGACCACCAAGGATGGCGTAGCCGCTAGGGTCGCTCCTCTGACGCCAGAACTAAGAAGATACGTCGAGTCTTTCGAGTTTGGGATAGTAACTTTCAAGCCGCAGCGTGAAATCCTTGAGGATTTAAAGGACACAGATTTCTATCGCCGTAAATTTGGTGGCGGCGGTTTGACTCGCAAGCCGCTTGAGCCAGTCCCGAGCCATCCGATGCCAAACGAGGAGAACTACATCCACTCTTTGCGTCTGGCGTTTGCCGAGTATGTTGACATCCCGGTTGGTGAGTTAACCGATTCAATGCTGCGTGATCGCGTCGACCTGTCCCACATTTACGACGCCTCAAGAAAGGCGTTCTACAGCGCGGAGCAGCTCTATCGTTTCGGCCGGGACACATACCCCACCGCCCATTGCTTCGAAGACTTGCAGGATCAAGTATATGCAGGGGTACTAGGTGTCGCGTTCTCCAGTCACCCCCACGGCTTCGCCAAGGTGGTCGCCGTGACAACGGAGGCGGGTAAGCTGGCGCTCGGCAACCACTGGCTCGTGGGACTCAACCTTGTAGAAGTGGGTGATCGTCAGGGAATCTGTCATCAGATTGTCAATTCCGCCGACGGCCGCCTGACATGGGCGACGCGAGTTCGGGAGTCGACCAATGGCTGAGCGCCCGGATAGGCCGCCAAATCCGTTCAACAGCCCGGTGGAAACAGGGCTTCGTGCCATCGTGTTGCTCGCGGCAGACTACCCGGCAAAGTGCGATCTACGTCGGCTCGTAGTCTACGACTACCTATTAGTCCATTCCGATGACGCACCGGGCGGCCCTTTGAGCCTGCATCCGCGTACGCCACATCGATCTGGCGAGCTTCTGGTACGTCGCAAGCTCATCCAGGAGGGGCTCATGCTGATGATCTCCAGAGAGCTTGCTACGGTCGAGTATTCGGACAGAGGTGTCTGCTTCTCAGCCACAGAGCTAACTCGCGGATTCCTCGAATATCTCAGCAGTGACTACGCCCGCGATCTCCAAGAACGCGCAAGGTGGGTCGTGGCGACGTTCGCCGAATACACGGACGAATTGCTCACGCAATTTGCCCTCAGCCACCTGCAAGAATGGGGAGGGGAGTTCCTTAACGAGTCGTCGCTACGGCTCCCGAAAGGATGACCATGAAACGCATCCGATTGGCTCTCCTTGAGGTGACGAATGGATCTATGCCCCCCGCTACCCTCTACTTTGAGCGGGGTCTCAACGTTCTTTCAGGCAAGGAAAACCGAGGGAAGTCATACGTCTTTTCGACCTTGGATTTCTTGTTTGGGGCGGAAGACCCGCCGGAGCCGAACCTGCACTCGACGGGTTACGAACTGGCCACGTTGTACTTTACGCTCGGCGAAGAGTCACGGGGAGTCGTTCGACGCGAATTTGCAAGCGGCAAAGCAGAGGCGCTTCCCTATCACCCGGTCACTAAGGAGGTACCTCGAGAGGGATGGCGACAACTCGCAAAAAAACATAAGTCCAAGCGTGAGAGCCTTAGCAAATACTGGCTTACTGCCATGGGGTTCGGGCCGGAGATCCTCAGAAGTAACGCATCTGGCGATATTAAAAACCTCACCATTAGAATTTTGGCACATCTTTGTCTAGTCGATGAGATCAGAATTCTAGAGAAACGGAGCCCCCTACGGTCGATTCAGTCAACTGCTTGGCCGGGGGACGATGATGCTTTCGCATTAGTGTTGGGGGCTCGTGCGAATCCTCCACAGTTCACACTTCCCGAAGTCTCGGTCGAAATCATGCCACCTGAGGTGAGGAGATGGATCGAAGCCGAGATAGCTAGAGTAGATGATGAAATTGTAAGCATCCCCCTTGAATCGAACGCCAGTGAGGACGAAGCCGCGTTGATAGCGCGAAGAGCAGGCGAATTCACAGCCGCTGCAGATACGGCCGCACGCGAACTTCGTGCGATGCTTGGGGCAATCAACGAGGCGCAACAGAGACTTACCGAGGTCAAGTCGCACGGGATTGCCTCTCGCGAGATCGTATCAAGGCTTCTGCTACTGAGGGATTATTATGAATCCGACCTCAGGCGGCTCGCCGCCGTCAATGAGACCGCTTTTCTTCTCGAGCAGTTGAACGATGTCGGATGCCCGACCTGCTTCCAGCCGTTCGACCCTGCTGTATTGGAGGAATGCAAGGTCTCGAAGGATTACCTGCAGGGAATCCAGCGAGGCACGAGAGCCGAAGCGAGTAAGATCCGCCGAATTCAAGGCGATCTTGAACAAACGATCGCGGACGCGCGTGGGGAAGTCCAACAGGCATACTCGGCCGAGGTAGATATCACCGAAACCATCTCTCGACTCAGACTTGGTGCCGAGCTACAGGAGAAATCCGTTGCGGAGGCCCACGGAAAGATGTCGCAGATTTTCGCTGACATGGGCAATCTGGCGCGGCGGAAATCCCTCAAAGACCGCCGTCAGCAACTTGCCAATCAGCTCGTTGAGATCAGAGGAGGAGACGGGCTGGAGATCGAGGAGCCAAATCAAAAGACTCAAATCGATGATCAAGCATTGATTGAGTTTTGCGATACAGTGGCGAATATTCTCAAGGCGTGGCGATGGAGTTATACGCCGAAGCCAATAGTGGTGACGTTTGACGCTCATTACAAAAGGATGGATATCAAGGTCTCGGGGGCAGCCAAGCGGTCGTTCGGAAAGGCGGCCCGTGCGATCCTTAACTCGGCGGTCCTGGTTGGCTTGATGGACTACTGTTTTGCCAGGGAGTTGCCGCACCCTGGTTTCGTTGTTCTCGATTCGCCACTCACCACCAAGAAAGATGAGAGGGTGAAGGAAGACGATATATTGCCCGACGAGATGGTCGAAGCGTTCTTTGATCACCTCGCTAAAAATTATAAGCGTTGCCAGGTTATCGTAATTGACAACAAAGAGCCTCCTTTGCATCTCCGGTCCGAGATGAATCTAGTACGGTTTGATGATGGTGCGATGGCGACTAGGGCCGGATTCTTCGGATGAGAATCCTCATAGATATCACCCCGACCGCTCATCCCCCGCTCTCAACCGCACCGGCGTCGCCGTCTCGTCGAAACACACATAGGTAGGGATCTCGGCGGCGATCGCCGTCCGCACGCAGTCGAGCGTCCCCTTCGACGACTCTAGGTCGCGGTGGAACGCCAGGCACATCGACGCTCCGGCGTCCACCATCTCCTGATTGCGGATCGGCCCCGCGTGGGCCACGTAGGGACGTCCTCGCTTGTCCTGGCTGATCAGGGCTCCAGGCATGTCCAGGGCCTCCCAACGGGCCGGGTGGACCTCCTGGGGGATACCCAGCTCCGCGCAGGCCTCCGCGAAGCTCTGGTCGATCCCGGTGGCCCCGCCGTGGACGATGGTGAATCCGGGCACCGTGGCGGGCGATCAGCCGCGCGAGGACGCCCTCCGCCATCTCGGGGTCGTACCAGGATCGGCAGCCCGTCACGATGATCCGCATGGGATGTTACGCCTGGATCGACCTCGGGACCGCCTTCACCGCACACCCCGCCCGCCGGACGTCGGCCGTCGCCGACGAAATCGCCTCCTCCAGCGCCGCGGCCTCGCGGTCGAACGCGATGAAGCGTCGGCCGTCGCCCCACTCCACGACCTCATCGTCGAACGCCGCCTCGTGCGACCTACCGAACAGCTCGTCGCTCAGATCACCGCCCCCGCGAGGAAAAACTGAGCTCGAGATCTCGGGCATCTCGCTCTCCTTGGCGGCGTGAGATCCGTCGTTGCGGCGATGCGAGGGGCCACCCCAAGTTGCACCAGGAGTATCTGTCGGCCTAACAATGATGCCTAAAGGCATGAAAAATGCTTGGTTAAAAGAAGCCTCAAGGCATCCGCAGGTGATCAAGGCGAAAGGACTTTCATCGTGATCCGCCGCTTACGCAAGGATCGCACCGCTCGCCGT
>NZ_JAALJI010000076.1 GCF_011064595.1 Paludisphaera soli | reverse complement strand
ACTCGGGGGCGTCGAGCGTGAGGACGCCCTCGGCCTTGGGGTAGGCGAACTGGATCCGCTCGTGGTCGCGGGGGTCCAGCGTGCGGGGCGGGACGCCGTCCTCGACGCACGCCCAGAACTCCTGGGTCTCGTCGAGGATCAGCCGGCAGAGCTTCTCGTCGCGGGGCACGGAGTAGATCTGCAGCTCCAGGGGCAGGAAGACCGCGAAGTCGACCCACTCCTGGCCGGCGACGAGCATCTGGTGGTTGCCCTGGACCAGCCAGTTCTAGGGGAGCCGCTACCACCCGCCGACCGGGGCGCGGAACTCGTTCGCCGCGTGCAGGCCCAGCGCCTTGAACTCGACGATCCGGCCGTCCTCGGCGATCCCGTCGATCGTGGCGCGGAGCCAGGGTTGTTCGGTGGATTCGAGGCAGGCCTGACGATTGACGATCGCGAGGTCGGCCCGCTCGGCGTAGGCCGCGGTGATCAGGGGCTCCAGCCGGATGCCCCACTCCTGCGTCTCGGTCTGCTTCCGGGGCTTCGCGGCCCCGACCTTGTCCAGGTAGACCGCCATCCGCGTGCGGTGCGGGCAGACGCCGAGGATCGCGGGCGAATCGCTCGCCCCGACGCCCCCACGCCGCCACTCCAGCCACCGCGCCTGTTCGTCGTCCTGGTGGTGGTCCACGGGTCACAGCCCCCCGTGTAGCAGGGGACGGTGAACGTCTCGGGGCGGCGGCGGTCGGCCCGGTCGGCGTCCCAGGTCCGGCCCAGCATCAGCCAGTCGGCCAGGAACTCGCGGGCCAGCCCGGCGAACCGTCGATGGCTCGCGATCAGGCAGTCCTCGACGGGGCCGAGGTCGAAGTAGCCGTCCTCGTGCTCCAGGCCGGTAGCGGCGGACAAAGCGTCGGCCCCGTCGAGGTCGGCCACGGCCAGCGTCACGCGGCCGTCGGGCTCCAAAATCAGATACCTGCCCCGCCGTCGCTTCATCGGACCGGACTCCTAGTGGGCGAATGAACATGAAAGATGATTTGGATCGACGCGACCGTAAGATTTCGGCGACGCCGCGTCATATTGGGGCGATCGCGGCGAATAGTCGGAGCAGAAAAGGCGTGGCGTCAGGCCGGCAGCGGCCGGACGACGTCGAGGATGGGGCCGCGACGGCTGTCGTGGCGGATGCCGATCCGACTTCCTGGGCCGATGAGGCTCAGGTCGCGTTCGGCCAGGTCGCGGGCGACGGCTTCAAAGATCGTCGGCCACTTCGAATGGGGGATGTCGTGGTCCTGGCAGATGCGTTCCGCGAGGATCTGGGCGTGCAGGCCTTGGCTGAGGCACGGCCCGCTCGTGTAATCGAGCGGCGTGTGATGCGGCTTCAATCCCAGCCGGACGCGGAGCCCGGCGGCGTCGTGACCGGTCTGGCCGCGATGCACGGCGTTGTAGACGTCGATCTCCGTCCGGACCGGGGCCTTGGCCGCGCGGAGCCGGTCGTGGACGCCCTTGTTCTCCAACTTCCGCTTGAGGCGGACGACGGCCGTGGCCTGGTCGCTGCGGAGCCGCTTCTGCTCGCGTCTCACGCGGTCGTCGCCGAGCGTGTAGGCCCCGTAGCGGCGGATGCTCGGCAGGACCTCATGGCAGACCCATCGCTTGAACCGCCTGGCCTCGGCCTTACGGCTCTTGAAGATCAACGAGTAGAGGCCAGACTCGTTGACGCAGAGCATTTCCTGCGGTCCGCCTGGGGTGTCAACAATCCTGATACCCTTCTCGTCGTCGTCCAAACCTAGGTCGCCGGTCTTCTCGCTGCCGTTCACGGCCATGCTGACGTTCGCAAGTCCGAGGGCCTTGCAGCAATCCCTGGCCACCTACCAAGTCACGCCGTCTCGCTCGACGACGCGGACGGACTTCCCTTCGAAGTCCAGGGAGACGACCCCCGGCTTCGGCCTCGCGGCCCTCGGTTCGACCGGTTCGCCGAAGAGGTCGTATTGCGGTTCCGGCTTCTTGCCCACGCGAAAGCTCCTGAAAGGGGGCCGGATCAGGCCGACTGACGCTGCTGGGCCGCGGCCTCGCGGGAGATCAGCCGCGCGACCATCGTGTTGACCGGGACTTCGGTCTCTTCCTTCCGGTCCAGGAGCCAGCGATGCAGGCTCGGGGAGATGCGGACCGTCAACTCCGCCCGCTTGGCGCGCGCCTTCGACGACGGGTCCATTTCGGAGCCCTCCTTTGGTATGCTTGGACTCAAGTGCCCTCTGACACCTTCAATCCATCTCTGTGGGCGATAGATCTCCATGTTAACGGCGAAAGTTTCTATCGCCGTCAACAATGGAGAGCACCTAAGTGGCGATTCCCAAAGAGGATAAAGCGGAAGAAAAATCCGCGCTCCATGACGGGCTCAGTGGAATAACGCTGGAGAAACTACGCTTACTCGTAGATCGCAAGCGGGGAACGTCTCAGAGCCAGATCAGCCGAGACACCGGGGTTCCACAAAGCGCGATCAGCGAAATTCTGAGCGGAAAGCAAAGACCTTTCGCTGATCAGTTGATCGCGATCGCACGGGCCGCGGACGTATCGCTGGACTGGTTGGTCGACGACGAACAAGCTCCGGATTCGACGCCGAGGAAGTGGGAAGCTTTGAAGGCCGAGGGGTTCCTCGCTTGGTTCGTCGACCAGCTGGGCATGACGCGCGAGCACGCCGCCGAAGCGATCCTAGGGGGATCGTTCGACATTCGGCCGAAGGGCCTAAACGCGCCCAGAGCCGTGGGCAAGCACGGCATCGCCCCGGCCAGGAAGCTGAAGCGGGGCGAGGTCGCGGAGGAGGCCGTGTCGGGGAGGGCTCTCGGCGAGAAGGAGTGAGCCCATCCGGAGCGTGGCCCACGAGTCGTCCAGGCCCAACTCCTCCTTGATCGCCGGCCAGTCCCCTGGGCAGCAGAGGATGGCCTCGTGATCGATCGTGCGGCCGTCGACGCCGTGGCCGACGACCCCGCGGTGTAGGTCCCTGCGACGAGAGTCATTCCCTTGCTCCCAGACGGTGCGGGAGGGCCCAGGCTGCTGATCCGTGGTTCGGACGATCGACGTGATCTTTCGCTCGCGTCGGGCGGCGTGGTCAGTCGACGTCGCCCCTCGGTTGGAGCGAGTCGCCCTCTCCGCACGGATGTCGCAGCTGCACCGCGATCGCCAGCGACCCGAACGTCTTCACCTTCCACACGCGGAGGTCCAACTCAGCGGCGGACTTCGCACGCATGACGCGGACGATCGCCTCGTAGGGGGTGCCCCGACGTGTATCCGTGGAACTTCGCCTCGTAGTAGCGCATCCGGAGCTTCCTCCTCTGTGCGGTGCATCAAGGCCCATGAGGGCGGGCGGGGACGTCTCAATTGCGATCTGTTGCCTTCAAGAGAATCGGATCGTTGCCACCCGACGCTTCAGCCGAGCCGCGATTTGGTGAAGAAATCGGACCGTCCTGCCGACGCCCAATACTGAACTTCTGTGCCATAACCTTCGGACCGAACAAGCCTCTCTCGGATCGCGTTGCGTGATTGCAACGGTCGCCTGAAACCGCCTTCATGAAGACGCCCGTCAAGCGACGAATCGGCCACCCCGAGACCCACGCCCCATGACCTCGCACCACATCGACTGCCCGCTCTGCGGGAACCGCGGCAAGGTGAAGGAAGCCCCGCCGGCCGGGGCGAAGATCCGCGGACGCTCCGGCCGTCGCCAAGCCTCGCTCGAAGTCCGAACGACGGTGACCGAGGCCGGACGGCGGGAAGCTCGGCGCATGAAACGCCCCGGCCTACCGCGACTCTCCTTCGCGACGCCTGAGCAATTGGGCCGGCAAGGCCAGAAGCTCGACGCCGATCTCGGCCAGGATCGCATGGCCTTTGGTCAGCCATGCGGCGGCGAACGCCCAGACGGCCACCCACTCGCCCCAGAACAGGAAGTTGTAGTCGTCGAGCGCGCGCCTCCAGTGGTCCGGAAGCAGGAAAAGGTAGGCGCCCATCGCCGCCATGCTGAGGAGGATGATCACGCCGCTCGTTCGATAGACGAAGACTCGCTCCGTCTCGTGCGAGGCCTGCTCGAACTCCTCGTCCTTCGCGCTGGGGAAGTGGTAGAGCGAGTAGAAGGCCAGCGTCAGGAAGAACAGCCCGCCGCTGAGCGAGTGCAGGTAGCCGACGAGGGACCGCTGGTAGAGCGGGTCGCTGCCCGGATCGAGCGGGCAGAACGCGACGCCGAGCGCGCCGAGGCAGCCGAATCTGGCGGTCCAGCTCTCGACCCGGTCGTACCCGCGGTAGCAGAACAGGAAGACGCCGATCGTGCACATCGCCCCCACGAAGACGTCGCGCATCGGCGTGTGGTAGTAGCTGCTCATGTTGTCCTGGATGGGGACGCCGACGAGCCAGCCGACCGGGCCGAGCAGGATCGGCAGGATCAGGCCGACGATCCCGATCGCGCGGCGGACGCCCTGGTAGGAGATGACCAGGGTGTGTGCGGCCTTGGGCAGTTCTTGGACCATGGATCGCGGCTTCTCTCAACGGCGCGGTGATCTCAGCCGAGGTTTTCCTCAGCGATGGCGAGATGTAGGATCATACCGGGCCGGGCGCCGCCGCGACGAACGATGAATCGAACCCGAAACGTGGGGCGACCTCGCGTCGCGACAGCTTGCGCCGGTCCACCGCCCACTCCCGCCGGTCCGCCGAGCGAGGACGTCTGGAGAGCTCGAACAGGGATCGTCGCGAGTCGTTCGGCCGCGGGATCCGACTCCACGCCGATCGGGAGCCGTGAGCCATGCCTCGACGCCAGAAGCCGCCGGGCTACGAGAAGTGGACCTGGGACGAGATCAACCAGGGCCGGAAGATGTCGAAGACCGGAAAGCGGATTCGGCGATTGGACGTCGGCCTCGGTGCGTCGAAGGACGCTCGCGGGAACATCACGCCGCCCCTCTACTCGGAGGCTCCTCACTACTGGTGGGTGATGATCGGCCTGATGATCGTCGGCCTGGTCGCGTTCGGCGTCGAACTCGCGAAGCAGGCGAATTGCTGAACCAAGCCGAACGAGCCGCCAAACAACGTGTCCTGGTGGTGCGTCGACCAGCTCAGAGGGGGGGAGCACATGGCCGAGGTCTACGAATTCGGACTGACCCTGGAAGGCGACTGCGACGACTTGACCGACGAGCTGCTCGGCAGGCTGCATGCGGCCGGCTGCGACGACGGGACCGTGGCCTGGCAGAACGGCCGCCTCTTCATCGCGTTCGATCGCGAGGCCGCGTCGCTGGAGGAGGCGATTGCGTCGGCGACGGCCGACGTGCGGAGGGCGGGCTACGAGGTAAAGGCGGTCCCCTGACGGGCATCGACCTAGCCGTCGCGACGCCGGATCCGCCCCGCGGCGAGATGGCGAGCGGCCTTGGAACGGGAAGGCCGGCGAGGAACTCCGAGAAG
>NZ_JAALJI010000075.1 GCF_011064595.1 Paludisphaera soli | reverse complement strand
CGCGGCGGTGCTCGTCGTCTCGCGCCGGCCCCGGAGGGCCCCGGGAGCATCATCTCGCGCACCCGGCCGAAAGCAAGCCCGAGCCCGACCGCCGGAGACGGCGAGGAGCCGAGGCTGGTGGGGAGGGGGGGGGCGAGCCGGCCTGCGCGTACGGCCGCGACGGCCGTCGTGAGGCGGCGGCCCGGCCGCGGGCCAAGGGGTTCGTCGTCGACTAAGAGCGAGTTGCACGGCCCTGGGGCCGGGCCACCGTCGCGATCGACGAGGATGAGGGGTCTGTCAGACTTCGGAGCCGAGCCCTTGGACGGGGTCCACGTCTCGGAGTTCCACGGTTCGTCGACGTCGCGAAGCACCCGCCCAGGACCCATCCCGGCGTCCTAGTTCAGGGGCGACTCGAAGAGTAGCCTCTGTGAGGATCGAGGCTGCCGGGCGTCTCTCAAGCGTTCTACGGCGCGATCGAGGCGAGGGACGTCCACGTCGTGAATCCACCCGTCGGTCCTTTGCTGAAAGTGATGCGTCCAGCGACGACTCGATGGCCTGGACATCGAACTTCGATGGATTCTCGGTGGCGTCGGTTGGATACCGGGCGGTACGGGTTCACGGGCCGTGGCGATGATCGTCCGGAAGTGGAGAGGTGCGGCGGCATCAGAGACGATCCAACCTCCGGTCGGCAAGAGGCGACTCCGGCACGCGCGTCGGCTTGGCGGACCGAGGCAGTCCACCGCAGCCGGCCTTCTCGAAGGCCCGTAGAAATCGCGTCCGTGGGATGGAGCCATGCCCGATCTCGCGGCGATCCCGGGTCGACCGCGGCCGCGATCCCACAGGGAGGGTCTAGGCGGACGGGCGCGACGCCACTAACCTGGGGGGCGGGGCGCGATCGGGAGCCGCCCCGGGCCGCCGCCATCCCGGGATCCGTCGCGATTCGGAGCCGCATCATGACCGCCAAGGCCGCCTCGATCGCCCTCCTCGCCCTCCTCGTCCTGCCGGCCCGAGCGGGCGTCGAGCCGGGCGACGGGCCGGAGGCGTTCCCCGTCGCGATCGCCGTCGACGCCGCACGCGTCGGGGCCCCCTTGCCGCCGATCTGGCGCTTCTTCGGCGCGGATGAGCCGAACTACGCCTACATGAAAGACGGCCGGAAGCTCCTCGGCGAACTCGGGCGGCTCCGGCCCGGCTCGGTCTACTTCCGCGCCCACAACCTGCTCACTTCCGGCGACGGCACGCCGGCGCTCAAGTGGGGCTCGACCGGGGCCTACCGGGAGGACGCGGACGGCCGGCCGATCTACGACTGGACGATCGTCGATCGGATCTTCGACGCCTACTTGGAGCGGGGCGTGAAGCCCTATGTGCAGATCGGATTCATGCCGAAGGAGATGTCGGTCAAGCCCGAGCCGTACCAGCACCGTTGGACGCCCCGGGCGAAATACGACGAGATCTACACCGGCTGGGCCTACCCGCCGAAGGACTACGAGAAGTGGGGCGAACTGGTCTACCAGTGGGCGAAGCACTGCGTCGACAAATACGGCCGCGCCGAGGTCGAGTCGTGGTACTGGGAGGCCTGGAACGAGCCGAACATCGGCTACTGGCGTGGAACGCCCGAGGAGTTCTACAAGCTCAACGACCACGCCGTCGCGGCCGTGAGGCGGGCGCTGCCGACGGCCCGGGTCGGCGGGCCCGAGGCGGCAGGGGGGGGCGGCCGGTGGACGCACGACTTCCTGGAGCACTGCCTGCGGGGGACCAACGCCGCGACGGGGAAAGTCGGCACGCCGCTCGATTTCGTCTCGTTCCACGCGAAGGGGGCGCCCTCGGTCGTGGACGGGCACGTCCGCATGGGGATCTCCGCCCACCTGAAGACGATGGACCAGGCGTTCCGGCTCGTCGCGTCGTTCCCCGAGCTGAGGAAGACGCCGATCATCATCGGCGAGTCGGACCCCGAGGGGTGCGCCGCGTGCCAGGGGCCGCAGTTCGGCTATCGCAACGGCACGATGTATTCGAGCTACACGGCGGCGAGCTTCCCGCGCAAGCTCGAACTGGCCGAGCGTGCGGGGGTGAATCTCGAGGGGGCGCTGACCTGGGCGTTCGAGTTCGAGGACCAGCCGTTCTTCGCGGGGTTCCGCGCCCTGGCGACGAACGGGATCGACCTGCCCGTGCTGAACATCTTCCGCATGTTCAGCCTGATGGACGGGCGTCGCGTCGCCGCGGAGAGTTCCGCCGAGGTCCGGCTGGATGACGTCGTGGCCGCCGGCGTGCGCGGGGCCCCGGACGTCGCGGCGCGGGCGGCGATCGACGGCGATCGGCTCGCGATCCTCGTCTGGCACTACCACGACGACGACGTGCCCGGCCCCGAGGCCGACATCACCGTCGACGTGCGCGGACTCCCGCAGGGGGCGGCGTCGGCCCTGCTGCATCACTATCGCGTCGACCGGCGGCACGGCAACTCGTTCGAGGCGTGGAAGCGGATGGGCTCGCCCGAGCGGCCGACCGCCGAGCAGGTCGCCGAACTGGAACTGGCCTCGCGTCTGGCTCCGCTCGAATCGCCGGGGCGCGTCCGCGTGGAGGGCGGGGCCCTGAAGCTCCGCCTCAGCCTGCCGCTCCACGGCGTCTCGCTGCTGCGCCTGGAGTTGGGGCGGTGACTCCGGCGACGCCTTCGCGAGCTCGTCCGGCAGGTCGAGAACCGCCCGAGGGCGCGTAGGCATGGCGGACCGACGCACTCTCCGGTGGGGCGTTTATTCGAGCCGCTCGGCCAAGGATCGGCTGCACATCTCCGAGGGGACGCCCTCGGATGGTTGCTGAGGCTGACACTGTCAGTGCTTGAGCTCCCCGCTGGACATTCGCACGATCGGGTGCCGGACGATTCGGGAGTTCATCCACCGCTTTGATGCCGACTGGCCCGTGGCATGCCTTTTGCGGCCGCACATCCTGTCGATGTAATCGGTAAGCGATGCGACACCGCGCGGGATGGCGAGCGACCCCGATGGAAGATGCCGACCACGCCGATCCTGCAACGACCTCCGGCTCCGACGGATTCGTCCGCGTGCGCGGGGCGCGCGAGCACAACCTCAAAAACGTCGACCTCCGCATCCCGCGCGACGCCCTCGTCGTCTTCACGGGCGTCTCCGGCTCGGGCAAGTCGTCGCTCGCCTTCGGCACGCTCTACGCCGAGGCGCAGCGTCGCTACCTGGAGTCGGTCTCGCCCTACGCGCGACGGCTGTTCCACCAGCTCGGCGTGCCGGAGGTCGACCAGATCGACGGGCTGCCGCCGGCCGTGGCGCTCCAGCAGCAGCGCGGGTCGCCCTCGGCCCGCTCGTCGGTCGGCAGCGTCACGACGCTCTCGAACCTGCTCCGGATGCTCTACTCCCGCGCCGGCGAGTATCCTCCGGGCCAGGGGATCCTCTATGCCGAGTCGTTCTCGCCGAACACCCCCGAGGGGGCCTGCCCCGAGTGCCACGGCCTGGGGCGGGTCTACGAGGTGGCCGAGCGGTCGATGGTGCCCGACGACTCGCTGACGATCCGACAGCGGGCCGTCGCCGCCTGGCCGACCGCGTGGCAGGGGCAGAACCTTCGCGAGATCCTCATGACGCTCGGCGTCGACGTCGACACACCCTGGCGCGACCTGCCGAAGAAGGACCGCGATTGGATCCTCTTCACCGACGAGCAGCCGACCGTGCCGGTCTACTCGGGGTACACGGCCGATGAGGTGAAGAAGGCCCTGAAGCGAAAGGAGGGGCCGAGCTACATGGGCACCTTCACCGGCGCCCGGCGGCACGTCCTGAACAGCTTCGCCAAGTCGCAGAGCGCCTTGATGCGGAAGCGCGCGCTGCAGTTCATGACCGGGGCCGACTGCCCTGCGTGCGGTGGCAAGCGGCTCCGTCGCGAGGCGCTCGCGGTGACGTTCGCCGGGCGGGACATCGCCGACCTCTCGGCCCTGCCGATGGCGCGGCTCTCCGGCGTCCTCAAGCCCTATGCCGAAGGGACGGCCCCCGGCCTGGCGAAGCTCATCAAGGAGCACCCGGAGAAGGCGCTGGTCGTCAAGCGGATCGCCTGCGACGTCGTCGCGAGGCTGTCCGTGCTGCTCGACCTCGGCCTCGGCTACCTGGCGCCGGACCGCGGCACGCCCACGCTCTCGCCCGGCGAATTGCAGCGGCTCCGGCTCGCGACGCAGGTCCGCTCCAACCTGTTCGGAGTCGTCTACGTGCTGGACGAGCCCTCGGCGGGCCTGCACCCGTCCGACACCGAGGCGCTGCTGCGCGCGCTCGACCGACTCAAGGCGTCCGGCAACTCCCTCTTCGTCGTCGAGCACGACCTCGACGTGGTCCGGCACGCCGACTGGATCGTCGACGTCGGCCCCGAGGCCGGCCAGCACGGCGGTGAGATCCTCTACAGCGGCCCCCCGTCGGGCCTCGCCGGGGTCGAGGCTTCACGGACCCGGCGCTATCTCTTCCGGGAGCACGCCGCCCCCGCGCGGACGCCCCGCACGCCCCGGGGCTGGCTCCGCCTGGCGGGGGTCAGCCGCAACAACCTCCGTGGGATCGACGTCGCCTTTCCGCTCGGGGTGTTCACGAGCGTCACGGGCATCTCGGGCTCGGGGAAGTCGAGCCTGGTGAGCCAGGTCCTGGTCGATCTGGTCGCCGGGTCCCTGGGGCACGAGGTCGCGTCGGAGGACGAGGACGCCGACCCGCTGGAGCGGCCGGCCTCGGCCAGCACCGGCGGGGAGATCGTCGGCGGCCTGGGGGGGCTTCGCCGACTCGTGCGCGTCGATCAGAAGCCGATCGGTCGGACGCCGCGGTCGAACCTCGCCACCTACACGGGGCTGTTCGACCCCATTCGCCGGCTCTTCGCCGAGACCAAACTGGCGCGGGCCCGCCGCTACGACGCCGGGCGGTTCTCCTTCAACGTCGCCAAGGGCCGGTGCGAGAACTGCCGGGGCGAGGGCTTCGTCATGGTCGAGCTGCTCTTCCTGCCGAGCGTCTACGCCCCCTGTCCGGCCTGCCGCGGCGCCCGCTACAACGCCGAGACGCTCGAGATCAAGTATCGGGGGGAGAGCATCGCCGACGTCCTCGGGATGACCGTCGACGCCGCGCGCGAGTTCTTCGCCGACGAGGTGCAGGTGCTGCGCCCGCTCGACGTCCTGCACGACGTCGGCCTGGGGTACCTCCGGCTCGGCCAGCCGGCCACCGAGCTGTCGGGCGGCGAGGCGCAGCGGATCAAGCTCGCGACCGAGCTGCAGCGGTCCCAGCGGGGCGACTCCCTCTACGTCCTCGACGAGCCGACAACCGGCCTGCACCCGGCCGACGTGGAGAAGCTGATGCGGCAGCTCGACGGCCTGGTCGCGTCGGGGAACACGGTGATCGTCGTCGAACACGAGATGCTCGTCGTGGCGGCGAGCGATTGGGTCGTCGACATCGGCCCCGGCGCCGGCGACGAGGGGGGGCGGGTGGTCGCGTCGGGAACGCCGGCGGAAGTCGCCGCCTCCCCCGAGAGCCGGACGGCCCCCTATCTTGCGCGATCCCTCGACTTGGCGGCCACGCCGTGAGGGCCATGCCCCTCGACCCATGTCGCGGGGTCCGCATGGACGGCTA
>NZ_JAALJI010000074.1 GCF_011064595.1 Paludisphaera soli | reverse complement strand
CTAGTCGTCGCATGATGGCTCCAGGTTGATGGTCGTATGGCTTGGCGGCGGAACGCGAGGCGGGTAACGCAGAGTCGGCGTCATGTCGGAATTAGAAGCTCTCCTGCAGCACTCGCAACTCAATCTCGCCCTGCACCACGCCGTTGAACGCAAGGACGTGCAGGTTGGCCAGTTCCGCCAGCGTGAGGCCCTCAGCGGCGGCGGGGCCGTCGGTCGTGGAGACGGACACTGTGTACTCGACAGGCCGGACGGGGAAAGTCTCGCCCACCGGCGGCGGCCTGAAGTAGAAATTCGCGTGGACGACGACCTGATTACGCTCGATGACCTGATCGCCCGCGGCGATGGTCAGGGAGAGCGAAATCGACGTGTTGTTGCTGAACTCGAAGTAGCCGTTGAGGTTCTGGACGGCGGGCCGGGAGACCTGGCGGGCCGCGGGGCCCCTGACCGTGATTGCGCCGGCATTGACGCCGCGGTTCAGGTGGGTGTCCAGGTCGAGGAACATGTCGTGCCTCGCCTGTAGGGCCGACCGCGGGTTGCCGCGAGAGACGGTCGCCAGCTCGGATTGCCAGAGCGGCAGCAACACCGCGCCGGAGTCGGGGATGCGAGCGGCGGCGCGGTTGATCATTGCCGTTGCCCGCTGGAGGTTGCCGGTGCGGCTGAGACCGATCAGTGCCTGGCTGACCGCCGCTTTCGCCTCAAGGTAGGCAGGCGTCGTGACCGTGGAGAGCGCGAGCCGTTGTTCCAGCGGGTTGAGGCTCGGGGCGAATCGGCGACGGTGCATCGTCAGACGTCGATAGGAGCCGGGTGGATCAACTTCGGAGCAATCGACGCTTATCGCCCCATCCAACGCCGAACGACCACCAGGCCAAGACCGCCCACGGCCAGCAACGCCAGGCTGGAGGGCTCCGGCACCGCCGCAGCTGCGCCGATCTGCAGAGTGATGGTCTGGCCGTCCCCGAAGGACCAGCCCCAAGTGCGCGGTATCACGCCGAGGGTCTCGAACGTCTGGCCAGCGAAAATCATCGTCGTCGAAATCGAGGCGCCCGAGATATATCCGGGAGGGAGCCCGATGAACTGTTCCGTCCCATGAATGTCGATCGCGTCGCCGGAGAAGCTGGTGGCGTTTATTCCATTCCCGAACCCGAAGACGGTGGCTCCCTGGACGAGTTCATAGCGGTTCCCGAGGTCGAAGCCGACGCCCAGGATGATCTGGCCCTCAGCGGGGTTGATGGCCCCGACCGGCGTGGAGAACCATTGAGCGAAGGGGGTCAGCTTCGAGGTGTCGATCGAGCCGGAGACGATCAGGACGACGTCGGGGCCTTTCTCTTCCATCGTGATCATCAGGTCGGCTCGGGCCTGCGACGAGAGGCACGCCGCCAAGGTCGCCAGGCACAGGTTGCGAGCGAGGAATCGCGTCATTGTCGGTCTCAAAGGTGGTGCATGGGTCGGATGTATTGGCTCGGATTATACGGCATGACCTGATGCATGGAACAGGGCGAGGTGTGGCCGAGGATGCCGCGTTCTTGATGTGCTGTGGCTTGCCGCGCATCTGGACTTCGGGAGATGCCTACGGCCCGTGTGATCCGGGCTCACGAAGCGATCCTGTCGATGCTCCGCACCCTGGTCCGCTTGTATCGCTGGTGGAAGACCGGATAGAGGTTGAACACCAGGTTCATGACGGTGAGCAGCGCCGCGAAGCCCGGTTCACCGATCTTGAAGGCGAAGATCACGGTGAAGGTCCCGGCCAGGAAGAAGGCGAGGTGCCAGCGTTCGTTGGACCGGGTGCCGGCCAGGTGTTTTCGCATCGACGCCCGGTCGCGTACGACTCGATAGGACGGGTCGGTCCGGCGCAGCATCTGATTGACCAGGTCTCCATCCGGGGCGAGATACCGGAAGAGTCGGATCCCCAGCAGAGGGTAGAGACGGCCTCGCTCGAATCGCCTCGGGCGGAAGTAGCCGTCGGGCAGGAGGAACGGAAGGCAGGTGATCGCCCCGCAGACCACCACGCTGACCGTCGAGGGGCGGGCTGCGATGAAGCCGTACGGCCGCAGGGGAAATAAGAACCGGAGCCAGAACACGGCCATGAGCGTGAGCCACTGGCCCGGGAGCAGGAGGGCCAGGTTGTTCCACAGCTCTCGCCGCCGTTCGAGCTTGGTCTTGGTGCCAGGCATCGCTCGGTCCTGATCGCCGTCAAAGAAGCTCCCACATCCCGCTTGATCTTATCAGCCTTGTCCCGCGAAGGTATTGGGCGTCCGGGCGGGCTCTCGTGAACCGAGCCTCGAAGGCGAGTCACGGCCTTACGGCTTCGATCCCTGACGTTACAGGAGCAGGGGTTTCACCCCTCGGTCTCCAAGCCCCGAGCCTTCGGTGACGGCTGCGCTTCCCGACGCTGCGCATCGCGTGCTCGTCGTCAGGGCTGTTCCGGCCACACCCCATGCTTCGCCAGCATGGCAGAGTTTCAGAGACGGGCGTTCCGCCCACTCTGGAAACTCTTAACCACTATCAAGGAGCAATACATGTCACAGATTCAAGCCATCGTCCGCAAGTCGTTCACCGTCTCGATCACCTTCACCGGCACCCCATCAGCCGAGCTTCGCAACAGCCTGAAAGGGGAAGGCTACGAGTTCAAGAACGGCCAGTGGTTCAAGAATCAGGCGGAGAGCCAGATCGTCAGCGAGGCGGACGTATCCAAGGCAGTCGCGGCGTAAGCAGTCGCGGCGTAACTCAACCGGGGGCGGTGGAATCCGCCCCCAACCTGAAAAGACTCATCATGGAGACGCAAAAGCCTGCGACCTATATCCAAATCCAGAACCGGGCCACCTGCGGCTGGCAGATGCGGAAGTTTGCCGCCGCTCTGGCCGTACATCACCCGACCGCCCCCGATGGCCCATACGGCGATTTCTACGTCGAGGACTACCGCCAGAGCGGCGAGCTGCTGCGAGGCATCTACGACGTGCTGGAGCTGCTGGGGAAGACGCCGAACGCCTTCGTCAACGCCGAAGCACTGGCCGCGATGGAGCGAGAGGTACGCTGGGCCGAGGGCATACTGGCCGAGGAATGGGTGCAAGAGGTGCTGAGGGAGGCTCCGGAGCTGGATGGCGTCGAGATGATACCGTTCTGATACGGACTCTATTTAGTTTCGACGCCGCTCGCGCGTCAGATACGGGGCGGCGCAGACCGACTTGATCAGCTCGGGGTCGGCCAGGGCGACGTCCATGACGGCGACGGCGGCCCCCATCAGGTCCTCCCACGTCGGGTGTAGGCGGTTGGACCAGAAGTGCGAGCGGAAGTGGTGCCACAGGTTCTCGATCGGGTTCAGCTCGGGCGAGTACGGCGGCAGCCGGATCAGCGAGACGTTCTCCGGCACCTCCAGCGACTTGGCGACGTGGAAGCCCGCCCCGTCCCCGATCAGCGCGGCGTGGACGTCCGGCGCGAGCCGACGCGAGAGTTCGGCCAGGAAGACGTCGATCGCCTCCGCGTCCAGTCCGGGCATGATGATGCCGGTGCTCGCCCCGGTGGCCGGGCAGGCCGCGGCGATCACCCACAGATAGTCGTACTGCGTCTGTCGCACGGACGTGGGCCTCGACCCGCGGCGGGCCCAGACGGTCGTCGCCGTCCCCTTCCGCCCGAAGCGGGCCTCGTCCTCGAACCAGACCTCGACCCGCTTGGTCGGCCGGGCGGCGGCGACCTCGGCGATCAGTCCGGCGACTTTTTTTCGAACTCCTCGCGGGCCGCGGGGTCGGACCTGGGGTGGCGCGGGCGGGGGTCGAGGCACGAGTAGCCCAGGCGGTGCAGCGGCGGGTAGACGCCGGGCATGCTGTAGGCGACGCCGAACTCGGCCCGGAGGATCGCGCGGACGTCGCGGCCGCGGAGCGTGCAGACGCCGTCGGCGGGCGTCGGCCCGGCCTCCAGGCGGGCGCGGAAGCGGTCGACGTCGGGCTCGCGCAGGAGCGTGGGCTGGCCGGGCCGGGGCCGGTCGCCGAGGGCGTCGGGCCCCTCGGCGTTGTAGCGGGCGACCCACCGCCGGATCGCCCGCCGCGACGGCCCGAGGGCCGCGGCGACCTCGGGGGCGGTCAGGCCCGCGGCGGCCAGATACACGGCCCGCAGCCGGAGGAACAGCCGCTTGTCCCCCTCGGCGTCGGCTCGGGCGCGCAATTCGTCCAGCGGCAGGTGGTCGGCGACGTGCATGGCGGGGCTCCCGGAGGTCCCGCCATCATTCCCGGGGCCGGCCCAGGGCGCAAGAGCGCGCCGATTCTAAATAGACTCCGTATAAGCTCCCGGGCCGCACGACGGTCGACCGCTACGCCGCCCCCTCGGAGGCCGAGGCGGCCCGGCTGGTGGCGGCCCTCTGCCGCTACCCCCGGGACTTCCTGATGCCCCGGGAAGGGATCGAACCCCCCGCCCACTCGGCGAGCGTGGCTTACCACTTCGCCGCGAGGAGCGGCCACCGGCTCTGGACGTCCACGCGGGGGTTCCGCGCGGACAAGGCGTCCGAGCAGATGGCCGCCGAGGCCGCCAGGGCCGAGAAGGCCGCCGCGAGGGCCGAGAAGGCCGTCGAAGCCGCCCTGGCCAAGGAGGTCGCGAAGGCCGCCAAGGCGGCCGCCTCCTCCCCTCCGCCGAAGTCCGTGAAGGGGCGGCCCCGCCAGGTCCAGGACTTTGGGTGCTGATGTGAATCCCGTCATTCAAGCCGCAGGTCCCGCGATGTGTCCGAGGCAGCCAAGGATCGGTCGACGGCCTCCCAAGGCCCTCGCCCCTCGGCCGGCTTGACCGGCTGGAGCATCGGATTCCTGCTGAAGTCCGCCGAGCGGGCGGCCCGGATCAGGAAGGCGGACGCCGAGGGAAGATTGACGGCGACGGTCGCTGTCACTGGCCGCGCCACCGGGCGGGCTCGTTCGAAGTCCACGTCGTCGCCCGCTGCGACGGCCCCCGCCCCGTCCGCGGGGGCCTCGTCGCGGACCTGCCGACCCGCGGCGAGATCCGCCTCGGTCGTCGGTCGACGGGGCCTGCCATCGAGAGGGGGATTGCCAGGCCTGGAAGGCGATACGGAGGCGGGCTGGCGAGTTCCGATCTTTTGCAAGACGTTGCAACGGTCGGACCGGGCCCGCGAATTGACCGCCCGGAGATCGGGCGAGCGGTAGGACCTATTCCGTCGGCTCTCCGAACGAGCCGACGATCTCGCGGATCGACTTCCTCGCCTGATTCGGATCCCGATTTGTTCCGCCGGAGGCATGATGGGTCGGGGCCGAGCAAGGGGGGTCGATCGGGCCGACTCCGCAGATGCGGGCGGCCTCCGGACCCGTTGGGGTCCGCCCGATCTTCGTAATCGAAAGCTCGGCCGACTTGGTCAGCCGCTTTCCCGGTGCCGGCCGACGAAGTCCTCGCCGGCCGCCGGGCAGACCGGCCGCAAGGCGGCCGGGAGCTCACCGATGTCAACGAGGCCGCCGTCTATATCGACAGCCCGGCCCGAAGAAGACGGGGCCCGGATCGGCGGCGGCCGCGACAGGCAGGTCGAGGTCGCCGGGTCGATCCCGCTCCTCGCGGCGAAGCTGTCGATCCGGAGCACGACCCCAACGCCGCGTTCGGCGAACAGGCCGCCGTGGAGGCCTTTCGGTCGGCGGCGATCCCTGGTCGGCTCGCAACACCTCGTAGAGGATGTACAGGGACCACCCGACGCCGATCCCGAAGCCGGCGCACCGCGAGGTCGACGTCGGCCCCCTCAGCCGGACCGGGACGGCCTACTCAGCCCATTCTGGGCTGCTCAGCGAACCGCCTCGTCCGGTCGGAGCCACCCGGTCCAAGGCGATGAGGACCGGGGGCCGTTCGGAGTGGACCTCGAATCCAACCGCCCGGATCGCCCTATCGACTTCCGCCGGGACGGCGGCCGCTA
>NZ_JAALJI010000073.1:0-2500 GCF_011064595.1 Paludisphaera soli | reverse complement strand
CAGGTTGAAGCGGCCTTAACCGGCCGTGGAGGACCGAACCCACCAATGTTGAAAAATTGGGGGAGGACCCGTGGGGAGGAGTGAAAGTCTAATCAAACCTGGAGATAGCTCGTTCTCTCCGAAATGGCTTTAGGGCCAGCCTCGGGAAGTAACGCACGGGGGTAGAGCGACGGAATCCGTTTGGGGGCCTCCCCGGCTACCCATCGGAACCCAACTCCGAATACCGTGCGTCGGACCCCGGGAGTCAGAGCGTGGGGGATAAGCTTCATGCTCGAGAGGGAAACAACCCAGACCGCCGACCAAGGCCCCTAAAGCGACGCTCAGTGGTAAAGGAAGTGGGATCGCCGTGACAGCCGGGATGTTGGCTTAGAAGCAGCCACCATTTCAAAAGTGCGTAACAGCTTACCGGTCGAGCCATCCCGCGCCGAAAATGACGGGGACTAAGCGTCGTGCCGCAGTCGCGGATACGCAAGTATGGTAGGAGAGCGTCGACGCCAGCGTCGAAGCGGCACCGGTGAGGAGCCGTGGAGCGGCGTCGAGTGCGCATGCCGGAACGAGTAACGACAAGACGGGTGGGAAGCCCGTCCGCCGAAAGCACAAGGTTTCCTGGGGAAGGTCAATCCGCCCAGGGTCAGTCGGGTCCTAAGACGAGGCCCAAGGGCGTAGTCGATGGGCAGACGGTTAATATTCCGTCACCCGGCGGGGAGGTTGAACGAGGGAGGACGCCGGAGGATTCTCGAGTCGGGGTGGTAGACGCCCCCGTGCCGCAAGGCCGACAGCATTCGATCTGGAAGCTCGAGAGAATCCGGCCGCGAAAAGCCCCCTCGGGACGAACCGCCGGCCCGTACCGCAATCCGACACAGGTGTGCCAGGTGAGAATCCGAAGGCGTTCGGGAGAACCCTCGTGAAGGAACTCGGCAAAATGACCCCGTACCTTCGGTACAAGGGGTGCTCCCCGCAAGGGGAGCCGCAGAGAATCGGCTCTAGCGACTGTTTATCAAAAACACAGGACTCTGCCAACTCGCAAGAGGACGTATAGAGTCTGACGCCTGCTCGGTGTCGGTAGGTTGAGGAAGCCAGTCAGCGCAAGCGAAGCCGGCGACCGAAGCCCCGATAAACGGCGGCCGTAACTATGACGGTCCTAAGGTAGCGAAATTCCTTGTCGGGTAAGTTCCGACCTGCATGAATGGCGTAACGACTGGAGCGCTGTCTCCACGAGGGACCCGGTGAAACTGTAGTCGTGGTGAAGATGCCACGTACCCGCGGTTAGACGGAAAGACCCCGTGAACCTTTACTGCAGGTTGGCACTGGTCCGATGCTCGTTCTGTGTAGGATAGGTGGGAGGCTTCGACCCGGCGGCGCCAGCCGTCGGCGAGCCAACGGTGAAATACCACCCTGAATGATCGTCGGCCCTCACCGTTACGCAGCCCGTAACGGGACCGTGCTCATCGGGCAGTTTGACTGGGGCGGTCTCCTCCCAAAGAGTAACGGAGGAGCGCCATGGTGCCCTCGGCCCGGTCGGCAATCGGGCAACGCGAGCGCAAACGTATAAGGGCGCCTGACTGCGAGACCGATGGGTCGAGCAGGGACGAAAGTCGGCGTTAGTGATCCGGCGGTGCTGGATGGAAAGGCCGTCGCTCAACAGATAAAAGGTACTCCGGGGATAACAGGCTGATCTCCCCCGAGCGTCCCTAGCGGCGGGGAGGTTTGGCACCTCGATGTCGGCTCATCGCATCCTGGGGCTGGAGAAGGTCCCAAGGGTTTGGCTGTTCGCCAATGAAAGCGGTACGCGAGCTGGGTTCAGACCGTCGTGAGACAGGTCGGTCCCTATCTGCCGTGGGCGTAGGAGACTTGAGGAGCTTCTCCCCTAGTACGAGAGGATTGGGGAGGACCGACCTCTGGTGTGCCGGCTGTCCTGCTAAGGGCACCGCCGGGTAGCCAGGTCGGGACGGGATAAGCGCTGAAGGCATCTAAGCGCGAAGCCCTCTCCGAGATGAGGTCTCCAGCGGGATTTTCCCGCGTAGGCTCCTGGAAGACGACCAGGTCGATAGGCCGGGAGTGCAAGGCGGGCGACCGCCTCAGCCGACCGGTCCTAACAGCCGAGCGGCTTGACCACCCCGATCCGTCCCCCCCGCACACAGCAGGGCGGGCCCGATCCGGGTCGCACGCAAGCTCTCCGCTTCCACGCGAAGCCTCGCCAGGTCAAGAGACTCCCGATCCGGACCAAGGCCCGTGATCGACGAGACGAGACGTGAGTGGACGACGCCACGAACCGTGTCCGTATCGACCGACCCACCGAAATCACGCCCGGCGGGGCGAAACACCCCCGCCGGCCGTCTTTCCGGCGACCATACCGTCGGGGCCACACCCGTTCCCATTCCGAACACGGCCGTTAAGCCCGACGGGCCCATGATAGTGCAATAGCGCGAAAGTCGGTCATCGCCGGGATCCCCCAAGGACGCCCCCGGATCGCAAGATCCGGGGGCGTCCCCGTTTCGAA
>NZ_JAALJI010000072.1 GCF_011064595.1 Paludisphaera soli | reverse complement strand
TAGGCATTATCGAGAGCGGCCGGCCGACGGCGCATAAGATGCATACCACCTTAAATTCAGTCGCCGGCGACTCCCCAACACCGAAGATTCGGACGGCGATCACAACGAAAGGATGGCATCGATGTCGGACCCCCGGAACGTCGCGCACGACAAGAAGGTCATGGACGAGAAGAAGAAGCACGGCGAGGCGGCGGTGCCGGACGCGAGCGAGACGCCGCAGCCCGGCAGGAAACCGACCCTGGTGCAGAACGACTCGCCCGGCGACAGCTACCAGCAGCACGCCCAGCTCGACCCCGAGGCGAATGAGCAGAAGGAGTGAGGTTCCACCGCTGCTGGCGATGTTCAACGATCGCCGGCGATGCGGCCGAGCGATCGGGTGCCTGGACCTCGACTCGAGTGTGGGGATCGCAGAATGGCAATGGATGACGCGGGCAGGCACATAGTGCTCGGGCTGGGCGGCGTTTTCGTGCGAGCTCGCAACCCGGCGGCGCTCGCGTCCTGGTATCGGGAGAATCTGGGATTCGACGTCCACGACTTCGGCGGCTCGTTCGGCGCGATCTTCAATTTCGCCGAACGAGAGGCCGGCTACCAGGTCTGGACCGTCTTCCCGGCCTCGACGACGCACTTCGGGAGCGCTACGCAGCCGCAGATGCTCAACTTCCGCGTCGCCGACCTCGACGGACTGATGTCACAACTGAGGTCCGCCGGCGTGCCCGTGGAAGACAAGATCGAGAGGTCGGAATATGGAGCTTTCGGCTGGTGCCGGGATATCGAAGGGAATCGAGTCGAGTTATGGCAGCCGCCCGAGACTGAGGTGAGCTGATAAGGTCTTGTGACGTGCGCCCACGAAAGTAGACCTTCGCATTTGCGAATTCGGATACGATGAGGCTCCCTGGATTAGGAGCCTTGAGCCATGAAGAGATCCAAGTCCACCACCGAGCAGATCGTATTCGCCCTACGTCAAGCCGAGGCCGGCCTGGGCGTCGAGGAGACGTGTCGGAAGTTGGGCGTGAGCCAGGCCACGTTCTTCCGATGGAAGGCCAAGTACGGCGAGCTCGGGACGCCCGAGGTGAGGCGCCTGCGGCTCCTCGAGGAGGAGAACCTGAAGCTCAAGCAGCTGGTGGCCGACCTGAGCCTCGACAAGAAGATGCTCCAGGACGCCCTGGCAAAAAAAGCCTGACCCCGCCGCAGCGCAGGACGATCGTGGCGGACCTCTCGGTCCGCTACGGCGTCGGCGTGCGGCGGGCCTGCGAGGCGACCGGATTCCCGCGAGCGACTCACAACTACAAGCCCCGTCGCGAGTCGCAGGAGGCGCTGCGGATGCGCCTCCGCGAGTTGGCGACGGACCGCGTGCGTTACGGCTACCGGCGGCCCCACGTCCTGCTCCTGCGCGAGGGCTGGGCCGTCAACGTCAAGCGGGTCTACCGCCTCTACGGCCTGGAGCGATTGGCCTTGCGGCGGAAGAGCCCGAGGCGACGGGTGAGCCCTCGCCATCGCGACGACCGGCCCGCCGTCGAGGCGGCCGATCAGGCCTGGGCGATGGACTTCATGAGCGACGCACTCGCAGACGGGCGCAAGCTCCGCGTGCTGACCGTCATCGACCTGTTCACGCGCGAGGGCCTGGCCATCAGGGTCGGCGTGCGCTTCACCTCGGGGCGGGTCGCAGAGATCCTGGCCGAGGTCGCGCGGGGCCGAGTGGCCCCACGCGAACTCCGGGTCGACGACGGCCCGGAGTTCACGGGCAAGATGCTCGACCTCTGGGCCTACCTCAACGGCGTGACCCTGGATTTCAGCCGGCCGGGCAAGCCGACGGACAACGGCTTCATCGAATCCTTCAACGGTCGGGTCAGGGAGGAATGCCTCAACCAGGGTTGCTTCACCGACCTGGAGGACGCCCGGGAGGAGGTGGAA
Source organism: Paludisphaera soli (assembly GCF_011064595.1). GTDB lineage: Bacteria > Planctomycetota > Planctomycetia > Isosphaerales > Isosphaeraceae > Paludisphaera > Paludisphaera soli. The sequence goes on along the minus strand of NZ_JAALJI010000072.1, from coordinate 4,286 downwards.
GCCTGGCGGATCGATTACAATGAAGTCCGCCCGCACAGCGCCTTGGGATACCTGGCCCCCAAGGAGTTCGCATCAGCGATGGCCGGGAAGAAGACCGCCTCGTCCGACCGAAAAACTCTCGTTTAGCCGGTCCAATTTCCCGGGGCAGGTCAGTCCGACCGAAAAACTCTCGTTTAGCCGGTCCAATTTCCCGGGGCAGGTCAGGACAGGCCACCCCGACCGAGATCTATCGGACCAAGCGGATCGAGCAGGTCCAGTGCAACGTCAACCCGTTCGTGATCGACCCGACGCTCCTGGAGCGGGTGGTCTCGGACATCGACGTCACCGTCGGTCCGCTTGCGGACGCGGACGACTCCTCGCCCCCGGTCGGGCCGAGCCCGATCCCGAGCGCCGGGACGACCGACGCCGTCGGCGAGGTGCAGATCACCGCCCTCCTGCCCAACCCGATCGGGGCGGACGAGGGCAAGGAGACGGTCAAGCTGGCCAACCCGACCGAGGCCGAGGTCGACCTGGCCGACCGCGAGTTCCCGCTGACCGGGAAGCTCCCGCCCGGCGAGAGGGTCACGTTCAAGCTGGCGGACACCCTGATGGTCCTGGGGAACAACGGCGGCTAGGTCAACCTCTTCAACGCCTCGGGGGCGAAGATCGAGACGGTGTTCTACACCTCCCAGCAGGCCCGGCCGGGGGTCTTCGTGCTCTTCGGAGATTGACGCGGAAGCGGCACCCCGCCGAGGAGGTCAGCCTCCTCGGCGATGCCTCAGTCGCCCCGGGTGTCCCCGTAGACATACTCGGTCTTGGTCACGGCGTCGGGGCGGCACCAGTCGAGGCGCTGGACGGACTCGAAGAACGAGCGTGCCAGGGCGGCCTGAGGCCTCGTGAACCGCTCCTCCTTGTCCTTGAGCCGGCAGGAGAACTCCGCCACCAGCGGCCTGCCGCCCTCGCCGTCGGACCAGAGGATCAGGGCGGCCGACGCCTCGTCGTCCTCCCCCGGCCCGAGCCCATCGAGGGCGACCTTCGCACCCGTGAACACCCTCTCGAAGGCGGTGATCCTGCGGACGGCCCCCAACGCTGTGTCCGCCGGGCAGGCCCGCCCGTCGTGCGTCAGCGTGCCCAGGACGGGGAAGATCGCCCCGGCCTCCCCGAGTGTGCGGGGCGTGTCGGCCGCGCCCTTCACCGTGTTCGAGTGCGAGAACCGGCAGCGAAACGGAGGGGCGATGTCCTCCTCCAGCTTCTCGTCGGGGGCCAGGCCCGCCGCTGCGGCCAGGTCGGTCCCGGCGGCGAAGTAGCGGTCCTCCGAGCGGCACTTGAGGGTGTATTCCGGAGCCCCGTTCCCGTCACGCCTGCGGAGCACGAGGCCGTTACGCCTGAGGGTCAGGTCGGGCGTGTCGAGGAAGACGATCGTCCGCTCCTCCTGCTCGTCGAGCCTGCCCTTCGCCCGGACCGAGGTCATGGTGCCCGCCAGGGCCTCGACCTCGGCCCAGAACTCGTCCACGGAGGGCCGCCGGTCCCTGAAGGGGCGGTGGTCGAGCATGGCCTTGTACTCCCGTGAGACGACCTTCATGGTGCCGTTCCCCCGCTTGGCTTAGGACGCAAGACGCCCATCGGCAGGCCAGGTGTTTCATGGACTCCGGCATGCGTCAATGATACTGACTGCAGCGTAGCCAAAGGAACACTTGTGCGGCTTCCGTCTTAGTAAGGACATGAGACCCGTCGGAACCGCGCAGGAACTGGAACGTCGCCGTCGCGACGCCGTCGAGCTGATGCGGCGGGGGGAGTCGCCCACCGTCGTCGCCCGCACCCTGGGGGTCGGCCGCACCTCGCTGTATCGCTGGCTCGCCCTGGCCGAGAATTCTCCCGAGGCCCTGGCCGCCGGGCCCCATCCCGGTCCCCGGCCCCGGCTGACCGACCAGCAGCTTCGGGAGGTGCAGCGACTGCTGCTGGAGGGAGCCCGGTCCCACGGCTGGCCCGACGATCTTTGGAGCGCCGGCCGGGTCGCCGAGCTCGTCCGTCGCCGCTTCGGCGTCGGGTACCATGTCGAGCACGTCCGCAAGATCCTCCGACGGCCGCTGCGTTGGAGCAGTCAGAGGCCACAGAGGAAGGCCCGGCAGCGGGATGAAGATCGGATCGCCCACTGAAGGGCCGAGGAGCTTCCCCTCATCCTCGAGGAGGCGGCCCACCTCGTCTTCCTCGACGAGTCGGGCTTCCAGCTCTCGCCGGCGGTCCGTCGCACCTACGCCCCGAGGGGCCGTACGCCGATCGTCGAGGCTTGGCATCGCAAGGGGCGGATCTCGGCGATCGGCGCCGTCACCGTCAGCCCGAAGCGGCGCAGGCCCAGCCTCTACTTCCGCCTCCTGCCCGACGACGCCAACGCCCGGGGCGAAGATTCCGTCGCCTTCTTGAGAGGCCTCGAGGCCCATCTCGGCGGACCGATGACGATCCTCTGGGACCGGATCCGGATCCATGGCCGATCGAGCCTCGCGAAGGCCTACCTGGCGAGGCATCCGGAGATCGTCGCCGAAGACTTCCCCGGCCACGCCCCGGAGGCCAACCCGGACGAGGGGTGTGGGGCTGGACCAAGTACCATCGGCTGCCGAACTACGCCCCGGAGGATACGGCCGAGCTGCGATTGCGGCTCTGCCGGGAGCTGTCGGCCCTGCGTCGACGGCCGGACCCCTTGGCCTCGTTCATCCGCCACGCCGAGATCCCGCTCAGGTTGTAAACGTTGTCGCTTCGGCCAGGCTGGAGTCAGTAGCGTTCCGTAAAACGCGGGTAAATGGGCGGGTCGCTGTGGAAAGGGACCGACGCCCGCACCACGTCGAGGACGCCGACACCCACGCCTCGATCTCGATGGTAGGACCTGACCGCTGTTGATAGACTCGCGCCGGGCGTCCCCGGCGTGGGGTAGGCCCGGTCTCTCCTTCAAAAGCGAGGTGTCGGGTTGTATCCATTCCGGATCCTCACATTCAACGGCGGCGGCATCCGAGGCGCCTTCGGCGTCGCTTTCCTGGCCCGGCTCGAGGAGCTGACCGGTGCACCGGTCGTCGACCACTTCGACCTGATCGCGGGGACGTCGACCGGTGCGATCATCGCCGCGTCGCTGGCGCTGGGCCTCCCCGCGAGCGAGCTGGAGCGCTTCTACCGCGAGGACGGGGGGGAAATCTTCCACGCGCGCGAGCCGTATCGGGCCCGGGGCTTCATGCGACCGCTTTACCCGCTGGCCTCGCGCGTCCTCCGGCGCCGGACCGGGCAGGGCATGGACAGCTTCTTTCGCGCCCGCTACTGCCCCTTCCGGCTCCGGACCTCCCTCACGAAGGTCTTCGGGGACCGCACCATCGGCGACCTCACCCGGGCCCGGGTGATCATCCCCTCCGTGAACCTCTCGCTGGGCCAGGCGCGCATCTTCCGAACGCCCCACCTGCCTTCCGCGGAGGCCGACCGCGACCTGACGATCGTCGACGTCCTCCGCGCCGCCACGGCGGCGCCGACCTACTTCCCGCACAAGGTCATGCCGGACGGCCACGCGTATTGCGACGGCGGGGTCTGGGCGAACGCACCAGCGGTCGTCGCGATGGGCGAGGCGATGAAGATCCGCCAGCTCTGCGACCGGCCTTCCTGCGACCCCGCCTACGACACGTCGACGATTCGGCTCCTCTCGATCGGCACGGGCCGGACGACCTACTCCCTCAAGCCCCCCGGCGCCGACGCGGGCCTCCTATACTGGTCGAGCCGGATCGCCGATGTGATGGGCGTCTCGCAGATGCAGGGCGCCCAGCTCCCGATGGAGTTCGCCCTCGGCGACCGCTATCACCCCGTCGACTTCGACCTGCCGAATCGCTCGTGGTCCCTAGACGGGGTCGATCACATCCCCGAGCTGATGGCCCTGGGACGTCAATCGGCTGAGGCCCATCTCTCGAGGATCCAGGAACAATTCCTGGTCGGCCTCGCGATGGCCTACGTGCCCTACCCGGAGACGCGGGCGGTTCAAGAGGTCTCATGATGGGCGGGAGGGATTGGTGGTTTGTAACCGCTCACGTCCCGACGGGGATGAGCGAAGGCGGCGCGTCGCCTTCGCGGTGGGCCTCCATCGCCTCCACCAGGAAGCCGAGCAGCTCGCGGGATTGGCGTCGGCAGGCCTCGATCATCGTCAGCATCCGCCCGACGAACCGCGAGCCGGCCGGCGAGTCGTCCCGAGGCTGGTCTTGCGCTACCAGACCGCGTGACGGAGCGACCGCTCGACTGCGTTGTTCGTCGGCTCGACGCCCTCGGCCTTCGAGAAGGTCCACACC
>NZ_JAALJI010000071.1 GCF_011064595.1 Paludisphaera soli | reverse complement strand
GTGGCCCCGGCCGTCCCATCGCCTAGCGTCGCCGTCGCCGTCGCCCACCAGGCGGAGGTAGGCCTCGTGCACGAGGGCGGTGGCCTGGAGAGTCTGCCCCGGGGCCTCGCCGACGAGCCGATGGGACGCAAGCCGTCGGAGTTCCTGGTAGACGAGCGGAAGGAGTTCCTCGGACGCCTTCGGGTCGCCCTGCTCGATGGCCGAGAGGTTGCGGGTCACGTCGTTCATCGCAGGGCCGATGGTTTGGGGGCGGTCCGTGGACCAGCGACGGGCTCGGTGGATCGCTCTCGAGATTACAAGCCGTCGATCCGAGAAGATAGACTTACGGGCCGGCTGGGTCGGAGGAGGCCCAGATCGCCATGACGTTCCGTCTCTGCTGGGATGAGGAGCGATCGGTAGCCGAGGCCGGAAGACTCCGAGCCGCCCCGGCGCGACCCGGCCGATCCTCATCGATGCAGACCTCCGGGTCGCGCGCAGGATTCCCCGACGATGGAGGCGGCACAGCGGGTGGGATGGAGGGCTCGATCCGGCGCGATGTCGAGCCCGCACGTAGGTCCGATGACGGGCGTTCTCACCAAAGGCAGGCTGGGACACCGAAGGCAACCCTCGGTTCGGCAGGCCGCCTCAGGAGATGGATCGATCGTCGAACGTCTGTGAAGCGGCCTTTAGTGCGCCAGGAAAGCTTGGGAGAGGAGGAAGCGAAAGCGGAAACCTTTCGATGGAACCCTGCGGGTAACCAACCCCGTCCGGCAGAGCTGGCCGGCAGCCGGAAGCGAGTCTTGCGTGGTTCCGGGGCGACCCGCGCTGCGAAGCGTAGACAGCGAGCGAGCGGGCCGTGCGATTGAGCCCCGAAATATTTCCTCGCGGGAGCCGACGTTGTTGAAGGGACGGAAGGCCGCGTCGCGGCGCCGCAATGGCCTGGCGTCCGCGATCCCGCCGGGGTCAGAGAGCAGGACACGTCCACGTGGGTTCTCCAGGGACCTGGGAGGCCCCGTCGCCTCCACGGCAAATCCCGGCCGGAGTCACCGGGTGACCAACTCCAGGCCCTGGGCCGGCGCACCCGTCGACCCTGCGAGCGAAACGCGGGTGCAGTCGTGGTACCGCCAAGCGAAGGCGACGAAGCGCGGCGGGACGGGCGGCGGGGAGTCGGAGCGTCTCATGGTACCTGTGACGCGGGGGAACCGTCCCGAGGAACCCCGCCGAGGGAAGGGGACGTCGGGCCATGAGGCTGCTGGAGGGAACGATGCCGGGGACGCCGAGCCCTGAGACCATCTCAACGCGACGACGGCGGATAGCGGAACTGGCGAGGCAATCGCCGCAGGCGGCACGGGATCACCGGAAATTCGCGGAGCCTGAGCAACTTTCGGCACCACGCGAGGCTCGCCTGGCACAAGTGGCTCAGTCGCCGCTCGAGCAAGGCGTACATCCCGTGGGAGCGTTTCGGCGACCTGGAGCGGCGTTACCCGCTGCCTCCGGCGCGCCTGAATCGCGCCCGCCAGGTCACGTAGCGAGCGCATGGCCTGAAGAGCCGGATGCCTTAATCGGGCAAGTCCGGATCTGTGGGGGCCCGGGGTGGGAAACCGCCCTGGGCTGCCCGACTGTCACCTACGGTAATGCTCGTCGATTCCGTGATCCCTCCGATCCAGGAACTCGCCGTCGAGCCCCTCCTGGACGGCGAAGAACGAAACGTGTCGTCGTCCCGTCCTCAGCGACCCGCCTTCGGTTCGATCCGGGTCAGCGCTTCCAGGCGGAGGAACGGCGTGTCGCGCGGGACGGCCGGGTCGGGATCGAGGTCGAGGCGGAGGGCGGCGACGGCGCCGCGGTAGGCGGGGTGCGAGGCCAGGTCGACGGTGATCGAGGCCGCGGCGTCCCCGCCGGGCGTCGACGGGATCTCGAAGGCCACGGAACGCTCGGCGGCGAACGACTCGCCCGGGGCTCGCCAGAAGAGGGCGCCCCGGACGGGCTTCGCCGTGAGGTTGGCCGCGGCCAGGCGCAGCGAGGGGACGTCGGCCGCGGGATACCACTGCTCGGGCGCCAACGCCTGGGGATCGGGGCCGGTGGCGCGGAGGACCAGGCCGTGTCCGGACGGCGTCCCGCCGTCGGCGAGGTCGTGGTAGATCCAGTGCCGGCGATCCGACTCGAAACGGAAGTCGGGACGCGGGTCGGCGGGCCGGAGCGACTTCGCCCGTTCTCGGACCTCCTCCGCCGTGCCCAGCATGAGGATGTAGTCGTATTCGTAGGCGATGTCGTGGTCGAGGATCTCCTTGCGGATCGGCGAGATGTAGCCGGTCGGCCCGTCCTTCGGCCCGCCGGTGTTGGGCTTTCCGTGGAACCCGCCGATGAACGAATAGATCCCGGGGTGGATCACCCCCAGCCCCTGGCCGTCGTCCCCCACGAGCGCCGCCCAGTGCTCCGGGGCGTTCCAGGAGGCCCAGGGGGGGCCGGCGTTCGCGATCGTCTCGACCGGCTCGCCCTCGAACGGGCGGACGCCCTTGTAGGTGATGAGCCGATGGAGCTTGCCGATCGTGTAGACGGCGGGAAGCTCCTGGTCCCGCGCGGGGTATTGCGTGCGATCCTCGCGGGCGTTGTTCAGCCGGCAGCGGACGCGGATGGACGCGGGGGATTCGGGGTCGAAAGTGATCCAAGTCTCGAACGTGCAGTCGCCGGGGACGTCGTCGAGGGCCCATTGCATCGGGAGCGACTTGACGTAGAGCGAATCGCCCGAGTTCCTGTGTTCGAGGACTCGCGCGCGGTTCTTGTAGACGTCGCCCGTGCCGATCGGGTTCCACGGCCAGTTGGGCCAGCCCGGATGGGCCTTCCCGAACGGCTGCGGCCCGCTGTAGTACGACTGCTGGACCTGGCGGCCGTAGTCGTGCGAGTTGACGAGGTTCGGCGCGTCCGGGGCGGAGCGGGCGATCTCGGTGATCACGCCCCCCAGGTCCAGGTCGACGCCCACGCGGACCGTGCCGTTGTCGATCCGGCTGACGCGAGGGGGTTCGGCGCGGGCGAGCGGGCCGTAGAGCAAGGCGGTGACGACGAGGGCGGCGGGGTGGAGGCGCAGCATGGGCCAGGCTCCCGGGGACGCGGCGTCCGGTGATGAGTCGAGGGCGGGACCGCCATGCCCCGGGGGGCGACGGTGTTGCATCGGTCCGACGGCCGCACGAGGCCGCCCGACCATCCGCCATCGTCGCATCGGCCGCGAGGTTCCGCCAGGGCACGGCCCCGCACCGCCGAGCCCGGAATCCACCCATGCCGCTGGATTTTATAATGGGGATTATTTCAGAGTGCAGGTGCGTGGCCGATCCGACGAAGCGGCGAAACGTGCTTCTGAGGTGGCGGCACCGAAGGCTGCCGCCATTTCATCGAGACCTGCGGAGTTCTCGCCAACGCTCCGCGTCCATCTGGACGATTTGATCCGCAGCATCAAACTCGAGACCCGTCAGGGCGGAGACACGGCGGAGGATAGCGGCCGCGTTGCCTTCCATCGGTCTGGGCGTCCGTCGCTTTCGGCGTCCGGACCCCAAGCCCGCCGCGTCGAACGTCCGGCCGTCGGGATCGAAGGCCACGCGACGGACGGCGACGGGGAAAGGGAAGTCGCCGACCGCGACCAGCCGGATCGGGCCTCCGACGGGCGTGCCGTCGCTGGCGTCGTGGAGCCGGACCTCGCCCGAATCGTCGCCGACGATCAGGAGGTTCCCGTCCGGACTGTAGGCCATCGCCGAGATGGGTGCCTCCTTGCGGATGGCGGGGCGAGCCGCGCGGCCCGAACCCAGGTCCCATAGTCGCAGCAGGCGGCCTTCGCCCGTGGCGGCCCGCGCGCCGTCGTTAGAGACCGCCGCGCGCTGACAGCCATTCCCATGGGGGAGCGGGAGCCCGACCGCGACTCCGCCCGCGAAGCAATGGACGCGGACGACGGGAGGTTTCTGCGACCGATCGAGGACCATCAACAGCGAACCGTCGCCGCTCGTGCCCAGAATCCGGCCGCCCAACTCGATCTTCGCGCCTCCCGCCGCCGGGCTCAGTCGGACCGTGGAGACCGAGCCCCGGTCCAGGCTCCTGGCCTCCCAGGTTGCGTCTCCGCTCTCGATGATAGGAGGTGTTTCATCGATCCGGTCCATCGGCGGCAACGGCGGGCCCTCGGCCAGACGGTCGGCGAGAAGCCACCGCTCCGCGACGTTCTCGTTGAGGATCACGAGCTCACGCTCATCGGGCCCGAAGTAGACCTGCGGGGAGCCGGTCTTCCGAGGCACTCGGAACGGTGGAGACTCCTCCTCGCCGGTGGACTCGTCCCAGAGCTGAACCCATCCATCAATGTCGATCGATGCGATGCGACGGCCGTCGCGGCTGACCGCGAGGCCCGTCAATTCGACCCGAGATCGCGGCTTGTAGCTGCGGAGGAGGCGCATGTCGTGCGGGTCGTATGTCGAGAACACCCAGTGGCCGCCCCAGGCGGCGAAGTACCGCCCCGCCGGCTCGAACACGACCCGCCGGTTCGGCAGCGTGGTCTTGAGGGCCGTTACGTCGGAGGGGTGCCCGGTCGACGGCTTGCCCGTCAAGGTGATCCACCGCCCCTCGCCGCGATGGGTGACGACGGCCCTCCGGCCGTCGGGCGCGAAGGCGACGAAGACCGGAGCGTCCAGGCCGGTCGTCGGCGGGCCGACGTCGCCCCCATCGGCGACCCGAATCACCCTCATTTCGCCGTCCGACGCGGCGGCGATCAGGGAGCCGTCGGGGCTGAAGGATCGGAAGCCCCACTTCTCAGGCAGGTCGATGGAAGGCCCCGCCGGGGTGCCGGCGGCCGTATCCCAGGCCTGTACGCGAGAGCCGTCGCGCGTGCCGACGAGGAGGTGTCTGCCATCCGCCGAGAAAGCCACCGGGTAGGTGCCCGTCGGAAGATCGGGCCCGAAAGTCTGCCAGTCGGATACTCGAAACGATCGCACGGGCCCGCCCTTCTCAGATGCTGCGACCACCTGAGCGTCGGGGCTGAGGCGGGCATCCCCCTGGAACGAGCGATCGTCCTCGAGGCGGGCCATCCAGGAAGGCCAGGCGTCCAGGTTCATGCGGATGATCCGCCGAAGATTCTCGTCGTCGGGAGGCGAATATTCGAGGGCGCGGGCCATCCAGAACAGGCCCTCGCCCACGCGCCCCGACTCGGCCAGGGCTCGGCCGCGTTCGAGGGCCTGGCGGGCGGCGACCGATCGGAAGCCGTCCCGAGCCAGACGTCCCTCGGTCGTCCCCTGGGCGGCCTCAGCGGCGTCACGTTCGAGACGCAGGGCTTCGGCCTCCCGTTTCAGCCGCGCCCCTTCAATGGCCAGGCGGCCCGCCAAATCCTGCCGAGCCAGTACAGCCCGCACCCAGGCGACCGTCGCCGCGAAGAAGGCGGCGGCGAAGATGATGGCCAGGACCCAGGGCCACGCCCGACGCCTCGAGTCTCCTGATCCAGGATTGCCGACGACCTGTGCCATGCTTTCTCACCGGGAACGGATGCCTCCTGGACGCTCCTTGCCGTCGATCGGCTCGCCTCCGGGACGCTCGATCGTACTCGGCGGAGGCGACGAAGGCCAAGCCTCTAGCGTAGGGCTGCCGCCAGCGTCCGATAATGGGCATTCGAACCGACGGCAGGCCGGGGCAGGGGAGGCAAACCTACGGTCGGCAGACCGGCTCAGGTGATGTTTGGGCCGTTCAACGTCCGTGAACGCCCTTTATGTTACGCCTGGCCGACGAGTCTCGATACCCTCCATGAGACGAGACACGTGGGCTTCGCCGCGACGGGGCGACGACGCCCGCAGCCGTAGCCGATGAGCCCAACCGCTCCCAAGGCGCCAAGGGTGATCGAGGATGGTTCCGGAATCGCTGCCATGACCGCTGCCCCGCCGGAGCCAGGCGCGGCTCGCGTCGTCGTCTATGCCGGCCATCGTAACGTAGGGACCGGCACCGCGGCCGAGGCACCACTCAGACGAACTACCCCACGACGAGCACGGCCAGGCTCACCACCCCGATGATCGAGGCGACGGGCGGGGGCGCGACGCCCGCCAACCTCGCGACGGCCCCGCCGACGATCAGCAGGAACCACACGCCCTGCCCTCGCCGCGTCGGCGGCGCTCGGTCTTCATCTCGGCGTTGAGTTCCGCCTTGATCGCGTCCTTCGTCGCCTTATCCATCGTGGCCCATCGCGTGGTGATCCGACGGGGATGCTTCGCCGCCCGGGGCGACGATTGTACCGGCGGGGGCGGCCGGGACCGCGAACCGAGCATAAGCTCCGTTACGGGTCGTAGCGGTCGGCGTCGGGAGCTCATCGGAGGTTGAGGCACGAATTCCTCAACGTTCTGCCGCCCGATCGCGGGGCGCGCGATGGTGTACAGGCCCGTCGGGCCCGCAACTCGGCCGCACGCGGCGTCCCGGATCGGTGCGGCGGATGCGGGGGCGGGCGATCGCCCGGATAACGACGTTTTGACCTTGACCCTTGACAAGGGCGTCCGGATCGGGGAGATCAGGATATTTGGAGGTGTTCCGGTTGGACAATAACTATGGCCCGAGAGGCGCGGAGACCTGCATCATGGCCCGAAGAAAGGCGAGATGGGTGGGGATCCTGGCGGCTTTGCTAGGCCCCATCGTCGTGACCGGCGTCGCGAGGGCGGACATCATGTTTTTCACCGACAGGGGCGAGTTCATAGAGTTTTACAACCAACACCATAGTCAGTCCCTGCAAGGTTTGACGGCTCTCGCTGATGAAACGAATGATCAGGTGGTCAACGGCCTCAGTACCAACGGCCAACGGATCCTGATCAAGGGAGACACGCCCCTGGTCGTCCAGGCCGGGTCGGACCTTGTCAGCACCCCCGGCAGCAGCGCCTCATCCCTCGTGGAAGAGGTCTCGGTGCTCAATCCGCCCGGGACGACATTCGTCGCCGAGGGGGCGACTTATACGTTCGACCTGACCCTCGGTTCCTTCAATCAATATACATTGATCGTCGGGGACTTCGTCGGCCCAAATCGACAGCCGAGCCCGACTGCATCGGCGACGTTCATCACAACTGGATTTAGCTCGTTCTTCGGCGCTGTGGCCTACAAAGGCCAGTCCTTCGATTACTTCCAGGTGGTGGATACGGCGGGCAACCGTACCCTGGATACCAAGTCCGATATTCGATTGTCCTTCATTCCCGAGCCGGCCAGCCTGGCAATGCTGGGCACTGGCGTGCTCGCCCTCGCCGGCGTGCTCGCCCAGAAGCGTCTCCGGTCGTCGGCCACCTAATGCGGCACCGCTTGCTCTGAGACGCGACGAAGGGCCGCCAGGCCACCTAGACGATACGATCGCACCCGACCTTCTCGTGGGCGGCCACCAGCGACGGGCGGATCGGCTTCGGCTGGCCGCCGCCCGGAGGCCTCATGTAGACCTTCGACGTCGACCGCGGCCTCCCGTCGTCCCTAGCGGCCCCTGGAGCGGTCCTGGGCCTTCGACCGCCTCGCGGGCCTCCCGGCGCCTGCACGGGCCTTCCAGCGGCGTTCGGCTGGCGGGGAGGGAAGCGGTGCCGGAGTTGCGCAAGGTCATCAGCGGCGGGCAGACGGGGGCCGACCAGGCCGGCTTACTCGCCGCGCGGGCCGTCGAGTTGGAGACCGGCGGCTGGGCCCCGAAGGGCTGGCTCACCGAGGACGGGCCCGCGTTCTGGGGCACCGAATCTTCAGGCCATCGGGCTACGGTCCGGGGATGCCGCAGGCACGGGAAGCCTTGCCTCGTCGTGGAGGGGTGCGACCCGGCCGAGCGACGTCCGTGTCTGGCTGGAGGCCCACCAGGTCGCAACCCTCAACGTCGCCGGGAATCGGGAGTCGACCAATCCGGGCCTCGGTGGGCGGGTCGAGGCGTTCCTCGCCCGGCTCCTCGTCGCCAAAGCCGGGGACGGCCGGTAAGGGCCTTTATGTCGCACCCGCCCAGCGAGTCTCATAATCCTCCGTTTGGAGAGACGAACCTCGGATGTTGGTCCATGGCGAGCCGAACAGGGTGCAGCGGATGGTTCGGCCGGGGTTCGCGGCAGCGTGAGGTTTGGCGTCACAGTGCTGGCGGGGCCGGTGCCGCGGGCGGGACCCGCTGAGGTAATGCGACGACTGGCGGGGCCGCGACTGCTCCGCCCTCGACTGACAGCCCGGCCAGAG
>NZ_JAALJI010000070.1 GCF_011064595.1 Paludisphaera soli | reverse complement strand
TTTAGTCATGACGCGGCCCGCTTATCAGGTGGGGGGCGGCGTAGATCGACTCGATCAGCTCGAGGTCGACCAAGGCGACGCACCGCCGGCGACGGCGGCATTTCTCAGGGCCTCGCGACGGGGGTAGAGGCGGTTGGGCCGGGAATATTACCCGAGCTCCTCGATCCGGCTCGGCTCGGGCCAGTCCGGAGGGGCCGGACGAGCGAGACGGCCTCCGGAACCTCCAGCGCCCCGGCGACGCGGAACCCCGCCCCAGATCGACGGCGCGTGCGCGTCCGGAGCGAGCCGGCGCGAAGGCTCGGCCGGGAAATCGCCGATCGCCCCGGCGTCCGGCCCCGGCATGGCTGATGCCGGGGCTCCCGACCGGCGCCATGGAGTCCGCGGCGAGCGGCCGGAGAGCTTGTCGGTTTGTAAAGCTCGCCGTCGGGGCATGGAGCCACAGCGAGAACTGGGGGTCATGGGATTGGAGATCGAGGCCGGGGGTCGACCGGCGGGTCGGTCGGAATCGCCACGGCCTGGGACCCGGGTGGGCCGTATCGGATGCCGGCGGCGTTGACTGCAGCCGCGTAATTCCGGATTGTGTCGGCCGAAACGGTTGCACCGCGGATGTCGATGTACTTGCGACTCGTCGGCCGGGATGGCGTCAGCAAAGAAGATAACTCTTTGTCCGTCATACTTATATTGTTGGCATGAAGGTTATGCAGATCCGAGGATCTACAAAGGCGGTCGAACCCTGCTGCACTGATACGCGTGTTGGAGATGTTTAGGCTGAACAAGCGGGGCAGTCCAATCAAGACGTCCACGGAGGCGTCCGATATGTCGGTTCCATCAAGCGCGACGTAGGTGAGATGTCGCGCGGCGTCCATCGCGACGAGAGACGCCAGGTCCCCGTCGCCGAACTTGGGGTTTTTCACAATCAAATGGAGGTCGACTTGCTTCCCGGAAGCCCAGAATCCACCCGAAGGGATGCTGACGCTGCCCCCGAGCGTATGGGCCCTGTCAGTCATCGCGTCGATCGCGTTCCGGGTGTGCCACGTCCACAACAGGTCGGGGAGGAATGGAGCGACGGCGACCAGAATTCCGAATGCCGCGAGGAGGCAACCCGGACGGAAGAAGCGAGTGGTCGTGCATGGGTCCATGGCTGAAACCTCGCCGCCTGAGGATTGAATCAAACTGGCCGTCGATCTCATTGTGACCTCGCCAAGTGGTCGTGACAACTCAACGTCTCCAGCGGCCCTGAGAACGACCGCGCGGTATCAGTTGCACGACGGCCAATCCTGCTCAAGGCGATGTATCACCGGTGACGGCGATGATCCGCGCTAGATCTAGCGGGCGGATCCCCTGCGACCTAAGAATCCGTGTGAGAAGTAGGCTGCACGGCCCGGATTTCGCGGGACAGGTCGGCCATGAGACGCAAGAACTACCCCACCGACCTGACCGACGAGCAGTGGGAGCTGGTGCGCCCGCTGCGGCCCAAGGCCAGGCCGGGCGGACGCCCCCGCTCGGTCGACCTCCGCGAGGTCTTGAACGGCGTGCTCTACGTCGTCCGGGGCGGCGTCGCCTGGCGGATGCTCCCCAACGACCTGCCCCCCTGGGGCACGGTCCACTACTACTATCGCCGCTGGCGTCTGGACGGGACCTGGGACCGCGTCATGGAGGCCCTGCGGACCCGCCTGCGGCACGCCGACGGCCGCAAGAAGAGCCCTTCGGCGGCGATCGTCGACAGCCGGACGATCCGCACGGCCGAGGGAGGCGTCCGGGGCTACGACGCGGGCAAGCGGACGCCCGGCCGCAAGCGGCACATCGTCGTCGACACCCTCGGGTTCCTGCTGGCGGTCGTCGTCCACTCGGCGAGCGTCCGGGACCGCGACGGCGTGAAGCTCGTCCTGGCGCGCCTGGAGGGCCGCTTCCCGCGGCTGCGGCTGATCTGGGCCGACGCCGCCTACGAGGCAGCCGTCGGCTGGGCCTGGCTGTTCGCCGGCTGGGTGCTGGAGCTGGTCCGCAAGCCCGACGACCAGAAGGGGTTCGTCGTCCTGCCGAGACGCTGGGTGGTCGAGCGGACCTTCGCCTGGCTGATGAACGGCCGGCGGCTGGCCCGCGACTACGAGCGCCTGGTCGAGTCGAGCGAGGCGATGGTGAAAGTGTCGATGATCCATCTAATGCTCAAGCGACTCAGGCCAGCATAACTCTCTTCTCACACGCCTTGTAAGGGAAGCTGGGGCCGTGGCATCGTTAACGCAGCAACTCGGACCGGGAGGCGGCGGGCGACCTCCTGCGTTTCGATGAGGCCCACCCGCCCACAGCGGTCCTCTGGCGTGAGGCAAGTGCCGAAGCCGGCCGCGAAGCCTGGTGCGCTCGTCGCCATGGGAACCCCCAGGACGAGAGTGATGTCGACATTCGCCAAGGCCCCCGCGAATCATCTTGTCGCGGCGATGTAATCGGGACGCGAACCAGGCGTGCCGTCCTTAAGCTCGCTATTATAATGAGGCTATGGCGAAACGATAAAGTCTAGCAGTGGGCTGCGGTAGACTGTGGATGAGGTTTTGTTAATGTAGTAACTCATTCCGGAAAATGGCTGTTGAGCATATTTGGCGTGTTCGTCCCAAGCCCAGACTTGGAACTTCTTGGCCCCGGTGGTTTGGGTTATGGAGTTCCACAGCGACTGGCTGGGGGTCCAATAGGCGACGTCGTTGGCCACGAAGAAAGACCCGTTTAAGGTGTTCGCGACCGCTCCCAGGTGCAACAGGTTCGTGGAGTTGGTGGTGCTGTCGTAAATGGCAATCGAAAAGGTATTCATGACATGAACGCCCTGTCCGACGCGACCTGTTGGGATGTTCCATCGAAAGGTTGGCGGCGAGTCGGCCGCAGTCCAGGTCGTTTTAGGTGCCAAGCCGTCTGTCATCTCGACGCTGTTGACGCCGGCGCCGTGCAGGGCGAAGAGTTTTGCGTAGTCGTTCGCCTTGGCTGGATCCACCTCTAGCAACCTATTGTAAAGCTCTCCCACCGTGCTCGGGCGGGAGGCCGCCGTCATGAGCTTGAATAGCGCTCGAAAGCCCGTCTCGCCTTGGTATTGCAGCTCGATGCGATCGTGAGACTCGTCGGTCCACGGCGGATTCGGCTGCGAACTGGAGGGTGCGACGGGATCGGCCAGATCCCAGAGAAGGCGCATGATCGCCAGCTCGTCGGTCTCCGATGATTGGAGATCGTTGAATTCCGGATCAACCCCTTCGAGGGACGGCGGCACACTCCCCGGGACGAACCTCGCTGCGACGCTGAAGAAATTCGCCCAACCTTCCGAGAACGAGAGCTTCAGCAACTCTTCGGACCAAGTGTACTGCCCGCGGTGATCACTCGCTCCTGAATGGCGTGCGTATCCCTTGGCGACGATGGCATAAGGAAAGAATCCTGCAAGTTGAGCATACGCGTGTCCGAATTCATGGAGTACTTTATCCTCTATGTCGTAATCGACCTCCCGGATGTGCGGGGTGTTGAACAGCGTGTAAGAAGTCGTTGCCATCGAGGCGGCGGGAAAATCGACTGTTGTCGAGTCGGGGAAGAACGGGATGGGTCCCATTGCATTCGCGAACTGGACCCCAGTCATGATGCTGTCATATACCCAGAAGGCTTTGCCTGATATATCCGAGTCGTCGATCGATATAACTCCGGTCGATTGATTCGGAGAGGTTGAAGACGGCGGTTGAAAAATAGGGAAATCCTTGTAGTGCGTTTGGGCCCATGAGCGGACGTCGACTCTGGTTCTTGCGTAGAGAGTCCTTGAGTACGTATAGACTCTCACGGTGACCGCCGTGGCTTGGCTGTAGTATTGAGGTAGCAGAACAACGAATGATCCATCGGTCGCGGTGTACGACTCGCCGGCTACGGCCGTCAAACCATGATTGTCCGTCATGTAGACGCGGACGAGCGCATTTCTCACCGGTTTCGCAGGTCCCGAGTTGGGAGCCGTGCCCGCGAACTGGAACGTTCCCGAAACGCTGAAGTTGGCCGTCGCCTTCGGCAGTGGCTGGACCGCCGCCCCGCCCGACTGCGGGGGCATTTGGTAGCCGATCGCGCCGCCGAACTGGTTGCCTTGGCCGAGAATCTCGACCCCTACCGTCTTCGCAGCGGAGCCGGAGTAGAGGCTGTCCACGAACAGCATCGCGAAGCGGAAGCCCGCCTGGAAAGTGACATACCCTTGTCCCGTGGATTCGTCCACGTACCCGGCTCCGGCCGGGATGTAGCCGGTCCTCAACCCGACATCCCTGCCACCGAAGGACAAGGTGTAGTCGACTCCGTAGACGGCGGTCCCGTAGAGCTGAAAGTAGACCGTAACGGTCGGCTGGCCGGAATGGTAGCTGTCGCGAAGCAAGGTGAATGAGGCCGGGACGTCCGAGGGGTAGAAGCTCGCATCGTTGAGTCCGGAGTCGTCGTGAAGGCCCCCGAGGGCGGTATGAACCGTCACGACGGGCCCTGACGTAGAAACGCCGACGGTCCATCCGAACGTCTCGAACAAGGTGGATCGACCGTCGCTGACCGATATTTCGACGTTGTGCGTCATGACGGTCGTCGACGCAAGGATCGTGCCCGAGATGAACCCCGTCGCGGCGTCGATTCGAAGCCCGTTGGGGAGTCTTCTCGCGGCGTAGATCAGATTCGCGCCCCCCGCGTTTACCTGCAACCCGACTTGCTCGCCCATCAGGTTTGATTGGGGCGATGGCTTGGTCAGCGATAATTGCGACCCGACGACGCTGACGTGCGAATTGATCTGATGGGATGAACCGCCGGGGAGTAGTACCGTCGTCGTCACAAGGTAATCGCCGGGCTGCGAATAGGTGTGGCTTCCGTGGATCCTGTACGACGCGCCCTGCATCGGGTAATGATGGATGCTCAGGGTGTCCGTGACTTTGGTGAGGGAGCCGGCGGTGACCTGTCCGTCCCCCCAATCGATCGACGCGGCGTAGGCGGTCGCCCGCCCGACCAGGTTCGCCGTGTCGAAAAAACCCGAAACCAGGCCGCTGTAGCCCTGGTTCGTTTGCAGCTCAAGGTCATGATTGACCCCGATGAATCTCTCGGCGATGAGCCAGGTGTATCGGCCGTCGACATCCGAGTTCAAGCTGGAGTGCACCAAGCCCGTGTGGAGGTTCGAGTCGAGGAAGCTTCCCGTCACCTTCGACCCCACGGCCTTCCAAGACTGGACGGTCGTAGTATTGGTCTGAACCTGATTCTGAAAGGCTGCGACCGCCGAGCTGTGCGTGCCAGCGACGCCGAAATATTTCCAGCTGTTCGTTGGGTCAGTGGTGAATGCTGCTATGTCCCATTCGATCTTGTCGTAGTTGAATTCCAGGTCGAAAGCCCCGGGGTGCAGGTCGGATCGATCGATGATCACTAGTTGAAAGCTGTTTCGGGAGGTTTGATTCTTCCGGTAGGCGGCCACCTCGTTCCAGCTCACCGCGAACGCCGATC
Organism: Paludisphaera soli; assembly: GCF_011064595.1. Classification (GTDB taxonomy): domain Bacteria; phylum Planctomycetota; class Planctomycetia; order Isosphaerales; family Isosphaeraceae; genus Paludisphaera; species Paludisphaera soli. Next base: position 2,723 of record NZ_JAALJI010000070.1, on the reverse strand, counting down.
GGCCATCGATCTGGCCTGTGCCGTAGGTGATGGTCCCTCCGCCGTCCCTCGTGTCGATGTCGCTGTAGAACGGGGCGAGGACTCGAAGGTTGGAGGTCGTCGTTTGCGGAAGATCGGGGATGAGCGGGGACGCGAATCGCTGCCCGAACGACACGCTCCCATTCGCATTGATGAATGTGGTTTGGAACTGCTCTCCTCCCAAATTGATGGGAAAACCCAGCTGGATTGACCCGAAAAATCCGTCGTCGGTCTCTGGGAGCGTGTTGGCGTGGAGCGACGTGTCCTGCCGGACCGCGCCGGACGGCGTCGATTGCGCGACCTGCTGCTGGATGGCACCCTGAGGAGCTCCTATGTAATGGGAGGGGCTGACGCTCAGCAGGCGTCGCTCCTCAAGCATCACCAGAGTCGGGGCAGTTTTCCTGCGGGGACGATTCCGTGGCCGGGGCGGCAAGTGGCTGTGAGCCATGATCAGCCTGCTTCCTTTCAATACGACGTGAGCTGCTGTCGAGATTCTTGTTACAAGCCGCGAGCGATTTCGCGTAATCGCGGTCGGCATCTGCCAATCGCTCCCTGCGTCTCAAGCCAGGTGCAACAACTTGGCTCATGTCATGCTCCGGCGGAATGGGATTGCATCAGACGATCTCAAATCGGTGGCGGATTGATGATCCGTCAGATTGGCGATCTCTTAAGCATAAGAGACCTTCACCCGATTCAGCAGAGCGATCTTAGTGATCTGAAATAATCCATGCAACTGAAAAATTTATCATGTTTAGGTGCTAGCCGTCGCACCTCCACCGAAGACCGCACCTAGAGGGTGTTACGAACTGTAGTGGTTGCCGGCACATAGTTTAGGGTATGACGACCAATCGCAAACCCTACGACACCGACGTCAGCGCCGCCGAGTGGGCCTTCGTCGCCCCCTATCTGACCCTGCTCCCCGAAGACTCCGGCCAGCGTCGCCACGACCTCCGCGACGTCCTCGACGCCCTCCGCTGGCTGGTCCGATCCGGCTCCCCTGGCGGCTGCTGCCCCACGACTTCCCCCCCTGGCACGCCGTCTACGATCAGGCCCGGCGATGGATGGCCGCCGGCTGCTTCGAAGCCATGGTCCACGACCTCCGCGTCCTGCTGCGGATCGCTGACGGCCGCGAGGCCGACCCTTCGGCCGCCGTGCTGGATTCCCGGACGCTGCAATCGAGCGTCGAGAGCGGGCCCCGGGCCGGCTACGACGGGTACAAGCGACGCAGCGGCTCGAAGGTGCACATGGCCGTGGATACGCTGGGCCGCCTGCTGACCTTGCGCGTCACGCCGGCCGACGAGCAGGACCGGGCCCAGGTCGCCCCCCTGTGCGAGGCGATCCACGAGGCGACCGGCGAGTCGGTCGAGCTGATCTACGCCGACCAGGGCTACACCGGCGAAGAGACGTTCGACGAGGCGGCCGGCCGCGGGATCATCCTGCACGTCGTCAAGCTGCCCGAGGCGAAGAAGGGGTTCGTGCTGCTGCCTCGTCGTTGGGCGGTCGAACGTTCGTTCGGCTGGATGGCGAGGTTCCGCCGCCTGGCCCGCGACTACGAGCGACTGGCGACGACCCTGGAGGGGCTTCACTACTTGGCCTTCAGCATGCTGATGCTCCACAACGCCGCCCCCATCCTCGCAGCATGGAGTCCGTAACACCGTCTAATCAGCCCTTCCGTGCTGCACGCGCCGCCGTTCAGTCGCATGATCGCGTCCGTGTGCTGCACCGAGGGGCGGCCTGAGAGGTGACGTGTCCGAAGAACTGCACTTTCTGAGATTGCATGAGCATCACGTCGCGAGTCGCAGCAGCCTGTCGGCGGCGGCTTGAATTTCGGCGTCGGTGGGGCCGGATCGCAGAAGGGCGAGGATTTCCGCGACCAGGATTTCGCGGCGCCGGGCTCGGCGTTTGTCGGCGTGGCTGGGGCGGCGGGTCGGCTCGTCCCTGGGGGACTCGGAGCGGTCCACCAGATCGGCCTCGGATCGGTTCCAGGCCCAGGCTTCGGTCGTCGTGTAGGTCCAGAGGCAAACGTGGACCCCGCCGACGCTGGCTTGGATGAACCGCACCTGCTGCTTGCCGGCGCCGACGACTTCCTTGATCTCGCGGAAGGCGATCTCGATGGATTTCAGCGTGCGGATCGCGGACACGATGTCGCGGGCGGCCTGCTTGGGGCCGCGTTTGGCTTCGAGTTGGGCGGCGTGATTCGGGGCGGGGGCGGATTGTGGCTGGCCTGAGGCGTGTTCCGTCGGGCGTTCGGCGGTTCCGTCTAGGCGTTCGGCGGGTCCATCCTGGCGTGAGATTTCCTCCAGCGGGACGAGCTGCCGCTCCGCGAACCGGGCGGCGTGGGGGCCGTCATAGACTGGCTCGAAGCCGGGGAGGAAGGACGTGGCGGAGCAGGGGCGGCGAGGGTGCATGGAGACCGGGGCGTGAGGGTTGCCTCACTTTGGTATGACACGCCCGGCATTAGTTCAACGACAATGAGGCATCCTGGTCACATTTGGCGGGACGTGTGGCACACGCGCCGCAGACCGGCTTGCGATGAGGAAACGAGAGGACGGTCGTCGAACCGGCTGATAGCATTGAGAGCGACCGCCTGTTTGTCCGCAAGCATGTGTCCCAGGGTTCGAGGTTGCCTTGCTAATCTTCTCCGTACCAGGAGTGATCGCTGAGTACACAAAGCCGTGGGGCGTCGTCCTGCTCAAGCCGGAAGC
>NZ_JAALJI010000007.1 GCF_011064595.1 Paludisphaera soli | reverse complement strand
ACTAGGAGCATGACGAAGATCGCCACGTCCTCGACCGAGGCGACGGCACGCCCGCTCGTCGGGATCGGCCCCTCCATAAGGCCCTCGGCGACCTTCCGGTAGATGGGCAGCTGATGGAGATATCTCTCATCGACCGCATGACCCGACGTGGAACCTCTTCGGGCGGTCGTCTTCTTCGCCGAGGACATGGAGGCCGGAGCGACGGCGGCGGACGCCCTGGGCCTCCCGAGGCGCTCACGCACGAACTTCCCGGTCAGGCCCTCCCCGAGGACGACCTGGCCGAGCAGTTCCTTCAAGGTCTTGATCGAGATCCGACTCGTCGACCGGAACTCGTCGAGGCGATCGACGACCTGCCGGGGGAGCTTGGCCAACGTCCCCATCGTCATGTCTTCCAGGCGGCCGTCGGGCGACCACTCCAGCCGGGCGGGCGAGCCCTTGATCTCCACGCCGTCGATGGGCTTGTCGGGGTTCGCCGCCTGCCAGCGGTCGTACTCGACCTCCGCCCAGACCTGGATGTGGGCGAAGAGGGTGCGGGCGTATCGGTCGCCGAGGTCGCCCTTCATCAGCAGGAAGTAGCCGTGGACGCCCTTGCCGTTGGTGGAGGGCTCGACGTACAGATTCGGGAGGAACTTCTTCAGATGCTCGGCGAAGGCGAGGGCGTGTTCGAGGCATCCCCTGCGGTGGCAATCGATGTCGATCATCCCGAGGACGAGCTTCGTCCCGGCCCTGCCGTCGGCGGCGAAGTAGAGCGTCCGCTCGCCCGAGAAGTGGGCCGTCATCTTCTTCCTCGTCCACCTGTACCTGCCGTGCCGCCGGGCGTTGAACGCCTCGATCACGTCCGCCTTCGTCGGCCGGGCGATGCCGCCGTCCCACCTCCAGCCGAAGTCCCACGGGCTGATCAACGGGGCGAGGAACTTCCAAACTTCGCTCATTCTCTTCTTCATAACGCTCACGCTTTACAGCTGCATCTCCAACTTGCCGTTATCAACGGCGGCTCCCCTCATGCCTGCTGGGCATGATCCTCATAAGACGGCCCCTTCGAGCAGCCCGGCGATTATCAACGCCTTGGCCCGGTCCGACGCCCAGGCGAAAACGGCCCCGTCGCCGTCCCGCACCTCGCAGCCTGATTCCCCGACCCGCACCACCTCGAACGGCGGCCTCAGCGCCAGGCCCTCGGCCGGATCGGGGGCTGCGGGCTCGGACGCCCGCTCGACGACCGACCAGTCGGGCTCGACACGGAGCTTGCGGGCCAGTCTGAGGATGTCCCGCTCCGAGAACAGCCGCTTGTTGGCGATCCTCTTCTCTGGCTCGGGGACTTGCCGGGTCTTGAGCTGATAATCGATCTGGTGGGGTCGACATCCCAGGATCACGGCGACCTCGCCGAGGAGATAGTGCATCGTCATAGAGCCTCCATGCTCTATCTATTCGGAAGATTTGATTTTGCGATAGAAAATCGCCACCATAATCATACAATATTCCATGATACAATATCAAGACTCCGCCGGGCGGCTGATCGTCGCCGTATCCATGCGAATCCGCCACGCAGGGCGGCTCGCCTACGTCTTCGTGGACGGCCGGAAGGTCGCCGAGTTGGCCTCGATGGGCGAGGCGGCGGGGTATGCCAGGTCGGTCGCCGACGGGCGGTACGAAGAGCTGTCGGGGCTGCCCTGCGACGACTGACGGGGTGGAGAACGGCCAACCGCTCCACTCCACTCCTGTAAGGAGATGCCGCCCCGGTGGAGTGGAGAATCTCCACCCGTTCCTACCGGTTTGCGGCTCAAAATGGCGGACTCTGGTCGGAGGGCGTTGATCCTCCCTCCACTCCGAATCCGGAGTTGCTTCAAAAAGCGGGCCTGAGATTCGTTTATCACTTTGGCGGCTTTCTGGCCGCCTGGCACAGTGACATGCGACTACAAAACAGGGGTGGATGGCAACTCTAATCTGTGCAAGCCAACGCTTGATTCAAGTTAATAGTAATTGCATGCTAATTCTAGCCGGCCCTCTGCGGGGTGGAACTCCGGTCGCCGTGCCCTTTCAGCTTCGACGGACTTGCCGAGTTCAACGCCGGGCATGCCCGCATCCTGGAGGGGTGGGGCCTGTTCGTCGATGACGTGAACCCGGTCGCCCGTACCAACGTCGCCCCCGAGGTGGGCCCGCCCGCCGAGCCGGTGCCCTACGGGTTCTCGCATTCGAGGCCCTGCGACCCGTCGCTGCCGCCGACCTTCGTCGTCGCCGGGGCGGGGGAACTGCCCGAGGGTATCCTGGCGGCCGAGGGGATGGTCCGTGCCGGGGGCACCTCCCCGGAAGGCATCGCCGCCAAGGCGACCTTCGTCATGGACCTCATGGAGCACCGATTTCGGGGCCTCGGCGGCGACTGGCCCGCCGTCACCGCCTTTGACATCTACACGGTCCACCCGATCGACCGCCTCCTACCGGAGGTCATCCTCCGGCGTGTCGGCCCGGCCGCCGCTCACGGGGTCCGGTGGTTCTACAGCCGCCCGCCGATCGTCGGGATCGAGTACGAGATGGACCTTCGGGGCGTTAGGACAGAGTTGAGGATCGACTGACCCGGCGAGTCCCGATCACGAGTCAGGTTTCGAGAACGTCCCGATACATCGGATCGAGTCCCGGCCGATGATCGACCTCAAAGTCAGGGGTATCCAGAGGCATCTCGCTGCGACCATCGGCGAGACGATCACCCGCTACGAGACGGCGGAACTCCTGTTCGACGATGGCACCTGGGGAAGCAGGCCCGACCTCCCGATCCGCCTCTACACCGGCTCGGACAGGCTCCTGGCTATCTCATGGTCACGGTTCGATGACCTGTGGCTCACCGATGATTCGTCCCTCCCGTTCCCGATCGGGGACTCGACGATCCGGTGGGTCAGCAACGGCGTGGAGGGGATCAACGCCGCCGTCGGTGCCTCGATCGGATCGGTGATGCTCGGCAAAGGCGAGATGTCGATCGGAGGGAATCCGGTCGAGATCTGGACGAGGTTGGTGATCGGGCTTGATCAAGGCTGGCTGGAGGTGTTCAACGCCCTGGACGAGAACGGCTACGCCTTTCATGCGGATCGGCCGGCCGGGGTCTTCATCCCGTGTCTTCCCGGATCATAGACCACCGCATCAGGTCTCCGACGACCCCAGCCGTGAAGCGACCTCGGGATCGGGTACCGAGTTGACTTCCTCCCGTGGCGTGACCAGCCGCTCGTAAGGGGCCATCGCATTCTCCCGCTGCTCGGCCACGAAGTCGGAGATGTCCTCGACCCCGAGCAGCCACTCCTTGGCGTACCTGGCCAGGACGTCGCCCCGCAGGCCGGGCTGGATGGCCCGCTGCTCGACGGGGATGCCGGACGGCCCGTGGTCCGGGTCTTCCAGAAGTGGATGATCTCCGGGAGCCCGTCCGAACGGCGGGGGCCGGGGAGCAGGTCCAGGAAGAAATCGGCGTCGTGCTCGTCGTAGGACAGCAGCCCCTTGGGGACGACCCTGACCGCCTCTTGGCCTCCAACTCCGTTGCCATCCGGGGAGACGACGAGCGAACGCCGCAGTTCTTGACGCCCCCGAGCCGTGAAGTAGGCGCTGTAGCCGTCCTTCCACAAGGACCGCTGGACGCTTTCCTTGCCCTCCAGAGTCTCAAGACAATCCACGACTTCTTGGATGGATAAGCTGGCGTGCAGGGCGATCCGCCGGTCCTCGACATAGCCCGCCGAGTCAGTCGTCAACTCGGTCATCGCTTGGAGGACCTTCCGTGCCGGACCCTGCAGCGCCATAGCCCGTTCCCCCTGACTACGTTCTGGCCTAAGTCTACCAAAGTCATGGCGTTCCGGTTAAGATGCAAGTCTCCCGGTGGGGATGATTGGTTTAAGTCGAAGTCTCCTTCTAATCTTCGAGGCGTGGTCGTGAAGTTGCACGGTGCCCAACGTGCGATCCTGCAAGCGCTTAGAGATCTCCATGACGGAGGTTCCGACTTCGTTGCCGACGCCGATATTTCCCAGAAAACCCAGATTGCCTTGCCGCACGTTCAAGATTGGCTTCGGACTCTCGAAGAAGGGGGCTTGGTCGCACTGACCCGCACCATCGGGGGCTTCGAGGCCCATATCGAGGCGAAGGGTCGGCTAGCCCTAGAGCAGTATCGCCCTTTCTCCGGCGGTGTCGGCACCGAGAGCACCTGGCAGCCAGAGCAGGATGCCTATGATCAGACGCCTAGACGCTCGGAACTCGTGATCGACTCGTCCGGCAACTGGGTCCTGCTGCACGACCACTTCTTCAATGCGAAGTCGGTGCGGCAGAGCGGCAGTATCCTGACCGTCGTGGTCCCGTCGAACGGCTCTGAGGACGATGCCGCCTTGCAGGCAATCCGAGCCCCTCGCAGGGGCAGGGACGACTCCATCGCCTATGCCCATCGCAACGATGCCTTGATCGTGGCCGTCGAGCACGTCGAGTCGGAGTCGGCGGGCGAAGGGCTGGACTGGACTGTCCGGCTCAGGCCGAAGGACATCGAGTACGGCGGGCGATCCACCGAGTCAGCGACCCAGGTCGACGGCAGGCATTTTACAGCCGACGACATCGCCGAGCTTCGTGCCCGCCGCATCCTGCTGAACGACCCGCCGCCGCCGACCAACGAACACCGGCACTTCGACGACGCCGCCCTGCTCGAAATCTTCATTCAGGGAACCGGCGCTCACTTGCCCGTCGAGCGGTGCATTATCCGTGATCTGTACAGCCAGTTCAGCAGCGATCCGGCACTCTACCTTCGCCTCGCCCGGCTGGCGGCGATCTTCGCCCTGAAGGCCGGAGATGTCGTCGAGCAAGTCACGAGACTGGCACTGGGGCCGATTGCAGATGGCGGGGTCCAAGTCGCTTTCAGGGGGCGGCGGCGGAAGAAGTACACGAATCGTGACCCCCATGTCATCGAGTTCGAGGGGGTCTGTCCCCTGTCCTGAGCATGTCCCTCCGGGTCTGAACTCAGCGTGCCGATAAACGGGGTTACGGCCATGATGAAGCTCGAAGGCGGCGAGAGGATGGTGCTGACTACCCTCCGGGACCTCCAAGGGGACATGTCCGGCTACGTGGAGGACAGCCGCATCGCCGTCGAGTCCAAGATGCAAGTCTCGGATGTGCGAGATTGGTTGGAGACACTCGAAAGCAAAGGACTCGTCGAGAGGGCTCGGAGGACCGAAGGGTTCAGCGCCTACGTTACCGCCAAGGGTAAGCAGACGCTCAGGATGAGCGAACCGTTGCCGAAGGCGAATTCAGCGAGCCAAGGGACAGGCGACTCGGGGCAATCGGTTTCGCTGCCCCTAAACGATTTCATTAGGTATCCTTCAATTCAAAGCAAACCCTCCATTACATTGGCCGGAATGAATAAGGTTCTTGGGTGGAAACTCAGCGACTCGGAGCTTGAATACTCCCGTTCACTATTGTCCATTGATCTGGGAAAACTCCAAAGACTGACTGCTCATTCAAGGTTGCTCTTTCTACACATATTGGAACGGGCGCAGCCTAATACTTCACTGTTTCGTGTAACAATCGGGGTGCCTGGTGGCATGGCCGTGATGATCGATGAACTCGAAGGGTATCTCCGGTTGGAGCCAGAGAAGCTACGTCGAGAGCTTGCGGTGCTTGAGCATTCTGGAATGATTCAGGTTAATCAAGACGCCGAAGGTAACGGCTATATTGAGGTGATAGCTTGCAACTCGGGGTGGAACGCTTGGCCTGACATCAAGCAGTATGCAGAAACATCAGGAATTAGTTTGAATGACATCATTGTAATGCTGGATTTTAGCTTGCTCGACCGTGTTTGAGCAGCGAGTGCCTTGGTGCTTATGAATAAGACAATGTGCAAGCTGTTATTGAAACTGACAAGAATGTGCGGAATCGGCGTGAAGTAAGGATCGATCGGCTGCGACGGATGGGTCGAGAAGGCAGAAGGTCGGCTGTTCGGCAGCAAGACTGAGGTGAGGCAATGGCCAAGCTCTTCGGCGCTCAAAAGCTGGTCCTCCAGGCGGTCCAGGACTCGCCCAAGGACGCCTCCGGCTATGTCGCCGACGGCCAGATCGCCCAGCGTACCAGCATCGCCCTCAAGGACGTGCGTGACTGGATCGAGACGCTCGAAGGCGAGGGTCATGTCGAGGTCGCACGGACTGAGACGGGACTGTGCGCCTCGATCACGGCGAAGGGTCGGCTCCAACTCGGCTTGTACGAGCCGATCCCCACTACACACGGCACCTTTGCCGGTGCAGGCTCTTCCGAGCCACCTCGAACTGAGTCGCCCCCAGCGGCCACCGCCGAGCCCCCTACTGCCCCGACAGCCCAACCGCCATCGCCCCCGGTCCCACCTCAGCCGACCTGGCCATCCAGCGGACCGGAGGCCGTCACGCCGACAACTGGCGATGTAGACGGCTTTCAGGTCGTGCTCCTGATCCACGGGATCAGGACTCAGGCCCACTGGGGGCCGATGGTGGCGTCTAAACTCGAAGTCCCCGGCCAGATCGAAGTCATCCCGATCCGGTACGGCTATTTCGACGCCTTTCGGTTCTGGTTCCCGTTCTGGACGAGGGGCAAGCCGATCGAGCAGGTCTACAAGCAGGTCCGGGTGGCGGTGCAGAAATACCGGAGGGAGCGTCCCGAAGCCAAGTTGTCGATCGTCGCCCATAGCTTCGGGACCTACGTCGTCGGGGAGATCCTGAAGCGGGAGTTCGACCTCAAGATTCACCGACTCATCTTGTGCGGTTCGGTGCTGCCGCAGGACTTCTCCTGGGAACAGTACCAGGGTCGCTTTGACGACGACAAGGTGGTCAACGAGTGCGGCAAGGCCGATATCTGGCCGGTCCTGGCCCAATCAGCGAGTTGGGGCTACGGGGCCTCGGGGACGCACGGGTTCTTCAACGAGGTCCTGGTCAAGAACCGTTTTCATGGCGGGGGCCACGGGCAGTATTTCGAGCCGGAGTTCGTGGAGAAATATTGGGAGCCATTCATCAAGAAGGGCGGGTACGAGCGAACGGAGTTTGAGAAGAAGATGCCCACGACGCCGTGGCGGGTGTCGGTGTTGGGGATATTGCCGCTGAAGTGGCTGCTCGCAGGTTCGTTAGCTGGGATGATCGCCTTCGCAGGTTATGTGGGTGTGAATTCTGCTTCGCAGGTTTCTCCTGGAGATGCGAGAGATAGCAGTCTTGTGAGACAGAATACGGAACCCCGATCAGGCGAGCGGTCCCTGCCACCCGAGCCGGTGTTGCCCGAGGATATTGACATCGCTTCGGCCTCCTTCATGGACTACGAGGGCGATGCCCGTGCGCCTCGCCTCGACCTCAAGCTGACGAACATGGGGTCTCGACCGGCATTCATCACACAGGTCAGGGTCAATGTCAAAAAGACCTGGCGGCTGAGGGACTTGCCGCAAATCCCCGGCGTGGTCGTGCCGCCCGGTCACAACTACGTGATCGAGTTGAGGCCGAGCGACCAGCCTTATCAGGTCGTCGAAAAAGTGTCCGAGGGTCTGCACAAGGACGATTTCGGCAGGTTCAGCCTTCAATTCGTGGAGGACCCCTGGCCAGCCAGCAATACGATCTACCTCGCCGACGTTGAACTCGTGGCCAACAGCGATGAGACGGTCTACACGATCAAGGACATCCTCTTCCTGATCACGATGTTCGGAACATCCTTCCCTGACCAGCGAAGCCTCGGCGAGTTAATTCGAGTGGCGAACTACCTGGGCCAGGAGTTCGATGTGCGGACGATTGAGGAGGCGTTGAGACTGAACAAACGCATGCTTCTGGAGGTGGCCGAAATACGAGCCGTCAAGAATCTGGCTCTGCTCGAACTGATCGAATCTGCCAAGGACTCTTCAATTGGAGAGTCCTGACGGGCAGATGACGGCTCGATCAAGTCGAACCGGAAGAAGGCAGTCCGGGCAGGAATCGGAGCGGTGGTGGCCGGGGCGAAAGGCAGCGGAGACCGCCGGAGCGCCGAAGGTTCTCTCACCTAAGGAACACACGCAGCGGGCCACTACATGCGACACCGACCTGCTCGACGACATGGCCGCCGTGAAGGATCTCGGCCAGAAGTTGGGGGCCGAGAACGTGCGGAAGATCGTTGGCCTGTTCGAGTGATTGTTCCGATCTTCTGGACACCAGAGCGTTGAGTCGTCGGCATGCGGGGCATCGTGACGTGGGAGCCGCTACTGGGTTTGCTTCAAGTATCTCGGCTCTCGTGGATCGCTTCCTGCCTCATGAGAATTCTTGTGCCCGGTGACTGCCCGCTTCGGATAACCCCGAGCCGATTGACGACCAGAGGGTCGGCCACGGGGTAGACTTCCTCCCGTGGCGTGACCAGCCGCTCGTAAGGGGCCTTCGCATTCTCCCGCTGCTCGGCCACGAAGTCGGAGATGACCTCGACCCCGAGCAGCCACTCTCTAGCGTACCTGGCCAGGACGTCGCCTCGGAGCCCAAGTTGGATCGCCCGACGCTCCAGCGGGTTCCCGGCAGGCCCATGGTCGGGGTCCCATTGAAGCCGGACGTCGGAGCCGGCGACGGCCCGCCTCCACTCTTCTTGCGTCCCATAGACCTCGGGCGTGAAGGAGGAGTGGACCGCCAGCCGGAGGATCTCGTTGAAGGCGTGCCGCCGCAGCCGGACTGCGAGCGTCACCTCCTGGCCCTCCTTCGTGCCCCAGCCCGAGCGGTACATCATCCACAAGAAGTTCGGTTTGACCCAACTCATCCGGCTCAGGCTGAACTCGCCGCCGAAGTAGCCGTTCCGGGCGGCGAAATGGCCGATCTCGGGCCGGTACGCCAGGTATATGACGACCGAATCAGCGTCGAACTGGGCCAGGATGTGGCGGCCGGACCGGGGCCAACGGGCGTTCTGGGAGAGGTAGGGCTCGGTGATCAGGTTCATGGCGGTCCAGCGAACGTCCTTGAGGCAAGGAACTCGCTGAGGATTTTGTCGGTGTCGAACGGCGTCACGCCCTCGTGGGCCGAGAACACGGTATCGGCACGGTCCCTGACGGACGACTCGCCCCTGGCCTCGGCGTGCATCAGGAACAGGTCATAGAGGTTGGGCCGGTCCAGCCCGACGACCGCCCGTGCCAGGCGGGTGAGGTTGTCCCGGTTGGCGTGGACGTTGTTGGCCCACCCCGCACTCCGCAGGGCGACGTCGGCCCAGACGACCCGCCGCTCTCGCAGGTCCAGGACCACCGGGACGCTCGCCGTCGTGTCGCTGGCCAGGTCGATCCTGTCCCGGACCGTCCGGGCCTCGAACACCTCGCCCGACTGCGGTCGCTCCCTCGCCATCCAGCCGGCGAAGCACTCGGGCAGGTCACAGTACGGCTGCCTAGTGAACGAGTTCAGGCTCATCACCACGTAGCGGACGCCCCCGGCCAGCAGCGCCACGACGTCCAGGTCGATGAACTCACAGGCTCCCTCCGGGGCGTCCACGACGTCACCGCTGTGGCAGCAGCCGAGGGCGGGCTCCCGCAGATTGAAATAGGCGACGTAACCCAGACGCTTCCAGTCCTCAGCGAGCAGGACGGCCGAGAGGTCGATGTCGGTGCGGTGGTCGCCGTTCTTCCACCAGAGGAAGAAGCGGATCGTGTTCCCATCGGGCAGGTCGAGCCGGGAGCCCCTGGCCACCGTCCGCAGTGCCTTGCTGGCCGACCGGCGGGCGAACGGGACGAGGTAGTCCCTCAGCCCCTCGTCCACCCAGACCTTACCCAGCGGCGGCAGGGCGGCGAACCGCCGGACGAGGGCGGCCCGCACGCCGTCGGCGACCGAGGCCGTCATGTCGTGCGGCAGCGGGGGCAGGGGCTCCTCCTTGACCTGCACCTTGGCGACGTTGCCCTTCGGGAAGAAGGTCCGTAGCAAGTGCGGCTCGGAGCGCCCCTTGAAGTGGTTGTAGACCTGGACGAGCACCGGGGTGGCGACCCTATCGGCAACCCGGAGGAACGATTCCACGCAGCCCGGACCGCCCCCGAGCCGAAGGATGTGGTCGAGTCGGCGTGCGAACACCCCCGGCCTCTGATGGAGGAGTTCGATGACCGGGCCGAGTTCCCGACCCTTCAAGCCGGCCTCGACCTTCGAGTTGAAACCCGTATACGGCCTGTCATTGCGAATCGTGTCGAACGCCTCGTGGACCTTGGGGAAGCGGTCCTTGTACTCGGAGGGATGGAGGATTTCCCCCAGCCGGGTCCAGTATCCCCGCCAGCGGAGCATGTCCTCGGTGATCTCGCCGCAGTCCTCCAGCGCCCGCAGCAGGAACCGCCGCTCTCGCCGGGTGAACTTCTGGAACTTGGTCGGGGCCGCCAGCGACACGTCGCCGCCTGACAGAACGACGGCGACCCGGAGCACGTCGGTGGCCGTCTTCAGGTGCGGCAAAAGGAACGTCGGCTCGGACCGCTTCAGGAGCAGCCCGGCCAGGAGGGCGAGGTTCTCCTTCTGCGGGACCTCCGGCGGCAGGAGCCGTAGCAGGTCCTCTCCGTAAGTCCCGACGAACCAGGCGACGGCCGCCTTGTCGTCGTCCGAGAGCGAGCCGTTGGACCCGACCAGCCCGGTGAAGATCCGCTCGAAGTCGGCTTTCGACCCCAGGTCGATGACCCGCAGCCGGACCTCTTCCTTGAGCGGGTCCCGTTCGGCCTTCGGGTAGCTCGGCAGGATGACGTAGCCCGGCTGGCCCGTGACGTCGGCCACGAAGCTGCCCCAGTAATGGGCCATGGCGTTGACGTAGAGTTCCAGGTCCGAGGCCTCCATAACCTGGGCGGGGAAGTTCGGGTACATCGGGCGGAACTGCCGGTGGGCACCGACCATGGATTCGAGGACCGGGACGATCTCCTTGAAAAGTCGGGCGACCTTCTCGACGTGATGGGTCCGTAGCCTCTCGAACAGCGCCCGAGACAGGGCAAAGCCGAGCGACTCCAGGTTCTTGTTGAAGGTGGCGATCACCGATGTGGGGCACTCGCCGCCGCCCTCGTCGAGCACGACCCTGACCCGCTTCGTCAGGTAAATCGAGGTGTCGGTCGGTCGCACGTCCATCGATGCCGCTCGGGAGAGGTTACTGGGATGCAGCCCGAGGCCGATCCTCGACCGGAGGGCGATCGGTCCTGCGGGTTGGCCCGGATGGAAGAGGCGCAGGAAAGCGGCGGGGTAGTTTTTGTTCAGAAAAGAGAAGGAACCCACACCATAGCCTGTGCCAAACCACGAGGCGGGGGTCAGCCCTGCCGGCGGTGCCGGCGTCCCTCGTGCTGGGTTGATAGTTTACGGGGCGAGCCGCTGCCTCGATAGCACCCCGTACTCATTTCCGGGTCGTCCGGCCCGTCGTCCCAGCCGTCGCTCATGCTGCTGGCGATCGAGTCGAACGAACGAATACCGCACTGACACGCCAGGTTCCTCGGATGTTCGGGGCTCTTAGACCTTTCGATGGACGCAATGGCCTGGCGGGAGCGAACCGGGACCTATCCGAGAGGGTCTTTCTCGGACAAATTGTCGGTATCAGTAGGACGTCGGAAGGAGGCCGCCATGAGCACGCTGGTCGTCGAGGTCTGTGAGGTCAAGGCGGTCTACCCGCACCCCAACGCCGATGCGCTGTAATTCATCACGGTCAAGGGATGGCAGGTCATCGTCCAGAAGGCGCTGGGACTGAAGGCCGGCGATTGTATCGTCTACTTCCCGCCCGACACGGTGATGCCGCCCGAGTTGGCCGACCGGCTCGGCATCAACAAGTACCTCGCCCCTCTGCCGAGGGAGATCGACGGCACCCGCAAGCCGGGCCTACGGGTCCGGGCCGCCCGGCTCCGGGGCCAGCCCAGCTACGGGACGATCGACCACGCCGTCGATCCGGCCTGGGAGGTCGGCCTGGACGTCAAGGACCACTACAGCGTCACCAAGTTCGATCCGCCCGTGCGGCCGACCGACGGGGACGCCCTGCCGCCCGTGGCCGCCTTCCACGGCTACACCGAGATCGAGAACATCCGCAACTTCCCCGACGTGATCCGGCCCGGCGAGGAGGTCGTCATCACCGAGAAGCTCCACGGCAAGAACTGCCGTCTGGGGCTCATCCGGGTGCCGGGCGAGGCCGGCGACACCTTCGAGTTCATGGCCGGGTCGAACGACGTGAGGCGGAAGGAGGTGGACCGGAAGGGCAGGCCGTCGGACTTCTGGCGGCCGATGACCGAGGCGGTGCGTGACCTCCTCCGGCACCTGAGCGATGGCGAGCACTGCGTCGTCCTGTTCGGCGAACTCTACGGCAGCGGCGTTCAGGACATGGCCTACGGGCTGGGGGAACGGGGCCAAGGGGTTCCGGGCCTTCGACCTGTCCGTGGACGGGAAGTACCTGGGCTGCAACGAGAAGGCGGCCCAGTTCGCCCGGTTCGGGGTCGAGGCGGTCCCGCACCTGTACCGAGGTCCGTTCTCGTGGGAGGCGGTCGAGGAGCAGACCTACGGCCCGACGACCATGTGCCCGCCCGATGCGGCGGGGAAGTTCGGGGGCCGGGAGGGGTGCGTCGTCACGCCGGTCGTCGAGCGGTACGACCCGGCCCTGGGTGGTTCGGGCCGGGTGATCCTCAAGTCGATCTCGGCCGATTACCTGTCCCGCAAGGGCGGCACCGACGAGCATTGAGACACGGGGGAATCGATGGAGCCCAAGCAGGTGATCGTGATGCGTCGGGACCTGGGGATGAGGCGGGGCAAGGAGATCGCCCAGGGTGCCCACGCCGCCATGATCTGGCTGTCCCTCCGCATCCGGGAGCCCGGCTTCACATTCACCGAGGCCGAGGGTCGGTGGCTGGACGGGCCGTTCACCAAGGTCTGCGTCCGGGTGGATTCCGAGGAGGAATTGCTCGGGGTCCTCAAAGCGGCCCAGGAGGCTGGTGTGATGGCCCACCTGTGCGTCGATGCGGGTCGGACCGAGTTCCACGGCGTCCCGACACCGACCTGCTGCGCCGTCGGGCCGGACTTCCCCGACCGGATCGACCCGATCACCGGCCACCTCAGGCTGCTCTGACCGGAGGCGGCCATGATCACGAGGGTGATGACCCGGCCCACGCTCGTGCGAGAGCCTCATAGAAGCGGTCGGCCTCGGACTGCCTCGGCTGCCCGGACACCTGGCCGTCGCCGACCTCGACGATCATCCAGCCGCCGTCCCGCCGCTGGCCAGGTCCATCGTGAAGAAGCGGCTCCGCACGGCGGCGGCGACCCCGGCGAAGTCGTCGATCGGCGGCCTGGAGGCCCGATACTCCCCCTCGGCCCAGTAGGGTGCCCAGAACATCGGCTTTCCGTCGAGCCAGAACGCCCGGTCCTCCTCCGTCAGCGGCATGCCGCTCCTGGCATGGACGCCGATGGGGTTGAACTCGACGTACTCCCGGAAGACCAGCCCTTCGTTCAGGTCGTTCCCCTGGAGTTCAAGGAAGCGCCCTACAACCCGACCGACGGCCTTTCGGTCGGCCGCAGAGGGGATGAAGCAGGCGTCGGCCCATTCGTGCTTCCGGCTCTTCACGAAGTCCTTGACGATCACGGGGGCGTCCCCGAACGGGACCAGAGCCTCCATGATCCGCTCGATGCCCAGGTCGCCGGTCAGCCACACGGATCGTGGGGTGTGGCCACGGATGACTGGGTAGTCCTCGGGCAGGTAGTGGGCGTGGCGGTACTGATCGGGGTCGTTGATCAGGCGGATGTTCCTGGCGGCGAGGGCGTCATGAAGGACCCGGAACTGGGAGGGCGTGACCATCCAGCCCCGGTAGGCGGCGAGCACCGGCTCGGGCCGCTCGGGTAGCTGACTTACTATTCGACCGGGCTCGTCACCCCGCACCAGGGCATCATAATCGAAGATGACGTACGGGAGCCCGAGCCGCTCGATGGCGGCGACCTCGGCCCCGAACGCCCGGTCCGGTCGAGACGGCTCCTGCGGGTCACGGCAGAAGACCAGGAGCATGCCTGAAGCCTCCGATCTGGCCCCCAAGGCTTCGATCATCCGACCGTCCGGCTCGTCGCCGCCCGCAGGACCTCCAGCACGTCACGGGGGTCGCAGCCGTAGATCCCCGCCCCGGACGCCTCGTTGGCCTCGACCAGCGCCGGACTTCGGCCCTTGATGACCCCGGCGTCGAGGACGAGGGCGACCGGCAAGTCAACTTCCGGGTCGGCGAGCAACCGATCGACGAGCCCTCTCGTGACCGCCGCCATCTCGGGCTCGACGACCCACTCGTCCTCCTTGCGGGCCAAAGACCCGTTCAGCCAGTAGGGCGACCAGGCGTGGACCCGGCGGTCCCGGACGAAGAAGCGGAACTCGGCGGCCCACTCGACCGGCTCGGACGCTGGATCGCCTCGGGGCGGCTGGAGAAACTGTTCCAGGAGATGGCCGCCCGGCCCGCCTTCGAGGGCACGGTCCGGGTGATGATCGACTCGACCATCGTGCGGGCCCACCAGCACTCCGCCGGGGCTTCGAAAAAAAAGGCGGGGCGGCGGCCCAGGCGATCGGCCGGTCCCAGGGCGGCCCCTCGACGAAGGTCATCGCCGTCGTCACCGACGAGGACGGGCTGATCGCCGTGGACATCGCCGAAGGCCAACGCAACGACGCCCCGCTGGCCCTGCCGGTGCTGGAGAAGGCGAAGCAGGCCGTCGGCCGGATCGACGAGGTGCTGGGGGACAAGGGGTTCGACTCGGACGAGATCCGGGGGGCCATCCTGGACGATCACGACACCTTGCCGGTGATCCCCAACCGGAAGAACCGGACGGACCCGTGGCCGTGGGACGAGGTGATGAAGGAGACCTACAAGCAGAGGAACCGGGTGGAGCGTGCCTTCTCCAAGGCCAAGCAGTTCCGCCGCTTCGCCACCCGGTACGAGAAGCTCAGGGAAGTCTTCCTGGGCCTGGTGCGGCTAGTCTTCGGATTCATCCACATAAGAAAGATCGCCCTATCCGTCAACACGACCTAAGGCTATTTGCGAGGCAGGAAGTGTAGATACCTGTCAGCGATGTATAGAACTGTAAATGCGGCTACAACTAAGACGATGGCGATTCTGACTCCGTGAAAAGCATAAAACACAGATTTGATTGCGATATTCTGGATCTTGCTGGAAAATGCGATCGCCAGGCTGAAAGGCTTAAAACTATCTTCGAGAAAGCGGCGCTCGTTCGGATTCAATACGCTATGGCGTGTGTGCCATTTTATCAAAAGTAGTTCCATCGTTCCTGCTGGCACAAAGGGATTATCCATCCAGTTTTGACGAGCGGTCAATTGCGACAGCCTCAATTCGGCCCGCCCTCGCCTGGTTTCTTGCTGCCTTCGAGTTAGCCAATCCTGAATCGACGGCACGACGAATTCGTGCGTGAGTTGATAGCTGCTCTCCCCTGGCCTCGGAGGCCCATCATCCTCCCCTTCCGTGTTGGTGGGAGTGACGAGGTGGAGTTCTCCGTCGAGGATGCTGATTAGGTCCTCGAACCTCTCCGGGCGAGCGGCATATTCCGACACCTCCAGAAGCTCGCCATACGAACGCTTGTGGCCCTTAATGTCCGTGACGCCCTCGGGCAACAGGGCCTTCAGGACCGACTGGACAGCTTTCTGGTGCCGCCGATACCTGGGATCGGCGTACTGCGACTCGAAGGTCTCCTCCAGAAACCTAACGACGATCCCCTCGACTCCTCCGACCAGTTCGAGTTCCTTGCGAGTCCAGGATCTCTCCTGGAACACCTGTGCGAATAGGGCGAGTCGTACGGGTAGATACCTTCCGTAGGACTGCAGCCCTTCCAGGGCGGCTTTGAGGAATCGCTCTTGCTCGGGGGAGGGGTTGGCCTGGATCTGCTTACTCCCCCTGCCGTATGCCACGAGGATCTCCCGAGCATGCCCTCGGGTGAACGCATCGTATCGGCGGGCGTTCCGGTCGGTATCAAATTTGAAGTCCCTACCCAACTCCTCCAGAAGGCTGATCGTCGCCGGCAGGTATTCGTCCCGCATTAGGAGGAGGGCCTGGACTCGCTCGCCGTCGCAACATTGGAGGGCGCTCACCCATTCGGCATCCCTGTCGCCATTCCATGCGACTAGCAATTGCTCGAATTGATCCAGAATCAGCAGGATCTTCTTGCCTTGTGGCAATCCATTGCCATCGTGCAGGGCTGCGAGCGCCTCGGCCAGCCGCAAGCTCTCAGGCAGGTCGGGACATCGTTTGCGGAGGCCACCGAGCAGTCTCGCTTCCGTCTCGCCTGCTGTCGATTGGAGATAAATCGCCGTGATGTGGTCGCCCAATCTCGGCAGGAGCCCCGCCTTGACGAACGAGGATTTCCCGCTGCCCGAGGGTCCATAGATCACACCGATCCGGAACCCTCGATCGGCGTCCCTGCCTTCGATCCCCGCCTTCCAGAAAGCGATGCTGTTGGGGAGCTTTGCCTCACCCTCATAGTCGGGGAGCAATTTGATGAAGAGTTCGGCCTCGTCCTTGTCGAACGACTTCAGCCCCTTGGGAACGACCTTAATCGGGCTCGGCTCAGTGGGTTTCGGGATGGGCCTTCTGACATCTCCTTCATCCTTTGCCAGTTCTTGCCGCCCTTTCGGAGTGACTGAAGCCGCCAGGTCGCCGTTATCGAGCGGTACAAGATCGATGAACCCATCACGATCAAGGCCCCGCAGACAGACCTGGACCGCACCTGGCCCCATCCCCGTCTTCCCGGCGATGACGGAAGCGAGGATGAAACCGCTGCCGTGCCCGGCCAGTTCGTCGCAAGCCGCCAGGACCAACCGCTCTGAGCCGGTGGGCATCGTCGTCTCCCAATTCCGCCGGTAGGATCGCCGCAAACCGATAAGCTGAGCTTGCTTCAGGAACATCGCAAGGGCATTGTTTCCCCCTTGATTCACGGCTATTCTAAGCCCTCGCTCCCCTGACGAACCAGGGCTTCGAGTCGAAATCGAGGACGGACTGGCGAGGTTGCCTGCAATGCCCAGACTCTTCGGCGCTCAACGGCTGGTCCTCCAGGCGATCCAGGAGGCCCAGGGCGATACCACGGCCTTCATTGAGGACGCAAAGCTCGCCCGATCTACCCAGATCGCCCTACGGGACATAAGGGACTGGTTCCTGACCATGGATCAGGACGAGTACGTCGATCTCGCCCTGACCGAGGGCGGAATGAAGGCAAGCATCACGCCGAAAGGCCGCCTGGCACTAGGTTTATACCGCCCGTTCCCCGAGCAAGCCGCCACGCTGGCCCAGGAGCCGGTCCGACTTAGGAGTCGGACGGGACGGGAGCGTGCCCTAGTCATCGGCGTCAGCGACTATCCGCCTCCCATCCCCAGACTACCCGCCGTGGCCAACGACGTGCGGGAGATAGCGAAGCTCCTCGGGTCGGACCAGGGGCAGTTCCCCGGCCAGAACGTCAAGAGCTTGGTCGAACACGAGGCGACTCAAAAGGCCGTCCTGGAGGCGATCGACTCGACGTTCTCGAACGTCCAGGCCGAGGACGCCGTGTTCGCCTACTTGGCCGGACACGGTGCAGTCGTTGGCGGCCAATACTACTTCGTCGCCCACGACACCACGGTCAAGGACATCGCCACCAACGGCGTCCCCCTAATGCAGATCAAGGCGGCGTTCGACGCCTCGCCGAGCCAGCGGGCCTTCCTCTGGCTCGACTTCTGCCACAGCGGCGGGATTATCCCTCGTGACTTGTCGGGCGGGCAAGACGATCGGGAGGTCATCAGCCGGACGCTGGAGGTCGCCCAAGGCCAGGGCAAGCTGATCGTCGCCGCTTGCACGCCCACCCAATATTCCTACGAGCAGGGGGCACACGGGCTGTTCACCGACGCCCTGCTGAAGGGGCTGAAGGGCGAGGCGGCCAACAAGGGCGAGGTGACGATCAACTCGCTGTACGACTACATCGACCGGAAGATGGGAAGCGACCGCCAGCGACCGATGATGTTCGGGCAGATGACGGGGCGAGTGCTGTTGATGCACATGGCGTGACGGGGATCGCATTACCCCAAGCTCTCGGGAGGTGGCCCCATACGATGTCCAGGTTATACGGTGCACAACGATTGGTCCTCCAGGTGATCAGGGACTTGTCACGAGCCGTTGATGATGGCTTCGTATACGACAGCCAAGTCGCCGAGAAAACTAGGATCACGACCGGCGATGTGAGGGATTGGATCGAGACACTCGACGCAGAGGGCTTTGTCGATCTCGTTCGGACGTCTGACGGCATGCGGGCGGCGATCACGGCGAAGGGTCGCTTGGCCCTCCGGCGGGACTCAGCCCAGGAGACTTACAAGGGGGCGGACCACATTGGTGTGGAGCCGATCATCGATCTGCTCGATGAGACGAACCGACTTGGTAGAGACCTTGGGCGGAAGATTGGTGAACAATACCTCAGCCTAGTCCAGCCTATCTACGACCACCTGGAGGCCGTCCACGAGTCATACTTAACGCATTTCCGAAAGTATCGGGAGCAAATCTCCGCTTGGGAAAAGGGCTTCGGACCCGGACACCCGATTTTCGATAGGCTCGAGAACGATCACCTTTTCACCCAGTCCGACAGGATCAAGGTCGTAGCCTTGACCGAATCCATTCCTATGTTTTGGGAGTCGCAGGAGAAGAAAACAATCGACTTGGCCACCACCCCAGAGGAACGGCTACATTACGGCCTCTTGAGCTTCCTGACCTCAATTGTCGATTACTTTCGAACTTCGCAGTCTTACGGTAGCCTTGACGAATCCTGGTGGCCGAACCAGCCGAGAGGGAACCTTCTTGCGTGTCTAAGGATGTTATTCGGCTCGAAGCCAGATGAGGTCGCCGGATGGTTGGGCATGATCCAGGGATGCCGGGGGAGCAGGTTCATTCTCCAAGGGAGCGGGTTCCGTCTCTACGTTGGATTCACTTTGTCCCCGAGTCGTTTCGAGCAGTTGCGGGTCGAGTTGACGACGGCGATCGGCGACTTTGACAGGGTTAAGAAGACCTTGGCACTGGCGAAGATCGACGAGATCGTTGGGGGATTGCTTCGGGGTTACGAAAAGGTCGTTCGGTCACACCAATGGATCATTGCCGAGCGGTTGATCCACCCACCGCCGCAAAGATTTTCTTGATATTTAGAGAGTGCAAAGTGCCGGGGCTAACTTCGGGTACGGGAGCAGACCATGGCCAAGCTCTTCGGTGCCCAAAAGCTGGTCCTCCAGGCGATCCAGGACTCGCCCAAGGACACCGCCGGCTTCGTCACAGACGCCCAGGTTGCACAGACCACTGGCATCGCCCTGAAGGACGTCCGAGACTGGATCGAGACCCTTGAAGGCGAGGGGTACGTCGAAGTAGCAAATGCCCAAACCGGGCTGCTCGCCTCGATCACGGCGAAGGGCCGGCTCCAACTCAGCCCCTCGGAGCCTATCGCAAAGAAACCGCCCCCGACGCCGCAAGCAAACCCATCCCCCTATCCGCCTAACCCGGTTGAGGGAAGACCAGGGGTCTCCCTGTTGCTCGACGAGGCGCACGGGCAGGACCGATGGGTCGGTCGTCCGACCGCAAGCATCGGTTACAGTCGAGCCTTGGAGGGCATGCGAGGTGTCGCCCCATTCGCTTCGAACCCCCAGTCTGAACTTACCCGTGAAGTTCTCGATCCCTTCACTGTGCTCGTCCTCCCTGTTACTCTCAGGGCCGATCTTACGCCGGGCGAGTGCTCGGCCATCGCCGCCTGGGTCGAGGAGGGCCACGGCCTGCTCGCCCTGGGGACATACCTCATGGAGCGGCACCACGAGACCAACCTGAACGCCCTCCTCCGACGCCTCGGCGTGCGGCTCGCCACCGATTTGATCATGTCCACCGAGAAGGACGACTACCTCAGTTGCAGGAAGCAGGTCATCGGTGTCGATCGTAGCCTCGCCGTGACGACCGATCTCCGGGCCGTCCCGGAGGGCCACCCCATCCTCGACGGGGTTCGTAGTGTTACGTTCCAATCCGCCTGCACGGTCGAGGCCGAGGGTGGGGCTGACCTCCTGGTCGAGACCGACGCCGTATGCAGCAGGATGAGGGCGAGGGGACGTAGCGAGGACGATACTGATCGTTTGATCCTCGTTCAGGATTACACCGTCGAGTCTCGGGGCCACCTTCCCTTCCTGGTTGCTTCGAGGGCCGGGCGGGGAAGGGTCATTGTGGTCGGGGCCTGGAAGGTCTTCCTGAACGAGTTCGTCGGAGACGAGCACACCGATAACGATAAGCTGTTTCAAAACTGCATCTGGTGGCTGGCGGGCTTCGAGGGCTCAGGCGGTCAATAATCGCAGTTGTTCGTTTCCGACTCTTCGTAGGACGTCGTAATTGGGCCGGATCATCGGGCGAAACGATCGAACGTAATTGGCATGAGGTCGAAAGTAATGGCGAAGCTCTTCGGTGCCCAGAAGATGGTCCTACAGGCGATCCAGGATTAGCCGAAGGACGCCGCCGGCTTCGTCATCGACGCCCAGGTCGCCCAGCGTACTAGCATCGCTCTCAAGGACGTCCGGGACTGGACCGAGACCCTCGAAGGAGAGGGCTACGTGGAGGTCGCAAGGGCCCAGACGGGTCTGCTCGCCTCGATCACGGCTAAGGGTCGGCTCCAACTCGGCCTGTACGTCCCAATCCCTGCTACGAATGGTAATCCAGCCGTTGCGGTCTCGCCCGAGCCGCCCCGGCCCGTGCCGAATCCGGCGGTAGTGGCTACTGAGCCAGTCGTCGAACTGGGAGCCGCCACGCCATCATCAGGCGAAGTAGACGGTTATCAGGTCGTCCTCTTGATCCACGGGATCAGGACGACAGCCAACTGGGGGCCGATGGTCCGGTCGAAACTCGAAGTGCCTGGCCAGGTCGAGGTCATCCCGATCCGGTACGGCTACTTCGACGCCTTCCGGTTCTGGTTCCCGTTCTGGACGAGGAGCAGGCCGGTCGAGAAGGTCTACGTCCAGATCCGGGTGGCACTCCAGAAGTACCGGAAGGAGCGTCCCGACGCCAAGCTGTCGATCATCGCCCACAGCTTTGGGACGTACGTGGTGGGCCAGATCCTCAAGAGAGGTTTCGACCTCCAGATCCATCGCCTAATCCTCTGCGGCTCGGTCCTGCGGCAGGACTTCCCTTGGGAGCAGTACCAGGGCCGGTTCGACGACGACAAGGTGGTCAACGAGTGCGGCAAGGCCGACATCTGGCCGGTCCTGGCCCAGTCGGCGAGCTGGGGCTATGGGGCCTCGGGCACGCACGGCTTCGGTGCCGTGCTGGTCAAGGATCGGTTTCACGCTGGGGGGCACGGCCAGTACTTCGAGCCGGAGTTCGTGGAGTATTACTGGGACCCCTTCATCAAGTGGGGAGAATATCGGGGGACGGACTTCGAGGTCAAGATGCCCACGACTCCGTTGTGGGTATCAGTGCTGGGGATACTCCCGCTTAGATGGCTGATCACCATGTTTGCAATCGCAATCATATCATTGCGCCTTTACGTCGCAAGCAGTGTGTTAGGCACCGGGCATCCCAACGAGGTCAATCCGGCAGGGGAACATGCGATTATCAATCATCAAAAGATACCAGCAGACGATCGCCATGCCGGGCAGATCTCGGGATCGACCGAAAAGGGTTCTAGTGCGGAAGGCGACCGGACAGACAGTTCATCCGACAACCTAAAATTAAGGGTTTACAACTTTGATAATTACTCAACCTCAGCGAGAGAGGTCTTCGTGGGCGGAATGTTTCCAGGGTACATCCTCAGCAACCTATTGCAATCTCAAGTTGATGCAGAAAAGAGCAAAGGCGAAGACCCCCTAAGCATTTATCAGTATCGAGGCGCCCCTCCCAAAGACCTCGTTGAAGAGTTCCGCAAACAAGCGCCATTCATCTGCGTCGCTGGCTACGTGTCTGATTCGCCAAACAACGGGGGATATACTGTTACCGTCCGAGCAGCCATAATTAACAAAGAGGTTAAATCGCAACCAATCATAGTCAAAGAATTGGCTATTCCAAAGAATCTGGAAGGCATGAAAGAACAGGCCGCAGAAGTATCTAAAGAACTGCTGGAGTTCCTTCAGAAAATCAAGCAAACTTCTTCTTTTAGCGACTCTAACTTAAACAATTAATTTTTATCTATACTGATTTGCTGCACAATGCTGGCCCCGCTCTTCGCCACACGTACTGCGGCCCGCCACCTCGGCCCGGAGCCGGTCGATAAGGGTCTGGAGGCTGTCGTCGGCCTCGTCCAGCCCGACGCTTTCCAGGAACAGGCTGACCCGACCAACCACTCGGGCCTGCTCGACCGTCCGATCTCGTTCCCTCCGCAGCGCCTACTCTTTGGCGGCGTTGAGTTTCCTGGTCATGTTCCCGCCGATGATCACGTTGTAGCCCGACAGGAGCCCGTCGTGGACGATCCGGTCCCGGAAGGGCAGCAGGACCGTCTTGCAGTAGAAAGGGAGAGGCTGGTCGATGACATCGTCCAGCGGGTCGCTCAGCCCCAGGACGCCGTAGGCCACGGTCGGTTCCTTCGCCGTGAGGAAGATCGTGTGCTTCTTGAGGAACCGCAGGACGTAGAACTCGCCCGCCACGAGGTCTTTCCACGAGCGGACGACGGCCAGGTCGTCCGGTTCGAGCTTGGAGGGATTCTCTCTCACGAAGGCGTCGATGAGGTCGGGGTGTTCGACCAGGGCGTCCCGCACCTTGAGCCGCTGCGGCGGCGGCAGGGCGACGAGCCCCTGCGACTTGGCGGGCGGCTCGGCGATCTTGAGCCGCCGGTTGACGAAGAGCGTCAGCGCCTTGTGCAGCGTGAAGAACCGCTCGGCGTCGTCCGGGTCGAGGATCATGACGTGGCCCCGGCCCGTCTCCGGTCCCCGATCAATGGCCGAGCGCCTTGACCCAGGCGACCTCCAGCTTGAACGGCCCCGCCTTCTTGTCGGCCAGCATGAGCCCCATAGAGTTCATCTTCGCTGCGTCCACGGGACCGGCGTTCGGCACCTTTTCGCCGAACGAGGTGGCGTAGCAGTCCTTGAGCGGGATCTCCACCTCGGTCCACTCGCCCGCCTTCGTCGGGATGGGGGCACGGTAGGAGTAGGCGACCCGGAGCGATGGCACGTAGAGGTTCAGCAGGTACTCCCGGCCGTCGCCCTTCAGCTTGATGACCAGCGTGTCGTCGGGCTTGAGGCCGAGGTCGCTGCGGCGTGACAGGACCGAGGCGAACCCGCCGTGGTTCTCCAGCGAGAGCGTCCCGAAGAACTCCATCGTGCCCTGCTCGGTGATCCTGAAGCGGCCGTCCGAGACGCCGCCCATCACGCCGTCGTTGACCGGCTGCCACGCCTGGGCGGCGTCGGGCCTGGCGAAGTCGAACAAGACACGGGGCTCATCGGCGAAGGCAGGGGTGACGGTCATCAGCGAGAACACGGCGGACAGCGCCGTGAGCAGTCGGGTGTGGCGGCTCATGTCGTTTCTTTCCATGAGGTCGAAGTCGGCGAGGCGCAGGTCTCTGTGATTCTCCCGCTCCCTGTCGGCTCCGTCAAACTTGCGATATTCTCGACAGCTTGGAAGGCTTCTTCCCAGAGATTTGCCGTCGGCACCCGCCATGCCGACGCCCTCAATAAGAAGTTCGACTACTTGTCGGCGTCAGGGGAGGATCGAGCTGCGAGTCGGTACAGCATCGGAGACAAGCGGCTCTCGCAGATCATCGACAAGTTGGCAAAGTCCGGGCTCGTCACCGAAGTCAAGGCGGTCAACGGCAACTCGAAGCACACACGCTTCAGGAAGGCGGCGGATTTCTACGACTTCGGGGCGAAGTTCGGGGCTCCCGAGACCGCCTTCCAGCTCTCGGCAAACTGGGGTCGCCTGAATTGACATAAGTCCTTGTCAGTTGTGAATCGGCAAATACGAAAATAAGCAATCCGCTCGTCCCCCCTTTAAGGGGACGGCGGATCTGCGTATTCGGATTTGGCACATGGGCCGGGCAAAGGAGCACCACCGAGGGAATTATTTGAACACCATAATCTATTCAGTAGTCTCAGAATCGCTCATTCGCCGTAGAGCCCTTGCCAGCGAGGTTAATCCGTCGCAAAGGCGATTCACATTGCTCAAATATTCCGAGCCGATTCCTCTGCCGTTGCTCGTGACCCTTGCGTGAATAATCGCATCGGCCATGAAAAGCCATTCTGCGGCCTGCGTCAGAGTCTCAGGCATGTCTGCCTCAACGGAGACAGGTAATGCGAGTACTTGACCCGCAGCACCCAGATTCATAGGCACTGGGTGGTTTTGAAGTAAATGGCGTGCGTCCTCACGGGTTTGCAGGAACTCTTGTACCGATCGAACTACGTCTCCGACAGGCTTGCTCATGCTGAACTCCATGAAATCGGCCCCGCCACCGCCAAGCCGGCTGCGCCGGGCCATGCCTGTTGAGGGACTCTACGAATCCTTTTGTAGCGAGACCGCCAGCCACCAGAATGTGCCCGCAATAGCAGTTGCGGCTGACAGCAACACCCAGACATCGAACGACCAAGTTCCGATGAACACGCAGGTCTTGTACAGCACTACAACCGACACCGAGGACAGGGCGAGCGTAAACAACGTTATGAATGATTTCTCTGACGAGCCGGTGACCATCCCCGCAAGCACTGAAATCGTCAGGATTCCGAGTCCGATCGCAATAGGAATCGAAATCGACGCCGGTTGTCTTGAAAGAAGATCGATCAGCCCGATCAGCCCGAAGATTCCCAGAGCCGCCGCAGCGAACGCACAACCGGCGGCGTCCGACTGCTGGGAGCCGAGAGACCGCTTGCCAGACGGCGTGGAAGCACGCCCTACTATCTCGATCGTCACGGTTGCGGCCTGGTCGATCTGGCCCGCCCCGCCGCCATTCGTGTACACCAGCCCCCGTCTGGCAAGCATGTCAAGTTTTGCGTGACTAATGCTATGGCCGTCGGAAACCCCTTGGCTCCGCAATAACTCTTGTCCCTCGGAAGTCACCTGATACGTCGAGATGCTCCCGCCTTTGGCCGATCGTATGTAGAATCCATCACTATCCTTGTACTCGTTGACGGTCGGCATGCGAGCCCTTTGTGAGTCCTTGCTCGGAATTTGTGGTGGCCGGCAGTTCGTTCCGCCAGACAGTTACAAGGGCTTGTTCTGTATGCCTGGGGCTGTCTGCGACATATCAAAAGGAAAATCAAGATCTTCGCCTCTCCGCAATCTGTCCATGTTTACTTCAAGTCCTTTGGCGTAGCTGTAAAGCTTGCCTTTGACAGTGTATTTCTTCTCCTCGCTTGCGCAGTCCCGGGTCAATCGGCGAGCCGTTCCTGTTTCGTTTTCTTGATCATATTCCGCCGTGTCGCTTGCGTAGATGGAGGCGTAGACGTTGGCCAGGCTTGACAGTGCGTTTAAGAACGCATCCTCCCGGCGTTCTCGGGCCGCTCTATGTTCTCGTTCTGCTGGTGAAGAGTGCAAACGACCGCAATCAATGCGAGCCCAGAGAATATCGAATTGGCAGCTCCGAATGAGTCGCCATACTTGCTCGTCTGTTCGAGTACTGACGCCAACGTATTGACCTTACTTGGATCGACCGAAGGCAGCCAGAAAGCCGCCAAGAATGGGTAGGCCATAGAGATTACCCAGAATTCTGTGACTGCGATGGTTGCAAGCGCAAGCATGGTTTTGGACACGTTCTTACTCCTTGTGATTGGCAGCAAATGTCAGGAACCAACCCGGAATGACGGCATGGATGAACTTGTCGAGTAGATGCTCTGGCCCTCACCCTGATAACTCTCGAAGATGTGACGGTACACCGAGTCGCATTTGGCCTGGTACAACTCCACCGAGTAGATGCGGGGCAGGTCGTCCAGCACCATCTTCACGGTGGAGTACACGTCGGCACGGGTCCGCAACTTGTTCCGCCAGTCGAGGACGAGTTTCGCTTCCTTGAGGGTCTGGAGGAGCGTCCGGGCGACCGTTTTGACCTGCTTACGGTCGTCGTCGGTCAACTCCAGGTCGGGCTTGGTGAGGATGTCGAAGAGGGCGAGCTCTTCCTCGGACAGTTGCTCGGCCACGCCACGCTGGTCTTCCTGGCTGAGTTCCCGCACGAAGGACATCAACTTCTCGAAGAACCCGTCCACGTCCAGGCCCTTGTTGTACTCGTCGATCAGCCGCTTGAACTTCTCCAGCAGGTCGGCCCGAGTGTGGTTCAACTGCACCATGCGTTGTAGTTTCTGCCCCACCGCCCCCTTGAGTTTCTCCGCCTCGGTGCGTTTGCGACCCTGCTGGAAGTGGGCTTTGAGGGCCTCGAAGTCGATCTGGCCGAGGTCGATCAGCGAGGTCTCCTCGGTGGCGTGGATGACGTAGCCCTTCGTGGCGATGGACTCGTCGAGCAACTGGCCGACCTTCTCCATCACGTCGTCGATGCTGACCTCCGGCAGGAACGACCGGATCTTGTCGGCCAGCACCGCCAGGCAGGTCTTGACGGCGAGGAACTCGTTGGCGGCGGGGTCGGGCAGGATCGCCTTGTAGAGCCTCACCACCTGGGACGCCAGTGAGAGGTACTTCTTCTTGAGGTCGTCGTTGACGATGACCTTTTCCACGGCGTCATCGACGGCATTCTCCACCTGCTTGTCCACGAGGTGAGCGACGGCGTCGTCCAGGTGGGCGACCTTCTGGAAGCCCTGGGCGTCGATGATGGAGTCGATGACGACGCCCCGCTCGGTGCAAAAGTTGCGGGCGTCCTGGATCGCTTCACGAAGGGCGGCCACCAACTCCTGCTTTTTCTGGATCGGGCATTCGCCTTCTCCGACGCCGCCGCCCGAGCCGGAGCCGTAGATCGCCAGGGCCTTCTGGAGGTCACGGAAGACGCCCACGTAGTCCACGATCAGGCCGTTGTTCTTCTCCTCGAAGACCCGGTTGGCCCTGGCGATCGTCTGCATCAGGGTGTGGTTCTTCATCGGCTTGTCGATGTAGATGGTGGAGACGGCGGGGGCGTCGAAGCCGGTCATCCACATCGCACAGACGAAGACGAGGCGGAAGGGGTCGTCCGGGTTCTTGAACTTGGTCTCCAGGTCTTCCGTCACCATCCGCTTGCGGTGCGGCTCGATGTCGCAGCCCCGCTCCTTGAAGAACTCCACCTCGTTCTGCTGCTGCGACACGACCACGGCCATGTCCGTCTCTTCCATGTAACGGATCATGTCTTCCAGGCCGGGCCGACGCAGGGGATCGGCGAGGGGGAGTTGGGCCTTGAGGTCGGCCAGGTACGCCTTCCAGTGCTCCTGAACCTTGTCGTACATCTTGACCGCCGTCAGTTTGTCGATGCAGACGACCATCCCCTTGCCGCCCTGCCCCCGCCCCATGAAGTGCGCCACCAAGTCCTCGGCGACCTTCTCCAGCCGGTCGTCTCGGGTGATGAGGTGGTACTCTCGGGCGAACTCCCGCTCCAGCTTCTTCTCCTGCTCCTCGTCGAGTTCCGCCTCCTCGATCAGGTTCGCCAGGTCTTCCTTGAGGTTCTCGTTGGTGAGCTGGAGTTCGGGGATGCGGTTCTCGTAGTACAGGGGGACGGTCGCCCCGTCCTCGATGGACTGGCGGAAGTTGTAGATGGACACGTAATCGCCGAAGACCTCCTTCGTCCGCTCCTCCCCGGCCATCAGCGGCGTGCCGGTGAAGCCGATGAAGGCGGCGTTCGGCAGGGCGTTCCGCATGTTGAGGGCCAGGGTGTCGTACTGGCTGCGGTGGGCCTCGTCCGTCATGACGATGATGTCGGAGCGGTCGGAGACCTTCGGGTATCGCTGCCCCTTCTTCGTGACGAACTTCTGGATGAGGGTGAAGATGAAGCGGTGATCCTCGCCGAGCAGTTGCTTGAGGTGGTCGCCGCTGTCGGCCTGGCACTCCTCGGCGACCGCCCCGGTGTTGCGGAAGTTTTTGTAGATCTGGGTGTCGAGGTCGTCCCGGTCGGTCACGACCAGGAACGTCCAGTTGCCCGTGACCTTCCGCAAGACCTTCTGGGAGAAGAAGACCATCGAGAAGCTCTTCCCGCTGCCCTGGGTGTGCCAGAACACGCCGAGCCGCCCCTGGTTCTCCCGGATCTTCTTGAG
Organism: Paludisphaera soli; assembly: GCF_011064595.1. Lineage (GTDB taxonomy): Bacteria > Planctomycetota > Planctomycetia > Isosphaerales > Isosphaeraceae > Paludisphaera > Paludisphaera soli. The sequence goes on along the minus strand of NZ_JAALJI010000007.1, from coordinate 292,713 downwards.
AGCCTCCACGGCGTTGTTGACGCCGAGGTACTGGTGGTTCTTGGCGACGACTTTGACCAGCCCTCCCTTGCCCTCGTCGAAGACGGTGAAGTTCTCGGCCAGGTCGAGTAGCCGGGCCTTGGCGCACGTCCCGAGGATCAAGGTCTCCAGTGAGACGACCCCCTTCTCACCCTCGTCGTCGATCCGCTTCCAATCGGCGAAGTGTTCCCAGCCTGCCGTAACGCTGCCGACCTTCGCCTCGCTCCCGTTGGAGAGGATGATGAAAGCGTTGTACCAGAAGATCTGCGGGATGGCGTTCTTGTAGTCCTTGAGGTTGTGCTTGTAGGCATGTTCGACCTTGCCGTGGGTCTTCTTGAGTTCCACGAACAGCATCGGCAGCCCGTTGACGAACCCCACGAGGTCGCACCGCCGCTTGTAGATGCTGCCCGAGACCCAGAACTGGGAGACCAGGAAGAAGTCGTTGTTCTTGGGATCGTTCCAGTCGATGACACGGACGGTCTCGGTCGCCTCGGAGCCGTCGTCGTCCTGATAGGTGACTTTCACGCCGTCCCTGAGCAGCCGGTAGACCTCCCGGTTGGCCTGGGCCAGGCTCATGGCCGCACGATCCCGGCCCAACTCCTCGACCGCCCCGTCGATGACCTCACGTCCCACGCCGGAATTGATCTTCACCAGGGCGGCACGCAGCCGGTGCGGGAGGATGACCTCGGCGGTGGTCTCCCGACCGAACGGGGACGACGCCCCGCCGCCGTGTTCGTGGAAGCCCTTGGCCGTCTCATAACCAAGTTGGGCGAACAGGGCGACTGCGGGCTGCTCGACCAGGGCGTTCTCGGAGTAGTCGGAGGTTGGCGAGTTCATCACGCCTCTCCCGCCCACCGAGGAGCGTTCACGACGAAGTTGAACAGGGGCGTGTCCGTCGATCGGAGGGCGGCAACGGCGGCCTGGGAGACGGCGGGTTTTCCATTATGTCTTTCGTCGAGAATCGACGTGTAAGCCGGAGTCGCCTGGATCTGGACTTCAACCAAGGCGAACGGGAAGGATTCTGGGTCTCCCAGCTTGCCCCAGAATGAGCCAAGTTCCCGATAAAGTACATCGGGTCTGGCGGTTTGTTTGGAGGACGATGGGGTGAAGAGGAGATAAGCCAGGCGAGACTCGGAACCGGCCGCCGCCGCCGAAGCGGCCCGATGAAGCATCTGGTAGTTCACCCCGTGAAAGTCCTGGGCATCGAACGGACCGCCAAGTCGGCATTGCAGCAGATCGAGCCAGCCCTGGAGGACAGCCTCCCGGTTTGGTCGAAATTCGCCTTTGTCCAGCCATTTCGCCACGGTATCGGAAAGGGGCTCCGTCCATTTGGCCTCGATGGCGAGCGACTTCGAGCCGGAGCGGAGCATCACGTCGGTATGAGAGGCGTTGCCCCGGCCTCTTTGCGGGGGGACGGTGTATTCCAGATAGAGGTCGGAGTCGGCGGGCATGCCGAGCGACGAGACGATCCGCTCAAACTGATCCGGGGCATGGATCAAGAGCGACAAGAGCGGGATCGTCGATCGGGTCGGCGACTCGAACTCCCCGCCGCCGTAGAAAGGTACGGCGTCGACGACCGTGCGAATAACGTTCGGGTTCCCGAAGTGGAATCTCATGCGTGGGCCTCCGCAGGGAAAATTGCCGTCGTCGCTCATCCCTGATGATCGCCGGGGCCGCCGGGTTTCGGCTTCCTAGGCGGGGCCTTCCTGGGCGGTTTCTGTTCCTTCTCCAGACGCTTGACCTCCTCGACCACCCGGTCGAAGTCGCTGGTGGGCTGGGTGGCCTCCACCTGGCGGCGTTGGGCCTCGAACTTGTCGAACTCCCGGTGGGCGTGCTCCTCGGCGAGCTGGTGGGTGACCTTGCCGAAGTGGGTGAGGATGTTCCGCTCGTTGAACTGGAGGAAGCCGTCGAGCTTCCGCACCCAGTCGGCCATGTGCATCGTCTGGCGACGTTGGGCCTGGTCCTCGGCGTAGTCGAGGTACATGGTGACGACCCGGTTGAGGGCGGCCATCTCGTCCTCGGTCAGGTAGTTCTTGGCGATGCCCACGTCGCCCTTGCGGATCTTGCCCTTCGGGCCGTTCTTCCAGGTCATCAGTCCCATGTTGGGCTTGGCGGCGTCGGCCCTCTTGTGGACGACCTCGGCGGCGGTGTGGCCGTGGATCGCCCAGTGCAGCTTGTTCTGCACGGTGGCGTAGAAGGACTTCGTGATCTCGGCGTTCTTGTCGTAGTCGATGCTGGTGGCGTAGATGTCGGTGATCTTCTGGTAGAACCGCCGCTCCGAGGCCCGGATGTCCCGGATGCGGGCCAGCAGTTCCTCGAAGTAGTCGCCGATCGGCGAGTCGCCCGCCTTGAGCCGCTCGTCGTCCAGGACGAAGCCCTTGACCAGCAGCTCCCGGAGCTGCGCCGTGGCCCACTGGCGGAACTGCGTCCCTCTGATCGAGCGGACCCGATAGCCGACCGCCAGGATGGCGTCGAGGTTGTAATGGTCGATCGCTCGACGCACCTGCCGCCCGCCCTCGGTCTGAACTGTCAAGTATTGCTTGACAGTTGCCTCGGGGCGAAGTTCGCCCTCTTCGTAAATGTTTTGCAGGTGGAGGCTTATATTCTGTTTGGTGGTCTGGAACAGCTCCGCTATCCCGGCTTGCGGCAACCAAACCGTCCCCTCCTGGATTCGCACCGACAGCCGCACCCGCCCATCCTCGCTCGCATAGAGGAGGAACTCGCCGCCCGGAACCGCCAGTTCGTCGCTCATGTCGCCCTCGATGTTAGACCGTCAGCGGCTCGCCTGCGTCGATGTCGAGGTGTTCCACGTCCAACTGGCCGGTGATCAGTTTGGGGAGGAGGAGGTCACGGGTTTTGCGCAGCAGTTCGTTCCGCTGGAGAAGACAAGCAATCTGCTTGTCGATCGCTTCAAAGCAGGGATTTACAAGAACCCGAACCGCCTGATCTGCTACAAGAATCATCATTCCACGCAAATCTTTTAAGTTGAGGTGTGCAACCGTAGCACCGGAGGATACCGCCGCAAACGCATTCTGGCTCACATCACTGAGCAAGATGCGAAGCAGGTAATGCGGGCTAATCGTCTCCCGCCTCGCTTGAACAAGAACAGTCCTTTGTCCGAGACACGGTGTGAGCCTCGACGGGATGATGGCTACATTGCCCACCGGTGCTTCCCGAGCGAGGATGAGATCGCCTTCTTGGGGGATTGCCCGTCTTGTCCACAACGCATAGGTTTCACTCGAAACCCGCCGAACTTCCGAGAGTAAGAAGTAGCCCTTCCCGATATTCGGCGTCCGTATGCAGGGGTTCCCGTCAGACTGAGTGGGAGCGGTCTTATGCTCGCTATCGACGATTCCGGAACAAACCTCGTCGAGACGGTGAACGTGCCACCCCTGCGGGATGTCGCCCAGGGGGGAGGGGACGAGCGGGACGTTCTCGTGGCCGGGGAAGCGGAAGCGGACGAACCACTCCCGGTACAGGGCTTGGGCCATCTCCTCCAGAACGGCGATGCGGCGGGTGTTGTTCTCGATCAGGTCGTCGTAGGCTGACAAAAGACTGGCAATCTTACGTTGGACAGGGAGTGTTGGATAAAGAACCGGAAGACCATGTATGTGATTTCTATTGAGGGTAGGGTTGGAAGCACCGCAATCGTATTGCTCGAACCCCATCGTCTTCAGGAAGTAGTAGGCGAATTGTGGATCGTTATCGTGGAAATCCTTCACCCAGAGTGTCGTATCATGGGGCCAGAAGTCCGAATGTACGAGAAACACCGTGCCGAGCGTTCCCTTGCGTCCGATGACGATTCCTGGTCCTTTCACCATGAACTGATCGTGGGTACTATTTGGACCCGAGGAGGAAACCACTGGATATGGTCCCTCTTGTTGTTGCTTCTTCGTGATGTCGAAGCCACGCTGAAAAGTTAGTTGCTCGCCTAGCGTAGTCGCTCGCCATATAGCTGGAATCGTCACGACACGGCCTCCAGCAACTTCGCCATATTCTCGGCGATCCGCTCCTCCAGCTCCCTCGCCTCGCTGTTGAGTACCTCCAGCTCCTCGTGGAGTTCCTCCAGCCGCTCGGCGAAGTCGAAGTCCTCCTCGCCCTTGTCGGCCACGCCGACGTAACGCCCTGGGTTCAGGCTCCAGCCCTGGGCCTCGATCTCGGCGAGGGTCGCCACCTTGCAGAGGCCCGGCACGTCGGCGTACTCCAACGTCGGGAAGGTCGCCTTCAGGTCCGGGTCGGGCCCCGGATGGTCGGGGTCGTCACCGGCGACGAACTCCGGCTCCTCGCCCCGGTAGAGCCGGGCGATGTTGGCGAGGTACTCGATCTGCCTCGGGCTGAACTTGCGGTGCGCCCGGTCCACCTGGCGGAAGACGTGGCGGGCGTCCAGGAACAGCACCGTGTCCTTGCGGGGCGTGGCCGACTTGCCCCGGTCGAGGAACCAGAGCGTGCAGGGGAGCGTCACGGTGTAGAAGAAGTTCGGGCCGATGGAGACCATCACGTCCACGGCGTGCCGCTGGAGCAACTGCCTGCGGATCTCCAGCTCCGACCCTCGGGCGTCGGCGGCCGAGTTCGCCATGACGAAGCCCGCCCGGCCCCTGGCGTTCAGGGCCGAGTAGAACAACTGAATCCAGAGGTAGTTGGCGTTATCGACCTTCGGCATGCCGAGGGGGAACCGGGCCTTGTCGTCCTTGATCTTCTCCTTGTCCACCTTGTCCACGTTGAACGGCGGGTTCGCCATCACGAAGTCGAACTTGCCGGCGCACTTGTGGAGGTCTTCGTAGTAGCTGTTCCCGAGGAGGATCTCGCCCGAGATCCCATGCACGCCCAGGTTCATCAGGGCGATGTCTCGGGTCTCCTCCACCCGCTCCTGCCCGAAGACGCTGATCTCGACGCTGGGGTTCTTGCGGTGGGCCTTCACGAAGTCGGCGGACTGGACGAACATCCCGCCCGACCCCGACGCCGGGTCGAAGATGCGGCCGTGGTACGGCTCGATGACCTGGACGATCAATTGGACTAACGAGGTGGGCGTGAAGAACTCGCCCCCCTTCTGCCCCTCGGCACGGGCGAAGTTCCCCAGGAAGTACTCGTAGATCCTCCCGAACACATCCCCCTCGGGGTCGATCGTGATCTGGGAGAACGTCTTCAGCAGCGAGACGAGGGTGGAGTTCTCGATCTTGGTGTAGGTCTTGGGCAGCACGCCCTTGAGATCCTCGTTCTCCGCCTCGATGGCCTTCATCGCTCGGGTGATGGCCTTGTCCACCGTGACCAGCTCGCCGTCCTCGGTGGCCCCGCCCTCCGGGATGTTCAGCAGGTAGGAGAACCGGGCCTTGGGCGGCAGGTAGACGACCCCCTTCGCCTGGTAGTCCTCCTTGCCGATCGCCCGCCGCCCCGACCCCTTGCCCGCCAGTTCCTTCTCGGCGACGGCGAACTTCTGGTCGGCGTACCGGAGGAAGATCAGCCCCAGCACCGGGACCGAGTACTCCGAAGACTTCAACTTCGAGTTCGCCCGCAGCTCATCCGCCGACGACCAGAGCCGCTTCTCGATCTCGCTCTTCGTGTTCGCCATCGTCTCTGGGGTTCCATCGCCGAGGCGTGCGAGGACGCCGTGGTGGTCGTCGTAGCCCAGCAGGAGCCACGTCATCGTGTCCCAATCGCCCACACTGTCACGTCTACTTCGTGGCCGAGGATGCCGGCCGGCACCACTTGGTTGGTTGCGTGGAGATCCACACCTAGTTTAGCTCGCCTCCTGATGGTGAGCAAGTATCCACAGCCCGGCATGATGCTCACCATGGCTCGGCTCGACCAGGCCGGCTATGCACGCCAGTTGTTAGAAATTAAGAGATCGCAGTAATGTTTAAGACAAGAAAATCAGTTTCAACGACTTGTGAAATGAGTGCGACGACAAGGCAAGGATCTGGCCGGCACCAAAGAACATCCAACAATCCGAAGAGATCAACAAGGAATATGATTGAAACAAGAGGCTGATGATAGGCAACCTCCAAAGTCTCTGCCTGTAAGATTGCGTCACGCTCGGCCTCCTTCAAGTCTTCCCCGTCGGCATCCCGACGGTGGGTGCGGCCCGCTCTTCGCACGTCCCCTGCCTCCCCGACGTGATCGGGTGGGTCTGAAGATCTTGAACTCATTAATGCCGGGGGCTCGCCCTTCCGGGTCAATCGTAGCGGAAGCCGAGGGCTCCCTCGATCCGCTCTGGGTCGCCAGACAGCTTCCGCTCGTGCTCGTCGAACAGGAACCGATGGGCACGGCCCCCGAGCCGGTAAGCCTCGATCAACTCCTCCCGCCAGTCGGCGACCGGGGCGTCGTCGCCGTGCAGGATCAGCACCGTCCGCCCCGGTCGGGTGACCCGCCCCCTCGGCAGGCCGGTATAGCGGTCGATCAGCCGCCGACGCAGCGTCCCGGCATCTTGACCCCAGGCTGCGGCGAGGCGATCAACGAGGGTGGGCCAGAGATCGACGTGGCCGACCTCGGGATCGAAGCCCAGATCGTGACACGTCAGCACGGTCCAGGTCGTCCCGCAACCCGTCGGCGTCGGGAACCAGTAATAACCGCCCACCAGCGACTTCGGTCGTGGATCGGGCATCGCACCTCAAGCTCGAAGGGGGCCGGGACCGCCTTTACTAACTCCACCGCCGGTGTCAGTCCCCCTGGCCCCGGCTATCAATACCGAACACCCTCGACCCCCAACACCTCGATCACAAGGGCTCCGAGGGCACTCTCCCCCCCGGGGCCGGGCCCCCTCTCCACACGTTAATAGCCGACCGCCAGCCTGGCGGTGACCATCGCCTTGGCCTCCCGACACCGACGTGTCCGGTCAGTTGATAACCGACCCCGACCGACCCGGAGGCGTGACATGGTCAGCCAGCAGCAGCTCCGTCAGTCCATCACCGAGCAGATCGTCGCCGCCCTGGAGTCCGGCAGCACGCCGCCATGGCGACGGCCCTGGAAGGTCGGCCCCAACGCCGGCTCCCCCGCCAACGTGGTGAGCAGGAAGCCGTACCGGGGGATCAACCCGATCCTCCTGGACATGGCGGCGGCTCGCCACGGCCTCACCTCGAAGTGGTGGGGCACGTTCAACCAGTGGCGGAGCCTCGGCGGCCGGGTCATGCCCCGCCCGTCGCACGTCCACTCCGGCAAGTGAGGCACGCAGATCGTCTTCTGGAGCCCGGTCACCAAGGCCGTGACCAACGACCGGGGCGAGGACGAGGAGGACCGCTTCTTCGTCATGCGGACCTTCACCGTCTTCAACGTCGATCAGGCGGAGGGCGACCACCTCGATCACCTCCGGGCCGGGGGAGGAGAGAACGACACCGCCGGTGAGGTCGTCATCGACTACGAGCCCGCCGAAGCGGCCATCGCCGCCACCGGCATCACCGTCCGCCACGGCGGGGCGGCGTTTTATTCGCCGAGTGAAGATTTCGTCCAGGTGCCGCCCAAGGCGTCGTTCACCGAGCCGGACGAGTACTACGAGACGGTCTTCCACGAACTCGTCCACGCCACCGAGCACCCGAGCCGGCTCGACTGGAACCGCAAGGAGGCGAAGAACACCTACGCCCTGGGGGAACTCGTGGCCGAGATCGGGGCGTGCTACCTGGCCCGAGAGCTGGGCGTGCCGGCCTCCGAGAACCTGACGAACCACGTCCCCTACCTGGGGCACTGGCTCAAAGCGATGAGGAACGACCGCCGTTTCATCTTCGTCGCCTCGTCGCAAGCGTCGAAGGCCGTCGATTTCCTTCTCGCCTACAGCCGCCCCCAGGCCGTCGAGGCGGACGAGGCCGAGGCGCTCGTGGTCGGATAAACGGCCCCGTGGGCGGCGGGACGAACGCCGCCGTCCGACACCATAGGAGTGGGTGTTGATGACAACAACCATTCCGATGGAGGCTGCAATGCTCACGATCGGCGAGATGACCCTTGAGGTCGCCGCAACGCAGGCGGCGGGCAACTGGCGGCGGTTCAGCTGCTTCTGCTGGGGCCGGAACCACGACCTCGACGACCCCGGCGACTGGGCCATCATCTACACCCACAACCGGGACAGCGGGCTGCTCGACCTGTCCAACGCCCAAGCCGTTGCCAAGGCCATTTGGCCTTTCACGGAGGACGACGACCCCGACGTGGTTATGGAGAGCCATGGCCACTGGGCGGTCGGCCACGTGGACGGCTTCTCCATCCGGGTGTATCGGGACGGCGAGATCACCGACGCCTTCCGCACCTATCACGATCTCGTCGAGCGGCTGGCCGAGTACCCGATCCTAGATGAAGAGGACTACGGCCGCCGGGAATACGAGGCCACCCTGGAGAACATCGCCGACTCCGCCTGGCGGCTCAAGGGCGGGTACGACCTGCCCGAGGGATGGGAGGGCGACGTGCACTCCTGGCTCTCGGAGCACCGCCAGCGGGCCGTCGAGAACCTGGCCGACCAGGGCGGCTACCCGGAAGAGGACGACCTCCATAACGCCTTCGAGGCCCTCGACTGCGAGCGGCTCGAAGACTGACGAGGATCGACACCGGCAGAGGGGGCAAGGAGGCCTCGCCATGCCGATCTACCTGACGGGCTACATCGACGAGCATACCGACCGCTGGAAGCACTACCACGACGACCTCCTCCCGCTGGGCATGATCGTCCAGCCCAAGACCTACCGTGAGGGCTATCTGGGCCGGGCCGGTCTCTACGGCTGGGTGGCGATCGACAACGGCCGATTCACCGAGGCCGGACGCCGGCTCTTCGAGCCACGGGAGTACGACAGGCTCATCGGCGAGCGACTGGAGCGGGCGGGCGACCACCTCCTCTTCGCCACGGCCCCCGACGAGCCGTTCGACTGGGCCGAGACCCTGCGGCTCTCCCGCCCGTGGTTGCGGCGGATTCGCCGACTGGGCTGCCCGGCGGCCCTTTGCGCCCAGGAGGGGATGACGCCTGGGAACATCCCCTGGGACGAGTTCGACTGCCTCTTCGTCGGCGGGCGGGACGGCTTCAAGGAGGGGCCGGTCGTGCGGGAAGCCTGCCGGGAGGCCCGGCGTCGGGGCAAGTGGGTCCACATGGGCCGGGTCAACGCCCTACGCCGGCTCCTGGTCGCCCTGGACTTCGGCGTGGACAGCGTGGACGGGACGTACCTGCTGCACGAGGCCCGGAAAGGACGAGCCGACGAAGCCCCGCACGATGTCGTCGGGTGGTTGCGGCAGATCCACGCCGAGCGGCGGAGGAGGTTCCGGCGTGACCTGGTCCGGCTCGGCGTGGAGGGCGAGCGGATCGAGGCCCTCATGGAACAGCTCCGGTGACACCTTTGGGGGCGGTGCGGACATCATCGACACCTGGGAGAGCGAGAGATGGACGAGACCCCCGAGGGATGGGTCGAACGCCTGTTCGAGTTCGAGTACTGCCCGGAGTGCGGCGGGGACGCCGGGGACCACGAGGTCTGCCTGGTCCCCGGCATCGGGAACTACTTCGCCCGCTGCCTGCGGGGGCGGGAGTCGCCGGACCACGGCGAATACGCTGCTCCTCTCAAGGGGCCGACCGACATGGGGATCGACACCGGCGGGGTGGGCATGACCAACCCTCACACCGGTGGAGAACGCCCGATGAAGATCACGGCCTCGTGCAAGTTCGGCGACCACGACATCAAGGACATCCCCGTGCTGAACCCCGGCGGCTGGTTCGGCAAGGCTTGGTTGATCGAGATCGGCGGCGGCTACACGCCGCTGTTCCTGGTCGTCGAGGCCGATTCCGTGACCGACGCCATCGACGAGTTGAGCGACGACCCGACCTTCGGGCCGCAGGTCCACGTCTCGGACGAAGACCTCGGCGACTATCCCGAGAACGAGCGTCGGTACGACGGCTCAGGCCGGGTGATCGACCTGGACTGGGTGGCGGTCCATGGGCGGGAGGGGTGCGACCTCCCGTACTCGATCGAGTACCACGTCGGGGACGAGCCCGTGGCCTTCGACCCCCGACGCTTCGCCGCCTGGCAGCACAACTGACTCCGGGCGAGGACGCATAGCGACACCACCGGGAGGGGCGTTGACCAGAAACGTCCCCTTCGGAGGCCCCCCATGAGCGACCTGACCGCCCGCATCCGTGAAGTCCGCACCTCCGTCCGCCCCCGCCCGACCTTCACGCTGGAGATGGGCCGGGGCGAGACCTACCGCCACTCCAGGCCGGTGCTCTACGCCCACTCGACCCACGGGCGAGGCTCGGTCCTCTCCGGTCAACCCCGGCGGCTCTTCGTCGAGGGATGGGACACGTGGGAGGAGGCCCGTGCCGCCCTCGCCGAGGTCCGCAAGGCCGACCGCACGTTCCGGTTCGAGGACTTCGGCCGGGGCGGCGGGACGAGCTACATCCCGTCCTCCGTGCTGACCCGCCACCTGCCCGACGACGAGGGCTGACACCGCCGGGGAGGTCGCCGGGGAGACGACAGCCCCGGCGATCACCCTGGGAGCCCGAGCGATGGAGCCGATCGCCCACTGCAAAGCTTGCGTCAGGCCCCTGCACGAGGGGGACGACCACCACTTCGACCCGGACGGGATCGTCTGGGTCTGCCGGGCGTGCGTCGAGGCGGAGGAGGACCGGCTCCGGGAGGAGTTCGGCTGGATCGGGGCCTGGAAGGGCGAGGCGGTCCCCAAGGGCGACTCGCCCGAGTACCCAGGTCGGGAAGTCTGCCGAGACGAACACGAGGAATCCCCGCCGTTCTAACACCGGCGGGTCGGTCGGCGAGTGCAAAAGTCGGACGACGAGGAAGAGCGACCCATGAACGGCGACGGACCGTTGCGGACCCATCCCGCCCGACGCCCTCCGCTCCGCCGCCACCGCAACCGGGAGCGGCGGACCCGACGCCGCCGACGTGCGACCCGATGACGAATGACACCGCCGGACACGACGCAGGGCGAACCAACCAGAACTTCCAGCAGGAGCGAGCGACATGGCGTTCACCGCAGAGACCGGCGACCACAAGGTCACCCGCAGCGACATCTTCCTGGTCGATCCCAGGGCGTTGGTCGTGGACTGGACGAAGAACCTGAGCCGCAACGGCGAGGAGCCGCCCGTCGACGAGGCGCTGATCGACCTGGCGAAGGACATGTTGCCCCGGAAGGGCCAGGGGGACGCCGAGGACGGCTCCTCGGGCCAGCTGAACCCGATTCTGACCCGACCTCTGCCCGATCGACGCCTCGAAGTCATCGGCGGCTTCCGCCGCATGCGGGCGGCCTTGCGGCTGATCGAGTCGAAAACGTGCCCGGACTTCAAAATCAAGTACACAGTCTCCCGCCTCTCAGACGCCGAGGCGGCTTTGGTCAACCTGTCCGAGAACCTCCAGCGGGAGGATCCTCGACCGGTCCAGCTGGCCCATGCGATCCGCAGCCTGACCGAAGATTACGGGCTGACGATGAGGCAGGTCGCCGGTCGGCTCAAGCGGTCGGAGGCGTGGTGCGGCAACCTCGTGAACCTCGTGGTGCTGCCCACGGCGATCCAGGAGAGCGTGGCCGCCGGGCGGACGCCCGTCTCGGCCGCCCTGGAGCTGGCGAAGCTGCCCGGCGACCAGCGGATCAAGGTCTTCGAGTCCCTCGCCGAGCAGGGTACTAAGATCACCGCCGCCGGGGTCAAGGCGAGGCGTCGAGAGGCCCACGAGGTGACCGGCGACGGCGGCCCGGTGCCCCGGACGATCAAGCAGGTCCGGGCGTTCTTCGAAGGCAAAACCGGACCCGCCGACCCAGGCCACAGGCTCGCCATGTACCTGCTCGATTACATCGCCGGGAAGCGATCGGACGAGGCCATGGAGAAGTACTGGGACCGGGCGTTCGACCCCGCCGGGTCTCGCACCGTGGGCTGACACCGCCGGTCCTCCCGTCGAGACCACCAACCCTTCGACGGGAGGACCGCCATGAAGACCCACGCCAGGCCATCGAGCCGGACGATCCCCGCTCTCCATCTCCAACACGCCGACATCCTCGGCGGGATGTCGGTCGAACCGCCCGTCGGACGAGGGCGTCCGGCACCGGCCCGGCCCATCGCCATTCGTCCCTGCGACGGCTGCGGCGATCCCGATCCCGCCGTGGACCTCTGGGCCGAGCAGCACGAGACGGGCGAGCAGCTCTGGCTCTGCCTCGCCTGCGGCGACTGACGCAAACGGCCCCCGCCCCGAGCCGGTCATCCCATCGGCACGGGGCGACACCATCGGGCGGGCCGTCGGCGAATTTCAACCTCATGCGGAGAGTAGACATGACGCACACGACCACGGCGGCGAAGTTCCACCCCGGCCGGATCGTCGCCACGCCCGGAGCCCTGGAGGCGATCCGGGCGAGCGGCCAGAACCCCGAGACCTTCCTCGCCGCCCACCTGGACGGCTACTGGGGCGGCGACCTCTGCGACGAGGACCGCCTCCTGAACGACGAGGCGTTGAGCGACGGCTCCCGCATCCTCTCCGCCTACCGGACGCTCCGGGGCGAGCGGATATGGGTGATCACCGAGGCCGTCGGCGACGACGGGCGAAGGGCCTCGACTACTCTTCTGTTGGCATCGGAGTATTGACGACCCTACCCATTCTTGTACTCGATCGAGGACCGACCATGGGATTGACGGCACGAGAGCGGATTGCGTTAGGCGACCGGATCATGCCCGAGTTCTTCATCCTGTTGATCCTGTTCCTGATGTTCGTCGGCTGCTGACGAGACGGAGATGGCGGGGCCGTCGGGACGACCCGGCGGCTCCGTCGACGCCGGCGTGCCGGTCGTGGAGGAGGTGGAGTCCACCCGACAGGTCGTCGGAGCAAGAAGGCGGAGTGGAGTCGACGGCTGACACCCGGGGAGGTCGTGTTGCGAAAGGTTCCGGCCATCAATTCCAGGAGAAAAGTGCAAAAGTCGGTCCCCCACCCCCGGCAGGTGGAGCAAGACCGAGGGGGTGTTTCATTATTTGTGCGAATCAATTCGACGGTATATCCCCGTACGCTCGAAACCCATCCCGCAAAGTCGGAGTCCCGGAATACGCCGCCGTCCGAAAAACGCCCATGGCGAGTGTTCAAGGCCATGAAGATCGTCCGGGCCGTCGGCTTGCGTGTCTCCGCTCCTCGGGTGGGGGACGACGCCATCTCCGTCAGGCGGCCAGGAGCCGGATCGACTGCTCGAAGTCGGGGATGAGGCGGGCCACCTCCTCGGGCGAGAGACGCCAGGGCTTGACCTCGGCGGCCTCCACGGGCCTGATCTTCCGGTCGTCAGCGACCGGATTGAGGGACTGGATGACTTGCCGCAGGGTGTGGTGGTCGGGAGGGAGCTGAACGAAGGATATTGTCATGCTGGCATAATCTTTCGTCTCGACGCCTTCGTCGAAGCGACCAGAGGCCGGGAGGGGAGATTGAGCTGTTCCTACCAAGGGTGCTTCTCCTCTTCCCCTCCCATGAACACCGTCTGCGACCACCGCCGCACCACGCTGATCCCCCTCGGATTCGTCGCCTGCCTCTTCCCACTTTTCCCAGTCGAGCATGTCCATCAACGACTCACCGGCCTTCCACTTGCACGCCCGGCCTTTCTGCCTCTTGCCTGCCTCGTCGATCATTGGGACGACGTAGGTCTTGTCCTCCCAGTCGAGCAGTCCCAGGTCGGACAGGTAGTCCCGGATGGCCTTGAAGCGGTGGCAGTCGAACGACCGCCCGAGATCCCCCGCCTCGTACAGCCCCGACCACAGCCCCTCGAACCTCTTCACCGGCAGCGTGCCGTCTGCGTTCATCCGGTTCGTGAAGAACTTCAGGAGGAGCAGGAAGGCGGCCACGTCCTCGGTCGTGACGACCGACCGGCTCGATGTCTTCAAAACGTGCGACTTTATCAGGGTCGTGGCCACCCTCCGATAGTGGCCGTCCACGGAAAGTTGGGCCAGCTCCTCCTCATCGATCAGCTTCCCGCCGATCGACCCCGAGACCTTCGGCCTCGACGGAGAGGACTCGACCTGGGCGGCGATCGTCTCGGTGGAGGCGACCTCCGGCGTCAGCGAGCGGAGGGTGGTGGTCAGTCTCCTGATCCCGAACTCATTCAGGACCGTCGTCCGCTTCCACTCGTCGAAGCGAGCGACCTGGCGGGGGATCTTGGCCAAGATGCCCGCCGTGTAGTTCGAGATCCGGCCGTCGTCGCCCCACGAGATGACCGGGGGCAGGCCCTTGATCTCGCACAACTCGATGTCGAAGCCCTGGGCGAGCAGGTGGGCGTTCAGGCAACGTTCCAGGGCTTTGAGGCGTCCCTTGACGGGCTCGGCCGCCTGGTCGAACGTGTCGAGGATGAAGTAGCCGTGGCGACCTCGCCCGTTCGTGGACGGCTCGTGGTAGAGGTCCGGGAAGAAGTTCGCCTCCAGGTACTCGGCGGCCTCGAAGGCACCGTCCGGGGAGCCGGAGGCGTGGCAGTCGATGTCGATGTTGACGAGGGTGTAACGATCCCTCGTCGAGCCATTCCCCGTGTAATAGTGGGTCTTCCGGTTGTTCCAGTGGTCGTCCAGCATCGGGTTGGACAACCGCTCGATGCGGTGCCAGTCCCCGAGGCGGAGGGCGTCGATGATCTCAGCGTTGGTGTTGCAGTGGACGGGCCTGGCGGAGACCTGCATCTCGGGACCGATCCTCGTCAACTTCACCCCGAAGTCGAGTGTGGAGATCAGGCCCCGCAGCCATGTGGTCGGCTTCCTCTTGTTTCGGAGGGCCTGGAGAGTGACCGGCTTCCGCTTTCGGGGCTTCACCCGCCGGATCTCGGCCTGGTGTGCATTTATAAAGTTGGACAACTTGGATTCCTTCCGGGCCGGGGGCGGGCCTGCCAGCCCTCCCCGGCCATTCCTTACTCTTCCTGCCGAACGTAGGCCGCCATCAGCTCCCTCAGCACCTCCGAGACGGACTTGTACCGGTCCCGGCAACGCCGCTCGAAGGCGGCGAAGAGGGAGGGCTGCAAGACGAAGACGACCTGCTTGCTGAGACGCTCGGCGTCGGGATTGGGCTGACGTGACATTACTATATGATAGTGTTAATAGGCTGAGTTTCCACGGGTTGCCTGGTCATCAAGGTGGATTGTGAGCTGCGACGGTTTTGCGAACCGACAGGTGTCCGAGACTCAACTTTCGGTCCGAAAGTTACACCCTATCCACCTGAGAAGAGGGTTTTGGGCCGAAATTCGGCCTAGGGTAGAGGACTCCGGCGAGGCCGAATTGCTCAAATGCGCAAGTCGTGAAGGAATCCTTGAAACTCAATATTAACTTCTTGAATGGCAGTCTCACCTTTGCCATAATCCAACCCGTGTGGTGGGCGACGTGGCCCGCACCGAGAAGGGCGAATCGAGACGACTGCCAAGGAGGGCAGCATGTTAGTTAATGAGACCAACATCATCACGTGGGAGCGGCATGAGGCCCACGGATTCCCACACTTCCGCAGCCGGGGCACCGCCTCTCGCTGGGAACTCAGGTACGACGGGGATGGCTGGTGCCTCTCGCAGGACGGCGATCTGCTGGAGTGGTACGGCGTCTTGGACGAGGCGATGGCGTTGGTCGCCGAGGAGGAGGCTCGGCTCGGAGGGACTGGACATGCTGATGGCATGGACCGGTACGGGATTGCGAACCCCGAGCAAGACCTTGCAGGGGCTCGGGTGATCACGCTCCTGGAGAACAATGATGCCGACCTGGAGATTTGGAACGGGGACCGCTTCGAGTTGCGATTCCTAGATAAACCCAGCACCGGAGCGACCTTGGACGTCGGGTATTACCCCGGATCGTGGCCCTGGTTCGGCTGTTTCTCGACGCCGACGGGAGAGGACATGGCGACGGTGAATAACCTCATTGAGGAGGGGGGATGGCAGGTCATACGCATGAGCGACAGGTGGGGGCAAGAGATCCCCCCTTGTCAGGAGCAGTTGTCTCGACCGATACCGCCCTTGGCGGGGACGGGCAAAGTCGCCCTTGAAGTGGACCGCCGAGGAGGAGGCTCGGTTTCGGGGGCCGGGCCACGGGGCTGCGATGACCAGGGCGACCGCACGACGGAGGGCCTCATGGATGGTTTTCACTCGGAGGGCAAGGTCATGGAAGACGACGTGAAGGAGGCGGAGCGGCACCAGGCCGGATTGATCGCCACCGAGAACATTAGCGAGGAGGAGCGAGCCTTCTTCACGGGTTGGCAACCCGTGGCTCAGTTTAAGGGAAAGGACGTGGAGGATTCGGCTCGGCTCCGTAGAGCGATTCGGGCTGCTCCCAAACGCTGCTGGTTCAACGCCCGACGGGTCGTGCAAAAGTTGGACGACTACGCCGACGCCCTCTACATTGAGGGGATCGCCTGCCTGAACGGTTTCACTCCTATGGAGCACGGCTGGGTCGTCCGCCAAGATGGCAGCCTCATCGATCCCACGCTCCCCGCAGCCAGCGGGGTCTACTTTCCCGGCCTGGAGTTCCGGGGCCGGGCGGGGATCGAGGAGTTCCTCGCCACGCCTCGTGGGAGAGAGTACCGCCGGTTTCCATTCTTCTACGCATTCGGCTGGGGCGGAGAACACAGCCCCGGCATGCGGCGGGCCTGGGAGCACGGCAACGCCTATCTGCGTGAACTCTACCCGGAGGCGTTCGAGGTCGCCGAATGATCGACCCCATCCTGACCGGCGGCGAGTACCTGGGGATCGTCCGGGACACGCTGCCCGGAGCCCTCGACGCCGTGCGGCCCGACCTCGTGGTCTACAACGCCGGCTCGGACCCCTTCGTCGGCGACCCGCTGGCCCGCTATCGACTGACGGCGGGCGACCTCGCCCAGCGTGACCTGCTCGTCGTCGACATGGTCCGGAAGCGGGGCGTCCCGCTGGCGATGGTCCTCTCGGGCGGCTACTCGCCCGTGTCGTGGAAGATCCACGCCGACGCCGTCGAGGGCGTCCTGGCGAGGTTCGACCGGGAGTGACGACGAGGAGCCCCGGCCTTCATCATGCAAGCGAGATCTGGGGGCAGGGCTCGAACCTGCGTCCAGTCGGTCCAGAGCCGACCGCTCTACCTCTGAGCTACCCCAGAATCGTCTCGTCGAACGGACGGCCCGCCGACGACCTGCGTCCGGCGGGAGGTCCGGGGGCAGGGCTCGAACCTGCGTCCAGTCGGGTGGGAGCCGACCGCTCTACCGCTGAGCTACCCCGGACGGGGGACTATAGATCGGTCAGGTGGATCTCGACCCCCTTCCCCGAGAAGACGCCCATCCTGCGGAGCGCCAGGGCGAGCCCCGGATGGCCGACTGTCACGCCGTGGACCAGCTCCGGCGTCGGGCGAAAGGCGTGGACCTTGCGGTCGCCGGGCCGGGGGGCCGACCAGCCCGCCTTCAACGGGTCCACGCCATGCCGGCGACAAACGTCCTCCACGAGCTTCCTCGGACAATCGAACGCACCGGAGAGCACCTCCCAGGGGAGCGGCAGGTCGTTCCAGACCTGCGTGTCGGGGTCGAGGCCGCCGCCGACCGACCGGTGCCAGGCCGCCACGTCGGCGGCCATCAGTCGCAGCACCTTGCCGGGGCAGAGCCCCTCCACCACTTCGTCCATGTCGAGGGCGTGCAGCAGGGCGATCCACGAGTCCCTCGCCTTGTTCCAGGCCCCGGCCGTGGCGTTCCAGGTCGAGGAGTCGTTCCCCTTCTTCACGATCATGGTCCGGCGGTCGATGTTGCTACTATTCCACACCCCCTTCAGCAGAGATGCGATCCGGTCGAGGATGCCGTACCAGCGGCCCAACAGCTCGCCCTTGCGAGCGTCGTCGAGGCGGTCGAGGACTTCTCGGTCCGGAAACGCATGGGCGATCGCCCACCAGTTCGTCGAGGCCGAGGCCCGGCAGCGCCGGAACAGCAGGTCGCAGACCTGGTCGAACGGGCGCTGCTGGCCGGCGATGGTGAACTCGCTGCGGAGGTTGCAGCGGGCCGTGAAGTAGGCGACGAAGCAGGCGGCGTTGCGGTCCCTGGAGAACTCCTCCCAGGTCAACGTGGAGGCCAGCCGGCTCTTGCCGATCAGGGTGAACTCCCGCTTCTCGACTTCCCTCGCCAGGCGGTCCCGCTTCCGCTCCATCCGGGCGGCGAGGCGGAATCGCTTGTTGTACTGCCGCTTCGGGATCTCCAGGCCGGCCGACTTGCGGGTCTGGCGGTCGAGGCGGTCGTACTTGAAGTCGCCACGCCCGAACGCCTTGCCGATCGTCGCCCCGGCCCGGACGAGGTAATCCTTGACGCCCTCCAGGTCCGTCCCCGAGGGCCGATCGCCGACGTGGAAGATCGACTCGGCCGTGTCGAGCTGCCGGTCCATGCCGACCGGGCGGCGGAAGTCGTCCGCCATCGAGGAGAAGCCGTAGCCCCACCATCCCCGCTTCAACGAGCCGCCGGCGACCTTCTGGAGCGTGCGAAGCTCCTTGGGGGCGAGGTCGTCGAGTTCGCCGACGATCAGCTCAGCCACGTCCTCGGGCCGCCGGCGGCGGTCGAGCGACTCGAACAGCTCCCTCAGTCGATCCTTTTCGTCCACGTCCAACCCTCCCCGCACATCGGCCCACGTCGGGCGTGTGTGGCATGACGGACATCGCAGACGCCCGCCCGGTTCGCACTCCGGCACAGGTTCGTCCCTCGCCGATCTTCGAGGGAAGGGGACCCTCCGACGTGGAGCGTTACAAGGCGGCGTGTCGTCCTCACCACGGCTTCAATCCCAGTCGTAGGTGGCCCGGCAACGGCCGCACGCAAGGCAGCGGTAGACATACAAGCTGGAGCTCCCCTCATCGAATTCCTCGTACCCCCAGGACCTCGCCTCGTCTTCCGGGGCGAACAACGCCTGGTAGAATGCGTCAGGGTCGTCCGGTCGGAGAGACTCCATGGCGTTTCTCCAGCCTCCCAGGTACGCCATCGGCCGGCTGCAGCAGAACAGCCAGCGTTCGTCCTGCCAGGAATGGAAGCCGGGCGTTCGCAGCAATTCCCAGAGGTGGACGCTCGGGATCCGAGCCCCGGACCAGTCCTCGGCCGGGTCGATCGCCACGACCTCGAATTGTTCGGTCCGCAAGCCTGGGACGCCGTTGGTGACGCCCTCGAAGGCCTGCTCCCAGGAAACCACGCCGAACTCGGTGCCCTGGGTGATCGCCCCCTTCCCGGCCCGGAGGCAGTCGTAGCAGGCGAGGAGTTGCTTCTTCGCCACGAGCGACTCAGGGAAGACGATCAAGCCCCCGCACGATCGGCATGGGACGTCGCCCCGGTCGTCCGCCGGGAGGCCGTTCTCGGCGCCGCAGGCCGGACACGGCAGGATCAGGGCGTCGCCGACGCCCAGCTCGAAGCAATGCCGGTCCCCTCGTTTGCATAAGCGACAGGTCGCCAGGCCGGCGTAGCCGCTCGCTTCGTGCGTCGGGGCTTCGAACAGCGGGAACGGGATGCCGAGGTCGGCGAAGGTCGCCATGGGCAGGCTCCGTCAGAGCGGTCCTTGGGGCCGGGGAAAACGGGGCACCGCTATCGAGGGATTCGGATCAGCCTTCCCCCACCCTCGCCGAGGGCCGCCCAAAGGGCCTGGCGGGACGGCTCCATGGCCAGGGACACGACCGGTGCCACGGGATGGACCCGGACCTTCCTCGCCAACCGGCCATCGCCGACTCGGTAGAACAGCACGAGTCCCTCGGTCGCCCCGCAGGCCAGCGTCTCGTCGTCCACGAATTGGACTTCGGTAAGGAAGCCCATCCCGTGGCCGGCTTCGGCGAGCGTCCGATCGTCGCCGGTCGCCTTCGCATCGACCGAGGCCGTCCATCGGAGCGTCCAGGTGCCGACATCGTACAGCGCCACGTCGCCTCTCCATCCCGCCGGGCGTGGTGAGTTGCGCCTCGTACCGTGCCTCGATGTTTCGAATAGGGCGAGATGCCGGCCATCGGGGCTGAACGCCAAGTGGGCCAACGTGTCCACGAACCGCCCGGCGGGCGTCCGGAAGTCGGACCTTTCGAGTTCCGCCACCGGGATCAATCGCCCGGACTCGATCCGGTCGATCCTAACGTGCCCGCCGCCCTGGAACGAGCAGGCGGCGGCGACCAGGAGCGACGACGGGTGGAACCGCACGCAAAGGGTCTGCTCGCCCCCGTTCACCGTGGCGACGACCTTCCCGGTGGCCCGGTCGATCAAGTGGACCTGCTCGCAGGGGTCGGCGACGGCGAGCCAGCAACCGTCCGGGGCGAGGTCGAGGGCCTGCAAACCTCCCCGACCCTCCATAGGACAGGGCAGCTCGAAGACGACCCGGAGGTCGTCCCAGCGCCGCATCTCGATCGTCGACTCGGGTGTCGTGACGGCGAACACATCGCCTTGCGGAGCCACGGCGATGTCGGCGAACCAGGCATGATGGGACCGGAGCCCGGCCACGACATGGGGAGACTCGCCGAGCGACCAGCGATGCAGTGTCGCCTCGTCGGCGACCGTGACCGCCTCGAACCGCAACGGGTGCGTCCTGACCCTCGTCAGGCCGAGCGACCTCGCAGCCGGCGGCTCGGTGGTCGACCGATCCTCCCCGGCCGACTCGCCCTGGGCAACCTCCAGCAGCTTCGCCGTCGCCTCATGGCCGTTCGATCGAGCCTCGTGTCGAGGCGTCTGGCCGCCCTTGTTCCGCTCGGCGGGGTCGGCTCCGGCCCCGAGCAGCAGCTCCACGACCTCGGCCCAGCCCCGCCAGGCGGCCGAATGGAGCGGGGTGCGGCCCTGGCCGTCCTTCCGATTGGCCCATGCACCCGCCCGGAGGAGCAGCCGGGCGGCCTCGACATGTCCTTGCTGTGCGGCCCAGTGCAGGGGCGTCGACCCGTCCCTGGAGGGGCCGTCCACCCGGGCCCCGGACTCGATCAGCAGTCCGGCCACGTCGGCGTGCCCGGACTGTGCGGCCCAGTGCAGGGGCGTCCGATCGCTCCAGTCCCTGGCCTCGATGTCGGCCCCGTGGTCGATGAGGGCCCTCGCCACACCGGCGTTGGCGGCAAAGTGCAGGGGCGAGTCCTCCCGTTCGGGTCGGCGAGCGTCGACGTTCGCCCCCCGGCGGATCAGCGCCAGGACGATTTCGGGCAGGCCCCGCTCGGCCGCTCGGTGCAGAGGCGTGCCGCCCATCCAACCCGGATGTTCGACCGCCCAACCGGCGTCGAGGGCCGTCTCGACCTCTTCGATGGTCTCGGCCTTGTGCAAGGGCGTATCGTCCATCGAGCCCCCTCCGGACGCCCATCCCAACCGACTCGTCAGTGATCGCAAATCCCCAGAGATCCGACGGAGGACGGCCGACGGCGAACATAGGAAGAGATGCGACCGGCGGTCGAACCATCCGGGCCACCAACCATGACAAGCCATTATGAACCTCCGCCGTCCGGCCGAAAATCGCTGGCCCATCGATGATCGCCCGCACTCCCGGCCAATCTACATCAACCTTCCGATGACAGGCAGCCCCCAGCTTCGCCGCCGTCGGCGACGACGCCGTGGGCCTCGGCGAGGGTGGGCGGTTCGAGCTTCTCGGCGAGGCGGCGGATCACTCGCTCGGGAACCGGGTTCGACCGGCGGGCGTTGTGGGCGAGGATCTCGGGCAGGGGCGGCTCGATGTAGACGATCTCGATCCGTGCGCCGTAGCCGGCGAACAGGTCGATCCAGGCCCGGCGGGTCTGGCGGAGCAGGTTCGTGGCGTTGAAGGCGAACGACCGGGCCGCCCGCAGGTGTTCTCGGCAGCGGTTCCGGGCCGCCTGGATCACGGCCCCCTGGTCATCGGTCGCCTCGACGTTCATCTCGCCCCGCAGGTCGTCGAGCGACACGACGGGCAGGCTGGGGCGACGGGCGGCGAGCCAAGAGTCCTTGCCGGCGGCGGGGAGGCCCCAGAGCATCGTCACGGTGCAGCGGAAGTCCTCGTGCGGGACGTAGTGCAGGCTCGGCCGCTCCTGACGATGGAACAGGAACCGGGCGTGGTCGTTGGCGAACGGGTACGGGCTGTCGAAGCAGCCGACCTCCTCGGCGGCCAGGCGGAAGAGGTGCAGGTTCTCCTCCGGGCGGGTCGTCTCGGCGGTGGTGCGGCCCCGGGTGTCGGCCAGGGCGAAGAGATGCAGGAGGCGGTTGCCGACAAGCCAGGAGACTTTGGCGACCTCGTGCGACGGTTCGGGCTTCTCCAGCAGGAACGCCGGGCGGCCGTGGAAGCGGACCATCCGGGCGACCTCCTCACGGGTCGCCAGGTCGCAGCCCAGATCCCGCAGGACCGACCGGGCCAGGTGCTCCCCCTTCACGGCGTGCTTGGGCGACCTGACCCGCCCCGTCGTCGGATCGACCTGCGACGTGACCGGCTTGCCGGCGTCGTGCAGGAGCGCCGTGAAGAGCAGGACGATCCGCTCGTGGTCGCCCAGCGAGGGCCACTCCTCCAACAGGGGCAACTGGCCGCAGACCATCTTGGTGTGGGTCCACACGTCGCCCTCGGCGTGCCAGCCCCGGTCCTGGACGCAAATGGCCATCGCCCGAGCCCACGGCCGCTCGGCGGCCCACGCCAGGATCTCGTCTTGCGAAGCTGTTTTGATCTCACGCCAGTTCATGACCAGATGTCCGCCGAGTCGTCCAGGCGGTTGGGGACCATCGCCCGGTGCTGCCAATGTTCGCTTTGCTTGATCTTCTCGACGAACTCCGGCCGCACGAATTTCGCCCGGCCCGTGACGACGCCCCCGGCCTCGGTTCGCAGGTAGAGCCCCTCCATGAGGGCGTCGGTGCGGCCGGTGAGCGGGTTCTCGAACTCGGCGTCGAATCGGGACGGTCCGATCAACGCCGAGAGCCGGTCTCGATCGATAGCCCCTCGATGGACCACCGGAACGGTCGAGAGTCCGGTCCCTCCCAGCAGCGTCAGCCGACGTTCCAGGTCCAGGAACGCCCCGGCCGGCTTGTCGTACACGTCGAACTCGAAAAAGTAGTGCGGCAGGCGTTTGTAAGAAACCGAGTGCTTTGCATAAACCCACTCGCCGAAGAGGATGTAGCGGTCCTCCAGCATCGTTTCCAAAACGTGTCGCTTCACGGCGGTCCACTGCTTGAGCAGGTCGTACTGCGGGTGCATCCCCTCCGTGATCAGGTGCCCCCGAGACTGGAGGATCATCGCCCCGTCGGCCGAGAAATGGAGGCCGACGTTGGTGCCGTCGAGCTTCTCCTCGACGATCAGCGAGCCGTCGGCGAGGAACCGGGCCGACCCGGCGTCGTCCAAGTGCTTGTCGTCGTCGGTCCCCCTGGAGCCGAAGAGGTGGGGCGTCCTCGGGTACTTCACGAACTCGCCGTAGGACCGCCCCATGACCGCCGCCCCGATTCACGAACCGTTCCGTCGCAGGCCCGATCGGGCGTAGACATGGCCGCCGGCCCGGAGGTTCACGACACGGCCGATGAACGTCGTCATCTCGCCCGCCCGATCATTCGATGCCGCAACGGTGCGGACTCGTCGACGCATAGGTCGGAGAAACGGAAGACCTCGACGGGCCCGCCCCGGACGGTCTCCTCGGTGATCGTGTAACTCACCCAAGGCTCGGGGTCGTACAGGACCGGCTCCAGCACACGCTCGACGATCGCCCGCAGCCCACGAGCGCCGGTCCCCCGCTGATGGGCCAGCTCGGCGACCGCCCGGATCGCCCCCGTCGTGAAGTCCAGGCGGGCCTTGCGGTACATGAGGAGCTTGCGGTACTGCCCGATCAGCGCATCCTGCGGCCCCCGGAGAATCCGCACGAGGTCGTCCACGCCCAGGGCGTCGAGCGTGGCGATCACGGGCAGCCGCCCGATCAGCTCGGGGATCAGGCCGAAGCCTTCCACATCCTCGGGCAGGACGTGGCGAAGCGGATTCGTCGCCTCGTCGTCGACGGTCGAGCCCGCCTGATCGAAGCCGAACGCCCTCCGCCCGAGCCGGCGGGCGACGAAGTCCTCCAGGCCGACGAACGCCCCGCCGCAGATGAAGAGCACCTGGCTGGTATCGAAAGGGACGCAGGTCTCCCCGGCCATCTTGTAGCCCCCGCCGGGCGGCACGTTGGCGACGGTGCCCTCGATCAGCTTCAAGAGGGCGTGCTGGACCCCCAGCCGAAGATCCTTCGTGCCGAGAGCACGGCCTCCGCCGAGCTTGTCGACCTCGTCGATGTAGACGATCCCCTTTTGGGCTTCGGCGACATCCCCTCCGGCGGCGACGAGCAGCTTGTGGAGGATCGATTCAACGTCCTCGCCGACGTACCCGGCCTCGGTCAGCGTGGTGGCGTCGGCGACGACGAACGGCAGGTCCAGGCACTCGGCCAAAGCTCGGGCCAGATGGGTCTTCCCCGACCCCGACGGGCCGATCAACAGGACGTTCGACTTCTCGATCGTGACTTGGCGCAGGCAGGCGTCCGTGACGGTCGGGGCGGCGGACTCCCGGTCGAGCACGTCCAACAGGCGGACGTAATGGTTGGCGACGGCCACGGCGAGCGTCCGCTTCGCCCGGTCTTGGCCGACGACGGTGCGGTCCAAATGTTCGACGATCCTGCGGGGCGTAGGCAGGGCGGCGGCGATGCTGCACGGATGGGACATTCGGCTCGACTCCGAAGAAGGGACGATCGCCGCCCCCGAAGCGGCGGGCGGTCCCGTTCCCCGATGGTGTCGATCCGCTGCTCGGCGAAGCTCCCGGCCTCGGACTCTCACGCCACCGGCTCGCCCGACCGGCTCATCCTCGGCGGCTCAGCGTCGAGGTCCATCAGCGTCTGCATAATACGAGTCCACGGCGGGCTGACCCGTATAGTTCGGCCCGGCCCGGTCGTCGGCACCCACGTACCGGTAGGGCAGATCCACGTCCCTGCGGCCCCGGCAGGCCACCAGCCTTCGCTTGCGATCGTACTCCAGGCCGGCCCGCCGCAGGTCGGTGGCGAGTCGTCGCACCGTCGATCCGCCGTCGGCGATCTTCAAATTCTGCAGATCGAGGCTCGCCACGAAGAGTCCGTCCTCGGCGAGCCAGGAGGCGGCACGGGCGATCAGGCCGAGCTTGTCGCCGACGTAGTGCAGGCCGTGGACGCAGGTGATCAGGTCGAACGGACGCTCGGGTCGCCAGTTGCTCAGCGATGCCTCGACGAGCCGAAGGGATGTCGGGTCCGCATCATGACGATCGAACATCCCGACCAGATCGACGCCGACGATCTCCACGTCCAGCCCCTCGGAGCGGGCGGTCCTCGCCGCTTGGATCAAGGCCCGGCCGGTCCCGCAGCACAGGTCGAGCCAGGCGGCGGGCCTGCCTGGATCGACACGCCCTTTCAGGAGATCGAGCGGGTCGAAGCCGACTTCCTTGTCGTAGCCGTTGGAGCCGGTGAGGCTCCGCTCCCGGTTCATCCGGCAGTTGGCGACGACAGCCGACCGCTCCAATTGCTCGTCTGCGAGGAGGTCCATGGTCAGTAGTCGTACCGGCCCATCTCCCGGTAGACGGTCATCGGCGAGACGCCGCATGCCTTGGCGATCGTCGGGGCCTTCTTCCCCTCGGCAATCATAGCCCGCACCTTCTCCCGGACGGCCACGGGCAAGTACTGCTTATGCTCCTCGGTCGGATCGTCCGGGGCGGCGGCGAAGACCGGGGTGAAGTGGGCGAGCAACCTCCGCACCGCCTCGTGGAGGCGACCGAACGGGCGGTTGCCGTAGCATTCGAGCAGGTTGTCGCCGTGGTAAGGCTGGCCGTGGGCCAGGCAGATGGATGCCAGTTCGTCGCTCTCTTTATGCCGCAACAAGTCCGGCAGGGTGTCCCGCAGCGTCCCGAAGGGCAGGATCGGGAATTCGGGATCGGACTTCCGCACCCGGTCCAGCAGTCCATTCCAGGTGTTCGCAAATTTGTACTGGGCGTTCGTCGCATGCTCCCTGTACCAGGGCATCCCCCGCTCGGAGATCAGCAGGATGTCAGATCCGATCCGCTTGGAACGCTCCAGCCCCCAGCGGAGCATGCGGACCGTCTCGGGCCACAAGATCCATTCGCCGAAGACCCCGGTCTTGGGCCTCAGGAACCGGATGAAGCCGTCCCGGCTCGTGGACTTGAAATGGAGCCGCTCGGCATACTCATGCTCGTGGTCGAGCAGGATGTCCTGGGCCGTCAGGCGGCCGAGTTCGGCTGCCCCCATGGCGCAATTCAGGCCGACGTAGAGCACGAGCCTTTCGATCGGCGTGGCGTGCTTGTTGATGACCGCCAACTGATCGGGGGAGTACACCACCTTGCTGATGACGGCCTTCCTGCGATCGGCGTCGGACTTGGGGATCTTCCGCTTGATGCCCTCCAACCCCCTCGGCATCCGCCAGTGGAACTTGTCGGCCGTGTCGAGCCAGCGGAAGAACCGCATCAGCTCGCCGACGTGATGGCGGGCGTTGTCCCGGCTCGTCGCCCCCCTCGCCCCGATCGGTCTGGTGCGCCAGTGGGCGACCATCACCGAGCAGCGGTCACGGTCGAGCGAGTGGAGCGGCACATCCTCGTGCTCCCGCTTGAACCGCTTGATGCGTGCCAGGCGGAGCCGGCCGTAGGGGCTCAGGTTCCCGGAGCCGTCTCGTGTGTTGGCCGCCGGCACGTCGTGGGAGGCGTAGGCGTCGAGGGCCTCGTGCAGCGAGCCGGGGATGAGGTTCTCGGGCAGCGAACGCTTCGACGGCAAGGCCCCGAGGCCACGCAACTCCCCCTCCAGCTCCCGGATCGAGGCCGCCACCAAGCCGTCCCGGTTTCGGCGGACGGATTGGGCGTAGAGGTCGGGGTCGGACGGCACCACGTCGAGCGACGGGAAACGGTCCCGCTCGACCTGGATGACCTGGGCGTAATCGGTCAGCGGGTCGAAGATGCACTCCTCGGCGTGGGGAGGAGGGAAGGCGACCTGACGCCGGCCCTTGGCCAACTCCTCGGCGAACGACAACGCCAGCGGGGTCCACACATCCTCTTTGATGAACCGGCAGTTGTCGTCGTAAAGCTCCTTAATGCGAGCGAGCCTCTTCTCGGCCTCTCGCTTATCTGTCCCTAGGTTGAACCGGTGCTGCCGTTTCTTCCCATCCTCTCCAATCTTCCAGCCGAGGTAGGGGCGGTAGCGACCTTGGGGATCGGGGCTGAGGTCACGGTTGCGGCGGGCCATGAGGGTGACTCCCCGGTGGAAGCTTGTCCACGGAAGGCATCATCCTAACGGCCTGTATCTGACACGTCCAGGGTGTTATCTGACACGTTATCTGACACGAGGGCCACGCCGTAAGTCGTTAAATGACCATGAATTCGACGCAAACCCAATGAGAAAGCCCACTTGGGATTGCTCCCAAGTGGGCTTTCAGTGGAGGCGGCGGGAATTGCACCCGCGTCCCGAGAAGCTTCGGCGAGGGCCTCTACGTGCGTAGCCGATCTTTTGATTGTCGACGTCAGGGCCCCGGTCGGCAGGGTCCCTTTCGGCTTAGCTCGTCATGAATTTAGCCTCGGCCTCAACAAGCGGTTTGGCCTAGGCGATCCCGAATTGGCGTCCCTGGGCGGGTCTCTCGGGAGAAGACTCGTCGCAGGGCCGTTGCTGTTTTTTAGGCAGCGAGACGGAGACCAACAGTGTTGTTGGCAACTAAATTTTGGTCGGCTTTTAACGAGGCCCGCTGACCAACCTCGGCACGCCACCGTTCCCCTTGGACATCCGGTCGATCCTGGTTCGCCCCCTTTGATGAGGTGCGAGTGGGAGGCAGGTCGACGAATCGGCCCGCCAACCAGATTCCACACCTCAATTATCGCCCCGGCGACTCCCGGGTCAAGCCGGATCGGCCCGGTTCCTCGGCCCGGCCTGCGAAGGCGCCGGATCGCGGGCGTCGTGGTCGGGCGTGGGCGGGGCCGGTCGACCTTTCTCTGCGATCGCGTTGGGATTAGGATGTCGGTCCGGGAGAGGCCCGGTCGGAGTGTACGGAAACGCGTCGAAGGAACGAGGGATCGCGCGATGCTGCCTACCTGGGATCAGATTCAGCGCGCCGCCTACGGCCGCTGGGAGAGTCGGGGGCGGGTCCACGGGGCGGACCAGGACGACTGGGTCGCCGCCGAGATGGACCTGCTGTTCCAGATGAACTACCGGCCCGCCGCCGAGTACCCCCTGGAGTCGGCCGAGCCCGTCGTGGTGGGATCGCGGTCCCAGTCCCGATGCCGATTCTGCGAACGCGGCGCCCCGAGGGCGAAATTCTCCTCGGCGCGGCCGATCGTCCCCGACGTCGTCGGCCCGACCTCGCTCCTGACCGGAGAGGTCTGCGACGAGTGCCACGAGCAGTTCGCCGGGTCCCTCGACGCCGACTTCGCGAAGTTCTGGCGGTCGCTCGACGAACCCTCCGAGGGGCCCCAGGCGGTCTCGATCGGCGCGTACAAGGCCCTGGTCCGCATGGCGATCGCGATCATGCCGGCGCGCGAGCTGGGGCATTTCGCCGACACCCTGGAGTGGGTGGGCAACCCCGACCACGATTTCGACAGCTCGCTCTTCTCCGGCGCGGGCTGCCTGGTCTACCGGATGCATCAGGCGCATGCGGTGCCGTGGGTCTCGCTCTCGCGGCGGATCGACGCGGACGCCCCCCTGCCCTACGCGGTCTTCGTGCTGGTCGCCGGCGTGCACGCGGTCGAGATCGCCCCTCCGCTCTGCGCCCGGGATCAGGACCACGACGAGGAGGCCCTTCAGCTCCCCCCCCGCTCGTTCACCACGGGGTTCGGCGCCGATTCCCGGACCGCCGTCCGCCGGCTGCTCCCCCTGGAGCGGGTCGACCGTCCCCGCCGGCGCGGGATGCGGCTGTTCGCCTGACCCGACCGCCCCTCAGGGCCGGCCAAAGACGACCAGGGTGAGGTCGTCGAACTGGGCGCGGCCGG
This sequence comes from Paludisphaera soli, assembly GCF_011064595.1. Lineage (GTDB taxonomy): Bacteria > Planctomycetota > Planctomycetia > Isosphaerales > Isosphaeraceae > Paludisphaera > Paludisphaera soli. Next base: position 263,940 of record NZ_JAALJI010000007.1, on the reverse strand, counting down.
CGGCATGGCGGCGGACGTCCTCGAGGACGGCCTCGCCGGCCTCTCGGGGGAACGCCCGGGGGTGGGCGAGCAGCTCGCGGAGCCTCGCCTCGCCGTAGCGTTCGTTGCCGCAGTTCATCGCGTCGGAAACCCCGTCGGTGTACATGATGACGAACTCGCCGGGCTCCAGCCGAGTCTCGGCGGATTCATAGAAGGTCGAGCGGTCGATCGCCAGGGGCAGGCCCGAGACCTCGCAGCCGAGCTCCTCGACCCGGCCGCCGCGGCGTCGGATCAGCGGGGCGGGATGGCCGGCGTTGACGACGCGGAGCGTGTGCGCCTCGACGTCGAGGATGACCAGCAGGAACGTGACGTACATGTCGAGCAGGTCGTTCTCGCTCAGGCGGCGATTCAGTCGGGTGAGGACCTCGGCGGGGTCGCGGGCGTCCTGGAGGAAGAGGCTCACCTCGGCCGAAAGCCGGGCCGTCAGGAGCGCCGCCCCGAGCCCCTTGCCCACCACGTCGCCGACCGCGATCGCCCATCGCCGGGGGGTGCTCCCGGCCGGGGCTTCGCACTCGCACATCGGGATGAACCCGAGGTAATCCCCGCCGACGTGCCGGGCCGGCTCGTAGCAATCCCAGAACGCATATCCGGCCACGTCCCCGGGCCGCTCCGGCAGCAAGGCCTGCATGACGTGGCGGGCGGCGACGAGGTCGCGCTCGAGCTCCCGCTGCTGGATCAGGTCGAGGTGCATCTGGGCGTTCTGGATCGCGACGCTGATCTGGCCGGCGACGGAAGCCAGCAGGTCGAGGTCTTCCTCGGTGAAAAGCTCCCGGCGGTCGTCGGCCTCGATCTGGACGACGCCCATCGGCCGGTGGTCGAGGTCGACGATCGGCACGCACATCAACGACCGGACCCGCCGCCCGGCGACGCTCTCGACGTCCGCCAGCTCCCGATGCGCGTCCCGGCTGAGGATCGCCTGCCCGCTGCGGATCACGCGGTCCAAGATCGTCTTGCTGACGATCACGGACTCGGCCCGGCCGGCTCGGGACCGCACCGCACCCGGGACCAGGCCGCCGGCGGAGTCCTCCAGAAGCACCGCCCCGCTCGAGGCCTGCGGGAAGATCTCGAACAGCGATTCGAGGACCCGGCCCAGCAACGTGTCGACGACCAGCTCGCCCCCGAAATCCCTGCCCATCTTTCTCAGGGCCCGCAGCTTCTCCTCGGGCCGGGCGATGGAGTGGCCCTGCTCCTCCGGGCGCAGCAGGTCGACCGCCGCCGCGATCGTGGAACGCTCGTCGCCGACGATCTGCACCGGGATCGGGCGCAGCAGGAACCTCAGGGCCACCTCGCCGATCTGGATGACGGCCTCGTCGCGGAGGGTGGCGGGCCGGGTCACCCGTCGGCCGTCGACGTACGTCCCTCGGGTGCTCTCCAGGTCGTGGATTCGGAACTCGCCTCCCTCCCGGACGATCCGCGCATGCCTTCGCGAGACCGACTTGGGGCCGAGGATCAGGTCGGAGTCGGGGCTCCGGCCGATCAAGACGATATCCTCGGCCAATTCGAAACAACGACCGGCGGTCGGGCCGCTCAGCACGACCAACCGAGGCCTGGAGAAATTGGGGTGTTGAGGCATTGTGGCCGCCTCCCGCGAGCACGCCGGGTCGATCACCCCCGTCGGCTCCACATGGGATCATACGGCCGTCGCCGCCGAAGATTACGAACGGGCGGAAAATCGGGAGGCGTCCCGGAGGCGGGGGCCGGCGGTCAATCCTCGCCGCGACGGCTGAGGTGGTACAGGAGGATCGCGGCGGCCGTCGAGACGTTGAGCGAACTGGCCCGGCCGCTCATCGGGATCGTGATCGCCTCTCGGCAGCGCGAGACCCACTCCGGGTCCACGCCACGATCCTCGTCGCCCAGGACGAGGCCCACTCGGGCCGGGATCGGGACGCGACCGAAGGGCGTCGCGGCGGCTTCGGCGACGGCGGCGAGGAACGCGACCCCCAGGTTCGCCTCGAACTCCGTCGCCAGCCCGAGCAGGTCGTCCGCCACCAGGATCGGGACGCGCAAGGCCGAGCCCATCGAGACCCGGAGTACGCGGCGGGAGAGCGGGTCGGGGCACGACGATCCGGCGAGGATGCCGTCGACGCCGAAGGCGTCGCAGAGCCGGGCGATCGAGCCGAGGTTCTCGGGATTGCTGACCTGCGGGCAGACGGCGAACGTCAGGGGGCCCGTCGCCGCCCCCCAGAGGTCCCGCCATTCGGGCGCGGGCAGCCGGCGGCCGCACGCCAGGGCCCCGCGATGGAAGGGAAAGCCGACGAGGTCATGCACGCCTTCGAACGGGACGACGTAAACCGGCACGCCTTCGGGGATCGTCGCCCGCAGCCGCTCCAGATGGCGGTCGGTCACGAGGACCGAGGCGACCGGGAATCGGCTGGCGATCAGGCGCTCGACCAGCTTCTCCCCCTCGACCACGAAACAGTCGAGCCCGCGCGTGACGTTCGTCGCCTTGAGCGAGCGGTACACGGCGAGCCGGGGGTCGTCGAGATCGGTGATCCTTTCGGGCGTCATAAGGAGACCGATTCTACCCGAACTTTCATCGAGGGGCTTCGCGTTCTGATTTCGGCACAACCCCGCCCCATCCCCCCACCTGGGGCCATGATCCACTCAAGGACCGGAGCGCGCCGAGCCGCCCGCGCCAGGCCCATCGCCGCTCCGCAACGGCGACGTGAAGCAGGAAAGCGCGCCGAACGAACCCAATCCGCGGACCGAAGCACCACCTTGAACCCCATGATCCATAACAACTTACAGCCGATGGGTTCGTTTCCAGTTCCGCGCGAACGAAGCCGATTTCGGGATGGCGAGGCGGGCGGGATGATCTCCGAAAGTACAAGTCAAGCTTGTCCCGAAGTTGACGACCCGCGCGGGGATCTCGGGAATCCGCGATCGACTGTCGCGAGGTCTTGGCTCATACAAAGGTGCGCCCAACCGCGACGAAGCGCGCCGAACGAAGCCAATTCTCCGGGCCGTCCGAAACCTCCAAACATATTGCCAATTATAGACTTACGGCAATTGGCTTCGTTCTCGGCCCGGCGCGAACGAACCCAATCCCGGACTTGCGTCTCGGGACGGCGAAGACGCCCGCACCGGGGCGGGTCGGCGCGGGGGCTTGGGCATGTCGGGACTTCGCCGAGACTACTCGGCGTCGGTGCTGTACGAGACGATCGTCTTGACGTAATTCGCCCGTTCGAAGGCCTCGGGGTCGGGGATGTTCCGCTGGCTCATGGAGCCTTTCATCTGCTCGACCGATTCGTACTGGTTCTCGTCCAGCCAGGTCCGCATCCCCAGGAGGATCGTTCCCAGGAGCTGGGGGCCGGACTGGAGGAGGGCCGAGGTCGACATGGCGACGTCGGCGCCGGCGAGGATCAGCTTGATCACGTCCTCGGCCGTGTGCACGCCGGTGGTCGCCGCGAGCGACTTCGTGAAGTAGGACCGGAGGATGGCGATCCAGCGCAGGGGGAGCCTCAGCTCGTCGCTGCCGCTGAGGACGAGCCGGGGCTGGACCGAGAGGCTGGCGAGGTCGATGTCGGGCTGGATGAAGCGGTTGAACAGGACGAGGCCGTCGGCCCCCTCGTCGTAGAGCCGCTTGGCCATGTTGGGGAGCGAGCTGAAGAAGGGGCCGATCTTCACGGCCAGGGGGATCGAGACCGACTTGCGGACCGCCGCCACCAGGCTGAGGTAGCGCTGCTCGACGTCGGCCGAGGTCAGCTCGGGGTGGGTGGGGAGGTAGTAGATGTTGAGTTCGAGGGCGTCGGCGCCGGCGTCCTCCATCAGCTCGGCGTAATGGATCCAGCCGCCGTTGGACGTGCCGTTGAGGCTGGCGATCACGGGGATCGTGAGCGCCCCCTTGGCCTGGCGGAGGTGGTGCAGGTAGTTGTCCGGCCCGGTGTGGTACTCCTCCATCTCGGGGAGGTAGGTCTGGGCCTCGGCGAAGGATTCGGTGCCGTACTCGTAGAGCTTGTTGATCTCGTCTTCCTCGCGGACGATCTGCTCCTCGAAGAGGGAGGGGAGGACGACAGCGGCCGCGCCCTCCTCCTCCAGCTTGATGAGGGTCTCGAGCTTGCCGGTGAGCGGGCCCGCGGAGGCGACGAGCGGGTTCTTCAGGTCCAGGCCGAGATACTTGGTCTTCAGTCGCGCGCTCATCGGGAGGGGTCCTCCATCGGGTTGTAGGTGCGCTCGACGCCGGCCATCTGCTCATAAAAATGCCATCGCTCGTTGATGTCTTCCTGGGCCATGGCCAGGAGCTTCTCGGCGTGGGTGGGGTTGGCGCGGGCGAGCATGGCGTAGCGGCCTTCCTTGAGGGCGAAGTCGCGGAACGCGGCGGAGGGCTTGCGGCTGTCGAGGTGGAACGGCTTGGCGCCGCCGACGGCGAGGCGGGGGTCGTAGCGGTAGAGGGGCCAGTAGCCGGTGGCGACGGCGTCCTTCTGGTGGGCCATCGAGGTGGTCATGTCGATGCCGTGGGCGATGCAGGTGCTGTAGGCGATGATCAGCGAGGTGCCCGGGTAGGACTCGGCCTCGCGGAACGCCTTGAGGGTCTGCAGCGGGTTGGCGCCCATGGAGACGGTGGCGACGTAGACGTTGCCGTAGTCCACGGCCATCATCCCCAGGTCCTTCTTGCCGACCGTCTTGCCCCCCGAGGCGAACTTGGCGACCGCCGCGCGAGGAGTGGACTTCGACGCCTGGCCGCCGGTGTTGGAGTAGACCTCGGTGTCGAGGACGAGGATGTTGACGTCGCGGCCCGAGGCCAGGACGTGGTCGAGGCCGCCGAAGCCGATGTCGTAGGCCCAGCCGTCGCCGCCGACGATCCAGACGCTGCGGCGGATCAGCGAATCGGCCACTCCCCGCAGCGCGATCGCGCGGGAGGAGTCCTCGTCGCCGAGGGCCTGCTTGAGGGCCGTCACGCGCTCGCGCTGGGCCTGGATGCCGGCGTCGTCGAGCTGCGGGGAGTCGAGGATCTCGCGGACGAAGTCGTCGCCCAGGTCGGGGGCCATGCGGCGGACCAGCTCGCGGGCGTACATCTCCTGCTGGTCGACGGCCAGCCGCAGCCCCAGGCCGAACTCGGCGTTGTCCTCGAACAGCGAGTTGCACCAGGCCGGCCCGCGGCCGCCGGGGTCGACGGTGTAGGGGGTGGTGGGGAGGTTGCCGCCGTAGATCGACGAGCAGCCGGTGGCGTTGGCGATGATCGCCCGGTCGCCGAAGAGCTGGGTCATCAGCTTGATGTAGGGAGTCTCGCCGCAGCCGGGGCAGGCGCCCGAGAACTCGAATAGCGGCTGCAGGAGCTGCGAGCCCTTCACGGCCTCGATCTTGACCCGGGTGCGGTCGGCCTCGGGGATCGCCAGGAAGAAGTCGAAGTTCGCCCGCTCGCGGTCGAGGTGGTCGAGCTTCGGCTCCATGTTGATCGCCTTGTGCTTGACGGCCTCCTTGCTCCGCGCCGGGCAGACGTCCACGCAGACGCCGCAGCCGGTGCAGTCGTCGGGTGCGACCTGCACGGTCAGCCGCGAGCCGGGCATCTCCTTGCCGGAGAACGGCAGCGACGCGTAGCCGTGAGGGGCCCCGGTGAGCGCGGCCTCCGGGTAGGCCTTGGTCCGGATCGCCGCGTGCGGGCAGACCAGCGAGCAAAGGCCGCACTGGATGCAGATCTCGGGGTCCCAGATCGGGATCGAGAGGGCGATGCTCCGCTTCTCATACTGCGCGGTGGCGGTCGGGAAGGTGCCGTCCACCGGCAGGGCGCTGACCGGCAGCAGGTCGCCCCGGCCCTCGATCATCATGGCCGTGACCCGCTTCACGAAGTCGGGCGCGTGGGCCGGGACCGGGGGGACGCGGAGGACGTCGCCGGCGGGCGCGGCTGGGACGGCGACCTCGTGCAGGTGGGCCAGGGCGTGGTCGACGCCGGCGTAGTTCTGCTGGAGGACGGTCTCCCCGCGCTTGCCGTAGGTCTTCTCGATGGCGTGCTTGATCTCGGCGATCGCCTCGTCGCGCGGCAGGACGCCGGAGAGGGCGAAGAAGCACGTCTGCATGATCGTGTTGATCCGCCGGCCGAGCCCGGCCTTCTGGGCGACCTCCTCGGCGTCGATCACGTAGAAGCGCAGGTGCCTGTCGATGATCTGGCGCTGGGTCTCCAGCGGGATCTTCTCCCAGACCTCGTCCGCGGCGTAGGGGCTGTTCAGCAGGAAGATCCCGCCGACGTCGGCGGACTCCAGGACGTCCATCCGCTCCAGGAAGTTGAATTGGTGGCAGGCGACGAAATTGGCGCTGGAGACCAGGTAGGACGACTTGATCGGTCGCGGGCTGAACCGCAGGTGGGAGACGGTCACCGAGCCCGACTTCTTGGAGTCGTAGACGAAGTAGCCCTGGGCGTGGAAGGGCGTGTTCTCGCCGATGATCTTGACCGTGTTCTTGTTGGCGCCGACGGTGCCGTCGCTCCCCAGGCCGTAGAAGACGGAGCGGTGGACGTCGGCGGCCTCGGTGCTGAAGCTCGGGTCCCACTTGAGGCTCAGGTGGGTGACGTCGTCGACGATGCCGACGGTGAAGTGCTTGCGGGGGGACCCGGCCTCCAGCTCGTCGAAGGCCGCCTTGACCATCGCGGGGGTGAAGTCCTTCGAGGAGAGGCCGTAGCGGCCGCCGAAGACCCGAGGGATCGAGGCGTCGCCGGCGCGGTCGGCCCAGCCCTCGGCGAGGGCGGTGACCACGTCCTGGAAGAGCGGCTCGCCGATGGCGCCCGGTTCCTTGGTGCGGTCGAGGGCGGCGATCCGCCGTGTCGTGGTCGGGAGCGCGGCGAGGAAGGCGGCGACGTCGAACGGCCGGAAGAGGCGGATCTTGACGAGGCCGACCTTGCGGCCTTCGGCGACGAGCCGATCGACCGTCTCCTCGATCGCGCCGCAGCCCGAGCCCATGGCCACGGCCACGGCCTCGGCGTCGGGGGCGCCGACGTATTCGAACAACTTGTAGGACCGGCCGGTCAGCCCTGCGAAGTCGTCCATGGCCTGCTGGACGATCCCGGGGACGGCCTGGTAGTAGAGGTTGCAGGCCTCGCGGGCCTGGAAGAAGACGTCCGGATTCTGGGCCGAGCCGCGGAGGACGGGCCGCTCGGGGGAGAGGGCGCGGTCGCGGTGGGCCTGCACGAGGTCGTCGGGGAGCATCGCCCGCATGTCGTCGCGGGAGAGCTGTTCGAGCTTGTTGACCTCGTGCGAGGTCCGGAAGCCGTCGAAGAAGTGGAGGATCGGGATCCGGGCCTTGAGGGTCGCGGCCTGGGCGATCAGGGCGAAGTCCTGGACCTCCTGCACGGTGTTCGAGCAGAGCAAGGCCCAGCCGGTGGAGCGGGCGGCCATGACGTCGCTGTGGTCGCCGAAGATCGAGAGGGCGTGCGTGGCCAGGGAGCGGGCGGCGACGTGGAACACGGCCGAGGTCAGCTCGCCGGCGATCTTGAACATGTTGGGGATCATCAGCAGGAGGCCCTGCGAGGCGGTGAACGTCGTGGTCAACGCCCCCCCCTGCAGGCCGCCGTGGCAGGCTCCGGCGGCCCCCCCCTCGGATTGCATCTCCACCACGGTGGGCACGACGTCGTAGATGTTCTTGCGCCCGACCGCCGACCAGGCGTCGGCCAGCTCGCCCATGGTGGACGACGGCGTGATCGGGTAGATCGCGATGACTTCATTGGTCGCGTGGGCGACGTAGGCCGCGGCCTCGTTGCCGTCGACCGTCACATGCTGCCGAGTCAAGACGGGCCTCCTTCGGCGCGTTCTCGTGCGTCGAGATCGGCCCGTCGGAACGGCCCATACCCATCCGGGCCGACGCGACGCGAGGTCCCGACGGATCGGTGAGGCCGCGTGCCGGACGGCGCGGGCCTCATCGTGGCTGCTTGTTGATTCCGCTCGTGGGAAAGACCCCGAGGCCCGTCGGAGGACGCGCGAGGGGGGGCGATCGTCGCCTTCGATCCTCCGGCCCGCCATGAGCCGGGATCGACTTATTCATGTCTACCGCGCGCCAGGTCCGGCGTCAATCGAGACGGCCCCGGCGCGGGGACGGATCCGCGGGCGGGCGGGGTCGCGCCGGTCGGCGGGCTCGGGTGCTCGCTTGTGGAAGCCGGTCGGCGGGTTTATCGTGGTGATGGCTCGTCTCGTGACGGGACCCACCACACGTTCCAGGGACGGAATCCCTCCCGCCGAACCAGGATCGGCGCAGACTCGGAGAGCCTCCGGTATGGTCGGCTTGGCAGCTCGCACGTCCCCCTATGCTCTGGCGTTCTTCAGCAGCCTCTGCATCATGATTCTGGAGCTGGTCTCGAGCCGGTTGGTGGCCCGCCACGTCGGGTCGTCGCTGACCGTCTGGAACAGCGTCATCGGGATCATCCTGGGCGGCATCTGCCTGGGCAACGTCCTCGGCGGCCGCCTGGCCGACCGGATGGACCCGCGCCGCGCGGTGGGCCCCTTGTTCGCGCTGGGCTCGTTCCTGAGCTTCGGGGCCCTCGTGGTCAACGCGATGATCCCGGCGATCGTGCCGTCGCCCCAGGCGATCAACTGGGAGCTGCGGACGATCCTGGTGGTCACGCTCGACTTCCTCCTGCCGGCGACGGTCCTGGGCATGGTCGGCCCGGTGGTGGCCAAGATGGCCGTCGAGCTGTCGCGGAAGGCCGGCAGCGCCATCGGCGATGTCTACTTCTGGGGGGCGGTCGGCTCGATCGTCGGCACCTTCCTGGCGGGGTTCGTGCTCATCTACCTGGCCCCGACCTCGGTGATCGTGCTGGTGGTGGCCGCGGCGCTGGCCGTCCTCGCGGCCGCCCTCGACGCGACGCCCGCGCGGCGGGGCCTGGCGATCGCCGTCGCCGCGCTCTTCGGGGCGGCCTCGATCAGCCCCCTGGTGCGGACGCTGGGGATCGGCGGGATCGACCTGGGGGGCTATCAGCTCAACTACCTGGCGGTCGCGGGGGGGGCGGCCTCGATCGCCCTCGCGGCGCTCGCGGCGAACGCGCTCTGGTCGTCGCCCCGGGCGGTCGCGGAAAGCGATGCCGTCGAGGAAATCGCCGACGAGGCGGCCCCGCACGCCAGCCTGCGGGACCTGGCGATCCTCGCCTTCATCGCGAGCCTGGCGTTCATGGCGATGGAGATGGTCGCCGGCCGCCTGGTGACGCGGCACCTGGGCTCCAGCGTGTATGGCTGGACGAGCGTCATCGGCGTGTTGCTGGCGGGCCTGAGCGTGGGCAACTACCTGGGGGGCCGGATCGCCAACCGCATCCGCGACGAGAAGCAGGCGAGCTGGCTGTTCCTGGTCTCCTCCGTCGCCATGCTGGTGATCCTGTTCCTGGACAATCAGCCGGAATGGTTCCGCAACGCGATGGACAACGGCCCCAACCCGAGCCTCCTGAGCCGCGCCATCATCTGGAACGAGCTGAACCTGGGGGGCTCCACCCCCATCGCGCTCACCTGGCCGTTCCGCGTGCTGCTGGTCGTGTTCCTGGTCTTCTTCATCCCGGCGATCACCATGGGGACGGTCAGCCCCGTGGTGGCGAAGCTGGCGGTCGACCGCCTCCGCCGGCACCGTCGCACCGGCACGGCGATCGGCCAGGTCTACGCCTGGGGCATGGTCGGCAGCATCATCGGCACCTTCCTCACAGGCTTCGTCCTGATCGACGTCCTCGGCACCAAGGGCGTGCTCCTGCTGCTGGCGGCGGTCCTGGCGCTGACGGCCACGATCCTGGGCTCGGTCCTGCACGCCGTCTGGGCGGGCATCCCCCTGGGCCTCTGCGTCATCGGCTTCCTGCCGATGCAGTGGACCGAGCGGATCGGCGAGGAGTGGAACATCCGCGAGTCCGTGGGCGACCCGACCACCACCAAGGACGCCCTCGCCTACGCCGACGAGAGCAACTACTACTACATCAAGGTCAACAACGAGCCCGAAGGTGAGGACCTTCAACTCCGCACCCTGGTCCTCGACAACCTGATCCACGGCTACTTCATCCTGGACCACCCCGAGCGGCTCGACTACGACTACGAGCACATCTACGCCATGGTCGCCTATCGGTCGGCCAAGGCGGCCGGGAAGATCACCAAGGCGGGCCCGCCGCCGACCGCCGCCCCCGGCGGCTCCGGCGGCGAAAGCCCGGCCGTCGACGGCTCGACGCTCCCCGATCAGGTCTTCGCCAACGCCCAGCCCGGCGACTCGAAGCCCCCCGAGCTGAAGAAGCCCGACGTCGGGGCCGACGCCCCGCCCGACGACGAGGAGATCCTGGCCTCGCCCTCGAAATCGTGGATGCCGAAGATCGAGAAGTCCTCGCTCAAGACCCTCTTCCTCGGCGGCGGCGCCTACACCTTCCAGCGCCACATGCAGCACGTCTACCCCGGCACGGCGGTCGACGTGGCCGAGATCGACCCGGCGGTCACCCGCGCCAACCACGAGGCGACCGGCCTGCCGCGTGACACCACGATCCGCACCATCTGGGGCGACGCCCGCCAGTTTGTCGAGCGGAACCAGGACGTCGAACAGTACGACATCGTCTTCGGCGACGCCTTCAACGACTTCTCCGTCCCCTGGCACCTAACCACCCGCGAGTTCAACGAGAAGATCGCCAAGATGCTCGCCCCCACCGGCGTCTACATGATCAACATCATCGACGCCTATGAGTCGGACGAGGAAGCCCTGCGGAAGGCCGAGAAGCGGATCGAGGTCGATAAGATCGTCGACCCCGCCGCCCAGCAGGCCAAGCGCGACGAGTACCTGGCGTCGGCCCGCCGCTACGGCGGCTTCCTGGGCTCCTGGACCGCCACGGCCAAGCTCACGTTCCCCCACGTCTACATCTTCGGCACCAACGACGTCATCGGCGAAGGCCAGCGCGAGACCTTCGTCGTCGTCGCGTCGAAGCAGCCCCTGGACCTCGCGGACCTGGGCAAGCGCGACGACGACCCGCGCTTCTTCCAGAAGAGTCGGAGGACCGTCGCCACCCCCTACGGGCCCGAGGACGAGAAGACCGTGCTGGAGAACCGCTCGCGCGGCATCATCCTCACCGACGACTACGCCCCCGTGGAGAACCTGCTGGCCCCGGTCGCCGAGACCCGCGGCCAGGACTGAACCCGACGCGGAAGCGAGGCGTCCCGATGGCCGACCCGATCGACCCGCAGCCGAACGACCCGACGCCCGCCCCGCCTCCCGCCGGCCGTGACCGGACCTGGACGTGGATCGCCTTGATTTTCGCGGCCTTCTGGGTCGTCTACCTGATCGTGGGGGGGCCGAGGCGGATCGACGACCTCGACGCCCCCGGCCTCGGGACCGCCGTCGACTACGACTGGACCCTGGAAGGGCTCGACGGGGCCCCCGTGAAATTCGCCGAATTCCGGGGGAAGGCCCTGTTCGTGAACGTCTGGGCGACGTGGTGCGGGCCCTGCATCCAGGAGATGCCGTCCATCGCCCGCCTGGCCGCCAACCCGGACCTCCGGGGGGACGGCGTGGCTTTCGTCTGCATCGCGACCGACGAGTCGATCGAGGACGTCCGCCGCTTCGTCAAGGGCAAGGGTTGGCCGATGACCATCCTCCACGCACGGGCCCTGCCGCCGGTCTTCCTGACCGAAGGCATCCCCGCCACGTTCCTGGTCACGCCCGACGGGAAGCTCGCCTACTCGCGAGTCGGAAGCGCCGAGTGGGACTCGCCCGAGGTCGTCAAGAAGCTTCGCGACCTGGCGGCGACGGCCCCTCCGGCCTGATCGGTCGTCCCGCCCGGGCTCAGGCGGTGCGCAGCGGCGGGGGCTCGTCCAGGAAGCGTCGCCGCTCGTCCGCGGCGCAGTCCGGGGCCGACGCCTCGGGCCAGATCCCCCTGAGGCGTCCCCGAAGGACGACCCCCTTCTCCAGGTCGTATCCGAAGAGGGCGTACTCCACGTCGCCCGGATTCGACGCCCCGGGGGCGGCGTCGGTGATCGTCCGAGATACGTCCTGGGGATGGACGAATTCGAGATACCCCGCAGGCCCCAGCACCCCGGGCGAATTCCTCGAGATCGGGAGCGTGGCCAGGCGGGACAGGGCGTCGTCGGTCTCGCGTCCGTCGTAGGAGAGCGACGCGACGACGCGGTCGCGGGGGGCGACGAGCAAGGGTCGAGCGGCCCGGTCGCCGCCGATCCCTCGAGAGCCGACCAGGACCTCCAGGCGGAGCAGCTCGCCCACGGTCGAGGTCGAAGCCTGGACTTCCAGGTCCATCCCCCGGCCGTCGCGGCTCGGGCCCCAGGCCGCGCGGACGGTCAGGCCGTTCCAGCCGGAGGGCTCGAAGGTGGCCAGCAGCCGCGAGTGCAGGACCTCGATTGCGACGAGGCTCGCAGGCGTGAACGCGCCGTCGTCGCGACGGCCGACGGCGGCCAGGCCGCGAAGCGTCAGGTACTCGCCCGCCACCCCTTCGCTTCGCAGGCCGAAACGGCCTGCTTCGAAACCGAGGGTCCAGGTCGACCCGCCCCATTCGATCGCCGCGGAGTGGCCAGCGAGCCGCCAGGTCGTCGATTCCCGAGGGTTCACCACGTCGCACCCGCTGCCAAGACAAAAACCCCGCCGACCCGGGTATCCTCGGGTCGACGGGGCCGGAACAGAGAAGAGGCCGAATGATCGAGGCAGACGCCTCGGCCGGTCGGAGAGGCGCTTTGCAGACGGCGTCACGACCGACAAACTCTAAAGTAATCCGCCGACCCGCATTGTCAAGGGGCGATTCCGCATTTCAACATCGGGCCGACCGGGGCCGTCGGCTCGCCCCCGCTCGCCGCGCCGGCCGCCTCCCGGTTCCGGAATTCCTCCCCGGCCCGCCCCCCCGCCTCGGCCCGGACGCGCTCGCGCCGCCCGACGGACTCGACGAACGCTGATCGCCAGATCGGGCATGAGTTTGCGTCGCGGCTCCGGAAGCGGCGGAGGCCGACGCGACTCGCATCCCGGGCTATCCGGGTGACGAAAACATGCAGGAACAAACAAGAGATCAGAAGTCGGCTTCTTGACAACTCCATCGGACCGCGATAAATCCCTTTGATGTGCCGGTCGCCGCGTGGGGCGTCCCGGTGCCGCGAAGCCCGGATCCACGCCTGCATTTCCTCTCGTAAGCTTTCATGCTCGACTGCTGATCGGTCTCCTTCCGGGCGTCGTCCGCCTCCAGCGGGCCGCCTCGCGGCGTCCGACGAATCCATCGAAGAATCCTTGCATCAAGAAGCGAAGCGGTCCCGAGAATCGCCGGATCGGGCGGGCCACGTCGCGCGCCCGATCTTCGACCCGACCTCCCCCGCGGGCGCCGCCCGCGTCGACCCGTCCGAGCGTCCGCCGCGTCCCGGGGTCCGCATCGTGCGCCCCGACGAGGCGGGCGGCTTCCGTCGTCCCCGATCCCCGGAGCGAGTCTCATGAAGCGACGCGGTTTCACCCTGATCGAGCTGCTCGTCGTCATCGCCATCATCGCGGTGCTGATCGCCCTGCTCCTGCCGGCCGTCCAGTCGGCCCGGGAGGCGGCCCGCCGGGCCCAGTGCACCAACAACCTGAAGCAGATCGGCCTGGCACTGCACAACTACGAAAGCGCCCAGGGAGCCTTCCCGCCGGGGGGCGTCTCCGACGAGAGCAAGGGGACCAACTGGGGCGGCTCGGTCGGGGGCAACAACCTGGCCTCGTGGCGGGCGCTGGTGATCCCCCAGATGGAAGGGGGGAACATCTACAACGCCATCAACTTCAACCTGCCGCTGAACAACATCGTCTCCAGCTCGGCCCAGTGGACGGCCCTGATGACGGTCAGCAACGCCTGGCTCTGCCCCTCCGACGACAACTTCCAGGGCCAGGGGCCGGGCATCCGCTCGTCGACCGGGCCCTGGGGCAACTACCCCAACGGCAGCAGCCCCGTCAGCCCGTTCACCGGGCAGCCCGAGGCCCGGACCATGGTGTCCAACTACGCCGGCAGCTTCGGCGACAACTACGCCATCGGCGCGCTGACGTCGGGCCAGAACCCCTGGGAGACCTTCCCATATCCGCCCACGCTGGCCGCCGGCCAGGTCCGCATCGGCTATCCCGGCTTCTGGGGCACCCGATTCAACGACCAGGTCAGCGCGGAATCCGGCGGGCAGCTCCGCGGCATGTTCTCCTATCGCATCCAGAGCATCGGCGCGGTGACCATCGCCTCGATCACCGACGGCACGTCGAACACGATCGCGGTCGGCGAGGTCCTGCCCGCCCAGGCGGCCGACAGCAACTTCTGGAACAACAACGGCGCGACGTTCGGCACCACGATCCCGATCAACTGGCAGACCCTGCGGGCGCCGCTCGACGGCTCGACGCCGTTCGGCAGCGCCGACTGGCAAAACCGCTTCAGCTACGCCAGCAAGGGCGCCAAGAGCAAGCACCCGGGCGGGGCCAACTTCGCGTTCGGCGACGGCTCGGTGCGCTTCCTCAAGAGCTCCATCGCCCTGCCGATCTACTGCGCCCTCGGCAGCCGGAGCGGCGGCGAGGTCATCAGCTCCGACGCCTATTGATCGCCGATCCGTCGTCCGCCCCGCCGGGCCGAGGCCCGGCGGGGCGGGCGGAAGCCGCGCATCCTCCTCGTCGCCAGGCCCATCAAGTCTCGATCTCAGGACCACACAGCCCATGTTGGAATTCTCGCCTCGGCTCCGGGTCTCCCGGCTGAAGACCTGGCTCATCCTCGCCCCCATGGCCCTCATCGCGACCGCCGCCGGCTGCGGCGACGACGGCCTCGCCGAACGCTACAAGGTCTCCGGCACCGTCACCTACAAGGACAAGCCCGTCTCCAGCGGCTCGATCCAGTTCTACCCCGCCGGCGGCGGCGGCCCGGATCAGCGCGGGGCCACCGGCGTCATCACCGACGGCGCCTACACGCTCTCCACCCAGGGGGACGACGACGGCGCCTTCCCCGGCGACTACCTCGTCGCCATCACCGCGCGGAAGCCCGACATGGCCGCCGCCCAGGCCAACGCCGACAAGATCGGCGGGTTGTACCGGCAGGAGGACGTCGCCAAGGCCTACAAGAAGGCCCCCAGCGAGATCCCCCAGAAGTACGAATCGCCGGAATCCGGCGGGCTCAAGGCGAAAGTCGAACCCAGGAGCAACACCATCGACTTCACGCTCGTCGACTGAGCGGCGAGGGCGACGCCATCCCGGACGGCCCGGCCGTCGGCGCATCGCCGCTCGCGCGGCCAGGCTGGCGGCCCCCCGCCCTCGCGGGTTAGAATGCCGGGCGGTTCCGGCGAAGTCCCGCCGGCCGTCCGGCGTCGCACCAGTTCGGGGATCGTCCGTTGAGCAGCCAAGCGGTCCACTGTTCGTTCGGGGGGTGCTCCGAGCCGGCGTCGTACAAGATCGCCGCGAGGTGGAGCGACGGCCGCTTCGCGGAGCTGAAGACTTACGGCTTCGCCTGCTCCGACCACCTCGGCCCGGTCTTCCAGCAGGCCGAGCAGCGCCAGCACGAGTACCGGCCGGCCCCCAACGAGGTCGTCGAGGAGCTGGCGATCTACCGCTACGAGACCGGCAAACGCGACCGGCAACTCCAGCGATTGTGGGGCCTCGAAGAGAACTACCGGACCTGACCTCCGGCCCCTTCCGTCAACCCCGATCGATCGATCGCCGCCCGCCCTCGATCCGGAAAGTTTGATCCGCTCGTCGACGCCGGGTCCCCCTTCCCCGTCGCACCAAGGGCGCGCGCCCCGGCTCGCCGTAAGCGGCGGCGACCGGTCGGCATCAGTAAAGCCCGAGGACGGATCGGATCGGATCCGCCGGTCGCCCGGCAGGCCTATCCTGGCCGTCACGAGCGGAGCGACCGGCGCAGTCCTTGCGCGGTGCGCGCCGGCGTGTAAATCGCGGATCCGGCGGTCACAGATCCGGCCGGGGCGGGACGATATAACGGTCGGTCAAGCCCATCTCCCCCGAAGGAAAACCTCCGACGGAGCGGCGATGGGCGGAGTCTGCGGGATGCGTCGTGGCCGCGTGGGGCGGAACGGGGGGGGCGACGGGGCCGGATCGTCGGGGCGGATCGGAGGGGTGCCCGTCTCGGGGGCTCCGCCGGCGAGCCGAGGCGAGATGAAGGCCGCGGACCGTCCGGCTCGTCGCCCCGGAGCGAGGAAACCCGGCCATGCCGAACGACGCTCGAAGGATCGATCAGGCATGCGCCCCGCTCGGCGTTCAAGGAGGTAACCAGGAAGTGAACATCATCACGACCCGTTTCGGTCTGATCCAGGCCCCGGAATCGGAGATCTACCGGATCCCGGACGGCCTGCTGGGATTCCGCTCGTACACGCAGTTCCTCCACCTCCCCGATCCGGTGGTCTCGGGCCTGTCGTGGCTGCAAAGCGCGACGGCCCCCGACCTGGCCTTCGGCCTGGTCGCGCCGCCCCTGGCGGTCGGCGACTACCGGATCGAGCTTCGTCCCGGCGATCGGGCGGCGTTGGAGCTGAGCGACGAACGGGCCGCCATGATCTACGTCGTGCTGAACCGCGGCGGCGCGGGGGGGTTGACCGTCAACCTCCAGGGCCCCCTCGTGTTCAATCCCGTCCGCCGACTGGGAAGGCAGCTCGTCCTCACCTCCAGCCGCTACCCCGTGCGGTATCCGCTGGAGTCGGGCGGGTCGTCGCAGTCCGCGACCCCGACCCTTCTGCCCGGCCTCACGCCGTTGCGTGCGACGGCCTGAGGCCTGGGATGCGTCATTCAGGTATTTACGGGCTTCTCACCATCCCCGTCTTCGTCGTGGTCGCCGAGAGCCCGGGCTACGTGATCGGGGATGGTCACGGGCCTCGTTGGCAGGAGGAAGGAGCCGAGAACGATGCTGGTCCTGTCCCGACACCGCGACGAGAGTATCATCATCGGGGATGACATCGTCATCACCGTGGTCGATATTCGGGGCGATAAGGTCCGCTTGGGGATCGCGGCCCCCATCGAGATCTCCGTACACCGCCAGGAGGTGTACGAGGCCATCCAACGCGAGAACCGCCAGGCGAGCCGACTGGAACCCCAGGAAGCGCGCCAGATCGAACGCCTCAACCCGCCCGTCCGACGCGACCTGCGTCGAACTCGGTCCGACGAGGTCTGAGCGGACGAGCGAATTCGGGCGGCGATCCTCTCGCCGGCTTGGATGGGCGGCCCCGACGCGACGGCGGCCGCCACGCCCCCCACTACCGTCCCGCATCCGGCCGGACGGCGACTCTCCTCATCCGGGAGTCGCCCGTCCGGTTTTTTCGTCCCCCCGCCCCGCCCCCGCTCAACGTCCCGACGCCTCGTAGAACCGGCCGATCGGGATCGAGCGGAACCGCGACGACAGCCGCTCCCAGGAGTCGGGCCCGACGTAATACGTCAGGAGCGCCCGCCCCCGGTGAAAGGCGAGGCTCGCGTAGGCGTAGGTGTCTCGATCCGACCCCTCGATCGGGATGGGCCGCGACCAGGTCTTCCCCTCGTCGGCCGAGACGGCGGCGGTCAGCGGCGTGCGACGGCCGCCGTGGTCCTGCCCATCGCGGACCGAGTCGTTCCAGACCAGCAGGAGGTCTCCCGTCGAGGGGATCCGTCGGAGCGTCGAGGGCGCCTCGGGGGCCGGCACGCCCCACGACCTCGCCTCGCCCCAGGTCTCGCCGCCGTCGGCCGACTCGCTCACGGCGATGTGGCCGAGCTGGGTGCGAAAGTGCATCAGGAGCCGGCCGTCGTCCAGCTCCAGCACCTCGGGCTCCATCGCGCCTCGCTTCGGGTAGTCGACCGTCGACCGGCCCCGCCGCCAGGTCTTGCCGCCGTCGTCCGAGAGGAAGCACGCGCAGGTGAAATGCCCCCCCTTGTCGACGTTGGGCGTCGACGCCGCCGGCACGACCAGCCGGCCCGTCGAGAGGACGGTCAGGCGATCGTTGTTCACGACGTGGTAGCCGGGGATCGTCGTCGTCCGGACGGGCTCGCCGAAGGTCGTCCCCTCGTCGTCGGACAGGCGCAGGTCGGCGTGGAGGTCCGTGAACGAGTTCTTCTGCAAGTAGAGGAAGCCGATCGGGCCGTCGTACACCGAGCCCGTGACGAGGCGACGGAGCGTGGCCGACATGACGTTCGTCCGGCCGACGTTCTCCTGGAGGACGCGCTTTGATCCCCAGGTCCGGCCCTCGTCGGCCGACTCGACCGCCACGATCCGGGCCTTCGCGAAGTCGGACGTGCTGCCGTCGAACTCGGTCGTCGCGTAGAGCAGCCGGCCGTCACGGAGGGCGACGATCCCCCCCTCGCTGTACCGGGGATGCGCCGCATCGGCCGGGAACACGTCGACGGCGAACGAGGCGGCGGCGTCCGCCGGGGCCGGCTTCGCCAGCGCCAGCAACGCCTGCGAGGCGCGGATGCGGACGTCGAGCGTCGGATCGTCCAGCAGCCTCTGGAGCGAGCCCTTCGCCTCGACCGCCCGGGCCTCGGCCGCGAACTCGGCGGCGTAGACCCGGACCTGAGCGTCTTCGTGGCCCAGGTTCGCGACCAGGGCCGCACGACCCTCGGCGTCGCCGAGCGCGGCCAGCGCATGCTCGAAGTAGGCGCGCGTCAGCGGGGTGGCGAAGCGGTCGCGACCGGCCCGGAGCGCCGGCAGGTCGCGGGGATCGCCGACCCGGCCGAGGATCCAGGCGGCCGTCCGGGCGAGCGACTCGTCCTCGCGGCCGACGGCGGCCCGCAGATGTTCGTAGGCCTTCGGATTCCCCCAACGCGCCAGCGCCGCGGCCGCCATCAGGGACTTCAGGCTCGGCTCGGGTGTTTCCAGGGCCCGGCGAAGGAGGAGGCCGTCGCCGATCTCGCCGACCTTGTACAGGCTCTCGGCGGCGTGGGAGTGGGCGTCGGCTTCGGGCGAGGCCAGGACTTCGAGCAAGGCCCTCGTCCGGGCCAGGTCGCCGGCGCGGACCAGCTCGCGGGCGAGCCCGCATCGGCGACGGCCGTCGGTCTCGGCGGGGAGCCTGGGCGCGAGAGCCTCGCGGACCTCGACTCCGAACCCCTCGCCCGAGAGCGCCTCGGCGGCGTGCATCGACGGCCAGAAGTCGTCCGAGGCCAGGCCTTCCCGGAGGATCGTCAGGCAGCGGTCGCGGTCGGCGTCGTCCAGGACGAGCGGGTCGGCCGAAACCTCGGCGAGGGGCGGACGGAGGGTCAGTAGGAGCAGCAGGGCCGTCGCGGCCCGGGCGGGACTTCTTCGAGCCATGGCGTGTCGCTTCCCCAGGCGGTTGCGAGCGGTGTGGTCAGGGTCCGCCGATGATAGCAGGATCCCCGGGCCGTCGCGCCGCTCCGGCGGGGCGGATCAGTCCAGCTCGATGATCGAGTCGTCCTCGTCGATGAGATCGGCCCCGTCTAGGGAGTTCGCGCGGCCGGTGTACGGGACCTCGTCGAACGAGCTGCTGGGCATCTGCTCGACCGAGGGGGCCGCGAACGAGCCGAAGCGACGGGCCTGGATCGGGTCGACCTTGTGGAGGGCCTCGCCGGCCCCGCGCAACTCGGCGGCCTTGCCGGCCCGCTTGAGATAAAGTTCCGACGGAGACATGGCGTCGTCGGGGCCCAGATAGACGCGCAGCTTGTAGCCGCCGAGGGCGATCCGGTCGCCCGGCAGGAGCGCGGCCCAGCGGATCCGCTGGCCTTTCACCTTCGTGCCGTTCGTGGTGATCAGGTCCCGGATGACCAGAAGGCCGTCCGTCTTGACGAGGACCGCGTGGCGCTTGGACAGACTGGGGTGGTCGATGACCACGTCGGCGAAGTCCCGCCGGCCCACGATCGTCACGTCGCGGGTGATCGCGATCGGCGGGTCGCCGTTGTCGGGGATCAGCTCGGCTTTCATGAACCCCCCGGGACTCAGCCGCTTCGACGAATGGTCTCTTGGGAACCCTGAGGAATGGTAGAACGAAGTCCGGACGGCAACAAGGGTAAAAGCCGCCCCGGATTAGAACGGGTCCGGTCCGGGCCCGATCGAGGATCGCCCGATTCCCGGGTCGTCGTCCCATCCAGGGCGTTGACGAACGTATAATGAGGGCGGGAAGCGGCGACGGCCGGGGGCCTCGCCCGCGACTCGCGCCCGAGACACCTCGGAGGAACCTCGCCATGAGCCGCACCTGGGCGGAAATCCGACGTTACGCGTTCCTCGCGGCGCTCCCGGCGGCCCTGGGTCTCGCCTCGGGCCGGGCCGAGGAGCCGGCGGGTCGTCCGGGGCCGTCGAACGACCTGTCGGCGCTGACCGACGGGCCGTTGCACGAGGCCTTCCTGTCGCCACGACGGGACGTCGAGCCCCGGCCGGTCGCGAAGTCGCCGCCGCCGCCGGTCGTCGAACGGCCGGCCGTCGAGGCCTCGACCGCCGAGGCCCGCTGGATCGAGGGCTACTGGGAGTGGGACGCCGGCCGCGACGCTTACGTCTGGGTCACGGGCACCTGGAGAATCCCCCCGCCGGGCCGGTTCTGGGTCAACGGCCTCTGGCGGCGCGGCGAGGACGGCTGGCGCCGCACCCCGGGCTTCTGGAGCGATCGCTCGACGGATCGGCTCGTCTCCCGCAAGGAAGGCCCCCCCTCGGAACGTCCGGTCGACGATCCCGGCTCGCCCCCCAAGCCGAACTGCTTCTACGTGCCCGGCCAGTTCGTCCCTGACGGCGACGATCTCGCCTGGCGAAAGGGATTCTGGGCCGACGCGAAGGCCGGCTGGTCGTGGGTCCCCGCGAGCTGGACGCGACAGCCCGAGGGCTGGATATTCCAGGAGGGATACTGGGATCGCCCGCTCGAAGAGCGTGGGACCCTGTTCGCGCCGGCGGCCCTCGCCGGTGACGTCCCCGACGGCCGATCGCCGACGTATCGGCCCTATGCTCAGGTCTCCCCGGAACTCTACGGCCAGCTTTACGGGGCCTTCGGGCGGGCTTCCTCCTGCTACGACGGCTACCCGGGCGTCGCCTACGACGACGCCGGCCGCTTCCACGCTTTCGCCGGGTACGGGACGCTTGCGCCGTACTACGGCTATCTCGATTACCCGGCCTACGGCGGCTACGGCTATCCCTACTACACGTCACCGCTGGTGTATCGCACCGCCGGCCCGGTGGCGATGCCGGGGGGGGCGCTGGCCTACGGGCTCGGGTTCCCGTATTTCGGCTTCGGCAATTCCCTGCTGCCGCTGATGGCGGGATATCCGATCTTCGGCAACCTGGGCCTGGTCGGCGGCGGCTGGGGATGGGGGTATCCGGGCTGGGGGATGGGCGGAAACGTGGGGTACGTCGGCTGGAGCGGGATGGCCCTGGGGACCTGGCCGGGGTTCAACTGGGGGACCTTCGGCTGGAGCGGCCCGGCGATCCTCGCCTGGCCGGCGTTCGGCTTCGGCCTGGGGTTCCCGAACTGGACCTCGGGCTGGGGGGGGTTCGGCTGGGGCTTCAACGGGTTCGGCTTCGGCGGGCCGGGATGGAACTGGGGGGGCGTGGGCTTCCCGGGCGGCGTTTGGGGGGGCAGCCCGCCGATCTGGGCGGCCCAGTATCCGTTCCCGAACAGCGGCCGGCGCGAGGCCGAGCCGCCGCTGCTCGTCGATCGACGCCCGGGCGGCGGGATCGTTCGCTCCGAAGGCGGCGACGCGGCTCGGCCGCCGTTTCGCAGCGTGATGCGCCAGGGCCCCGTGGATCAGCCCTTACGCGGCCCCGGCGCGATGCGGGGCCAGGGCGTCCAGCCTCCCCCCTCGACGAGGCCCTTCGCCGCGCTCCGTCAGCCGGGCGAGCGCGGCGAGTCGGCCCTGGCGGGGGCGATCCGGATCGGGCCCGCCGTCGAGCGGCCGGCGAGTTGGAACCACGCCTACAATGGGGTTTCCCCAATCGCGGCATCCCGCCGCGAGGCCGCCCGGCCCGCGTTCACCAACAACGTCGCGGGCGGCGTCGAAGTCCCGGCCCTCGGCCGGATGCGTCAGGAGGCCGTGCGAGCGAACGCGGCCGGGCCGGGCTCGACGGCCGACGCGGGAGGATTTTCGCCCAGGATGCGCGGAGGCGGCTCCCCCGCACCCACCGCTCTGGAACCGCTGCTGAATCCCGGGGCCCGGAACGACGCCCGATCAGCCGGTGGGATGCGGGACCGTCCCGGAGGGCTCGCGGGAGCCCCGGCCCTCCGCAATCTGGGATCGCCGGGCTTCGCGCCTCAGCTCCACGCCGCTCCGTCCGCCGCCCCAATCCTGGGAGGCCCGAGCAACGTGGATCGGCCTGCCGGCTTCCAGGCGGGCGCGATGCGGTCGGCGGGCGTCGCGAACAACCCGGGGCTGCTCCCGGGGGTCGGCGCGGGGGCCGTCAACGCCGGCGGGCCGGCCGGCTTCCAGGGGGGCGAGATGCGAGGCCCCGGCGGGACCGCCTTCGGAGCCCCTCCGACCACCGGCGCCGGCGGCACCGCCCCGAATTTCGGCGGCGGGATGCGCGGCGGTTTCGCGGGAGGGAACATGAGAGGGTCCCTCGGCTCGGGGTTCGACGGGGTGCCGCGGGCGTCGGCCGGTCCGATGCCAGCCGCCGGCTTCGGGGCGGGCACCTTCAACAACGGCGGCATGGGGGTGGGCGGATTCGGCGGCATGCGAGGAGGGGCTTTCGGCGGCGCGGCCCCCGGCGGCGGTGGCATGCCCGCCGGCGGCTTCGGGGGAGGCTCGCTCGGAGGCGGCGGTTTCGGGGGTGGAATGCGCGGCGGGGGGATGAACGGGGGCTTCGGAGGCGGGGGCGGGATGGGCGGCGGTGCTGGGGGCTTCGGAGGTGGCGGGGGCGGGATGAGCGGCGGCATGGGGGGAGGCGGCGGCTTCGGCGGCGGCATGGGGGGAGGTGGCGGAATGGGCGGCGGCTCCGGTGGGGGCGGCTTCAGCGGCGGCTCGATGCGCTGAGCCGCCCCCGGTTCGGAGCGTTGGCAGGCGGCGAGGCTCGGTTCACCATGCGGGCTGGCCGGTGGCACGCATCACGGCGGTCCAGAGGTCGCCCATGACGTCCAGTTGCTTCTTCCTGGCCACGGCGGTCGCGATCGGGACGTGCACCAGCTCGTTGTGGATGTAGCCCATCAGCAGGTCGGTCTTGCCCGCCATCGCCGCGTGGACGGCCATCCGCGCCATCTGGTCGCTCAGGATGCGGTCCGAAGGGTTCGCCGGCACCGATCGGATGAAGTAGCTAGGGTCCAGATACTTCAGGTTGACCTCGATCGACCGCGACCGGAAGTATTCGAGGATCTTGTCGCGGAGGAACAGGCCGATGTCCTGGAGCCGGAGGTTGCCGGACGCGTCCCGGGCGACCTGATCCGACCGGAGCAGATCCTGACCGGCCCCCTCGGCGACGACGACCAGGGCGTGGTTCTTTTCGAGGATCCGCCGCTCCAGGCAGGCGAGGAAGCCGTTCTCGCCCTCCAGCTTGAAGGGGACCTCGGGGATGAGGACGAAGTTCGCATCCTGGCTGGCGAGCGCCGCGCCGGCGGCGATGTAGCCGGCGTGCCGGCCCATCAGCTTGACCAGGCCGATGCCGTTGGGCGCGCACCGAGCCTCGACGTGGGCCCCCCGGAGGACCTCCTGCGCCTTCTCCAGGGCGGTGTAGTAGCCGAACGAGGTGTAGACGAACTCAATGTCGTTGTCGATCGTTTTGGGGATGCCGACGATCGCCTTCTTCAGGCCGCGTCGCCGCGACTCCTCGGCGATCGCCATGGCGCCGCGCTGGGTGCCGTCGCCGCCGACGCAGAAGAGGATGTCGATCCCTTCCCGGACCATCGTGTCGACGATGACGGACGGTTCCTCGGGCCCTCGCGAGGAGCCCAGGACGGTCCCCCCCAGCTCGTGGATGTGGTCCACGAACGCGGGCGACATCTCGACGATCGGCCGGCCGACCTTGGGGTTCAGGCCCATGTAGCCGTCGCGGATCCCCAGCACGCGCGGGACCTCGTAGTTGTACGACAGCTCGGAGTAGACCGAGCGGATGACGTTGTTCAGCCCGGGGGAGAGCCCGCCGCACGTCACCAAGGCGGCGCAGGTCTTCGCGGGATCGAAGAAGATCTCGCGTCGCGGGCCGGCCTCCTCCAGCGTGAAAGCGTCGAGGTGTTCGTATCGGGGCCCGACCCGGTGTTCGAGCCGGATGCGGCACGAGTCGTCGAGGAATCCGTCGTCCCGGAGGCGGATCAGGGGCGAGGTGAACGTGCAGGGGCCGAGCGACGTGATTTCCAGGTCCTGGGGCTGCAGCGTCAGCATGATACTCCCTACGGGCGCATGAAGAAGGGGGCGGAGGACGGCCGGGACGCCCGGGAGCCTCCGCCCCTTCTGGTTCTAAGGGAGCGCCCCGTCCGGGGGCAAGCCCCGGCCGTCCTCCGAAGGTCCGACGGGTCAGTGGCGGAAGTGGCGACGTCCGGTGAAGATCATCGTCATGCCGTGCTCGTCGCAGGCCTCGACCGTCTCGGCGTCGCGCTTCGAGCCGCCGGGCTGGATGACGGCCGCGATCCCCGCCGCCGCGGCGACGTCCGGGCCGTCGCGGAACGGGAAGAAGGCGTCCGACGCCAGCACGCCGCCCCGGACCGCTTCGCCCCCCTTCTCCACCGCGATCCGGACCGAGTCCAGGCGGCTCATCTGGCCCGCGCCCACGCCGAGCAGCCGTCCCCCCTTCGCCACCACGATCGCATTCGACTTGACCATCGCGCAGATCTTCCAGGCGAAGTCCAGGTCGCGAAGCTCTTCGGCGGTGGGCTTCCGCTTGGTCTTCACCTCGCCGGCCGTCGGGTCGGGCTGCTGCTCGTCCCAACTCTGGGCCAGCAGTCCCCCCTCGATCCGGCGCAGGTCCCAGCCCGAGGGCTGCGGCGTCTTCGGGCCGATCGGGGCCCCCAGCTCGACGAGCCGGACGCTGTTCCGCCAGGTCGGCTTCGTCGTCAGAAGTTCGTAAGCGTCGGGCTCGAAGCCGGGGGCGAGGATCGCCTCCAGGAACCGGCCGGGCTTGCACATCAGCTCGGCCGTGGCGCGGTCGACAGGTCGATTCAGACCGACGATGCCGCCGAAGGCGCTGACGGGGTCGCCCTCGTAGGCCGCCTCGAAGGCCGTCGCCGGGTCGTCGGCGATCGCCGCGCCGCACGGGTTGTTGTGCTTGAGGATGCAGGCGGCCGGGCCGTCGAACAGCCTGACCAGGCGCAGGGCGCTGTCGAGGTCGAGCAGGTTGTTGTATGACAGCTCCTTGCCGTGGAGGATCGCGGCCGTCGCCAGGTTGGGGCCGACCGCGTCGGGGTCGACGTAGAGCGCGGCCTTCTGGTGCGGGTTCTCGCCGTAGCGGAGCGTCTGCTTGAGCGGGAAGTGCAGGTTGAGCGACGGCGGGGGCTCGGGCGAGGCGGGGGCGGCCGAGACGGCCTCGGCGGCGGCACCCTGCTGCTTCTCCAGATAGGCGGCGATCGCGCGGTCGTAGGTGCCGGTGTGGGCGAAGGCCTCGCGAGCCAGCCGCTTGCGGGTCGCCAGGCGGGTGCCGCCGGACTCGCGGAACTCGGAGAGGAAGGTCGCGTACTGGCCGGGGTCGGTCAGCACGGCCACGCCGTCGTGGTTCTTGGCCGCACCCCGGATCAGCGAAGGGCCGCCGATGTCGATGTTCTCGACCGCGTGCTCGTAACTGCAATCGGGATCGGCGATCGTCGCCTCGAACGGGTAGAGATTCACCACGACGAGGTCGATCGGCTCCATGCCGGCCTCGGCGAGCGTCTCCAGGTGCTCGGGGACGTCGCGGCGGGCGAGGATGCCGCCGTGGATCCGGGGATGGAGGGTCTTCACCCGGCCGTCGAGGATCTCGGGCTGGCCGGTGTACTCGGCGACCTCCACGACCGGCAGGCCCGCCTGGGCCAGCGCGAAGCGGGTCCCCCCGCTCGCGATCAGTTCCACGCCCGCGTCGGCGAGGGCGGTCGCCAGCTCGACGAGGCCCAGCTTGTCGGACACGCTGAGGAGAGCGCGACGGATCGTCGCCCACCCCTCCTGAGTCTCAGGTTTGGCCATCATGCTCTCGGCGCCGGACGGGGGAATGGGAAGCGACGAGACGACGGGCGGGCGTCCGGCCGACATCCCGTCCCGTCGTCTTGGAGTTTCGATCCGGCCCCGGCTCGTTCGCGGCCGGGGCGTTCGGAGTTCAGAACTGGGGCTCTTCCGCGGGCACGTCGACCGGCTCGGCCGGGGCCTCCTCGAACGGGTTCGGGAGTTCCTTGATCCCCTCGGGCGGGACGAAGCCGAACGGCTTGGCGTTCGGGTCGCGCAGGGGGGCCGGGCTGGTCTGGCCGATCTCGCGGAGGCACACCATCACGCCCGAGGGGGTCGCCAGGTAGAGCCGGTCGTCGTAGCGTTCCGGGAAGCTCAGCGTGAACTCGCGGAGGTTCAGCCCGGCGCGGCTGTAGGTGGCGGCGGCGTCGAGCAGGAGCTTGCCCGAGTCGCGGGCGACGACCAGGAGGTCGAAGTCCTGCGATCGCAGGTAGACCTTGGTCGGGCTGGCGCCCAGGAGCTGGCCCAGGGACGTCGAGGTGGTCCAGCGGGGGGATCCGGTCTTGGGGTCGATCACGCTCAGCCCGCCCGCCTCGTTGATCACGAAGATCTCGTCCTGGGCCACGATGGGCCCCTGGGAGATGGGCGCGCCCGACGCGAACGTCCAGGAGATCTTGGAAGTCAGCAGGTCGACGGCGTAGAGGTTCTGGTCGGCCGAGGGGATCAGCAGGGTGCGCGTGCCGTGGCTGGCCAGTTCGCGGCCGATCGGCCCGGCCGTGACGACGCGATACAGGGTCGTCGCCTCGTGCGTCAGGGTGACGTACACCTTGCCGTCGGTGCTGCCGGAGCAGGCGATCCGGTCGGCCAGGAGGGGACGCGTGCGAACCTCGCCGGCCGTGCCGATCCTCCAGGCCAGCTTCGGCTGCTGGAGGATCTTGTCGGGCCCCTTATCCTGAGGCTCCTTCAGGTCGTAGCAGTAGATCATCCCGTTGCGGAGCCCGACGAGGACGTGCTCGTCGTCGGCGGTCGTGCCGCTCGACGGCAGGCCCGCCAGGTTCGTCTGCCAGATCACCCTGCCGGTGCCGCGGTCGAGGGCGGTCATGATGTTCGCGCTGGTGACGAAGATCGCGTACGAATTCTGCGAGACAGGGAGCGCGGTCTGCGTCGGCTCGCCGATCCGGGCCGACCAGAGGGGCCGGCCGGTCTCGGCCTCATAGACGTGGAGCATCGCCTCGCTCGTCTGCACGAAGAGGAGATCCTTGCCACGGCTGATCCGCAGCACGCGTTCGGAGCCGGACACCGGGGCCACCGTGATCCACTGCCGCTCCAGCCCGAGCCGCGACAGAGCCGTCCGCGACGGGACCACACTGTTCGACAAGGGGGATTGGGCGAGCGCCGTCGGCCCCGTCCAGCACAACAGCGGCAACGCCCAGAGTAGAGCGAATCGGCGGGACATGGTCGGTTCCTTTCAGGGCCCGGTTCACTGCGCTCGATCGAATCCAGTACTCATGCCTAGCCGACGATCCGGGCGCCGTCAACCGAGGCGGGACGGGGTTCCCCGCGGCGCATCTCGAATACTCGGTTGATTCTAACTATTCCGCCCCGCCCGGGTCCAATCCGGCCGCGGACCTCTCGGAGATTTCCCCTCGGCATTCGACCGCCCGGGCTCAGGGCCGGAGGCGACCGTTGGCATCGGGGCCCGGATCCCCGGCCTCCGGCTCGTCCTCGGGGTCGAGGAACCAGCTCGACTCCTCGTCGCGGGCGGGGGGCGTCTCGATCTCGTCGACCGGCTCCAGCTCGGGGATGAAAGGCGGCGGAGGTTCCGGGGCGCCCAGGCAGGCGGGGCAGGCGTCGGCCAGCCCCGCATAGGGCTTGCCGCAGCGCGCGCAGAGCCCGGCGCCGCGGCGGAGGGTCGGCAGGGCGGCCCGCAGGCTCGCACCCTCCTTGGTGTGGCCGAAGGTCGATGAAACCCGCTCCACGAGCGTGACGACCTCCACCTGCAAGAGGCCCGAGCGGAGCCGACGATGGACGGAGGACAGGAACCACCCGGCCAACTCCCTGTCGAGTTCGCGGCGGGAGGGGTCGTCGAGCACGGGCGGCGCTCCTTCGTACAGCTCGAGGACCCGCGCCGCGTCGTTGACCTCGCGGGCGGCCCGAAGCTGTTCGCGCCAGCGATCGGCCGCGTCGCGTCGGGACCTCTCCAACTCCTCCAGCAAGGCGGGCCCCCGGGGGTCGGCCGTCTGCTCGGCGGCGAAGGCGTGGGCCCGCTCGTCGGCGGCCTCCCATTCGCCCTCGCGGATCAGGCGGCGGACCTCGGCGACCTTCGCCGCCGCCTCGGCGGCGTGGCTGCGCGTCTCGTCGGCGGGCGGCAGGGGCGACGGCGAGGCCGTCGACCGAGCCGGGCCCGAGGCAGGCTCGCCCGCCGTCGCCCCGGCTACGCCCCGCTCGACCCAGACCCCGAGCGCCCTGACGGGTGCCGCGAGGAGGAGGCCGGCGACGGCATGCGCGACCCCCTGGTAGGCGGCCTCGGCGACCGTCGCGGCGTCGATCGGGCCGAGCCGCCCGGAAGCGGCCAGCAACTGGGCCGCGCGGATCGCGCCCAGGGCCGCCACGCCACGGAGGATCCAGGCGGAGGAGTTAGCGTACCACTCGCCGACGTTGGTGATCATCGTGGCCGAGTGGGCTTCCGTCGCGTCGCTCTGCATGGTCCGGCGTCCGAGAGGTTCGTCGAGGGGAAGGGGCGTCGCGACACTCCCCTATTATCCCCCGAACGAGCCCTGCGAACCAGTCGCCGAGGCAAATCGACGCGGCACCTCGGCCCGCCGGAGCCTTCGGCGCGCGAAAGACGGCGGCGTCGGCCCACCCCGGGCCGACGCCGCCGTCTTCACATGGTTCGGTCTCGTTCGGATCCGGGCGGGCTCGATCAGGCCCCGTACTGCCGGGCGATGCGATTCACCGCGGCCGGGGGCAGGAGGATCGACTCGTCCAGGTGATAGAGCATGCCGTAAGCGTCTTCGCCGGTGTCGGCGAAGTGCTCGCGGATGACCTCGACGGCCCGGAAGCCCATCGTCTTGTAGAACAACTGGGCCGTGACGTTCGTCTCGCGGAGCAAGAGCGCGATCCGATTCCGGCGCTGGCTGGAGAGCTTGCTGACCAGCTTGGCGATCATCTGCTTGCCGACGCCTTGGCGGCGGAAGTCGGGATGGGTCGCGAAGTCGAGGACGTGGATCCGGTTGCGGTGCAGCTCATAAATCATGAACCCGACGATCCGCTCGCCCTGCTCGGCGATCATGCCGATGCAGTTGCGCTGGCGGAGCACCCGCAGGAACTCGTCCTCGGACCAGGGATATTCGAAGCTCGCGTGCTCGATGCCCAAGACCTCGGGCATGTCGCGGCGGATCATCCAACGCACATGCACCCGAGTCTGCGATGGGGTGGTTGGTATCGTGCTCATCGAGCCTCCTTCCATGGATCGATCGAGGACCTTGGCCGTCCCGGCCCTGGAACAGCCTGCGGCTTGCGCAACATTAAACCAACGACGGCGATTCGGAGAAGTGCAAGAAGGCGGACGCCTGAACGATGTCGTGAAGAGATGATTCAGCGATCGACCCGCTCGCCATCCTTGGAGCGGGGCGGATTCTAGCGGACGGCCCCCCTCCTGCCAAGGTCGCTTGAGCGAGCCTCGGCAGGCGGATCGGGGGATCGTCCGGCGCCTCGAACCCGCGGTCCCGATCGACCGCCGTCTTCGAGTATCGGCCGCCCCCCCCGGCGAGCATGAGGATCGCGGGCGGAGTTCGCGGGTTTCCCGGCGGGAGGCCGATCACGACTAAAAAAGCCGGACTCGTCGCTCGCGAGGGGGTGGGCTCAGAAACGGCCGAAGGAGTAGAGCTGATTGGCGGCGTCGAAGTCGCCGTCGTCGAGGCCGACGTTGAGCTTCACGCCGTCGTAGGCGTACTCCTCAAGCAGCTCGGGGGCCTCGCCCGGCTTGGCCGGCCAGTCGTAGGCTTCGTAGCGAATGGGGATTCCCAGCTCGGAGTGGATGAAGAGCCGGACCTTGTGGAAGTAGTAGCCGGGCTTCTTCTCCGGGTGGATCGCCTCGATGAGCAGGCAGGGGGCCGAGCCGATGCGGATCTTGGGATCGAAGAGGACGACCGACTCCTGGTCGTCCAGTTCGGCCTGCCAGCGATCGGCGATCGTGTCGATGAGGTGGCCGATCCCGGCCTTGGTGATCGGGTGTCGGCAGTTCTCCATCGCCCGGGCGCCCTGCGGATCCAGCCTCATGGTTCCGGCCAGGAGCTTCGTGAAGCCCACGTCGTGGGCCAGGATCCGCCCGTCGTTGCGGCCCTCGACGAAGATCGCCTCCCGGCCCTTGTTGGGCTGATGGAAGCGGAAATAGATGCTATACGGTGCGTTGCGCATCTTCATGCTCATGACGTTCATCGACGACAGTTCACCGTCGATGCGCTCGCGCTTGTAGAACGTGCAGGTGTAATCCTTGACGTTCGCGAACCGGGCCTGGCAACCGAGGATTTCCTTCACCGCGCGTCCGCTCGGGCTCTCGGGCTTGAGGCTGATCGCCTCCTTGATCGGGGACTTCGCGGACAGGTCCGGGTCGGCCCCGCCGATCGGAGCGGCCGCGGCCTCGGTGAGCGCGATGCGGTCCGGCGCAGCCGCCGGCTTCTCGCCGGCCTTCGCGGCCGGGACGTCTCCCCGGGGGGCGTCGGCCGCCATCGCCAGCGCGAGGATCAGCGACGCCGCCGCCGTGCGTTTGCCGAGCGACCCGGCGAGGACGCGCCGCGAACCAGCTTCCGTCAGCCCTCCGGATCGTCGTCGACGCATGTTTCCGCATCCCCCTGCTGGATGACCTTGATATTCCAATTCCCCGAGCGCGGTCGGCGCAGCGCCAACCAGCGGGGGCGGTGTCGCTA
This sequence comes from Paludisphaera soli, assembly GCF_011064595.1. Taxonomy (GTDB): domain Bacteria; phylum Planctomycetota; class Planctomycetia; order Isosphaerales; family Isosphaeraceae; genus Paludisphaera; species Paludisphaera soli. Next base: position 233,122 of record NZ_JAALJI010000007.1, on the reverse strand, counting down.
GCCGGCCGGTGCAAACGCCGTCCGGGCGTGGGCCGCGAAACCGCCTCGTCGAACTATATCACGCAAATTGCAGGCCCAGTCCGCGACTCGCCTTTTCCCCAGATTCGCGATATGGTGGTTGACCGGTCGTCGGGGCCTCTCAAGGTTCAATCATCGGCGATCCGAACACCGCTCTTCAAGAGCAACGCGCGAACAAAGTTGGAACTGCTTGTCCGAGAGAGGGGAGAACGGCCGTCATGGCGGAATTCACCATCGACGTCGTGGAATCGGCGCCTTACGCCCAGATGGCCTACGTCCTGAGCCGCCCCGGCCGGACCGACGCCCTGGTCGTCGACCCGGGCTTCGACTCGCGCACGATCCTGGAACTGCTGGAGCACGACGGCAAGTCGCTGGCCGCGATCCTCAACACGCACGGCCACGTCGACCACATCGCGGGCAACGCGGCGCTCAAGGCCGCGCACCCGGACGCGCCGCTGATCATCGGCCGGGGCGACGCCCCCATGCTGACCGACCGGGTCAAGAACCTGAGCGCCCCGTCCGGCGAGCCGGTCCTGAGCCCCCCGGCCGACCGCCTGGTCGACGACGGCGATCGCCTCGAACTCGCCGGCTTCTCCATCCTGGTCCGCGAGATCCCCGGCCACAGCCCCGGCTCCGTGGTCTACATCCTGGACGCCGAGGAGCCCGCGGCGGTGCTCGGCGGGGACGTCCTCTTCGCCGGCTCGATCGGCCGCGTCGACTTCGGCGGCGACCCGAAGCGGGACTTCGAGGTCCTCATGTCGGGCATCACGGCCAAGCTGCTGACGCTCCCGGACGAGGCCCGGGTCTACCCCGGCCACGGCGGCGTCACCACGATCGGCTCGGAGCGTCGGACGAATCCGTACGTCCGCGAGTACCTGGCCAGGACGGCCCCGCGGGACGATGGAGCGTGAGCGTCTGGGCCGTCTCGGACCTCCACCTGTCCCTCGCTAGGCCGGACCGGCGCGACCGTTTCGGGGCCCGCTGGGGCGACCACGTGGCGAAGCTGGAGGCCGGCTGGCGCGCGGCCGTCCGGCCCGAGGACCTCGTCCTGATCCCCGGCGACGTCTCGATGGCGAGGAACCACCGCGAGCTTCAGCCCGACCTGCGATGGCTCGAATCCATGCCGGGCCGCAAGGTCCTGGCCCCGGGCAATCACGACGCCTGGTGGAACGACCTGGCGAAGATCCGCCCCTTGCTGCGGCCTTCGCTGCGGGCCGTGGAAGGAACCGCCGAGGTCGTCGCGGGCGTGCTCGTCGCCGGAGCCCGCTCGATGGCCGTCCCCCGCGTCGACGACCCGAACGCCCCCGTCGACGAGAAGGCGGTGGCGCGGACCCTGGCCGGGCTCGAAACGGCGCTCGAGACCGCCTCGGCTCTCCGTCAAGGGCCCGAGCAGCCGCTGATCCTGCTCTGGCATTTCCCGCCGTTCGACGCCTACAACCGCCCCGGCCCTTGGGTCGAGAGCTTCGAGCGCCACGGCGTGTCCGCGTGCCTCTACGGACATCTCCACATCCAGAGCCAATGGTCGCGGGCCGTCCAGGGCCTGCGCGGGAACGTCCGCTATCAGTGCGTCGCCGCCGACGCCGTCGGATTTCGACCGATTCGCGTGGCCGGCGTCTAACTGGATACACGGGTTCCCGTTTTTACAAGCCGCCTCGGTAAGGAGTGGCGATGTTGACAGTTCGAAGACTCTCGGCTTCGCAGTCGAGGGGCACTTGATTTTTTTTCTAAGTCCCGATTTCGCTGAAGCTTAGCGGATTTCTTAAAGTCCGATTTCGGGGTTCGGCACGCCGAATGCTTTTAAGGGAGGGCATGGAAAGACCCAACAGGGTCACCCAACACGACCTCGACGCCTTCATCCGGGAGAGTGCCATGCTGGTTCTGAGCAGGAAGCTGGGAGAGAAGATCGTCATCGGCGATAACATCGTGGTGACGGTGGTCAAGATCGACCGCAACCAGATCCGGATCGGGATTGAAGCTCCTCAGGACGTGCCCGTCTATCGCGAAGAGATCGCCCCCCAGCGGACGACCAATCGCCAGGTGGAAGAGCTCAGCGTCTGACGATTCATCCGGGCCGCCTCCGACCTGGCGACGGCCGCCTCGCCCTCGGCATCTCCCCCGAGACGCAGGAGAGTTCGAGCCGGGGATCCCCCGGCTTCACCCCCCCCGCCCCGGCTCGCGATCAATCCGCGAGGCATCGATCCGGCCAGACTCGACGAAGGGACCCACGCGTCGCCGACGCCCTGTCCCTCGGATCGTCCGTCGCGAAGGAACGACTCTGCGTCAACGGCTCTGCCGTGACCGGACCGTCGTAGCCGCCCTCGGCCAGGGCTCGCAACAGCGTTCCACAGAGGCCTGCGCTCCCCTCTCCGGGCAGCAGCCGCTCATGATCGCGCATCGACGTCCGCTCCGGGTTCGCCGGGTCGGCCAAGTGCACCCATGTCACAGCCGACACGCCCCACCCGAGCGACGCACCGACCTCCTCCCCTGACGCAGAGAGATGGTAGGCGTCCGCCAGCACCCCCACGTTGGCGTGGGCTCGCGCCAGTCCTTCGAACGCGCGAAGCAGCGCGACATAGCTGGAGATGAGCGGAACCCCTCGGCCGGTCCGTTCCGACGCCGACCCGATGATTTCCAGCCCGATCCGGCTGCCGTGCTCCTCCAGGATGCGCGCGATTCGATCGAGCCGGTCCATCTGCCAGGCCGTCGACTCCCTCACCAGGCGCTCGCGGGCCGCGGTGTCCGCGAGCGATTCGGGGTCGCACGGATCGGATTCGAAGCGTACCCAGGTCCCCGTCCGCAGCAGGCCGAGGACGGCCGCCGCCTCGGCGTAATGGGGGAGCCTCGCAAGGTCGGCCTCGAAAGCCTCGGGCTCATTCTTCCAGTTCATCGGCAGCGTCCAACCGCCCCCGCGAAGGCCGAGATCCTCCATGCGACGCCGCAGCATCCTCGGGTCGACTCCCGAATCCACCACGTCGCGGACCAGGAGGTCGACCCCGTCGAAACCGGCCTCCGCGGCCAGCTCGATGGACGCCTCCGCCGTCATGGCGAGCCCGACGGCCCTCGCGTTCCAACATGCGTACATGGCGATTGTCGACCTCCTTCTCGGTTCATTCGAGCACGATGGTTCCGTCGGCCTCGACGGTCCAAACCATCCGTTCCAGCCCCGGCATCCCCTTGGCGCGAGGTCCGGAAAATCGGAGAATCTTCGAGTCCGACGGGACGCCGCGAGGCGGGGCGTGATGCAGCGCGCCCTTCCCGTTCGCGCTCTTATCCTAATCACGCCTGCGAGATGCGCCCACTGGCGAGGTGAGGCTACCCAGTCATGGTGGCGACGTGGATCGAATCGGCGGCGAAGGGGCGCAACGCGGGTCCGATCCGCGCGGGAATGTGGTCCGCGGCGGTCGTCGGGACCCATCCCGTCGAGGACGATCAACGGGTCTGGCTGGAGCTTTACGCCGACGACGTGAACCTGGGCCGGATCCCCACGTTCTGGATCGAGAACAAGGCAGGCAACAGCTACTGGCACGCCCCGATCCCCCCCCAAGCCGTGGGCGTGCGGCTCCATTATCGCTCCGTGGCCGAGCGACAAGGCGAAGAGACCGCCTACAGCGTCTACCAGGACTCGATCGTCCGGCCCAACCTGCCGGATCGGACGGAGGCGGCCGACCTGCTCTCGGCCGCCCCGGAAGGTCTTGTGGGAAATCGCCATATGGCGGTGAGAGTGGACGCCAGGGGATCGACCTACGACGTCTATTACCCGACCGTGGGCCTGCACTCGAACGTCCGGCCGAAGGAAGGCGACCTCCCCCAGAGCCGTTCGCACTTCCGCGCGATCGTGGGCGGACTCGCGGTCGGCCGCCGGCTCGACTGGTTCACGGAGCGGGCGGCCTGGGACGCCTTCCAGAACTATTCCGGCGCCACCAACCTCCTGACGACCGACCTGTCCTGGCGGAACGGCCCCATCCGGGTGCTCATCACCGACTTCGTGGCGATGGGCGACGGCCTGCCTCGGAACGCGGGGATGGAGATCTCGGCCGGCCAGTACATCAAGCGGTTCCGCCTCAAGAACGAAGGGACGGAGCCCCGGCAGGCGATCTTCGGCGTGTACGTCCAGGCCGAGATCAACGGGGGCGTGGGGGATACGGGCCTGAGCTGGCACGACCAGGACCGGACGCTGCTCGCCATCAACCGCGGCCACGGCCACTCGAACCGCAAGCTGGCCCGGGATTCGACCATCGAGTTCGCGCTGGCACTGGACCCCCGGGGCGACGTCGACTGCGAGCCCACGGGGCCGAACGAGGCGATCCTTTACCGGTGGATCGACCTCCCCCCCGGCGAATCGGTCACGATCGACCTGCTGGTGAGCGGGGCCTTCACCGGCTGGAGGGGCGACCAGGGGACTTTCCTCCACTGGCTCCGCCCGGCCCTGAGCTGGTTCCACTCCACCGACCTGGACGCCGTCGAGCAGCGCACCGCGCAGGAATGGGACGAGTACGTCGAGCCGATCCCGACGCTCCACCTCCCCCGCGCCGCCTACGCGGTGAGCCTGAGGCGTTCGGCCCTGGCCGCCTGCCTTCATGCGGACGTGGACACCGGGGCCGTGGCGGCCGGCCTGGATCGGGGCCTTTCCGCCTACTGCTGGCCCCGGGACGCGCTCTGGGTCGGCGGCGCGCTGGCCCGACTGGGCCATCCGGGTATCCTCCGCGGCGTCCTGGAATGGCTGGACCGCACCCGGGCCAAGAGCAGCCCGTTCCTCTACTGGTTCCAGAAGTATTCGATGGACGGGATCCCCGAATGGGAGACCCCGGCCATCGACCAGACCGCCATGATCCCCTGGAGCCTGGAACGCTACTACCAGTCGACCGGCGACCTCGAGTTCGTCGCCGGCGTCTGGCCGATGGTGGAGCAGGCGGCCAGGGTCTGCGCGGGGGACTCGGGCGGGCATCCCGGGCTTTTCTTCGACGAGGACCTGAACCTCGTCAACTCGGCGAGCATGGGCGATCAGCTCTACGGCCGATTCCTCTACTCGAACGCGGCGGTGGTCGCCGGCCTCCGCGCGGCGGCCCGGCTCGCCTTGCGCGTGAATGAGGTCCAGTCGGCCCGAAAGTGGGACGGCCTCGCGGACCGGATCTGGCACGAGGGCATCATGAAGGAGGTCGCCCCCGAGCGCGAGGGGCTCCCCGGCCTGATCGACACGGAGACCGGCCGCTTCCTGAGCGGGAGGCGGATCTCGATGCTTCGGGGACTCTGGACGCAGGATCCGGCGTTCGTGGCCGACCGCTCCTCGACCGTCGACGTCAACGCCCTGGCGCTGTCGCGCCCCTTCCAGCTCCTCTCCGCGACGGACCCGCACCTGCTCAAGACGGCCGAGACGATCCTCCGGGCCAACACCCCGCTGAGCGGCGACCCCAACGTCCTCGCTCGGATGGCCTATCCCCCGGTGCCGCGCGCCCGGACGGGGCACGTCGGCGAACACCCCGAGGTCTCCAGCCTGGCCACCTTCTGGATGATCCGCTACCTGCTGGAGCTGGGCCGGGCCTCCGGCCAGGGACGCCACTGGACTCGCGCGGTCTCGATGATCGACGCCCTGCTGGCGCGACTGGGCCCCCTGGGGCTGCTCCTGCGACCCGGCGGCCGGGGCCAGGAGTCGGTGCGAATCGCCACGACCCCCGGCGGGATCGCCTGGGGGCTCCACGCCATGATGATCGAGACGATGCTCGACCTGGCGGGGCTCGAATACGACGCCGTCGATCGTCGCCTCCGGGTGCGCCCGATCCTGGCGGGCCCTTGGCCGCAGACGGGAGTTTCGCGGAAGTTCGCTTGCGGAGACGTCACTTATCGCCTGGAACGGCCCCTGGGGGGGGCCGTACACCGCCTGACGTTCGAGGGCCAGCTCTCCGTCCCCGTCACCCTCGACCTGGCCGTGACCTGCCCGGGCCTGACGGAACTCGGGCCCTGGCAATCCACCCCGGAATCCGCGCCGCCCGAATTCGACTCCAGGATCGGCCGACTCCGATGGTCCCTGACCTTGCCGGCCGGAGATCACAAATGCTCGTGGACCTGGGGCTGATCGCCCCGACCGAACCTGCCCGATCGCGGCCGATGTCGCGAACCTCGACCTGACGTCGACTGTCTCCAGGGATCGCCCGGGGCCGATCGCAGTCCCGGGCCTCGAGAGACTCGTTCGCGAGGGATCGCCTTGATCGTCGCCAGCTCCTCGAAACGGCCGCTCACCGTCATCCTCGCCACGGCGGCGCTCGACGCCATCGGCATGGGGCTCATCATCCCCGTCCTGCCGACCCTCCTGCGCGAGGTCCTGCACCGGCAGGACGTGGACGACCACTACGGCTACTTCCTGTCGATCTACGCCCTGATGCAGTTCGTCTTCTCGCCGATCCTGGGCGCGCTGAGCGACCGGTTCGGCAGGCGGCCGGTGCTGCTGGTCTCGCTCGCAGGGGCGGCGATCGACTACACGCTGATGGCGTTCGCGCCGACGCTGGCGTTGCTGTACGTCGGCCGGATCATCGCCGGCGTCACCGGGGCGAACCTGGCCGTCGCCACCGCCTACATTGCCGACATCTCGTCGGACGAGGATCGCGCCCGCCGCTACGGCTATCTGAACGCGGCCTTCGGCGTCGGCTTCATCGTCGGGCCGGTCATCGGGGGCCTGGTGGGCTCGTATTCCCCGCGTTATCCGTTTCTGGCGGCGGCCCTCTTCAACGGGATCAACTTCCTGATGGGCCTGCTCGTCCTCCCGGAGTCGCACCGGGCCGAATCGAAGGCGTTCGAGCTGCCGCACCTGAACCCGTTCCGGTCGCTGCGCTGGATGTTCGGCCTGCGGGGGGTGCTGCCGTTCGTGCTGGTCTATGCGATCATCTGCTGCGTCGGACAGGTCCCCCAGTCGATCTGGGTGCTTTACGGCGAGCATCAGTTCCGCTGGGACGCCCGCACCGTCGGGATGACCTTCGCCTTCTTCGGCCTGCTCTACGCCGTGTCGCAAGCGTTCCTGACGGGCCGCCTGACCGCGCGGTTCGGCGAGCGTCGGACGCTCCTCATCGCCTTGATCGCCGACAACGCCGGGTTCCTGATGATGGGGTTCGCCACCCAGGGCTGGATGGGCTTCGCCATCTGCATCCCGCTGGCGATCGGCGGCATCGCCATGCCCGCGCTCCAGGCGATCCTCTCGAAGCAGGTCGACGAGGACCAGCAGGGCGAGCTGCAAGGGACGCTGGTGGCGGTGATGGCCCTGGCGACGATCTTCGGGCCGGTCGTCGTCACCAACTTCTACGCCGCCACCAAGAACGACTACCCGAGCCCCGTCTGGCTCGTCGGCTCGCTCGTCTACCTGCTCTGCTTCCCGATCTTCTGGTATGGTCGACGCGAACCCGAGGCCGGAATTGGGCCCAACCGCGAGGAAACCGGCGGGGATCTCCAAGAATCGCCGGCGGCGGACGAATACTCGTCGCCCGTCGCGTAGGGCGTCTGGAACGTGATTCCAGGGAGTCGACCGTGTCCGGGCCCGAGATCCTCCTGATCCTGGTCGCCGTCTTCGCGGCCGGTCGCGTCGTCGCCCGTTCGCGGGATTCCCGCACCGGCCAGAGGTTCCGACAATCGGGCCCTGGAAACAAGCTGGCGATCGGGCTGTTCGCGTTGGCCGGAATCCAAGGTTTCGTCGGCGTGGTCTGGGCCGTCCGCTGGTTGGGTTCGCTGTTGGAGCCTCAGCGGGGCTGGGGTCCGGTGAGTTCCGGCATGGCCGCGATGTCGGGGACGTTTTTCATGGTCACCGCGTTCCTCCTCTGGCTCGGAGTCCGGCTCGGCCGCGGCGGCGGGCTGTCCGGCCGATTTGCTCGCGCCGCCAGGGCGGCGTACGGGGAATTCTTCGCGTCGACGGACGCGGAGGCGAAGCCCAAGCCGGACGCGGCCTCGCGGCTCCTGGACTGACTCGCCGAAGATTTCGGCCCGCCGGGCGAATAACCGAGAGACCTCGCGACGGACGAGGGATCGTCGGCACGCCCGGGAGACGGCTCATGGATTCCCCTTCTTCGACCCGAACGACCGCGTTCGCCGCTTCGGCGGCCTCCACCTGCGCGATGGCCGCCGGGGCCCTCGCCACCTTCGGCGCGGCGGGGATCGTCTTCGGGGCCGCTGGGCCCCCCCTGCTCCTCGCCTCGGCGGCCTCGGCGGGGCTCGCAGTCCTCTTCGCCTCCGTCGCGAACCGGCCCCAGCGCGCCGAGGCGCAAATCGAGCGGGTCTGGGCCGCCTGGAAGGCCGCGGCCGAGGCCTATCGCACGCCGACGAAGGTCGAGCCGCAGCCCGAGATCCGCTGGCTGGATTCCGGCCCCGACGCGGTATCCGCCGCTGCGCGGTCGACCCGCCGCTGGTTTGGACGGCACGTCGCGACGCCGAGCCGCCGATCGCGGCTGGAACGCGGCCTGCGAGGCCTCGCAGGCCACCTCCGCGCGGCGAGCGTCGCCGGCCGGCTCCACCTGGCCCGCGCCCTGCATCGCGCGGCGATGTTCGTGGCCCCGTCGCGAGCCTGAGCCCGCGCCCCTCGCGTCGGTCCTTCCCCCGAGGGGGCCGAGAGGCCGTTTCTCGGAGGCTCCTCACCCAACGCGACCGAGACGTGGCGGAGGAGCGTCGGGTGCCGCGGGTTTTCCAAACCCGCTGCGACCGACGCGAGGGGCGACTTCGAAACTCCCATTCCGAGACCAGACTCCAGGTGGGAGCCCTGCGCGCAGGGCTCGCCCCACGGTCGCGGATCCGGCTGCGACGTGACCCACCAAGCGAGCCGAACGAAGCCAACCCCCTGCCGAACTTAAGTCGCTGAACGCCAATAGCTTACGTCAATACTCACCGCGCGCGAACGAACCCAATCGAAGCCGATCTCGAGGATCTCAGAGCTGGGTTTCGGCGATCTCGATGGCCTTCAAGAGCCCGCGGGCCTTGTTGACGGTCTCCTCGAATTCGGCGGAGGGGATGCTGTCGTAGACGACGCCGCCGCCGGCCTGGACGTAGGCCTTGTCGCCCTGGAGGACCAGGGTCCGCAGGGCGATGCAGGTGTCCATGTTGCCGGTGAAGTCGATGTAGCCGACGGCCCCCGCATACGGCCCGCGCTTGGTGGGCTCCATCTCGTCGATGATCTCCATCGCCCGGACCTTCGGGGCCCCGGAGACGGTGCCCGCCGGCAGGCCGGCGCGGAGGGCGTCGAAGGCCGTCTTGCCCTCCTTGAGCTTCCCCGTCACGTTCGAGGTGATGTGCATGACGTGGGAGTAGCGCTCGACCTTCATCACGTCGGAGAGGGTCACCGAGTCGTACTCGGCGACCCGGCCGACGTCGTTGCGGCCCAGGTCGACGAGCATGATGTGTTCGGCCCGCTCCTTGGGGTCGGCCAGCAGCTCCTCGGCGAGCGCCTGGTCCTCGGCCTCGTCCTTGCCCCGGCGTCGGGTGCCGGCGAGCGGGCGGATCGTCACCATCCCCTCTTCGACGCGGACCAGGATCTCCGGCGAGCTGCCGATGAGCTGGAAGTCGTCGAAGGTCAGGTAGAAGAGGAACGGGCTCGGGTTCACCACCCGCAGCACGCGGTAAATGTTGAACGGCTTCGCGGTGGTCGTCAGCTCGAACCGCTGGCTGGGGACGACCTGGAAGATGTCGCCGGCCTTGATGTATTCCTGGCAGCGGCGCACGACGTCCTCGTAGGCCTCACGCGAGACGTTGGACCTCGGCTGGAGGCCGAAGGGGCCGTCGGCGTCGATGTCGCGGAGCGGCAGGTCGGCCCCGGGCGTGCCCAGGCGTTCGACCAACTCGTCCACCCGCGAGCAGGCCCGATCGTAGGCCGCCTTGAGGTCGCAGCCGGGCTCCAGGTGGGCGTGGGCGACGACCAGGACCGTCTTGCGGATGTGGTCGAACAGGACCATCCGGTCGAAGAACGCGAAGGAGAGGTCGGGGAGGCCGCGGTCGTCGGCCGGGACGTTCGGGAGGCGTTCGGTGTAGCGGACGGCGTCGTAGGCCGCGTAGCCGACCGCACCGCCGGTGAACCGAGGAAGCCCCGGGACGTGCGCCGCGCGGTACTTGTCGACCAGGCGTTCCAGTTCGACGAAAGGGTCGGCGGACGTGGACCGGCGTTCGGAGCCGGGATTCCCCGGCTCGGTGACGAGGACCTGGTCGCCTCGGGCTTCGAAGCGGAGGAAGGGCTCGGTCCCCAGGAAGCTGAAGCGGCCGACCTTCTCGCCGCCGACGACGCTCTCGAACAGGAAGGACGGTGCCGATCGCTCGATCCGGCCGAAGGCGGAGACGGGGGTCAGGTTGTCGCCGACGAGCTGGCGATAGACCGGGACGCAGGCCGCCGATCCGGCTCGGGCCGCGAAATCCTCGAACGAAGGTCGGTGGATGCTCATGTCGGGTCGTCGCGGTTCCGGGGTCTGGGGCCGTAAGCCGAGTCCGTGAGTACGTTAGCAACCCGGGCCGCGCGCGACAAGCCGGGCGGCTCGGCGAGCCGCCTCGGCGCGCGGGCCGTTCGACTCCGGACGAGGGCCGCGCGGGGTGGGTTCGCGAGGGTCGGGGTCGTCAGGCCGGCGTTCGGGTTTCTTGACACCCTCCGGGGGTCAATTAGAATGAAATTTACGACACGACGGCGGGCGAGATCGTGAAGGCGTCGCACGCGCACGCTCGAAGCGGAATCCCCGCCCGTCGGGCGTCCCCCGGACCACGGCCCGTCGCCGGCCTTCGCGGGCGCCGGCGGAGACAACACCCATGAAATGCCAGAAGTGTGCGAAGCCGGCGACCTTCCACATCACGGACGTCATCGAGAAGGGCAAGCACCAGGAATTCCACTTCTGCGACGAGCACGCCCGGCAGCACCTGGCCCCCCCGGAGGACGCCGCCGAGGCCCCGCCGATCGGCGAGCTGGCCAAGAAGCTGGCGAGCCACGCCGGGGTCGGCAGCGCCCCGCCGACGCTCCGCGAGCCCTCGCCGGCCGACAAGCAGGTGTGCCCGGTCTGCCAGATCACGTTCCTCGAGTTCCGCAACTCGGGACGCCTGGGCTGCCCCTACGACTACGAGGTGTTCCGCGACGAGCTGATGCCGCTGCTGGAGAGCATCCACGGGGAGACCCGGCACTCCGGCAAGGTCCCCAAGCGGGCCCCCCGCAACACCCAGCAGCAGACCACCCTGATCCAGCTCCGCAACGAGCTGAAGCGGGCGGTCGCCGCCGAGGACTACGAGGCCGCCGCCAAGCTCCGAGACAAGATCAAGGAGATCGAGCAGGACCAGGATTGACCGGCGCGAGGCGGGGCGAGGGCCGGGCCGGATCGACATCGAACTCCTGGGGGCGGACCCGGTCATGATTTGCCAGAAATGCCAGAACGAGGCCGTCGTCCACCTCACCGAGCTGGTGGACGGGCGCCGCCGCGAGCGTCACCTGTGCGTCGACTGCGCCCGGGAGGCGGGCCTGACGCTCCCGGACGCCCCGCCGGACCTCGGGCTGGACGCCGTCCTCCAGGGGCTCATCCAGAAGAACGTCGGCGAACTCGTCGGCGAGCTGGCCGAGTCCCGTTGCCCGGACTGCCGGCTCCGCTACATGGACTTCCGCACCGGCGGGCGGCTCGGCTGCCCGCACGACTATCGGGTCTTCCGCGAGGGCCTGCTGCCGATGCTCCAGCGCTTCCACGGGGCCACCCGGCACGTCGGCAAGCAGGCCAGGCTCCGCCCCGGGGCCTCGCTCCGGCTCCGCCTCCGCTCCCAGCTCCGTCAGGCCGTCGCCCGCGAAGACTACGAAGAAGCCGCGAGGCTGAGAGACCAGCTTCGCCTCAAGGATCAACACGCATGACACTGGACGACCTGACGAGGACCTCCGGCGAATGGCTCCGGGGCACCGGCCCCGAGAGCGACATCGTGATGTGCTCGCGCATCCGGCTCGCCCGCAACCTGGCCGACTTCCCGTTCACCAACCGCGCCAGCCGCAACGAGAAGGCCGGGATCGAATCCCAGGTCCGCTCGGCCGTCGACGCCGCCGGGGTCGAGGCCGCCTACTTCGACGTCAACGCCATGAGCGACCTCGACCGCCAGTTCCTGGTCGAGCGTCAGATCATCTCCCGGGAGCTCGCCGCCGGCGAGGGCCCCCGCGGGGTCGCCGTGACCCCCAAGGAGAACATCTCGATCATGGTGAACGAGGAGGACCACCTCCGCATCCAGTACATGCTCTCGGGCTTCCGCCTCCCTGAGGTCTGGGACGAGATCAACGCCCTGGACGACCAGCTCGAGGACGACATCGCCTTCGCCTACAGCTCGTCGCTCGGCTACCTGACCGCCTGCCCCACCAACGTCGGCACCGGTATCCGCGTCGGCGTCATGCTCCACCTCCCGGGGCTCGTGGCCAACAAGCAGATCGACAAGGTCTTCCGCGCCCTCCAGAAGATCAATCTGGCCGTCCGCGGCCTCTACGGCGAGGGCTCCCAGGCCTTCGGCGACTTCTACCAGATCTCCAACCAGCAGACCCTGGGCAAGAGCGAGGAGGAGATCATCAAGATCCTCACCGACGTCGTCCCCCAGGTGCTCCAGTACGAGCGGTCGGCCCGCCAGGAGCTGGTCACCGGCCGCCGCCAGCACCTCCACGACCAGGTCAGCCGGGCCTACGGCGTCCTCAAGACCGCCCAGACCATCTCCAGCGAGGAGACCATGCTGCTCCTCTCCAGCGTCCGCATGGGCGTGAACCTCGGCCTGATCGACGACCTCTCCATCGCCACCGTCAACGAGCTGTTCATCCAGACCCAGCCCGCGTTCCTGCAGAAGCTCCGCGGCAGCGAACTGGACAGCGACCAGCGCAACGTGGCCCGGGCGTCGCTCCTCCGCAGCAGGCTGGCTAACGGCCGAGCCGTCGAGGACGAATGAGGCGAGGCCCCCGGAGGCCGGACGAAGACCGCCCCCACCCCTACCGGACAGGATCGACGACTTGGGATCCTTCAGCTTCGACATCGACCCGTACGCCGTCCTCGGCGTGACCCACGACGCCTCGCTGGAACAGATCCGCGACGCCTACCGCGCCAAGTCCAAGAAGTACCACCCCGACGTCGGCGGCGAGGACTGGACCTTCCGCATCCTCGCCCAGGCGTATGAGCTGCTCAGCACCAACCGCGTCATGCGGGCCACCCGGACCGAGACGCCCCCCTCCCGGCCGGCACCCGCCGGGGCGGCGGGCCAGCAGGCGAGGCCGGGACGCGACGCCCACCACGCCCGCGCCGAGCCCAAGAGCGAGTCGGTCTACGTCGGCATCGTCGACAAGGACGTGCCGGCGCATCGCCGCGTGGCCGTCGAGCTGCTCTCGGTCCGCTACCTCTGGGACCAGGCGTCTTACCTCTGGCTTAACCAGAAGTCCTCCGACGACGACCGCTTCCTGAGCTGCAGCGTCAACATCACCTGGCCGGACCAGGGCCAGGGGGACCTGCAACTCGCCGCGGGCGAGGAAGCGGAGATCCTTGCCTCGCTCAGCGAGGTCTTCGACCACCAGGTGCTCACCACCCGCGCCGTCAGCTCGCGGAGCCACGCCCACGACGGCGGCTTCACCGGCTGGCTCACGTATTCGAGCTTCGACCGCACCTGGAAGTCGATCCGGCTCCTGCAAGAGGCGCTCCATGCCCGCGACCTCGGGATGCGGCAGTGGTCGCGCGACCTCTTCATCCCCCGCAACTGGAGCTGACCGACGGCGGCCCGATCCGGACAGGTCTCAGGGCGGCGAAGGCGCGTCCTTCGGGCCCGACTTGTCGTAGTCGACGTAGGGGTCGTCGGGGGCGTGGCGCTTCACCTTGGCGAGGATCGGCCCGATCAGGACCTCGGGCACGAACGGCCGCAGCGCGTCGGCCCCGCCGAACTTCGCCACCTGCCGGATCAGCGAGCTGGAGACGTGGGAATACTGGCCGTCTGCCATGAGGAAGACCGTCTCGATCTCGGGGTCGAGCCGCTGGTTGGTCAGCGTCATCCCGAACTCGTACTCCATGTCGGTCAGCGTCCGAAGCCCTCGCAGGATCACCCGCGCCCCGATCCGACGGACATACTGGACCGTCAGCTCCTCGAATGACTCGACCGTCACGTTGTCGAACGGGGCGACCACGCGCTCGGCCAGCTCGATCCGCTCCTTCAGGCTGAACAGCGAGGTCTTGCTGGGATGCACGCCGATGCCGACCACCAGGTGCTCGAACAGCAGGCGGCCGCGACGGATCACGTCGAGGTGCCCCAGCGAGATCGGGTCGAACGTGCCGGTGAACACGGCCTTGCGCAGGGGGTCGGAGACGTCTCGGGGCGGTCGCATCAGCGTCCTTTCGCGGTCGGGGGATGCGCGCCGCGTGCGGCGATCAGGCCGTCCCAGAGGCTCCGCAGGTCGCGTTCGTCGGTGTAGAGGTGGGGGCTGAACCGCAGACGTCCCCGGCGCGACGACGCCACTACCTTGCGGCCGCGGAGCAGCGCCACGGCCGCGTCGGGATCGACCCCTTCGGCCGCCGCCGTGACGATCGCCGAGCGTTCCTCGGGGATGGTCGAGCCCAGGACCCGCCAGCCCGCCTCGGCGACCGCCTCGCGGACGGCCTCGGCCCGGTCCAGCAGGCGGCGCGACAGGGCGGCCGGGCCGATCTCCCCCAGCAGTTCCATGCTGGCGGCGAAGCCCTGGAGGCCCGGCATGTTGCACGAGCCCCCCTCCCAGCGCTGGGCGTTGGGCTTGAGGGTGAAGTCCAGCCCCGGGGCGCTGAACGAAGCCGTGACGCTGTGCCAGCCGACGCCCAGGGGGCGGAGGCGGTCGATCCACTGGCGGCGGACGTACAGGAAGCCCGCCCCCTCGGGCCCGAGGAGCCACTTGTGGGAGTCGGCCGCCGCGAAGTCGACGGGCGTCCGGCTCACGTCCATCTCCAGCGGGCCGAGCCCCTGGATGGCGTCCACGAACAGGGCGACGCCCCGCGACCGGCAAAGCTCGCCGATCGCGTCCAGGTCGTTGCGAAAGCCGGAGGCGAACTCGACGTGGCTGACGGCGAGGACCCGCGTCCGGTCGTCCATCGCCGCCCGCAGGTCGTCCAGCAAGATGCGATCGTCCCGAGACGGGACCATTCGGGTCTCGACGCCTCGGTCCGCCAGATTCATCCAGGGGTAGACGTTCGACGGGTATTCGTCCGCCGGGACGACCACGTTGTCGCCGGGACGCCAGGGGAAGCCCTCGGCGACCAGGCCGATGCCGTGGGTCGTGTTGGCGACGAAGGCGATCTCGTCGGGATCGGCGGCGATCCAGCCGGCCAGGCCGACGCGGAGCGCCTCGATCTTGTCGCCCCAGGTCTTCCAGTTCACCGCGCCGTGGTCGGCCTGGTTTTCGGCCCAGAGCCGCACGGCCTCGGCGGCGCGGCGGGGCACCGGGGCCACCGCCGCGTGGTCGAAGTAGGCCCATTCCCGCGCCACCGGGAACTCGACCTCGCGGATCGCGGCCCAGTCGATCGCCATCAGCGGCCCTTCGCTTTCCCAACTCGGCCCGGCCTCAGCGGCGGGCGCTCTTGCCGATGATGAAGACGGCCAGGGCGGCCAGGATGAAGGTCCCCGCGTAGCCGTCGAGCGGCCGACCTTCCGCTTCCCCCTCGGCCTCGGGATCTTCCTGGGCGCGCACGGAGGCCGGGGCGGCGGAGAGCATGAGGCCGAGGGCCACCAGGCCGGTCGCGAGGCTGCGGGTCCATCGGCGTCGCATCGGGTTCATCGTTCGCGTTCCTTGACGGGTTTGGGACGTCTCGGCGATTCGGCGAGCATCGGCAGCCATTCGGAGAGCGGGCGGACGCGGCGTCGGAAGGCCCGGCGGGCCATCGCCACCGCCTTCCAGGCGGGCCCTCGCGACCTCAGGTGGGCCAGGTAGTCGTCCAGGCCGACGGCCCAGAAGCGGTACTCCAGGCCGCGGAAGGCGAAGGCCCCGTCGTGGCTGGCGAGCCCGAACTCCTGGGGCTGCTCGGCATAGGCGAAGGCGAGGATCGGCCGGAAGCCGGGCCCGAACAGCTCGCCCCAGCGGACCAGGCCGTCGAGGTCGTCGGTCGTCACCCAGTTCTCCCAGTCGCGGCGGCCTCGGCGATCCTTGGCCCGCTTCCCCTTCACCTCGACGACCAGGTTGTCGGCGAATCGAGGATACAGGAGGAAGTCCGGGTTTTTCACCCCCCCGTCCCCGAAAATCGCCCGCTTGGCCTCGTCCACCGCCACGCAGGGGACGCGCAGAGAGCGGATGTACGCCTCGAACGCGGCCTCGTAGTGATTGGAGCGGATCGCCATGGATCGGGACTTCCGGCTGGGGGACGACCTCGGCGGGCGAACGGGTCAGGAGGGCGCGGTCACGATCGGCAGCAAGCCGAGGCCGCGCCGCTCCGGGGGCTTCGGCCTGGGGGGGAGCAGGGCCTCGGCGTACTCCCAGATCTGCTCGGGGGTCTCGAAGACCTTGTCGAACGACCAGTCGTCGTCGTACTCGCAGTCCTTGGTGGTGTACTCGCGGCAGATCTTCGGGCGGTCGTGGTAGATGGCGCAGCGATAGTCTTCCAGCAGGTACTGGCACTTGCTGGAAACCAGGAGATACCACGTCTCCTCGTGGACGTAGACCAGGGTCAGCTCATGGGCCAGGTACCAGCGGATTGCGTCGTAGTCGTCCCAGGCGGTGGGGGTCTCGATGGGAGTCGAGAAGTAGCGGCAGCACTTGCCGGTGCAGTAGTCGCAGAGGCTCTCGCCGGGCTTGAGCTGGTCGCGGGTCGGCTTGACGACGGGCAAGGGCAAGGGGAACGAGGGCTTCTTCACCGGGTCTCCCCTGAGGTCAGTCCTGCGTGTTCTGGCGGTTGCGGAAGCGGGCCGAGACGCGGACGAGGAAGCGGTTCTCCTCGTCGGTGAGGGACGATCGCCCCTCGCGGTGGATCTTGTCGAGGATCTCGTCCATCCGCCGCTCTTCGGCCACTTCCTGCATGATCCGGCGCTGGCGTCGCTGGTCGGACCTCCGCCGCCGCCAGCGCTTCAGCGCACTCTCGCGGTAGGGGCGGACCTTGGCCGCGCCGCTTTCGAGGCTAGTATACCCCTCGGAGAAGTCGTAGCCGAACAGGCCGTCGTCGAAATACCCCCCGTCCTCCAGGACTCGCGCCTCCGACCGCACGAACAGCTCGATGAGGACGGCCAGCATGATGATCGTCAGGCCGTCCCAGCGCTGGCCGAACAGCAGCCGGGCGGCACCGATCAGGAACAGCACGGCGGCCGTGGCGCGGGCCGTCCAGGGGGCGACCATGCTGTCGCGGGTCGTGCCGACCGAGCTGTTCGCCAGGCACCAGCGGAACAGCCGGCCGCCGTCGAACGGCAGTGCGGGGAGCAGGTTGGCGAGGAAGATCAGGTAGTTGACGTAGCCGAACCAGCCCAACAGCCACGGGGCCGACATCGCCTCCGCCTTGCCCTGGCCGGCGATCCACGGGGCGCCCACGTCGGCGTCGCGTGCCAGCGGGTTCCAGGCGAACTGGGCGTCCCAGCCGAAGCCGAGGAGGGCCGCGACGACCAACGCGACGGCGCCGCTGGTGAACGGCCCGGCGATCACCACCAGCATGTAGCTCGCGCCGCGGGGGGGCGTCGACGGGCCGACGAGGTTCCCGAGCGGCCAGAGGTGGACGTCCTCCTGCTCGCAATCCAGCCGACGGGCGACGAGCGCGTGGACCGCCTCGTGGATCGCCAGGGCCAGCAGGAAAAGCGCGACCCAGGCGATCGACTCCTCCAGCTTCGAGGAGATGGTGCCCTTGGTGGGCTCGAACGGGGCCGTGATGAGCAGAGAGGCGACGAAGATGATCAGGGAGATGTGGACCTTGACCGTCGTGCCGAACCAACGCCCCAGGTGAATCGGCGACCACGTCAGAAGATCGCTCATGGGCTGGGCGCTCGAAAGGGGATGCCGTCATGCGGTTTGCGGGACGTCGAGCCACTTCAACTGTAACAGCCCCGTCAAGGATCGTCGAGGGCCGAAGAGACGAGGCGGATCACGTCGCCGTCGATCTCCGTAATCTTTCGACGACGGGCCTGGCCCCCGTCGAGTTCGGACCGGCTCCCGAGGCGTCTCGCCCGGCGTGAAAACCCCGGCGCCGCCCCCGCCGCCGCGTCCAACAGCGGGGCGGAATATGCTACACTGGCAGTCGGCCGGAGGCGCCGGCCGTTCCCCCTCACCGCATTCCAGGCCGAGACCATGCAACGCTTCGACGAGGGCCCCGCGACCGTTCCGGTGAGGCTCGGCGACCGTTCCTACGACGTCGAGGTCGCCGACGGCGGCTGGGACCGGCTCCCCGGCCGTCTCCGCGCCGCACTCGACCGATCGTGGGCCGGCCGGGGCTGTCGCAAGGCCCTGATCCTGACCGACGACCACGTCGCCGCCCTCCCCTACCCCGGCCTCGTGCGCGACGCCCTCGAAACCCTGGGGATCGAGACGGTCCAGACGGTCGTCCCCCACGGCGAGGCCAGCAAGGGCCTGGCGACCGCCGCGTCCCTGTACGACCGGCTCGTGGCCCTGGCCGCCGACCGGCACACGCTGGTCGCGGCCGTCGGCGGCGGGGTGATCGGCGACCTGGGAGGCTTCGTCGCGGCGACCTTCGCGCGGGGGCTGCCCCTGTTCATGGTCCCGACGACCCTGCTCGCCCAGGTCGACAGCTCGGTGGGCGGAAAGGTCGGCGTGAACCTGCCGAAGGTCAAGAACCTCGTCGGCGCGTTCCATCAGCCGATCGCCGTCTGGGTCGACGTGGCGACCCTGAACGACCTCCCCGACCGCGAGCTGCGATGCGGGCTGGCGGAGGTGGTCAAGTACGGCGTCATCCTCGACGCCCCCTTCTTCGAGACGCTGGAGGACGACGTCGACGCGATCCTGGCGAAGCGGCCGGCGAGCCTGCGGCGGATCGTCGCCCGCAGCTGCGAGCTGAAGGCCACGGTCGTCTCGGAGGACGAGCGCGAGGAGACCGGGCTGCGGGCGATGCTCAACTTCGGCCACACGATCGGCCACGCCGTCGAGGCGACGGCCGGCTACGGCGGCGCCTTCCAGCACGGCGAGGCCGTGGCCGTCGGCATGGTCGCCGAGAGCCGCCTGGCCGAACGCCTGGGGTGGGTCGACGCCGCATTCACCAACCGCCTCGTCCGCCTGCTCGAACGCTTCGGCCTGCCGACGTCGCTGCGGGGGCTCGCGCCCAGGCCGCTCCTGGAGTCGATGGGGCGCGACAAGAAGAACAAGGGGGGGCGGATCCGCCTGGTCCTGCCGCGTCGGCTCGGGTCAGTCGAGCTGACCGACGCGGCCGGCGTGGACGACCTGCGGGCCCTGCTCGAAGACCTCTGCCGGCCCGACGCCCCCTGACCGCCCCCCGAACCGAGGACCGCCCCGTGGACCCGAGTCCGAGCCCGGCCGACGCCCCGCTCCGCGACATGCTCACGCTGATGCTGACCTCCGGCGTCGGGCCGCTCACCAGCCGGGCGCTCCTGGACCAGTTCGGGACGCCCGGCGCCGTGCTCGACGCGGCGGTTTCCGAGCTTCGCGAGGTGCCGGGCGTCGGCCCCAAGCTGGCCGACCGGATCAAGCACGCCCGCGCCGACAACGATCCCGACCGCGAGCTGGCCGAGTGCCGGCGCCACGGTGTCGCGCTCATCCCTCGCGGCGACGACCGCTATCCCTCGCCGCTGGACGAGATCCCCGACCCGCCCGCCTTGCTCTACGTCAAGGGGTCGTTCGAGGCCCGCGACCAGATCGCCATCGCGTTGGTCGGCTCCCGGCGCTGCACGCCCTATGGCATCCGCACCGCCGAGCGCCTGGCCACAGCCCTGGCGCGGACCGGCTTCACGATCGTCTCGGGGCTGGCCCGGGGGATCGACGCCGCCGCGCACCGCGGGGCGCTGAAGGCCGGCGGCCGGACGATCGCCGTGCTGGGCAACGGCCTCTCGGGCATCTACCCCTCGGAGCACGAGGAACTCGCGGCCGAGATCGCCGCCGGTCGGGGTGCGGTCGTGAGCGAGCTCCCCATGACGCAAGGGCCCCTCGCCGGGCTCTTCCCTCAACGCAATCGCGTCATCTCGGGCCTCTGCCTGGGCGTCATCGTGGTCGAGGCCGCGCCCCGGAGCGGCTCGCTGTCGACGGCGCATCACGCGATGGAGCAGAACCGCGAGGTCTTCGCCGTGCCCGGCCCGGTGGACAGCCTGGCCAGCCGGGGCTGCCACCGGCTCATCCGCGACGGCGCCCGCCTGGTCGAGACGGTCGACGACGTGCTGGAGGAACTCGGCCCCCTCGTCCGCGAGGTCCGGCCCGCGCCCGACGAGCCGGCCGTCCGCCACCCGGCCGAGCTAGGGCTGACCGACCAGGAGCGTTCGCTGCTGGGCTGCCTGGACGACGCACCGAGCGGGGTCGACATCCTCATCGCCCGCACCGGCCTGACAGCCTCGCAGGTCATGGCGACCCTGAGCGTGCTCGAACTCAAGCGTATGGTCAAGCGGCTCCCCGGCCACCAGTTCGTCCGGGCCTGAGGCCGAAGCCGCTCCACTCAGCCGGTGCGGGATCCGTAGTAGGCTTCGCCGGGCCCGAGGCGGGGGGCGAGCCAGCGGACCACGTCGTTCATGACGCGCTCGCGTCCCAGCTCGTTGAGCGGCTCGTGGAACATGCTCGGGTAGAGCATGAGGGTCCTGTCCTCGATCGCCACGGCGTCGAAGAACTCGCGGACCGAGGCCGGGTCGACGACCGGGTCGTCGCCGCCGACGATCATCAGGAGCGGCGTATGCAGTTCGCCGGCGCGTCGGAGGAGCAACTCGCCGCCGGCGACCATGCCGAAGTAGAACGGCGGGTTGATGCGGTTGTGGCGGAGGAGGTCGCGCCGGATCGCCTCGTGGACGACCGGGTCGCGGTTCTCGGCGTGCGAGGCGTCGAAGGCCCGCAGGGTGGCCCACGGAGCCAGACGCAACAGCAGCCGGCCGATCTTCAGCTTCAACGGCGGCACGCGCATGGCCAGCCGGATGAACGGGTTGGAAACGACCACGCCCGCCAGCCCCGCGCCATGATCGAGCGCGTACCGCAGGGCGACCTGGCCGCCGTTGGAGTGGCCCAGCAGGAACAAGGGGACGTGGGCGAAGTGGAGGCGGGCCCAGGAGGCGACCGCGTGCAGGTCGTCGACCAGGTCCTCGTAGCGTCGGACGACGCCGCGACGCCCCGGGCTGCGGCCGTGGCCGTGGAAATCGTGCGCCACCACGTCCACGTTCAGCTCGGCCCCCAGGTGCTCGGCGACGTGGGCGTAAAGCCCGCCGTGCTCTCCGAATCCGTGCGAGACGACGATCACGCCGTCGGGACGGAGTCGGCGCCACCATCGCCCCTTGAGCCGACGTCCCCCCGGGGCGGTGACGGTCAGTTCGGAGAGGCGGCAGCCCGCGTTGGTCATCGTTCGCCTCGGCTTCCGTGGAGGTCGACGGAGCGGGGGTGCGGCTCCGGCGCGTGGAGTCTAGCAGAGGCCGGCCGATCCAATCGAGGCCAAATCTCCCGCGGGCTCAGGCCCCGCCGCGCGCCAGGGTCAGGAGCGTGACGTCGTCGTCGCGGGCCGAGGCCCCCGCGTACCGCCTCACGGCGTCGAGCACGGCGTCGAGCCGCACGCCGCCGTCGGGCCCGCTGCGCTGGAACGCCTCCAGGAGCCGGTCGCGGCCGAACATCACCCCCGCCCCCCGCGCCTCGGTCACGCCGTCGGTGTAGAGCAGGAGCGATTCGCCCGTCGCGAACCCGGCCGTCAACTGCTCGCAGGGGAAGTCGACCAGGGCCGACGAGAGGATGGGGCCGGTCGAGTCCAGCAGCCGAACGCCGCCGCCGCGATCGAAGACGACGGCCTCGGGGTGGCCGGCGTTGACGTATTCGATCTCGTCGCGGTCGGGATGGACCCGGATGCAGCAGAGGGTGACGAAGCGGCCGGGGTCGAAGTCGCGGATCCCCTCGCGGATCCGGTCGACGACCTTGCAGGGCTCGAAGTCGTCGACGTGCGAGGCGCGGAAGCCCGCCTTGACGACGCCCGTGACCATCGCGGCCGAGGTCCCGTGGCCGGCCACGTCGGCGATGAGAAGCGAGACGCCGCCGCCGCGGGTCTCGGCGTAGTCGTAGATGTCGCCGGCCAGTTCGTTGGACGCCTGGTACCGCGCGGCGATCGCCAGCCCTCGCGCCGCGTATTCCGGCGGCGGGAGGAGGCTGAGCTGGAACTGCCGCGCCTCCTCCAACTCGCGGCCGACGCGGTCCAGGAACCGCTCGCGTTCCTCGCGGAGCCGCCGCAGCTCCAGGCAGCGACTGACCAGGGCGAGCATCACCCGGCGGTCGAACGGCTTCTGGATGAAGTAGTACGCCCCCTCGTCGATCGCCCGCAGGAGGTTCTCGTCGGGGTCCTCGGCGTTGCCGGTCATGATGATGACGTCGAGGCCGGGCTGGTCCTTCTTGAGGGCCCTCATCAGCTCGAAGCCGTTCATGTCCGGCATCCGGATGTCCAGGATCGCCAGGTCGAACGGCTCGACGCTCGCGGCCTCCAGGCCCGCCGCGCCGCCCCCGGCCTCGACGACGCGGTGGTGCCGGCGGGAGAGGATCCGCGACACCGCGCGGAGCATCCCGGGGTCGTCGTCGACGACGAGGATCGAGGCGTCTTGCATATCCATCATGGTCCTTCACGCCCTTCGTCGATGGGGAAGCTCACCCTCACCCGCGTCCCCTCGCCGAGGACGCTGTCGATGGCGAGCTGGCCCCGGAGCTGCGCCGCGATCGAGCGGCAGATGGCCACGCCCAGGCCGTGGCCGTTGGTCTTGGTGGTGAAGAACGGTTCCTGGAGCTTCGCCAGGTCCTCCGGCGCGATGCCCGAGCCGGTGTCCTCGACTTCCAGCACCAGCCAGCCGGCCGCCTCGCGCCCGCGGATCGTCAGCGAGTCGCCCGGCCCGGTCGCGTCGCGGGCGTTGCTGATCAGGTTGAGCAGGAGCTGCTCCACGTCGGCCTGAACGGCGTGGAGCGGGGGCAGGTCGGCCGGCACGTCCACGATCAGGTTCACGCCGCGCCGCTCCAGTCCCTCGCGGAAGATGACCAGGGCCGAGTCGACCGCCATGGCCGGCGAGACGTCGCTGGGATTCCGCGTCGAGCCCCGCGCGAAGTTCAGCATGCCGCCGAAGATCCGCCGGCAGACCCGGATCGAACGCTCCACCTGCCGCAGGTCGGCCGTGGCCGACTCGGCGTCGAAGGCGTCGGTCTCCAGGTCGTCCAAAAGCTGCTGGACCAGCGGCAGGACCGCCCCGAGCGCGTTGTTCACGTCGTGCGAGACGCCCCGCGCCAGGTCGGCCATGGCGTGCTTGCGCTCAGCGTCGATCATCCGGCGTTCGAGCGTCTCGGTCCGTCGCGCGTTCTGCAAGGCGACGGCCGCCTGGGGCAGGAATTGCGAGATCAGGTCGACCTCGTACTGGCAGAACGAGCCGGGGTGGATCGAGGCGACCTTCAAGACCCCCAGCAGCCCCGACCGCGTGATCAGCGAGGCGCAGAGGATCGCCCCCTCGGGCGGCGTGAACGTCCCGGCCCGCGAGACCTTGTCGTAGTCGAGCAGCTCGGCCAGCATCGCCGCCCCGCCGCCGGCCCAGTCGGTCCAGCCGTTCCCCTCGCGGTCGAACCCCAGCACCACGGGCTGCGCCAGGACGTCGTGCAGCGAGGCCTTCAGCGGGAACTTGCGGCCGACGTTCTCCCCCTTCGCCTTCCGCCACGCGATCTGCTCGGCGACGACCTCCAGCACTCCCAGGTCGGCGTCGTGGATCAGGAGCGCGGCCGAATGGTCGTAGGAGATCAGCGAGCGGATGCCGTGCAGCACCTCGTAGGAGAGGTGCTTGGGGTGGCTCTGCTCCAGCACCTTGCGGTCGACCCGCGCGCGGACCTCGCGGATCCGGTGGAGGTCGGCCTGGTCGATCAGCTCGTTGGCCAGCCCGCCGATCGTCGAGAAGGCCTGGCGGGCGTCCCAGTCGAAGGTCGCGTCGGCGTCGCGGATCGCCAGGGCGCCCCACATCCGGCCGTGGCGGCGGAGCCGGGCGAGCATGACGTCCGGGGGGACCGTCACCTTCTCGCCTCGCAGGAACCCCGACAGGAGGCGGCGATCCCACGGGCCGTCTTCGGGCGTCCGGTGCAGGAGCCGGGCCTCGGCCGAGCCGGGATGGATCGCGCCCACGCACCCTTCGCGCGCGCCGGCCAGGTCCATCCCGAGCCGAAGGGCCCCGCGGAGGATCTTCTCCGGGTCGCGCACGTCGCGGTACTGCGCCCGGAACCGCCAGAGGTGGTCCGTGAGGCCGGCCCACCCGGCGTCGGGGCCGGGCCCGGTCGACCGATCGCCTTCCTGCTTCACCATCCCTCCGATCGCCAGGCGTCCCCGTCGGCGCACGCCCCCCCGTCGCCCTCCGATCGGGGGAAAATCGGCCCGCCTCCAACGGGAATGATGGCTCCCGGATCGCGGCTTGTCCATCGACGTCTCGGAAGGCTTCCGTTGCGGGACGAGTTCGCGTCCGATATTCTCGGCCGCTGTCCGTACCTCCGATCGAGGACCGAGGATGCTGGAAGCCCTCCGGGCGCGGGCGAGGCGGCTGCGCATGAAGACGATCAAGCCCTTCGGTCGAGGCCGAGGGGGCGCGCCGGTCCGGCTCCATTTCTGCGACGCGAATCCGCAGGTCGCCGCCGCGCTGGCGGGCCGATTCCGCGACGTCGACACCGCCGAGGTGCTCGTCGGCGATCTCCTCGACCTCCGGTGCGACGCCCTCCTCAGCCCGGCGAACAGCTTCGGCGACATGGGAGGCGGCCTCGACAAGCGGATCGACGATTTCCACGGGGGTGCCGCCCAGCGCGAGGTCACGAGGCGGATCGCCGAGCGCCGGCACGGCGAGCTCCCCGTCGGCTCGGCCGAAATCCTCGCCATGCCGTCCAGGCGGTTCCCCTGGCTGGTGGTCGCGCCCACCATGCGAGTGCCCGGCCGGGTCGACCGGACCCTCAACGCCTACCTGGCCTTCCGGGCCGCCTTGATCGCCGTGCTGGAGCACGACCCGGGCGATGGCGCCCGGATCTCGGGGCTGGCCTGCTCCGGACTGGGAACGGGCGTCGGCGGCATGTCGGGCGAGGACGCGGCGGCCCAGATGCGAGCGGCCTACGACATGATCA
Organism: Paludisphaera soli; assembly: GCF_011064595.1. Lineage (GTDB taxonomy): Bacteria > Planctomycetota > Planctomycetia > Isosphaerales > Isosphaeraceae > Paludisphaera > Paludisphaera soli. The sequence continues at coordinate 207,945 of NZ_JAALJI010000007.1, read as the reverse complement.
TCGAACGTCGCTGGCGTCGCCTGGTCCACCCGATGCAGGCCCCGTTCGCCGTCTCCGATCAATATCCCGGACCCGCGGGCGAAATCTGATCGGGCGGACGCATTTCGCTTGTGGAATGCGTGCACGCGTCGCACAATCGCGAGGGGCTCGGACGAACGTCGAACCGGCGAGGACGGCGGATGCTCTCGATACGCGACCTGCGCGTCGACTACGACGATTTCTGCGCGGTGCACGACCTCTCACTGGAGGTCGGGCCGGGCGAGGTGTGCGGGCTGATCGGGCCCAACGGCGCGGGCAAAACGACGACCATGCGGACGATCCTGGGGCTGATCGAGCCGACCTACGGCGAGGTCCGCATCCTGGGGGCGAGCGTCCGGGACGACCACGAGCTGGTCGGCCGCGCCGTCGGCTTCATGCCCGACTTCCCGCCGGTCTACGACGACCTCAAGGTCTGGGAGTTCCTCGACCTCTTCGCGGCGAGCTACCGCATCCCCCGGCCCGCGCGGGGGGCCGTCGTCGACCGGCACCTGGAGATCGTCGGGCTTTCCGAGAAGCGGGACGCGACGGTCACGGGGCTCTCGCGCGGGATGCGACAGCGGATGATGCTGGCCAAGACCCTGATCCCCGACCCGGCCGTGCTCCTGCTCGACGAGCCGGCCAGCGGCGTCGACCCCCAGGGGCGGATCGACCTCAAGAACATCCTCAAGCGGGTCTCGGCCGAGGGGAAGGCGGTCCTGATCTCGTCGCACATCCTCGCCGAGATGAACGAGTTCTGCACGTCGGTCGCGATCATGGAACGCGGGCGGCTGGTGGTGGGCGGCCGGATCGACGAGGTGAACCGGCGGATCATGGGGGATATGTCGCTGTCGGTCGAGATCCTCGACGGGCTCGACGCGTTCCATCGGGTGGTCGACGCGGACGATCACGCGGGCCTCGTCGAGGCCCGACCCGGCGGCGTGCAGGAGTTCCGCTACCGGGGCGACGCCGACGCCGCCGCCGAGTTGCTGGCCCGGCTGGTCGCCGCCGGCGTCCGGGTCTCGTCGTTCTCGCGACGCAAGGACAACCTGGAAGAGCTGTTCCTGAAGGTCGGCGCCAAGGAGCTGTCGTGATGATCCGCGAATGGCTGGACAACCCGATCCTCATCAAGCACGTCCGCTCGCGGCTCCGCCCCCAGGCGTTCGCCACGTCGGCTGCGATCACGATCATGATCGGCCTCTGCATCCTCTACGGGGCTTTCCAGGTGCGCGGGTTCGCCTCCGGCGACGGCTTCACGGCCCTCTTGGTGCTCCAGTTCATCATCCTCGCCGTCATGGGGTCGACGCAGGTCGGGGCCTCGGTGGGGAGCGCGCGAGCGTCGGGCATCCTGGACTTCCACCGGGTCTCGCCGCAGAGCCCGCTGGAGCTGACGTTCGGCTTCCTGTTCGGCGCCCCGGTCCGCGAGTACGCCCTGACGGCCCTGACGCTCCCGTTCATGCTGTTCTGCGTGATCATGGGATTCCCCGACTTCCGGGGGCTGATGCAGGCCGAGATCTTGCTGCTGTTCGTCGCCTGGACGCTGCACGCGGCCTCATTGCTCGGGGGGCTCTCGCTCAAGAGCGGGGTCACGGGCCAGAACGCGCTCGGGTTCACCATCGTCATCGGCGTGTTCATCGTGGGGCCGCTCTTTGGGGCGTTCGGGGTCCTGAAGGGCCTGATCGACGGCGACGTCCGGATGGACTTCCTGGGGCTCTCGCTCCCCTGGTTGGCGTTCGTGCTGCTGCACCTGGCGGCGGTCCTGTTTTTCTTCCTGCTGGCGGCGACGCGGAAGATGGGATCGGAGCGGACTCACGGGCTGTCGAAGCCGCAGGCGATCGCGGCGGCGGCGACGTTCGGGCTGCTGGCGGTCGGCGGGGTCTCGAACTGGAACGGCGACGGCATGGCCAGCCTGATCCTGCTCTACATCCTGGTGGGCGTGGGGGTGATCTTGGCCGGGCTCATCACGCCGAGCCTGGCCGAGTACGACAAGGGCCTGCGGCGGGCCCGCAAGCTCGGCCTCGACAGGCCGTCGGCCTGGAGCGACCTCGCGCCGAATCGCCCGGCCCTTGCGGCGATCTGCGGGACGATCCTGGCGGCGGGGTCGATCCTGGGAGCCTGGATCGAGGACTCGGGCCGGCCGAACGTCCCGGGCCGGGGGGGCTTCCCGCTGGCCGTCGCCGTCGGCGTCCTGGTCGTGGCCTACTTCGGCCTGGCATTCCAGTACTTCCTGCTCCGGTTCGGCCGCCGGGCGACCAACTTCTTCGGGCTCTTCCTGTTCACGGCCTGGGCGCTGCCGCTGGTGCTCGGCATCATCACGCTCGCCGCCTCGGCCGGCCCTCGGGCCGTCGAGGAGCAGGCCGTTCTCTTCTTCTCGGCGACCCCCATCGTCGGGATCGCGGCCGCCACGGGGGCCCTCGCGGGCGAGGTCGGCTCGGGCCCGGCGATCGTCGCGATCACCCTCGCCTTGCTGTTCGCCTTCGTCTTCAACGCGCTCTACATCAAGGCGGTGCGGCAAGTCCGGATGGCGCTCGCACGAGGCGACGAACCGGGCCAGGACGGGCGGGACCCCGACCTGTTCGACCTGGATGCGAAGCCGGCGACGGCCCCTGGCTGAGCCGGGTCAGCCGCCGATCTTGATGAGCCTGGAAAGGGCCTCATCGAGGGCCCCGCCGCGGAGGTCGATCCGCACGACGTTCCCCTGCGGGTCGATGAGATAGCTCGCCGGGATCGACCCGACGCCGAAGGCCTCGATCAGGTCGACGCCCGACGTGGTGTTGTGGAGCTGGGTCCAGGGGATCTTGCGAGCCTTCACGAAGTCGACGACGGCCGTGCGGGTGTCGTCCAGGCTGACGCTGACGATCTCAAGCCCCGCGTCGTGATACTTGCGGTAAGCCTCCTGGAGCCGGGGAAGCTCGACGAGGTTGGGCGTGCACCAGGTCGCCCAGAAGTCGATCAGGACATATTTGCCCCGGAGGCTCGCGAGCCGGACGGTCTTCCCCTGGAGGTCCTGAGCCTCGACGTTCGGCGCGGGCTTGCCGACGCGGGCGAGCCGCGCCAGTTCGTTCTCGGCCTTCTGCTTCACCGCGGCGCTCTCGGGGAACCGCGAGGCCAGGGTCTGGTAGACCTGCGCGGCGACGTCGATCTCGCCCGCGACGACGGCGGCGATGGCGAACGTCTCCGAGAAGCTGACGGCGAACTCCTCCTGATCGGTCGCGTTCAGCCCCTGCATCAGCTCCTTGTAGCGGGCCAGGGCGTCCGGGAACTTCTTGGCCTGGGCGCGGGACATCACCGTGATGATCTGGGCGAGCGCGCGGACCGGCCCCTCGGGCTCGTCCTTCAGGTAGCGCTCGGCGGCCTCCTGATTCTCGGCGAACCAGTCGTGCTCGATCGCCTTGTTGAAGAGGGCGGCGTAGGCCTGGTCGCGATCCTCGGCCTTGGGATTGCGGATCAGGTACTCGCCCAGCTCGCGGACGAGCGCTCGGTCGTGGCGGTTCTGGATCTCGGCGACGCTCTCGGTGGGCGTCGTCTGCGCCGGCAGGTCCGCAGCGGTCGCGGCGAGGAGGGTCAGGGCGATCAGGCTGGTTCCGCGACGGCGAAGGTCCACGACGAATTCCTCCGGGAAAAGCTAGGGCCGACGACGAGTCTGCATGGACAAAGATCCCTTACCCCCTGGCGGGGGAAGGTGGCCCTGAGGGCCGGATGAGGAGGCGACGAGCACGGAGACTGTTGGAGGATCGGCCGGTTCCGAGGCATCGCAGGACCGGCGTCGTCACTTCTTCAACCGACTTCCACGGCCCCGACCCGCGTCGGGACGGCGACTGCGACCGGCCGCGACTCGGCCTTGGACGGGGCGAGCAGGCCGCGGGCCAGCTCGAACCACTGGTAGCAGCAGGGGCCCATCTCGTGGGAGGCGAGGAACGCCTGGCGGCCCTTCTCGCCCATCTGTCGGGCCAGGTTGCGGTCGGCGCGCAGGCGTTCCAGGGCCGCGACCACGCCGTCGGCGTCGCCGAAGGGGACCGCGAAGCCGCCGCCGGAGCGCCGGATCAGGTCGGCCGACTCGCAATGCGGCGGGCCGACGAAGAGGGCCGGCCTCGCCGCGGCCATGATGCCGTAGAGCTTGCCCGGCACGACGATGCCGGTCATTTCGGGCCGCATGGAGATCAGGTGGACGTCGGCCGTGGAGAGCGAGAGATGCAGGTCCTCGCGGGCGACGTAGTCCAGGATCCGGACGTTGTCGAGCCCGTCGCGCTCCTTCGCCGCCCTCACCTCGGCGAGCCTCGGCCCGCCGCCGACGTAGAGGAAGATCACGTCCTCGCGGTCGCGCATACGCCGGGCGGCCTCCAGGAACTCGTCGAACGTGTGGGCCAGGCCCAGGTTGCCGGAGTACATGCAGACCAGCTCGTCGCGGAAGCCGAGCTGCTTGCGGAGGCCGTTCGAGGCGTGGGCGACCGGATAGACCTCGTCCTTGCGGCTCCAGACCGGGATCGTGGCGATTCGGTCGGGCCGGACCTTCTTCATGAGGATCCGGTCGGCCATGTACGGCCCCAGGACGACCACGCGATCGGCCTGCCGCAGCACGGCGTCGCTCAGCCAGGCCAGCGACCGGACGATCGGGTTCCTCGGCGACATCCGCCGCAGCGCGAGGCTGGCGTCGGGGTGCAGGTCCATGCTCCAGCAGACGTGGGTCGAGCCCTTCAGCCGTCGCAGGAGCGTCCCGACCAGGCCGATGATCGGCGGGGTGGTCAGCGTGACCACGAGGTCGAACCGGGGGAGTCGGAACGCCTTGACGACCGCCCGCGCGTAGAAGCTGAGGTAGTCGGTCATCCGGCTCAGCGTGCTCTTGCGGCCCAGCGAGGTCGCCGGGACGCGGTGGATGTGCACGCCGTTGTGGACCTCCTCGGCCGGGGGCGCCGGGTCGCCGGGCTTGTATCGGCTCTGCGCGCACAGGACGTGGCATTCGAACCCGCGGGCGGCCAGCGACTCGGCCAGGTCGGTCAAATGCTGGGCCGTGGAGGCGTGGTCGGGCCAGTAGTACTGGTTGATGAGGAGGACCCGCCTGCCGGGCTCCACGCGAGCCGGGCCGGGCCCGTCGACCGTCATCGTCGAGGCTTCGGCCTCGGGACGCCCGAAGGCGTGCAAGGGCCGGCCCGCCGGCCGCGCCGGCTCGGGACCGCCGCGAAACCAGAGTTTCCGGTTCACCATGGTGTCGTTCACCCGGACCGTCGCGGCCCGCTAGGAGTAGGGAAATCGGGATGAGTGGGACTCGGCGCGGCGGGGCCGAGCCATCCGACGACGCGCGGCGCCGGGGGGGGCCGCGTCGCCTCCCCCGGTCGGCCCGCGAGACGATCAGACGTTCGCGAACGGGTTCTGGAACGAGATGAGCTGGGCGGCGCGGACCAGCTCGGAGATGCCGCGGTCGAGGTCGATGGTGGTCTCGAACCCCTTGGCGCGGATCTTCTCGTAGGAGACCTCGTAGTTGCGCTGGTCGGCGTCGCTGCCGACCTCGGCGAAGTGGAGGTAGAAGTCGGTGTGCTCCAGCACCTTGCGGGCGACTTCTTCCTTGGTGAAGTTCATGCTCTCGTGGCCGACGTTGTAGACGTCGTCCTTCACGTCGTCCCAGCGCTCCAGGGCGAAGATGAACGAGCGGGCCATGTCGCGGACATGGACGAAGGTCCGCTTGAAGCCGCCCTCGTAGACGATGAGGTTGCGGTTCTTGACGGCCTGGTAGGTGAAGTCGTTCGGCATGAGGTCGAGCCGCATGCGGTTGCTGACGCCGAAGGCCGTCGCGAAGCGATAGGAGACGCCGTTGCCGGCCTTCTGCACCATCTCCTCGGCCGTCGCCTTGGTCTCGCCGTAGAGCGTGATCGGGGCCCGGGGGGTGTCTTCGTTGCAGACGTAGTCCGGGATCGAGCCGTAGATGCTGCCGGTGGAGGCGAACAGGAACCGGGTGTCCTTGTTCCGGGCGGACAGCAGGTTGCGGGTGCCCTCGACGTTGATCGCCTGGGCGAGCTGGGGCTCTTTCTTGCAGGCGGGGTAGCCGACGATGGCGGCCAGGTGGATGATCGCGTCGACGCCGTCGACGGCCTTCTTGACCGCGGCGGGGTCGCAGACGTCCCCCTGCTGCAGCTCGAAGAAGCGGTTCTGACAGCAGGGGAGCAGGCCCTGGCCGCTGAACCGGAGGTTGTCCAGCACGCGGACCTTGTGGCCCTGTTCGAGGAGCATCGGGACCAACGTGGAGCCGACGTAGCCGGCGCCGCCGGTGACGAGAATACGCATGGCAGGTTCCATCCTTGGTGAGTTCTCGACGCGCCGGTGGCGGCGTCGAGCAAGCGTGACGTCGGGAGACAAGCACGGCCGACAAGTCGAGACGGGCTTGCGACGTCGCGTTGCGTCGCGTGCCAGGCCCCCATCCTTGTGGGCTCGTCCAATAGGTGCGAAACAGCGTCCGAGCGAGGGACCGGGCGTGGGGAGCGATCGTGAGCTAGATAACGTCTGACGGCTCCCGAGGACCCGATTTCCATCCGGTGTCAGGGTCCTCTTGAGGTGGGAGCCGGTCGCCCCGGTCCGTCGGCGAGAGTATCGACGGACTCGGGGCTCCTGTCAACATCAAGATTCGTGCTTGAGGTCGACGATTTTCCCCCGCGAGGATCGTCCCGATCCGATCATCCCAGCCGCGGGACCATGGGGAACCGACTGTTCAGGGCCCCGCTCTCGAACCACGCGACCATCTCGTCGACGCCGCCGCTCGGCGGCTGCGGCATATAGTCCCGGCCGGTGACGCCGGGGAAGGGCTGGTTGCCGAGCCGCATGCGCTCCACGTTGCCCCATAAGAACGCCGCGATCGCCGGGATCCCGTCGAGCCCGCGCGCCTGCTTGAAGACGGCGAGCACGCCCTGGGGGTCGTCGCCGTCCGCGATGGTCCTCGCGACCCAGGCGTCGAAGTCGGCCCGGCCGATCGTGAAGAGGTTCTGGCCCTCGACGGACTGCACCTGGAGATATCCCATCGCCGCCCCGACGGCCTACTGGGCCACCTTCAGGTAATCCTGCGGCCTTGCGGCGTAGCCGATGTCCAGCGCCGAGATCTGGGCGTCGGGATTGATCACGAAGAGGCTCGACCAGCGGTGATGTCCGTCGACGATGTACCGGCCCCCACCCCCGGGTGAGGATTGGACCCCCGAACGGCTTGATCGCCCCCCCGGCGAGATACTCCTCCAGGTCCGACTGGGCCGGCGCCGCTCCCAGGGCGAATCCGAGCGACTTGTCGATGTCGACCTCGGACTGCAACGGCGTCAGCGCGGCCACCGGCACCGTCGTCGTGGCGACGGTCCTCACCTCGTCGAGGGGCCGACCGTCGCGGCCGCCGGCCTTGGTCAGGCCCCACAGCGCCGTGTTGGTCGGCGGGGACGCGACGGGGTCCCCCTCGGCGTCCTCCGCGGGCCTCGTCCCGAGCAGCCGATTGAATGTGTTCACGAAGCCGTCGTTCGCCTCCGTGTAGGGCGCGAGGAGGATCTGCTTGAGCTCGTTCACCGCGGCCATGTCCGGCGCCGACACCGCGCCGCCGCGTAGGCGCGCGGCGTTTTCGCGGCCGTCCAGGATCCGCAGCGAGACGCCTCGGAGGCCCCCGTTCGCCGACCATCGCGACGCCCAGGCGGCCGCCTCGCTCGCAGAAGGAAGCCGACCCAGGACGGCCTGGTAAGCCTCCTGGATCTTGCTGACGCGGTACGAGACCGTCCTCGTGATCGCCGCAGCCACGATCGTCGGCGCGGCGCCCTTCTGGAGCTGGGAGACATAGGTCGCGAGTTCGGCCTCGTCGGCCTGGCGGCCCAGAAGCCCGACGGAGATCGACCTGACGTAAGCGGCCTGGTCGCCGTCGAATCTCTCGACCGACTCGGGCGAGCCGGCGATCGCGGCCGCTACACGGGCCCCGGAACCACCCGCCGCCAACGCCCTCGACCACCGGCCGAGTTCCGCCTCCGTCGGCTGACGTTCGAGGATCTCTTCATATATAGGACGTCAGGACGTCCCTGCGGAATTCGTTCGAATCGTAGAGCCGCGCGGCGACGCGAGCCTCGCTCACGCCGGCGTCGACCGATCTGCTGAACCGCGCCAGTTCCTTGGGCCCGGGGTCGCGGAGCAGGACCTGCCGGAACAATCCCGTCACGACCGTCTCCGACGCCGCGCTCAACAGCCGCCGGGTCTCCATCGACTCGCAGCTCGGCGGAACGCGTTGTGGCTACGCCTCATCGAACCGCACCTTTCTCGGAACGTGCGCCGCGGCCGGCTCGGCGGCGATGCGAGCCCCTTCGCTCGTCGCCCCGCGTCCTCGGGCCGGCGACGGGCCCGGCGCGTGTCTCCATGCGCCAAGGCAGGACATGGAAGCCCGTATCGACGTCGATGCGAAATCCCAGCGCTGTGGACGCGGGGATGGGCCGTCACTCCCCGCCGCGGATCCTGAGCGTTGACGCATCGGGAGCGCCCCGGGTATAGGAGGCTTCGGCCCGAGGCCCGAACGGGGCCGTCGCGCGACCGCCCGAATGCAACACGGAGGCCCGGACATGTGTGGGATCGTCGGCTACACCGGGAGCAAGGAAGCCGCCCCGATCCTCGTCGCCGGGCTCCGTCGGCTCGAGTATCGGGGATATGACAGCGCGGGGATCGCCGCGGTCGAGGACGGCTCGTTGGAGGTCCGCAAGCAGGCCGGGCGGGTCTCCGTGCTGGAGGAGTTGCTCCGCCTACGGCCCGTCAAGGCCTCCAACGGGATCAGCCACACGCGATGGGCGACCCACGGCCCCGCCACCGACGTCAACGCCCACCCCCACGTCGGCGGCCGCGCCGGCAGGCGTTCGACGGCCGTCGTCCACAACGGCGTGATCGAGAACCACGCGTCGATCCGTCGCGAGCTTGAGGCGGAGGGGTTCGCTTTCCTTGGCCAGACCGACACCGAGGTCGTCGCCCACCTGATGGCCCGCGAGCTGGAACGCGGCGACGACCCGATGGACGCTCTGCTCCGCGTCCTCCCCCGGCTCGAAGGGACCTACGGGCTGGCCGTGGTCACCGCCGACCGCCCCGGCGAGGTCCTCGGCGCGAGGCTGGGGAGCCCGCTCGTCGTCGGCGTGGGCGAGGGGGAGCACCTGCTCGCCAGCGACCCGGTCGCCATCGCCCCACACACGGCGAACGTCGCCTATCTCCAGGACGGCGAGGTCGTCCGCCTGACCGCCGACGACTTCGAGATCCGCCATCGCGAGCGCGGGTCGGTCACCCCCCGCATCGACCGGATCGACTGGAAGCCCGACGCCGTGGAGCTGGGGGGCCACGCCCATTACATGCTCAAGGAGATCCGCGAGCAGCCCGATACGGTGATCAACGCCTGTCGGGGCCGGCTCGTCCGCTCCGAGGGCTCGGCGCGGCTGGGGGGCCTGAACTTGACCGCCCGGCAGCTCCGTCGGGCGCGCCGGGTCGTCTTCGCCGCCTGCGGCACGAGCTGGCACGCGGCGCTCGTGGGCGAGTACCTGATCGAGCGTCTGGCCCACCTGCCGGTGGAAGTCGAGTACGCCAGCGAATTCCGCTACCGGAACGCGCCGCTCGACGACCGGACTCTCGTCTTCGTCCTGAGCCAATCGGGCGAGACGGCCGACACCCTGGGGGCGCTCCGCGAGGCCAAGCGCCGCGGCCACCCGACGCTGGGGATCGTCAATACGGTCGGCAGCACGATCGCCCGCGAGGCCGACGGCGGGGTCTACCTGCACGCGGGGCCCGAGGTCGGCGTGGCGAGCACCAAGGCCTTCTCGGCGCAGGTGGCCGTGCTGACGCTCCTGGCTCTGCACCTCGGCCGGCTTCGACAGCTTTCCTTCTCCGAGGGGGCCGCGATCGTCGACGCCATGGAATCGGTGCCGGCCCTGATCGGCGAGGCGCTGAAAGCCGAGCCGATCGTCGAGGCCGCGGCCGAAAGCCTCACGAAGGCGCGAAGCGTCCTGTTCCTGGGGCGGGATGTGCACTACCCCGTCGCCCTCGAAGGGGCGTTGAAGCTGAAGGAGATCAGCTACATCCACGCCGAGGGCTACCCGACGGCCGAAATGAAGCACGGGCCGATCGCGCTCATCGACCCCGAGACCCCCTCGGTCTTCGTCGCCCCCCGGGGGCCCTTGCACGCCAAGACGCTGAGCAACATCGAGGAAGTCCGCGCCCGGCGCGGCCCGATCATCAGCGTCGGGGTCGCCGGCGACGACGAGCTGGCGAGCGTCTCGGACCACGTCCTACCCATCCCGGACGCCCCCGAAGTGATCCAGCCGCTCCTCGCCGTCGTCCCGCTCCAGCTCCTCGCCTACCACGTCGCCCGGCTCAAGGGCTGCGACATCGACAAGCCGCGCAACCTGGCCAAGAGCGTCACGGTCGAGTAGCAGATTCGAAAGCGAAGCGGACGCGAGGGGCCCGATGTCGGCCCCTCGCGCCCGCGAAGCTTGGCGTCAGATGGTCGGGAAAATCGGACTTTCGTCGATCAACGGCCTCGGCCGCCTTCCCAGCGGATCTCGAAGGGGGAGCCGAGGAGCTTGGCGTACTCCGCCTTCTGCTCGTCGGTCATCTTCGCCTCGATCTTGGTCACGGTCGCCTTGCGGTGCTCACGGATCTTCGACATCGTCTCGTCCCGGTCGCCCCCGGACTGGAACAGCTCGCGCATCTCGGTGTTGGAGTCGGCGATGATCTGCTCGGCGGCCGACTTCTGCTCGTCGGTCATCTTGAGCTTCTTCTGGAGATCCTCGTCCTCGAAGGCGGCCGGGCCGGCGACCTGGTAGTGGATGCCGTGCAGGCGGTTGAGCTGTTCGGGCTTGAGGACCTCGGCGGCGGCCTTGAGGGTCGCGGGCTCGATCTCCTTGGCCAGCTCGCGGTATTTGGCCATCCGCTCCTGGGGCTCGAGGTCGCCGGTGACCGAGTATTTCTCGCGGGCCTCGTCGACGATCTCGCTGATCTTCGACTTCTGAGCGTCGTCGAGCTTCAGCTCGTCCAGCACGCTGGCGTTGGAGAGGAGCATGGAGACCCCGGCGCGGCCGAAGCCGCCGCCGCGACGCTGCTGGGCGTAGGCCGGGGCCGTCATCAGGGCCGCCAGGCCCAGAGCCAGGAGGGATTTGCTCAGGGTGTTCATCGCGTTCGACTCCTCTTCAAAGGTTGGAAAGCGTCTCGGCCGATCGGATGCGTCGGGCGCCGGCACGGCCGGCGCGGGAAGGCTTCGACGCCCCGGGATCGGCGGGGCCGCTTCGCTCGCTGTCGATATAATGCGACGTCCGACAGTCTACCGACCGGGCTTTCCGGGCCGGAGCGCGGAAATGGGTCATTCGGGCTTCTGAACGACCTCGTCCTCGATGAGTTTGAGGAAGTCGTCCTCGTCTTCGGCCTTGCGCTTGACCTTGGCGGCCTTGGGCTTGAAGTGCTTGGGGACTGTGTCGTCGAACTCGGCCTCGTCGACCGACAGCCGCTCGATCTCCGCCGGGGCCGTCTTGGGCCTGCTGACGCGCGGGGCCTTGTCGTCGGTGTCGAGCCCGGCCAGCTCCATCAGGGAGTGCCGCTTGCGCTCGTCCTGCACGTCCTCCTCCAGCGCCTGGTGGCTGGAGATCAGCGATTCGGGCCCGCTGGGGACGTAGTCGATCGTGAACAGGTGGCCGGCGAAGCCCAGCTCGTCGTCGGGCATGACCGAGTGCGGGCTGCTCAGCCGCGAGCCGTTGACGCTCGTGCCGTTGGTGCTGGCCATGTCACGGACGTGCCAGAGGCCGTTCACGAGGGTGAGCATCGCATGCTTGCCCGAGACGTTCTCGAAGTCGAGGCGGATGTCGCAGTTCGGCCGCCGCCCGACGAGCAGCTCCGGCTTGACCAGGGGAATCGGATCGCCCCCCCCCACGGGGATCAGGCTCCCGAAAATCTCGCGCGTGGGATCCATGACGCCTCCTCGACTTGGCACTTTTCGCGACGAAGCCGTCCACCGTCGAACCGGGATCATACCCCAGCCGATCGGGCGTCGACAAGCGGCGCGACCCGGGCCCTCGGGGACGTCGCCCAAATCCCTCGCTCGTCGCCCACGGGAACGGCCCGCCGTAGCAAGAAGCAGCAAGGAGGCGAGCGCCGCGTCGGCCCGCAACCGCGCCGAGACGTCGATTCCGGGCTGCGAGGACTACTGCACTCCGCCCGCCCCGCCGCCCGCCGCGGGTTCGCTCGGCCCGTCCATGGCCTTGCGGATCTCCCCGATCAGCTTGATCCTCTGGGCGAGCGACTCCATCTCCTCCAGAGTCATCTCGCCGCGGGTGGCCCTCTCGAAGTCCACCTGCAAAGGGGAGGGGCGGGCCATGTCGGGCCCGAGGCCGGCCTCGGCCGCCCCCTCCGACGTGATGACGAGGATGCCGTCTTCTACGTAATAAACCAGGTCGATCTGTTTCAGCAAGATCTGGAGCGTCCGCCGCAGGGGCACGCCGTCGAGGTCGATCGAGACCGGCGAGGTCGTCGTCTTGTCGGCCTCTTTCAGGCCGATCGGGTCGACGTAGATCGGGATGCCGTTGTCGGCCGGCGTCTGGGTCGCCTGCTTGACGTACTTCAGCACGTCTTCCAGCGGCGTCTCGCTGGGGAAGTTCATCGACAGGGGCTCGTCGAGCTTGGCGAGGATCCCAGCCGACCTAGGGTCCTGGTCGCGGGACGACCCCGGGAGCCCATCGGCCCTGGAGGTCGATGCGGAGGGGGAAGCGGCAGCGTCGTCGCTCGCGGAGACGGTCGGCGGGGCGCCCCCACGCGGAGCCGGGCCTTCCGATCGGGCGGCGGCGATGCCGACGCCGGCGGCCGTGGCGAGGGCGACGGCGGCCAGGGCGGCGGCCGTCAATTGCGTGGCGGTCATGGATTCACTCGCTCCTTTCGTGAGACGGGAAACTGGATCGGACAGAACGACGTTCCACGCGACTCCCTGCGCGACTCGCCGGGCGGCGAGCGAGACGGCGGCGGCCAGGGCTTCCGGCACGGCGGCCGAGCCCAGGCGTTCCGTCGCGAGCGCCGCCGCGCCGGCCGTGACGCCACGCCGGCCCAGGCGGGATGCGAGCGAGGCCCGGGCGCGGGCGAGGCGGCCCTTGACCGAGCCAATCGGCCAGCCCAGCCGGGCCGCCGCCTCCTCGTGGGTCAGCCCCTCCAGGTAGCAAAGGACCACCGGGGCGCGATACTTCCAGGGGAGCCGGCCGATCTCCTCGTCGACCACTTCCCGCAGGGCGAAGTCGGGCGATTCCGGCTCGCGGCCGGGCTCGACGGCCAGGCCGCCGCGCTCGCGGGCCCTTCGCCTGGCTCGGTCCATCCGCGCCCGGCGGGCGACCTTCGTCGCGACCCCGTGCAGCCAGGCGGCGACCACGTCGTCCCTTCCGAGCGTGCCGGCCCGGCGGACCAGTACCAGGAACGTCGCCTGGAACGCGTCGTCGACGTCCGCGGAGTCGGCCAGCACGCGCCGGCAGACGCCCAGGACCATCGGTCCGTGCCGCGCGACGATCGCCTCGAACGCCGCCTGGTCGCCGTGCCTGGCGAACCGTTCGAGCAGCTCGCGGCCCGAGAGGCCGCAGAGCGTCCCCGACTCGAAGAGGGTGCGGACCTGCGACTCGGCCCATCGACTGGTGCTCATGAAGTCTCCCCGAATTGGCGGCCGTCGCTCCATCATGCCGGTACGGGGCCGCACAGATACGAAAAAATCCGGAATCGGCCCGGGCCGCGTTCCATGCCCTCACGCGGCGAATCTCGATTGCCGGGAAGGCCGGAAGTTGGTACGGATGGTGCCGCATCGCGCCCGGTCTCGCGCGTCGCGGCCGGGGGTGCTCCATGGAGGGACGCCGATGGATACGACCTCTTCGACGATCGGCTTCGCGGGCGACCTGGACGACCCCTGGGTCGCCGAGATCGCCCGGGCTCTTTCCGAATTCGACCCGATCCCCTGGGGCGGCATGGGGGCGGACCTCCCCGGGGAGGCCTTCCGTGCCCAGTCCCAGGCCGGCGTCGGGATCCTCGTCCTGCATCGCTCGCGGCTCACCGAGGCGGACGTCGCCAGGCTGGAGGAGCTTCGACGCGAGGCGGGCCCCGCCGGCTGGCCCCGCATCATCCTCTGCGTCAGCCCTTACGTCCGCTACGCCGAGATCGAGCGATTGTCCGGACTGGTCGAGATGGTCGTCCCCGAGGCGACCGCCGCCGAGACCCTGCCGCGACAGCTCGAGCGGATGCTCGGACAGGCCTCGCCCCGGGCCAAGCGCGTGGCCGACGCGATCCCCGTCGAGGTCGTCAGCAGCGACTACGAGCTGAGACAGGTGCTTCGCGAGGCCTGCGCCCGCGCCGGCTACCGCACCGCCGACGCCGCCACCCTGGCCCCCGACCCCGACGCCGACCTGCCGGGCTACCCCCGCCTGACCGTCTGGGACGTGCCGGTGCTGGAGCCTCGCTGGGAGGAACGCCTGGAGCGCCGGGGCCGGCTGGGGCCCGTCCTGGCCCTCCTGGGCTTCGCCGACCGATCCGCCGTGAGCCAGGCCCGGAACGCCGGCGCCGCCGCCTGCCTGGACCTCCCCTGCGCGATGGACGACCTGATCGACGCCCTGGACCGACTGGCCCGGCTGGCGACCCGTCCCCGCGCCCAGCTCGCCCACCCCACGCCCCCCGCCCCGGCGCGGGGGGCCCGGACGCGTCCTCGCACGGCGCGGCGATTGCAAGCCGGGGCCGAGTAGGCGAGGGCGGCCTCCGCGCCTAGAATACACCCGTGATCAGGCGACCGTCCGGCCCTCGGGATCGGCGGCGACGTGTCCACCCCCGAAGAGCCACCGATGCCCAGGGTTTCGTCGAGACGCCCCGCCGCCGCCACGCCGGCCGCGGCGGGAGAGCTGAAGGATCTGACCCGCCTGATCCAGCAGGCGGAGGGATTCCCCGAAGTCATCGCCGCGTTGCGGAACGGCCGGGCGGCTACCATCGACGGCTCCTGGGGCTCGGCCGCCGGACTCGTCTCCGGGGCCCTGGCGCTGCACGCCCCAACGACCCTGGTCGTCGTGCTCCCCCACGTCGGCGACGTCGACGACTTCCGCGACGACGTCGCCGTCTTCTCCGGCCTCGCCCCGGAAGTCCTCCCCGCCTGGGACAAGCTCCCGCGCGAGCAGGACGCTCGCGACGAGGTCTTCGCCGCGCGCATGCGGACCGTCGGCCGGCTGGCCGGCGGCCTCCCCCCCCGCGCCGTCGTCACGTCGATGCAGGCCCTGCTCCAGCCGGTCCCCAGGCCCGAGGTCCTGCGGCGGATGTCGCGACGGCTGGAAGTCGGCGACGTCGCCCCGATCGACGAGCTGGGCGCCTGGCTGATGGACCGGGGCATGCAACGCGTCGAGGTCGTCGAGGTCCCCGGCGAGTTCAGCCTGCGCGGCGGCATCTTCGACGTCTTCCCCGCCGACGCCTCCGACCCCGTCCGCATCGAGTTCTTCGGCGACGAGATCGAATCCATCCGGCCGTTCGACGCCGAGACCCAGCGCTCGCTCGACCGCTGGCAGAACGTCACGATCGCCGTCCCCCCCGCGTTCGACCCCGACCACCACGACGACTTCGGCCCGGCGACCGACGCCTTCCCCGAGGGGACCTGGATCGTCCTCATCGAGCCCCCCGACCTCCGCGAGGAGGGCAAGCATTACCTGGCCCGCGTCGAGGACCTGCGCGGCCTCTACTCCGTCGAGAGCACGTTCGAACGCCTGATCCGACGGCCGACCATCGCCCTCTCGGCGCTCGCGGCCGACTCGCTGGAGGCGACCTGCCACCTGCGGATCGAGAGCGTCGAACGGTTTTCCGGCGAGCTGGCCAAGGTCAAGGCCGAGCTGGACGCCGCCGCGGGCGACGACCGCGTCCTCATCGCCTGCAACAACGCGGCCGAGGTCGAGCGACTCGGCGAGGTCTTCGCCGACTCCGAGCTGGCACGGAGCGGCCGGCTGAAGACCACGGTGGGACGCATCCGTGCGGGCTTCCACCTGGTCGATGCCGCCACGCTGGTCATCGCCGACCACGAGCTGTTCGCCCGCGCCGACGTCCGCCGCACGACCTCGCGGCGGAAGTACGAGACCCGGGCGATCGACAGCTTCCTCGACCTCAACGAGGGGGACCTGGTCGTCCACGTGAACCACGGGATCGCGCGCTACCTCGGCCTCCAGTTCGTCGACAAGGCGAACGACCACGCCGAGGAGACGCTCCTTCTGGAGTTCGCCGAGAAGACCAAGCTCTACGTCCCGATCGCCAAGATCGACCTGGTGCAGAAGTACGTCGGGGGCGGCAACGCCTCGCCGCCGCTTTCGAAGATCGGCTCGTCCGCGTGGGAGAAGCGCAAGAAAAGGGTCGCGGACGCGGTGGTCGACCTGGCCCAGGAGCTGCTGGACATCCAGGCCGACCGCGCCAGCCAGCCGGGCTTCGCCTTCCCCGCCGAGGACAGCCACTGGATGGCCGAGTTCGAGGCCGCCTTCCCGTTCGACGAGACTCCGGACCAGCTCGCCGCGATCGAGGCGATCAAGGAGGACATGGCCCAGACCAAGCCGATGGACCGCCTCATCTGCGGCGACGTCGGCTACGGCAAGACCGAGGTCGCGATCCGCGCGGCGTTCAAGGCGGTCGACGCCGGCAAGCAGGTCGGCGTGCTCGTCCCGACCACGATCCTCTCGGAGCAGCACCACCGCAGCTTCTCAGCGCGGATGGGGGAATTTCCGTTCGTCATCGAGGCGGTCAACCGCTTCCGCCCCAAGGCCGAGGTCAAGGAGATCCTCAAGCGGGCCGCCGACGGCAAGGTCGACGTCCTGATCGGCACCCACCGCATCCTCCAGAAAGACGTCGCCTTCAAGGACCTGGGCCTGATCGTCGTGGACGAGGAGCAGCGGTTCGGAGTCGAGGACAAGGAGTGGCTCAAGACCCTGCGGTCCACCGTGGACGTCCTGACCCTCTCGGCCACGCCGATCCCCCGCACGCTTCACATGAGCCTGCTGGGCATCCGAGACATCTCCAACCTTGAGACGCCTCCGTCCGACCGCAAGGCCATCGAGACCCGCATCCTCCGGTTCGACCCGGACACCATCAAGCGCGCGATCAACCGCGAGCTGAACCGCGACGGCCAGGTCTACTTCGTCCACAACCGGATCCACGACATCCAGCAGGTCGTCGACAAGCTCCGGTCGATCGTCCCCGAGGCCCGCATCGAGTTCGCCCACGGCCAGATGACCGGCGAGACGTTGGAACGCACGATGATGCGGTTCATCCGCCGCGAGTTCGACGTGCTGGTCGCCACCACGATCATCGAGAGCGGCCTGGACATCCCCAACGCCAACACCATCTTCATCAACGAGGCCGACAAGTACGGCCTGGCGGACCTGCACCAGCTCCGGGGCCGCGTCGGCCGGTTCAAGCACCGCGCGTACGCCTACCTGCTGCTGGAATCCGACCGCCCGGTCACGCCCAACGCCGTCAAACGGCTGAAGGCGATCGAGGAGTTCACCTCGCTCGGAGCCGGCTTCAAGATCGCGCTTCGCGACCTGGAGATCCGGGGCGCCGGCAACATCCTGGGCGCCGAGCAATCCGGCCACATCGAGAGCGTCGGCTATGAGCTGTACTGCACGCTCCTCGAATCGGCCGTGCGGTCGGCGACGAAGCAGCCCGACAAGCCGATGTTCGACTGCTCCGTCGAGCTGAAATGGCGAGCGTACCTCCCGCGCGACTACGTCCCCGCGCCGAGGCTGAAGCTGGAGCTTTATCGTCGTCTGGCCAGGCTGAGGAGCCTCGACCATCTGGCCGATTTCCGACATGAGCTGAACGACCGCTTCGGCCCTCCGCCGAAGCCGGCCGAGCACATGCTCGCCGAGGCCGAGATCCGCATCCTCGCCGGCGGCTGGAAGATCGACCGCATCCACGTCGAATCCGAATACGTCGTCTTCACCTACCGCAACTCCCGGAAGATCGAAAGCCTCGCCAAGCGTCACAAGGGCCGCATCCGGGTCGTCGACGAGAAGAAGGCTTACGTCCCGATGGGCGAGGATCCGCTGACCACCCCCGAGATCGCGGCGCTCGTCAAGGAACTCCTGATCGCCAAACGTTGAGCGAGGGCTCGCGGACATGCATCCCCGGCGTCGAATCCTCTTCGGCCTGCGCCCGGCCGACCTCATGCCCCCCCGGACCTTTCGCGACGTGCTCCGCCGCATGGCCGTCCGACTCGGCTTCTGCTCGATCCCCTATCTCGTGATCGCCTGTCTCTTCGCGGCCTTCGGCGACGACCGGCTTTTCAGCGGCCTTGGGTTCTGGTGGTGCGTCGTGGCGATCTCCACGGCCGGGCTGCTGATCGACCTCGTTCGGCTCCGCTGTGTCAGGCGGCTCGGCGTCGAGGCGCCGGCCGGCTGACACGTCCGTTCCCGTCGGAGCCCCGCTCAGCCGGCCTTCTGGATCGCGGCGCGCTCGGCCCGGCGCTTCTCCATCTCGGCCTTGATGGCGGCGGCGGCCGAGTCGAGCCCCTTGCGGACGACCTCGATTCGGGCCGGCTCGATCGTCTTCTGCGCCTCGAGCAGGGCCACGAAGGCGTCGATCTCCTTCGGGTCGATGGGGTAGCCGATGTTCCCGAAGGCGGTGTCGGCCGTGCCGTGGGCCTTCCCCTGGCCGTCGAGGACGACGTACCACGGGATCCCGCCGACCACTTCCTTCCGATGACGCATCATGACCTCGTGCCCGTGGGTCATGCGGTCGACGTCGACCTTGGCGACGATCAGGTCGTCGGCCAGGGCCTCGGCGATCTCGGGCCTGGCCAGGAAGTCTTCGAGCCGGTGGCACCACCCGCACCAGGGCGCGCCGAAAGTCAGCAGCACCCGCTTGTCCTCGGCCGAGGCCCTCGCCAGGGCGTCCTTCACGACCGCCTCCGCGTCCTTCGCCGCGACCTTCCACTGGTCGAGAAACGCCTTCACCTTCTTCGGATCGTGGTGGTCCCCTTCTTCCAGCGGGTCGGTCTTCTGGCCGACGAGGAGCTTGCCGTCGGCGTCGAGCACGGCGAGGAACGGGAAGCCGACGCCCTCCTGCCCCTTGGACGCCTCCTTCAGATACCCCTCCGCATTTGGGGCCTGGGTGTCGATCATCACGAGGGCGTACTCGTTGGAGAGGACCGAGGCGATCTCGCGATCCTCCTCGAACAGCTTGTGAAGCCGGTGGCACCAGCCGCACCAGTCGCCGCCGAACATCAGGAGCACGCGTTTGCCGTCTTTCCTGGCCTCTGCGAGGGCCTTGTCCACCTGCTCGCGGGCGTCGGCCTTCTCGTCGTAGATCGACTTCTTCCCGGCCGGCCCGTCCGCGCCGCTCGCCAGCCCTGCGACCAGCACCCCTCCGAGCAAGGCCAGCGACACCAACCCGCCCCGCGATCCCGCACCCCTCGTCCCCATGACGGCCTCCTGAGAAGATGATCGGACTCGATGCGACACGACCTCGTACGACCGTAGCAGGGATGGGGGAGCCGTCGAAGCGAATTCGCCCCAATCACGCCGATTTCGCGCGAGGATGTCGCTGTCGAGGGCACTAGGAGGGGACAGGGGCGACCGAACGAGGGGAGAGGCCGCGAGCGATGACGACGCCGACCCGGAACAAGCCCGCCGATCCTCTGGCATCCTTGCTGACCCTCGGGGTCCTGGGGGAGCGCTCCGACGCCCGGCTTCTGGAACTCTACCGCACCGGCTCCCCGGGAGCCGACGGAGCCTTCCGAGCGCTGCTGGAAAGACATGGGCCGATGGTGCATTCCGTCTGCCGGGGGGTGGTCCGCGATCGGGACGAGGCGGACGACGCGTTCCAGGCCGTCTTCCTGGTCCTGATCCGCCGGGCCGTCGCGATTCGAAAGGGGGACTCCCTGGGTCCCTGGCTTCACGGCGTCGCCCTCCGGGTCGCGAAGCGGGCGAACCGGCGTTCGACCGACCGAAGGAATCGCCTGAGCCTCGTCGACCCGGCCACGCTCGCGGCCCGCGAGGCCCCCCCGGAGGACGCGACGGCCCTGATCCACGCCGAGATCGACCGGCTCCCCGAACGCTACCGCGGGCCGATCATCCTGTGCGGCCTCGAGGGGCTTTCCTACGAACAAGCGGCCCGGGCGCTCGGCGTCTCCGAACCGGCCCTGCGCGGGCGGCTCCAGCGGGGACGGAGGCGTCTCGAATCAAGATTGACGCCACGGGGCGTCATCGTGCCGGGACCGTTCGTCCTCGCGGCCCCCCCCGCCCCGGTGATCCAGTCCCTGCTGGCGCTCTCGACCCGAACTGCGGCCGTCCCGTTGTCGATCTCCTCGCTCGCGAAAGGAGCCCTCGTCGCCATGACCCTTGCATCCTGGAAGCCCGTCGCCTTCTCGTCGCTGGCGACGCTCGGCGTCGTCGGCTCCGTCGTCCTGGCCCAGCAAGCCGGGCCCACCAAACCGACGCCGCAGCCGTCGGCGGCCGTCCCGGTCTCGCCCCCCGCCACGCCACCGACCTCCGAACCTGAGCCGATCCCAGGGCCTCCGAGTCGGGAGGAACGCGAGGCCAAAAATGCGATCATCCGGGCCAAGCTCGCCGAGAGGCACGACTTCGATTTCCCGGAAGGGATCGAGTTGGAGAAACTCCTGAAGTGGCTGAAGGAGTCCTCGGCCACTCCCAGCGATCCGGGCATCCCGATCTACGTCAATCCCTACGCCCTCTCCATCACGGACAAGCATCTGAGGTCGACGGTCGACATGAAGGCGAAGACCGTCCCGATCGGCGTTTACCTGAGGGACTACCTTGCGGTGCTGGACCTCGGCTACGCCGTGAAGGACGGCTTCTTGATGATCGACACCCGGGCCGGGGCCGCCGATCTTCGCGTCGACGCCATCGAGGAGAAGCTCGATCGGCTGACCCGACTGATCGAAGAGCGGTTGCCGGCCGTCGGGGATTTCGAACTACCGAAGATCGCGCCACGCCAGCTCAAGGAGAGGTGAGAGACTCGCGGGAGCGTCTTTCCTCGCTCGGAATTAGGGGATTCCGGAGCCTCCCCAAGGCTTCCCTCCGCATTCGCCCATTTCGTGATCTAAACTGGCGTCGAGTGGCGGCTTGGCGGCCCATCACCGTAAATGCCGGCCGCGCTCGGCGTTTACTGGCAACGTCTCTCCCGCCAGGCCGATCACTCGAGGGCACGAAGTTGGCCGAATCCCCTGCAACTCGCCGCCGTCCCGGTCTAACTTTGGAGTCGCTCGAAAGCCGCCTGCTCCTCTCGACGACCCCGCGGGCCCCGATGGCGCATCGGGCGGCCGAGGTGGCGGGCGTCCGCCAGCTTCCCAACGCGTCGAGGGCGGCTCCGAGCCGGTGGTCCTGGCTGGCGGACGCCTACTGATACGTCCCAAAACCGAATCTGTCGGCGACGATCTTCGACCCGAGCACGGGCGCGATCGTCCCCGTGCTCGACCAGACGGTTTACCACGTCAGCGGCTACCGCAATGGCTACTTCTGGGGCGAAACGGTCTCGCAACTCGGCTCGGGCGAGCCGATGAGTTCGGCGTTGGTGGGCTCGGTGACGCCCCAGGGGCGGGTGCTCCTGACCTTCTCATCCTCGACCGAGGTGGTCCAGGGCTTCGGCCAGATGACGCGCAAGCACGGCCAATGGACGATGGAGAACCAGATGTTCACGCCCACCTCGTCGGGGGCCCAGGTGGGCCACTGGGCCTACATGGTCCAGACCCGGCCGGGCATGAAGAGCTGGAACGCGCTGCCCGCCGTGGGCGTCTCCGTCCCCACGTTCCTGGCGAATTACGACCTCCCCGGCCCCTCGCCGATCCTCCGCTGAGATGTTCCGGGACGAGGGGCGCCTATCTCGCCCCCTCGGCGTGCGATATCCTCCGATGGGGTCATCTATCCGGATCGAGAGGTGTCGCGATGTCTCGGACTTCGGGGCTTCAGGGCGTGTTGATTCAGGCATTGATCGTGGCCGCCGGGCTGTCGTCGGCGACGCGTGGGGTGGAGGCCGGGCCGCTCAAGCTCTATGTCTCCAACAAGGGGGACGACTCCTGGTCGGGCCGGCTCGCCGATCCGAGGCCGGGGGGCGGCGACGGACCGCTCGCCACTCTGGATCGCGCCCGCGAGGTCGTACGAGACCTCAAGGTGAGTCCCGAAGCCCGCGAGGGGGTCGAGATCTTCATCCGGGGCGGCGAGTATCCCCAGGCGCGGACGCTCCGGTTCGCGAAGGAGGACGGCGGATCGGCGGCGGCTCCAATCGTCTACCGAGCCTTCCCCAGCGAGCGGCCCGTGGTCCGAGGCGCCCGCGCGGTGGTCGGCTTCGCGCCGCACGAGGGAAAGGTGCTGAAGGCGGACCTGAAGGCGCAGGGCTTCACGGATCTGACGTTCCGCGAGCTGTTCCTCGACGGTGCCCGGCTGCCGCTGGCGCGCCATCCGAACTTCGAGGCCGACAACCCGTACGGCGGCGGCTGGGCCTTCGCCGACGGCGAGCGTGTGCCGATGTACCAGGACGTCCCCGGCGAGGTCCGCAACTCGCTCCGCTACAAGGCCAAGGACGCGCGGGGGTGGAAGCGGCCCGAGGAGGTCGAGGTCTTCGTCTTCCCCCGCTACAATTGGTGGAACAACATCGTCCCGATCCGCTCGATCGACGAGGCGCAACGCGTCATCACCCTGACGGCCGACGCCTCGTATCCGATCCGCCCCGGCGACCGGTACTACTTTCGGGGAGGTCGCGAGGATCTCGACGCCCCCGGGGAGTGGTACGTCGACCGCGAGGCCGGCGTGCTCTACTTCTGGCCCCCCGCTCCGCTCGACGCCGGCCACGTCGTCGCCGCGCCGGTGGTCGGCAACCTGATCCGGGTCGAGCCAGGTTCGGCGCACCTGACGTTCCGGGGGCTCACCCTGGAAGCCTGCACCGGCGAGGCCGTCTCCATGGAAGGGACCGACTCCTGCGCCGTGGCGGCCTGCACGGTGCGCGGCGTCGGCGACTACAATCACGCCGCGCTCAGCGTCTCGGGCGGGACGCACAACCGGATCGTCGGCAACGACGTCTCCGACGTCGGCTCGCACGGGGTCTACCTGGGAGGCGGCGACCGGGTGACGTTGACCCCGGCCGACAACCGGGCCGACAACAACTACATCCACCACGTCGGTGTCCTGTACAAGCACGGCGTCGGCGTCTCGATGGAGGGCGTCGGCAACGTCGCGTCGCACAACCTGATCCACGACGGCCCGCGCATGGGCATCCTGTTCAGCGGCAACAATCTCGTCCTGGAATACAACCACATCCGCCACATGAATCTGGAGACCGAGGATACCGGAGCCGTGTACACCGGCGGCCGCGACTGGATCTCCTCGCGCGGGACGGTCATCCGCTACAACCTGATGCACGACATGCTGGGGTTCGGCAAGGACGGCCAGGGACGTTGGGTCTCGCCGCACTTCGCGTGGGGCGTTTATCTGGACGACAATACGGGGGGCGTGGACGTCGTCGGCAACATCGTCTATCGCTGCTCGCGCGCCGGGCTGCACCTGCACAACGGTCGCGACAACCACATCGAGAACAACGTCTTCGTCGACAACGGCCAGCAGCAGTACGAGTACTCGGGCTGGACGGCGAGCCACTCGTACTGGAAGGACCACCTCAAGACGATGCTCGAAGGCTACGCGAAGGTGGCCGACAGCCCCGCGTGGAAGGGCATGCGGGGGATGTCGACCCGCCCGCAGGACGCCCCCCTGCCGAACGGGCAGATCATGACCGGCAACGAGTTCGTGCGCAACATCGTCGCCTACGCCGGGCGGGAGGCCGCGCTCGTCCGAACCAACGACGTGCCGTTCGATCACAACCTCTTCGACTTCAATCTCGTCTGGCATCACGGCCTGCCGATCCGGACCGGCCAGCGCAAGGCCGGGCCCGACGTCTCCGGCGAGTTGGTCCCCAACGCCGACTTCGCGGGCGGCGCCGTCGGCGAACTTCCCGACGATTGGCAGTGGCAGATCCGCACGCCGACCGCGAAGGCGGCGATCGAGGATGACGGCGGGACGCGAGCCCTGCGGATCGACGCCGCGTTCGACGATTCGAAGGAACGCGACAACTACCCCATCGTCGTCAGCCGCCTCTTTCCGGCGAAGCCCGGGAGCAGCTACCGATTGAAGGCGTCGCTCCGGGCCTCGAAGCCCGGGCTCCGGGCGCAGGTCATGCTCCAGGGCTACGAGGCCGGCGCCTTCTTCTGGGCGAACTCGCCGAACGAGGCGAAGCTCGGGACGGAGTGGCGCGACGTCGAATTCCTTTTCACGATCCCGGGGCCGGGCCAGTCGGGGCATCATGAGGCGATGAAGGACTTCCGGGCGCGGGTCGACTTTCCCGAGCGGGAAGGGGCCGTCTACGTGCGAAGCGTCTCGCTGCACGAGACCGAGACGCTCGACGAATGGGCGTCGTGGCGGGCGATGGGGATGGACGCCCACTCGGTCGTCGCCGATCCCCGGTTCGTCGACGCCGCCCGGGACGACTTCCGCCTCCAGACGGGCTCGCCCGCCTTCGACCTGGGCTTCAAGCCGATCCCGGTCGAGAAGATCGGGCCTTACCCGGACGAGTTGCGGGCGTCGTGGCCGATCGTCGAGGCGCCCGGGGCGCGCGAACACCCGGTTCGAACGCCGGAGACGGTCGACTGACGCCCGATCAGGCCCGGACGCCCCGGCGCTGGTCCCAGTAGAAGAAGACGGCCACGCCCCCGGTCAGCAGGGCGACCGCGGCGAGCACGGCGAAGGCCCCCGACCAGCCGAAGGTGACGGAGATCTGGGCCATGACCAGGCCGGAGAGCATCGCGCCGATGTAGCTGACGCCGTCGATGATGCCGGCCGCCGCCGCCGCCCCCTTCTTGCCCCCGAAGTCCAGCGCCACGGCCCCGGCCAGGAACGAGTACGGGCCGACGAGCAGGAACCCGATGAGCGCCACGACCGCCGCCGGCCCGAAGGCCGTCCCGTGGGGCACCTTCATCGCCAGGAACAGCAGGGCGACCGTGGCCAGCAACAGCCCGGATACGATCACCAGGGCCCGGCCGCCCTTGCCCAGACGGTCGCTGAGGAAGCCCACCAGCAGGACCGAGATCCCGCCGAAGAACGGGAACCACGAACTCTTGTCGGCGGCCTCGGCGTCGGTGAAGCCCAGGTCGTCCTTGAAGTAGAGGGGCGTCCAGTTCTGGAACGTCTCGCGGAGGAGCGTCAGGCCGATCGAGAGCAGGCAGGCGTACCAGAACACCCGGCTTCGGAAGAGGGGCCCCAGCACGTCCGCCAACCGAGAGGGCTTCGACTCGGCCCCCTCGGCGCCGAAGAGGTTGTCCGGGTTCGGCTCGGGCTCCGGCTCGCCGACGTCGGCCGGGCTCTCGCGGAGGAAGGCCAGGTTGGCGACGAACATCGCGCCCAGGACGCCCGCCGTGGCGTAGTAGACCCCTCGCCAGGTGAAATCGTAATCCAGGAGGACTTTCATAAATTTGCGCGAGAGCGCGTCGCCGAACAGGTAGCTCAGGCTGACGAAGCCCATGACGGTCCCGAACCGGTTGTGCGGCACCCACCGCGAGACCACCCGGACCACCCCCACCCACCCCAGCGACTGGGCGAAGCGATTGCCCACCGACGTGATCAGGAAGAAGGGGAGGGTCGCGCCCAGCGTGAACGCCAGGGTGCAGACGATCGAGCCCAGCATGCCCGCCAGGTAGATCCGACGTCCCCCCAGCCGGTCCGTGATCCCGCCGCCGAGGAACTTGCCGGCCGCATACGCGAGCGCCCCCAGCGTGATGATGGAGCCCAGGCCGATCTTGGCGTCGTCCAGGCTCATCCCGCCCCGCGCCAGCTCCTCGCGGATCATCGGGGAGCAGACCGGGAAATTGGATCGGCAGAAGTAGTAGCCCGTGTAGCCGGCCATGAGGAGGGCGATCGTGACGAGTTGCCGGCGCGAAAGGCGGGGGCTCGGCGGGGCGGGCGGGGCGTCGATGCTCACGTCGGGTCCCTGCGTGGGGGGGTTGGGGCGTCGTGCGGCGAACGCCGGGTCGGACTAGCGTTCAGGAGCGCGGGAACTCGCGGCCTTCGAGGGCCTCGATCGCCGATCGGATCGCGTCGGGGACGCGGGTCGGCCGCTGGGCCCGGTAATCGAAGATGACGAGCGTAGAGGTCCCCTCGGCGGCGAGGGAGCCCTGGCTCTCGCTGAAGATCTTGTGCTCGAGCGAGATGCTGGCGACGCCGATCCGCGTCACGCGTACGCCGACGTGCACGGTGTCGGGATAGGTGAGCTGGCGGCGGTAGTCGTTCGCGATCGACGCAAGGATCGGGCCGACGCCGTCGCGTTGATGGAGTTCCATCAGGCCGACCTTCCGGGCGTAGGCGATCCGGGAGGTTTCGTACCACCGAAAGTAGTGGACGTGGTTGACATGGCCGAACGGGTCCTGCTCGCCCCACTGGACGGGCTGGACGACCACCACTCGGTACTCCGCGAGCAAAGCGGCCATCTCGCTCGACGTGCTCATCGCGATCCGGCTTCCCTGGAGTCCAAGGCTTGACGTCGGCGCGCCTTCGGCGCGGCTCGGGAGAGGCCCCGATCATAACGACCGAGGCCCCCGGAGTCGACCGACCGACCGACGACGGCTCAGTCGCCGGCGGCGATCGCCCTCGCCTCGGAGGCCGCCATGCGTCGCTTCCAGACCTCGATCAGGGCCATTGTGACGGCCACGATCGCGGGGCCCAGGATCATGCCTGACAGCCCGAAGACCGCCAGGCCGCCGAGGAACGCGAGCAGGGCCGGGACGTCGTGCATCTTCATCCGCTCGCCGACGATCCGGCCGTAGAGGAAGTAGCCGATGATGATGAACGTCAGCACGCCCCAGCCCACCAGGACGATCGCCCCGATCCACTGGCCGTTCATCGCCAGGTAGATCGCGGCCGGCCCCCACACCAGGCCGGCCCCCAGGATCGGCAGGATGCAGAGGATGAACATGATGACCGTCCAGAGCAGCGGCGCGGGCAGGCCGAACCACCAGAACAGCAGCCCGTAGCTGCCCGCGTTGAGCAGGCCGGTGATCAGGGTAGCGTAGAGATTGGCGTGCACCGAGTCGCCCGCGCGTTTGATGATGAAGTCGCTCTCCGACCGCGGCATCGGCAGCAGGTCCTGGATCTCGGTCAAGAACGCCCGTGGGTCCCGAAACAGGTAGAAGAGGATGAACGCGGCGACCAGGAACTGGATGGTGGCCACCGCCGAGACCTGGGTGAAGCCCGAGACGTACTGCGCGAGCGAGCCGGCGAGTCGTCGGGCCTGCCCCTCGACGTCCACGCCCTTGTCCTCCAGCCACTTCATGGCGGCACCGACGAAGGGGATCTCGGCGACGGTCGCCTCGACTCCGCCACCCTCGCTCGTCTTCTTCTCCAGGTGCTGGACCGCGGCCCCGGCCTCGGCGGCGAGGTTGTAGACCACGAAGCCGCCGATCCCCAGGAGCACGACGACCACGATGGTGGTGCTCAGCCCGGCGGCCGCCGAGGGCCAGGGGATGTACTGGCGCAGCCTGACGTGCATCGGCCAGGCGAGGATCGCCAGCGCCACCGCCCAGGTGATCGAGGGGAGGAACGGGAAGGCCAGGACGACGGAGAGCCCCAGGAGGAGGACGGTCAGGGCGATCAGGGCGAAGAGCCGGATCTCCTCGCCGGCCCTGGCCCGGCCGGCCGGTGCGAGTTCTTCGGCCACGCCCGCAGGTCGTTCGATGTCAGTCGTCATATCACCGGCTCTCGGCTCTGGACTCTCGGCGGACGTTCGCGCAGGCGAATCCGGCCCTGGCGGGACGCGGGCTGCGACATTGCTACGCGGAGGACGGCCCACCGCCGGCGACTCGGTCGTCGGCCGTCGATCCAACTATGAAAATTCCGCGCCGCTCCAACGCCGAGTTGCGCAGGAAGCCGCGAAAACGTCAGGCCGGCCGCCGCCAGGTCAGGGTCCAGTGACGGTCGGAGGTCATCGCGATGCAGTCGGCGGGGAGTCCGGCGCCGGCCGCGAGCCTCGTCGCCTCGTCGACCGTCAGGGCGGCGTGGAGCGAGGCGCGGAACAGCTCGCGGGCCTCGGGCGACTCCTCGCCGGCGTATCGCTCGACCAGCGCGGCGAGCGTCTCCGCGTCGTCGGGACGGGCCAGGTCGCGGATCATCAACGTGCCGCCGGGCTCCAGGCGTTCCACCATCGCCGCGAGTGCCGGGGCCGGGTCCGGGATGTGGTGGACGATCGTGTTGGAGAGGACGGCCTCGTACCGGACGTCCCCCAGGGAGGCCGGCGACTTGGCGTCGCCCAGGATGAACCGGATCCGATCGGCTACGCCGGCCTCGGCGACGTTCCGCCCGGCGCGTTCGAGCATCGCCGGGGCGAGGTCGAAGCCGACGATTCGCGCCTTCGGGTCGGCCAGGGCCAGGGCGATGGGGATGCGGGCGGTGCCGGTCCCCACGTCGAGGATCTCGCCGCCACGGCAGGGGCCGTGGGCGGCGAGGAAGTCGGCCACGAAGCGGTCGTTGACCGCCCGATGGTCCATCGCGTCATACTGGGCCACTTCGTCGGGCCCGTCCATCGACTCCGGTTCGAGGACGCGGGGGATCATCGAGGCGGCTCCTTTCGAGACGACGGAGGGAGGTCAGAGGGCGCCGAGCGCCTTGTAGGCTTCTTCCAGGCAGACGCGGATGTCGTCGGCCGGGTCCTGCTCGTTCTCCTCGTACTCCAGGGCGACGAGGCCCGTGTAGCCGTTGGCGGCGAGCACCTTGAACAGGCCGGGGTAGTTGAGGTCCCCCTTGCCCAGGATGGTGAAGTGTTCGGCGTCCTTCACGTCCTTCA
Organism: Paludisphaera soli; assembly: GCF_011064595.1. Lineage (GTDB taxonomy): Bacteria > Planctomycetota > Planctomycetia > Isosphaerales > Isosphaeraceae > Paludisphaera > Paludisphaera soli. Next base: position 179,112 of record NZ_JAALJI010000007.1, on the reverse strand, counting down.
GGTGGACGCCGAAGACGCGGTCGCCGAAGACCTCGGCGGCGCGGACGGGGTCTTCCTTGGAGCGGAGGAAGTGGCCGGCGTCGATGCAGCAGCCGATCTTCGGGCTGTGGCCCTCGATCGCCTTGGCGATGACGTCGATCCGGTCGTAGCGGTGACCGGGGCCGTGGTTGTGGATGCCCACGCCGATGCCGAACTCCTCGACCAGCTTGTCCAGCTCGTCGAAGCTGTCGGGGTCGGGGTCGGCGGAAAGGTACTCGACCCCCATCTTCTTGGCGAACTCGAACGGCTTGCGGTTGTTCGGGTCGCCCTTCTTGAAGGGGATGACGCCGTAGCCCACGACCTCGACGTCGGCCCGCTTGAGCAGGGCCTGGGACTTGGCCAGGGCGTCGGAATCTTCGCTCATGGGGATGTGGCCGGGGTAGGCTTCCCAGTATCGGATTCCCAGGTCGCGGGAGACGGCCAGGGCCCTCTCGACGCTGGACTGGCCGCCTTCTTTATAGCCCCGGAGCGAGTAGCTCTGGAGGCCGAGCCGGAAGGGCGCCTTGGCGATGGCGGCGCCGAGCGTGCCCGCCATGAGGGGCCGCCCGGCGGCCAACGCGCCGAGCGCGGCGAGGCCGCCGCCCAGGAGGCCGCGTCGGGAGAGATTCGCGTCGCGTTGCGTGGACATCTTGGGATTCCCTGATTCCGGAGGGTCGTTCCGGGCGGTCGAACCGCCCGCCGGGGGGCGACGAGACGACCCGCCGCTCGCCCCCGCTCACGCCTGCGAGGCTACCCCACCGCCCGGCGGGTCGCCAGGGGCTACCCGGGCGGGACGGGCCGGTCCTGGGTTAGAAGCTCGGGCCGTTCGCGGGCGCGGCGAAGGCCCCGACGTTCAGAATGCCTCCAACTCCAGCTCGTCTTCGAGGCGCTCGACCGTCTCGGGCTCGATCGCGCCGGCGTCCCAGACGGAGGCGTTGGCGGCCGCGCAGGCGACGGCGCGGCGAATGACGGCCTCCGGTTCGCTCCCCTTGAGCCAGCCGTCGACGAGCCCGGCGAGCAGCGAGTCGCCCGAGCCGATCGGGTTCTTCAACGGGATCTCCGGCGGGGCGACCTGATAGAGCACGTCGCCGAACTGGACCAGGGCCGGGTCGGGGCCGTCGGTGACGATCCCACAGGCGACGCCCCGTCGCCTCCAGTCGCGGAGTAGCCGGACGACGTCCTCGTCGTCGACCGAGGGCTTGCCCAGACGCATCGCCGCCTCGCGTCGGTTCATCTGGATGACGGTCGGCCAGAACCCCCAGATGGCCTCCAGCGCCGGGCCGTAGGTGTCGAGGAAGACGGGGATGCGGCGGGCCCGAGCCAGCGAGATCAGCTCGCTGTACACCCCGTGCGTCGTGGGGGAGGGGCTGGAGCCGGAGAGCGTCAACGCCTCCACGCCGGGCTCGGACAGGGCCCGCTCGACCTGCGCGACCAGCTCGTCGGCCTCGGCCTGAGAGATCGCCGGGTCGGGGTCGAAGAAGGCCGTCTGGTCGGTCGTCCCCTCGGTCGCGACGGTCAGGATCACCCGCGTCGTCGACCGCGTCTCCACAACGATCGGATCCAGGCCGTCGACCTCGGCCAGGAGGGCCCGGCAGGTCGCGCCGGCGGCCCCGCCCAGGAACGTCACCGGCCGCGACGACCTCCCAAGCCGCTTCAGCGCCCGGGCCACGTTGTTCCCCTTGCCGCCGACGACGTCGCGGACCGCCTTGCCGCGCACCGAATCGCCGGGCTTCCAACCCGGAACCACCAGCGTTTTGTCCAGGCACGGATTCAGCGTCACGCACAATATCATGAGCGAGGAAACCATCAAGGAGTCGGAGGAATGCGGAGGCGCGGCGGACCGGTTCCACCTGATCGACCAGACGCCTATTGTCCCGGCGATCGGCCCGAGAGCAACCGAGGAGCCTGAAAATACCCGTCCCCGCCGCCGGCGGAGCCTCGGGCGATCCCGCGGGGTCGACCCTACTCGGCGAACTCGGCGGCGAGGAAGGCGGCGGCCCGGTCCCACGCGTCGGCCGCGGCCTGGAAGTCGACCTTCATGGCGGGGACGGTGGCCGGGGTCTCGACGCGGGCGGGCTTGGTGACGGACTTCAGGAGGGGGATCTGGGCGCTCGGACCGTCGGCCAGGCGGTTCTCGACTTCCGGTGAGAGGATGGCGTCGGCGAGCTTGCCCGCCGCGACGGGGTGGGGGGCCCCCTTGATGACGGCGAGGGTGTTGGGGATGAACAGCGTGCCGAGGCCGCCGGGCTCGCGGTCGGGATAGATGATCTCGACGGGGGCGCCGGCCTCGATCTCCAGCATCGCGTCGTCGGTGTCGGTCAGGCCGAAGACGAGCTGGCCCGAGGCGACCGCCGCGGCGACCTGTCGGTTGCCCGCGAGCAGCTGGACGTCGTTGGCCTTGAGGCTCCGGAAGAACGACTTGGCCTTGTCGTCACCCCAGGCGGCGAAGAGGCAGGCGGCGTGGGTCGCCGTCGTGCCGAACAGGGGCTTGGCGATCCCCACCCGGCCGTTCCAGCGAAAGGAGGCCAGGTCGGCGATCCCTTTGGGACGCTCGGGCTTGGGGATGAACCGAGTGTTGACGATGAGGACCCGGGCCCGGCCCGCGAAGCCGTACCAGCATCCCTCGGGGTCCTTGAACGCGTCCGGCACGTCTCCCGAGGAGCGCGGGTGGAAGGGCTGCAGCAGCCCCTTCCGCTTGAGACGGATCGTGTTGAGGATCTCGTTGTTCCAGAACAGGTCGCAGCGGGTGTTGACCGACTCGGCCATGATCGCGTTCACCAGGCCGACGGTCTTCGTGCTCTCCACGTCGTACTTCGCCCGCAGGGTGAGCCCTTCCCGCTTCGTCAGGTCCGTAAGCACCGGATCCGAGAACTCGCGGTCGAGCGCCGAGTAGACGACGACCGACCCGTCTTCCGCGTGAACGGCCGGGAGAGTCCCCAGGCCGAGGACGAGCAGCGCGAGGCCGACGAGCTTCTTGGGGGAAGGGACCTCGCGCATCGCGTCTCTCCTGGCGAACTTCAAGTCCTGGTCTTGCGGAAGTCCCTGAAGGTTAGGAGGCCCCGGAGGACGCGTCAAGCCGGCGGGGCGGCCGGGCGCCCCGTTGATCGCGCCTTACGCCCGGGATACAGTCGGCGCGTTGCGAGGATGGTCCCCCCTTCCCCCCTCCCGAGGACCCGCCATGACGATCGAACGGAAAGCCAGGACCGAAACCGGGGCCAGCCGACGAGGCTTCCTGACCACGGCCGCGGCCTGGGGCGTCGCCGCGAGCTTCCCGACCATCGTCCCGGCCCGCGCGCTCGGCCGCGGGGGCGTCGCGGCGCCGAGCGAGCGGATCGGCCTCGGCGTCATCGGCTACGGGCCGCGATGCACCTACGACCTCGGCCCGATGCTCGCCCAGCGGGACGTCCAGGCCCTCGTCGTCTGCGACGTCCAGGCGAAGCGACGGAACGCGGCCAAGGAGCGGGTCGACAAGCATTACGGCAGCCAGGACTGCGCCTCGGTCCGCGACTTCCGCGAGGTGCTCGACCGCAAGGACGTCGACGCCGTTCTGATCGCCACCGGCGACCGCTGGCACGCCCACGCCTCGATCCTGGCCGCCCGAGCCGGGAAGGACGTCTACAGCGAGAAGCCCTGCGGCCTGACCATCGACCTCTGTCGGAAGCTCGCCGACACGATCCAGGAGACCGGGCGGGTCTTCCAGGCGGGCACCCAACGCCGGAGCGTGCCGAACTTCCAGTTCGCCGTCGACCTCGCCCGGAGCGGCAAGCTCGGCAAGCTGAAGACCCTGTACGCCTCGGTCTACACCCCGTCGATCGACACCCAGTGGCTGCCGACCGAGCCGACGCCGAAGAAGGACGAGGTCGATTGGGACCTCTGGCTCGGCCCCGCCCCCTGGCGGCCCTACAACCACGCCTACGTCGAGGGTCGCTGGCGCGGGCAGTACGACTTCGACTCGGGGGCCCGGCTCCTGGACTGGGGAGCCCATACCGTCGACCTCTGCCAGTGGGCGAACGACGCCGACGGCACCACGCCGATCTCGTTCGAGCCTTCCGAAACCCGCATCACCGCCCGCTACGCCAACGGCGTGGAGCTGGTCCTGGACTTCCTCAAGACCCCGTTCGGCGAGCGCACGGGCTGGATCACCCCGCTGGGGACCTGCCCGGTCCGGTTCGTCGGCGAGGACGGCTGGGTGGAGACCGGCGACAACGGCGGCGTCGAGATCCGGCCCGATGGGCTCAAGGCCAAGCTCAACGACCTCCCCGCCGGCACGCCCGACAGCGGCCTCGACGTCGGCGCCCACGCCCGCAACTGGCTGGACTGCATCAAGTCCCGCGAGAAGCCCGCGGCCAACGCCGAGGTCATGCGGCGCTCCCACGTCGCCTGCCACGCCGCCGCCGCATCCTGGATCCTCGGCCGCAAGCTCGAATTCGACCCGGTCAAGGAGGCTTTCGTGAACGACGACGAGGCCGACGGCCTCCGCACCCGCCCGTTCCGCGAGGCCTGGAAGGTCTGAGCCGGACCTCATCGCCCCCATCGCGATCGGCGGGCCGTCGCCAATCCCGGGACGGCCCGCCGATCGACCTTGCCCGGAACCGAGATTCCGATATCTTGCACGACGCGGGACTCCGCGAACGCCACGTCTTCGAACCGACGTCCCGGACGGGAACCGACCCGGGCCCCAGCCTGTCGCATGAGGGGGCCGGCCTCGGAGCTTCAAAAACAGTGAAGTAGACGCGATCGGCCCTCGCGGGCCGTTCCCTCGCGGCTTCGCGGGCGGGGCCTGCTCGTCCCGCGCGGCGGGGCCTCGGCTCTCCAAGGATGGAGACGGTAGCGATGAAGAGACAGACCCTCGCAGTCGCCCTGATCGGAGTCGCGATCGGCGGCTGCGCGCAATCGCGAAACGCCCGGATGCCCGAAACGTCGGGCGACGGGCCGGTCGGGATGGAGGCGGTCCCCTCGATCCACGACACGATCAATCGCGGGACCCACCCATCCGTCGCACGCGCGACGCTCCCCGACCCGGCGAACCCGAACTGGTCGGGCCACCCCCTGATCGCCAAGCGGCCCGAGACCGGCCTCGCGCCCAGGGTCGCCGCGTCGGACGGAGGGCCGCCGTCCACGACGCCGGCCCCTACCCCGCCGCAGGCCCGCCAAGGCGAGTCTCCCCGGCAGCTCGCCGCGGCCCCGGCATTTGAAGCGACGCCGACCTCGGGCGATCTCCCGAAGCCGGAAGAGGCCGTCGCGAGCGATGCGCCCGCCCTGCCGCCGGCCCTGGAGGCCGACCCCGACCCCAACTCCGACGTCGCGATGCAGGCCCCGCCGCTCCCCGACGCCGAGCCCGCCCCGGCCCCTTACCAGGCCGAGGTCGAATCCGAGGGCGACCCTCTGCTGGGCCCGAAGCCCGAACTGATGCCGGCGATCGAGGTCGCCCCCGCCCCCGCCGAGGCACCCGCGAAGCCGAAGGCCGCCCCGTCGGCCGAGCCCGAGCCCGAGCCGTCTCCGGCGCCCGCGCCGGCCGAGGAAGCCCCCGACCTGTCCCCGGCGCCGGCCAAGGCCGACGCCCCCTCGGCGGGTTACGTCGCCCCCCGGGGCGACGGCCAGGTCCGCCAAGTCGCCACGACGTCGGCCGCCCCAGCGGCCGACGTCGTCGGCTCCGCGAACGTGAAAGAGGCCGGTCTCGCCGCGGCGCGCATCGGCGACGACGTCATCACGATGGGCGAGCTCAGCACGGCCGTCAGGGAGGCCGTGCGCAAGCAGGGAGGCAAGGCCGGCCAGCTCTCTCGCCAGGAGCTGAACATGGTCGCCAAGCACGTCCTCGCGGCGCTCATCGAGCGCACCATGCTGGTCCAGGAGGCCAAGCACCACCTCAAGGACGACGACAAGCAGATCAAGCGGCTCCTGGACGTCGCCGACAAGGTCTGGCGCGAGGAGGAGCTGCCCGTGCTACGCCACCAGAACCTCGCGGACGACGACGTCCAGCTCCGACGGAAGCTCTCGGAAGAAGGACGCTCCCTCTCGGCGATGCACCAGAACTTCCGGCAGGAGTTCCTCGCCCACGTCTTCATGCAGCAGCGACTCAGCGGGAAGGTCGCCGTCGGCCTGCCCGAGATGCTCGCCTACTACAACAAGCACGTCAACGACAAGGAGAACCACCGCACCGCCGCCATCGTCTGGCGCGAGATCCTCGTCGAGAAGGGCCGCCACGCCACCGAGGCCGAGGCCCGCGCCAAGATCGACGCGCTCCGAGCCCGCCTCGACAAGGGCGAGGATTTCGCCGCCCTCGCCGCCGCCGAGAGCGAAGGTCCCAGCCGGGTCAAGGCCGACGGCGGCCTGATGGAAACCGCCCCGGGGAGCTACGTCGTGGCCGCCGTGAACCAGGCCATCGAGACCCTCCCGCTCGGTGCCGTCAGCGGCGTCATCGAAGGCCCGACGAGCTTCCACGTCGTCCGCGTCGAATCCCGACGCTCCGCGGGCCCGGCCTCGTTCGCCGAGCTGCAGGACGAGATCCGCAAGACGCTGGAGAACGAGAAGTCCGGACAGGAACGCCAGGCCCTCATCGCCCAGATCCGCAAGAAGACGTTCATCACCACCATCTTCGACGGCACCGAGAGCGACCCCCGCAAGCTCGCCCGCTGAGCCCGCCCCCGCCCCCCCGCCCGCCTCGGCCGTCGTCCTCTCCGCCGACGCCCGATCCCCCGCATCCCCATCCCTCCCGCCGGTCGCCGTTGCCCTGCAAGTCCCGGGCGGGTATCGTGTCGCCGGCCTCGGATCGAAGGTCGAGCCGAACCGCAAGGGGAGTCCCGCTCGGATGGAGCCGCCCAGACGCTTCCGCTATCGGCCGGTCTGCTCCGCGCCCGGATGTCGGGAGCCGGCCGTCTACAAGATCGCCGCTCCCTGGAGCGACGGCCCCCGACGCGAGCTGAAGAACTACGGCCTGGCCTGCGCGATCCACCGCGACGCCCAGCTGGCGCGAGGCCGGTCCCACCGCGACGGCCTGAAGCTCGAGGTCGGCGAATCCATGGGCGACGTCCGCCTGTTCCGCCTCGACCCCGACCGACGCGACACGGAACTCGACTGCGTCGGCGACGAGGCCCCCCCGGAGCCCGCCGACGTCCCGCCGACCGCCCCCGCCTGATCGAAGCCCTGCGACGGAACCCGGAGAACTTCAAGGATGACGTTCCGACCGCCCCGCCCCCTCCTGCTCCCGCTGGCGATCGCGCTCGTCCTTGTCGCGAGGACCGCGGCGCCCGCCGCCGAGCCACCGCTGGGCCCCGTCCATCTCCCCAGGGAATGGCAGGACCGATTCTGGGCGACGCCCCAGGCCCAGACGCTCCTGAATCTCTGCCCGAGGCAACTCGCCGATCTCGTCCCGGTGCAGTCGGGCCTGAAGTTCTGCGCCTGCCCGGCCTGCGGCGCCCCCGAGCGGAGCGACCCCCTGGCCTGGTCGATCGAGAAGCCGAAGGACGTCGAATGCCGCAGGTGCAAGGAGACCTTCCCCAACCCCGCCTACCCGCTCCCCAACAAGGCCGACGGGCTGATCCCGACCGAGAAGGTCGAGGTGCTCCCGGGCGTCTGGCACATGTACCCCTACCACCCGGTCGTAGTGGAGAAGGCCGAGTACGCCGACGAGCGGCTCTACATCAACGCCAAATGCGACTACGAGGCCCGCGCCTACCTCTCGAAGGCCGCCCTCTACGCGGCCGTCCGCTGGCATGAGCAGGAGCCCGCCGAGCGCGATCCCTTCCTCCCCCAGATGGCCGCCGTCATCCTCCTTCGGTTCGCCCAGGTCTATCCCCAGTACGCGATGCACACCGACCAGCCGGGGGTCGCCAAGCAGTTCCAGCCCGCCCGCGTGCCCCCCCCGTACCGCCGAGGATTCCAGACCGGCAAGTGGGAGTGGAACGGCAGCCTGGAAACCCCGATGAACCTGATCCTGGCCTACAGCCTGATCCGCGACGCCGCCGACTGGGCCGAGGCCGGACGCCTGCTGGACTGCGCAGACCCCAGGCGCGTGATCGAGGACGACTTCTTCCTGGCCTCGGCCGAGCTGGCGAGCCGCCAGCCGGACGACTTCACGGAGGAGTCGCTGCACGTCTACCGCGGGCTCCTCGGCGTCGGCCGGCTCGTGGGGAACGAGGTCATGGTCCGCGAGGCCCTCTCCCGCGTCGACGAGTTCACCCGCCGGGGCTTCTACCACGACGGCTTCTGGCGGACCGCCGACGTCGTCGGCCACCGTCGCGTGCTCGGCCTGCTCGACGGCTGGATCGACGGCCTGGCGGCCGGCCGGCCGGCCCTGGGCGGCGGACGCGAGGCGGACGCGACGGCCGGCAAGGCCGCGCTCCCCATGATCGACCTGGCCCGCGCCGCCGCCTCCGCGGTCCCCTCGCGGCCCGCGGACCGCGACGTCCAGCGCGTCTCCTGGCCCGTGGAGACCGGCTACGAATCGAGCCGGCGGCCGATGCTGCTGGGGGGCGCGGGCCTCGCCCTGCTCTCCGTCGGCGAGGGGCCCCGATCGCTCGACGTGGAGCTGCGAGGCCCCGACGGCCTGACCGACCGCCGCTCGGCGCGGCTCGCGTTCCGGCTGAGCGCGGGGGGCGTCCCGCTGATCGACGACCTCGACGAGCGGCCCCCCACGGCCAACGGCTGGGACCTGGCGACCGCGAGCCACAACACGGTGGTCGTCGACGGCCTCAACCAGCGCGAGACGCCCCAGGCGGCCCGCATCCCCACCCTCGGCAGCGACTTCAAGTTCTTCGCCGCCGACCCCGACTTCCAGGTGGTCACCGCCTCCGACCGCTACGCCTATCCGATCTCCACCAGCCGATACCGCCAGACCGTCCTGGTGAGCGGGTCGGCCGACCGCCGCTTCGCGATCTCGATCTTCGAGGTCGACGGCGGCCTCCAGCACGACCAGATCTTCCACGCATCGGCCGGCGTGGGGGCGTCGTGGCGGCCGCTGGGCCGCTCCTCCCCCGCGGCGGGGAGCCTGCTCCCCCCCTCGATCGCCTTCCTCCCCAAGGCCCGGCCCGAGGAAGGGCGTTGGTTCGTGCAGTCTTACGGCGAATTCCGGCCCCGCCTCCAGGCCGCCGTCTCGGGGCCGACGCAGGTCGAGCTCGGCGTGTCGAAGCCCGCGTCGGACGCCCAGCTCGCGAGCCTCGGCGGCCCCGGTGCGGCGGGCCAGGCCCCCGCGCTCAGGCTCCACGTGCTGGGCGACTCGCCGTCGACGCTCATCACGGCCGACTCCGCCGACGCCCCCGAGGCCCCGGGCGAGGCGTCGACGGCGACGCGCTCCAGCCTGATCGTCCGCCGCCGCTCCGAGGCCGGCGACGGCCTGCGCACGGTCTTCGTCACCGTGTTCGAGCCGATCGAGCCGGGCGTCGCCCCGCTGGACCGGGTCGGCCGAGTCGAGTCGATCGGCGAGGCCGTCGTGCTCCTGATCGACTCGCCCCACGGGTCCGAGCACCTGATCTTCAACAGGACGGCCGGCACGACCATCCGGGTCCAGCTCGCGAACGGCCGGTACGTCTCGACCGACGGCCTGGCCGTGCGGATCCGGGGCGACGAGGTCGTCCTGGCGGGCGGCAGCTTCGCGGAGGCGGCGGGCAAGCTCGTGTCTCACAAGAGCGTCCGCGGCGCGATCACCGAGGCGACGCGAGGCGTCGGCGAGCGGGGCCGTGGCTGGTTCCTGACGCCCGACAAGCTCCCCGAGGGCCTGGCGGTCGCCGGCCGCACGCTGTTCGTCGAGCACGGCGACGGCGGCGTCCACGCGTGGACCCTGGACTCGATCGAGCCGACCCCCGAGGGGACGCGGCTCCACGTCCGCGAGGAGCCCGGATTCCGCATCGACCCCGCGACCGGCTCGGCCGAGTATTACCAGTATCCCCTCACGACGAGCCCGGGCCCGCACAAGTTCCGCCTGGCCCAGATGTCGCGGAGCCCCCGCGAATCGGTCGGCGGCATCCCCAGGCCGGCCCTCGGCGCGACGGCGCGGCGGACCGGCCCGACCGGTCGTCGAACCGCCGAGAATTGACCGCGAGCTGGACGCCGGTCTACGATGGGAGGAGCCCCGTCACCCGGCTGGGACGGGTGCCCCAGCAGACCTGACTCGGACCGACCGGCCCCCGGGATCGCGACCGAGTGATTCGGAGAGGACCTTGTACGATGACGCAGATTGAACTGGCGCGACAGGGCGTCGTTTCCCCCGAGATGGAGCACGTCGCGCGGCGCGAGGGGCTCGACGCCGAGACGGTCCGCTCGGAAGTCGCCCGGGGGCGGATGATCATCCCGGCCAACACGGTCCACCTGGGGCTGGGCCTGGAGCCGATGGCCATCGGCATCAAGGCGAAGTGCAAGATCAACGCCAACATCGGCAACTCGGCCGTCACCTCCGACGTCGAGAACGAATTGGCCAAGCTCAAGCTGGCCGTCGACCTCGGCGCCGACACGGTGATGGACCTCTCCACCGGCGGTCGCATCGACGACATCCGCCGGGCCATCATCCAGGCCAGCCCCGTCCCCATCGGCACCGTTCCGATGTACCAGGCGATCCAGCAGGTCAAGAAGGTCGAGGACCTGACGGCCGACGACCTGCTGGCGATGGTCGAGCACCAGGCGAAGCAGGGGGTGGACTACATGACCCTGCACGTCGGCATCCTCCGCGACTACATCCCGCTGACGGCGCACCGCCTGACCGGCATCGTGTCGCGCGGCGGTTCGCTGATGGCCCAGTGGATGATCGCCCACAACAAGGAAAACCCGCTCTACACCCACTTCGACGACCTCTGCGACATCATGCGGCAGTACGACGTCTCGTTCAGCCTGGGCGACAGCCTCCGCCCCGGCTCGCTGGCCGACGCCTCCGACGCAGCCCAGTTCGCCGAGCTGAAGACGCTGGGCGACCTGACCCGCCGCGCCTGGGAGCGGGGCTGCCAGGTCATGGTCGAGGGCCCGGGGCACATCCCGATGGACCAGATCGCCATGAACATGGAGAAGCAGGCCGTCGAGTGCAGCGAAGCCCCCTTCTACGTCCTCGGCCCGCTCGTGACCGACATCGCGCCGGGCTACGACCACATCACCTCGGCCATCGGCGCGGCGCTCGCCGGCTGGCACGGCGCGAGCATGCTCTGCTACGTCACCCCCAAGGAGCACCTGGGCCTGCCCGAGGTCGAGGACGTCCGCCAGGGGGTCGTCGCCTACAAGATCGCGGCCCACGCCGCCGACCTGGCCCGCCACCGCCCCGGCGCCCGCGACCGCGACGACGCCCTCTCCAGGGCCCGCTACAGCTTCGACTGGGAGGAGCAGTTCCGCCTCTCGCTCGACCCCGAGACCGCCCGCCGGATGCACGACGAGACCCTGCCGCAGGAGGCCTTCAAGACGGCCGCCTTCTGCAGCATGTGCGGCCCCAAGTTCTGCTCGATGCGGATCTCCGAGGACATCCGCAAGCACGCGTTGGCAACGACCTCGCTCGTCCAGCTCGAGCCCGTCGCCGCCGGTTCTTGAAGTCGGGCCCCGGTTCGCGTAAAACGTGCGGAAACGACCGAGGGGCCGACGGGACGCATCCTGTCGGCCCCGCGTCGCGCGCCGATCGCGACGCGGCGCGTCCCCTCTCCTCCGCACGGCCCCGGGCCGGAAAGCCCCGCTCATGAGTCGCCTCCCCTGGCTCCTGCTGCTGGTCGCCTCCCTCGCGACAAATCCTCCGGCTTCCACGAGGGCCGACGAGCCGCCCCGCCGGTTCCCGACCCAAGTCAGCCCCGACGGCCGATCGCTGCTGGCCGAGGACGGGAAGCCGTTCTTCTACCTGGGCGACACCGCCTGGGAGCTGTTCCACCGCCTCGACCGCGAGCAGGCCTATCGGTACCTGAAGGACCGCGCCACGAAGGGCTTCACCGTCGTCCAGGCCGTGGCCCTCGCCGAGCTGGACGGGCACTCCACCCCCAATCCCTACGGCCATCTGCCGCTCGTCGACCTCGATCCGGCCCGGCCGGCGGTGAAGGACGGGCCCGAGAACGACTACTGGGACCATGTCGATTTCATCGTCGACCGCGCCAACGCCCTCGGCCTGACGATCGGGTTCCTGCCGACCTGGGGCCGCTACTGGCACGACCCGGTGAAGGACGGCAAGCCCCTGTTCGACGCCGAGAACGCCGCGAAGTACGGCGAGTGGATCGGCAAGCGGTACGGCGGCAAGGGGGTGATCTGGATCCTGGGGGGCGACCGCAACATCGAGAACGACGCGCAGCGCGGGATCGTCGAGGCCATGGCCCACGGGCTTCGACGCGGGGGCGGCGTCAAGCGGCTGATGACGCTCCACCCGACGGGGGGTCAGGGCTCGTCGCAGTGGTTCCACAAGTCCGACTGGCTGTCGTTCAACATGCGGCAGAACGGCCATAACACCGACTACACCGGGACGTACGACCACACCAAAAGGGACTACGACCTGCAGCCCCGCAAGCCGGTGATCGACGGCGAGCCGCTCTACGAGGCGCATCCGATCTCGTTCAAGGCCGACCGCAACGGCCACTCGATCGCCGCCGACGTGCGTCGGCCGCTCTACTGGAACCTCTTCACCGGGGCCTGCGGGCACACTTACGGCCATCATTCGGTCTGGCAGATGTGGCAGCCCGGCCGCGCCCCGATCAACAACCCCCTCCTGCCCTGGAGCGAGGCCCTGGACGACCCCGGAGCCGGCCAGATGCAGCACGGACGCAGGCTGATCGAGTCGCGTCCGACGGCCAACCGCATCCCCGACGACTCCGTGATCGTAACCGACCGCGTGGCGACCTCCGTCCCCGGCGCCGGTCGCTACCGATTCGTCGCCACCCGCGACCGCGACGGCTCCTACGCCATGGTCTACGCGCCGATCGGCCGGGCTTTTTCCGTCCGAATGGACTCCATCAAGGGCCCCACGGTGCGGGCCTGGTGGTACGACCCTCGGACCGGGAAGGCCGAGTCGATCGGCGAGTTCGCCAACCAGGGGGAGCGCCGGTTCATGCCCCCGGCCCCCGGCGAGGGCCTCGACTGGGTTCTGGTGCTGGACGACGCCTCGAAGAACTACCCCCCGCCGGGGCGGCCGCTCGCGGGCCGTTGAGGGCCGTATGCGAGAAGCCGCGACCCGACGCACCGTCGGGTCGCCCACTCCCGCGGGACGCTCACTTCCGCATCGAGGGCAGCAATGACTCGGGCACAGAGAGGAAGTCGGGCTCCGGGGTCGCGGAGGTCCGCCTGTAGCCCTCGCCGACGAGGCCCTCGACGGTCCCGATCACCAGATCCTCGACGGCCGGGGTATAGCGCGAAGGCCAGCCGTAGTAGATCTGCGAGAAATCGGGCTCGTAGCCCCCCTCGGCCAGCACGCGTCGCGAGGGGATGTAGCCGGGGACGTCGTCACTCCAGCCGTTGACCCAGAGGCGGGTCCAGTCCAGCTCGCGCTTGAGGCGGACGGCGTAGTCGACCGTGACCTCGCCGGGCAGGAAAACGATCGCCAGGTCGTCGCCGAACCGCCAGGTGGTGATGGGATACGGGACAACCGTCGGCAGCCTGCCGTCGCGGTCGAGTTGCGCGAGCATGCGCCTGGCGTGCCGGCCCTCGAAGCCCTCGCGCTTGGCCTCGCGTTCCCAGTGGGCGCGGTCGTGGGTGGTCTCCAGCGGCAGCTCGATCGCCTTCCGGACGACGTCGGGGGCGGCCTTGAGCGGGGTGAGGGACGAGCCGGCCAGGCGCGTGACCTCGGCGGCGATCGCGCGGCCGTGGCGTCGCGACAGGTCGAGGTTGCCGGTCGGCTGGGGCCCGACGTCGGCGCCGCAACCGATGGTGATCAGGGCCGTGGCCCCCGGCGCGGCCTGCTCGATGTCGGTCGCGGCGAAGCCGGCCCAATCGCCGCCGACCCGGTTCTCGCTCCCGGCGCTGGTGCAATGGCAGGCGTAATTGGCCCAGACGGCCACGAGCTTGCCGTCGCGGCGCGCGAACAGCGCGGGCATGCTGTGGTCGACCGGGGCCTTCTCGGCGAATCCGAAGCCGACCCACTTGCCGTCCTTCATCCAGCGGCGATTGCCGCCGAACGTCGCCCGCCCCTGCCCCCACGAAAGCTCGGCGGGGCTGCGGTCGCGGACGGCCTCTAGCGCGACCTCGACGATCTTCTCGGTCAGCCATTTCGTGTAGGCGCCCGTACGCCCGTGCTCCTCGGGCGTGTCCCGCCCCTCCCAGATGAGCGGGGCGTAGCCGTCGAGCGTCGGCGAATTGTGGGTGTGGGTGGAAGCGACGACGAGTCGGGCCGGGTCGAAGCCCCCCTTCTCGCCCGCGAGGCGACGGACCTCGGCGACGACCGTCGCGGGGACGCCGCAGTTCTCGACCGCGACCAGGACCACCGGGTCGGCGTCGCCGATGGCCAGCGCCCGCGCCGACAGCGGCGCGTCGACGGCCTTGTGCTCGCCGACGCGGTGGCCGTAGCCGGCGAGCAAGGTCGGGTGCGTCGGCGTGACGTCGACCTTGGCGACTCCCACCGCGACGGCGTCGGCGGCCTCCGCGACTTCCGGGGCTGGGATCGGCAGCAGTAGGGCGGCGAGCAGGACTGACGCTCGGTTCATCGGCGAACCCTCGGGTGTGAATTCCAGGGTGCGGTGGGACGGGACGCGCTCAAGGAGCGGACGGGGAAGACGGCTGGGCGACCGGCGAGGCGCCGGCCAGGATGCTGCGGATGCGGGTCTCGAAGGACTGGTCCTCGGCGAGAGCGTGGAGGAAGTCGTCCTTGGTCAGGACGTACAGCTCCATCTCGGTCCTGGCGGTGACGGTCTCGGGCACGGGCATCTTGAAGTAGGCCGAGATCATCCCAAAGCTCTCGCCGTAGCATTTCTCCTCGTCGAACTGGCCGTCCTTGTAGGCGTCGGCCACGCCCGAGCCGACGACGAAGAAGCGGTCGCACTCGTCCCCCTGACGAACGATCGTCTCCCCGGGGACGCGCGCCTCGACGGTCATGGCGTTGGCGATCCTCGAGAGCGTCGCCTCGGAGAGGCCCTCCAGCCAGGGGGTGGCGGCCAGGGCGCGGACGATCCGCACGGCGACCTTGGTCAGCGAGTTGGTGACGATCCGGCCGCCGATCATGTTGACGATCCGGTCGGCCTTGTCGATAACCCGCTGGTCGTGCGTGACGAGGAGGATCGTGGTCTTCGTCGGGCCGTCGGCCAGGCCGCGGAGCAGGTCCAGGACGATCTGGCTGGACTTGGCGTCGAGCGAGGCCGTCGGCTCGTCGGCCAGCACCAGTCGGGGCTGGTTCACCAGCGCCCGGGCGATCGCCACCCGCTGCTTCTGGCCGCCGGACAGCTCGGCGGGGCGGTGGTGGATGCGGTCGCCGAGCCCCATCTTCGTCAGGATGTCGACGCAGCGACGGTCCATCTCCTCGGCCGACGCCGGCTTGAGGGCCGTCGCCATCCGGACGTTCTCCAGCGCCGAGAGCGAGGAGAACAGATTGTGCTGCTGGAAGATGAAGCCGACGTCCTTCCGGAGGTCGACCTGCTCCCCCTCCCCCGCCTTCGACAGGTTCTTGTGCAGGACTTCCAGGTAGCCCTCCTGCATCTTCCGGAGCGCCCCGATGAGGGTCAGAAGGGTCGACTTCCCGGACCCCGACGGGCCGGTCATGATGACGACCTCGCCGCGGCTGATCTCCAGGTGGTTGTCGAACAGGACCTGCGTCCGCGTCTCGCCGGCGCCGTAGGCGTAGTTCACGCCCACGGCGCGGATCACGACGTCGCCGCCGGCGGGCAGGTTCACGGCCCGGGTCATGGTCGTCGTGAAGGTGGCCGAACTCATGCTGGTTTCCTCGATCGCGAAGCCTTAGGCGAAGAGCTGGGCCGGGTCCGCCGAGATCAGCCGACGCGCCGCGAATGCGCCCGATCCCAGGCACATCGCGATCGTCAGGGCCAGGATCAGGTACGGATTGTTGCGGGGGACGTCCATCGGCAGGCCCGTCAGCCGGTGGACCCACTGGAACAGGAAGAAGCTGACGGCCAGCCCCGCCGCGTAGCCGAGGAGCGCCAGATACAGCGCCTGGGTCAGCACCACGCGGTAAAGCGCCGCGTTCGAGTAGCCGATCGCCTTGAGAGTGGCGAACTCCGGGAGCCGGTCGCTGATGTCGGAATAGAGCACCTGGTAGCAGATGACCGAGCCGACGATGAACCCCATCACGACGCCGATGTAGAACACGGTGCCGATCGGGGCCACCTTGTCCCAGAAGTCGCGCTCGCGGGCGATGAACTGGTCCAGGGTCATGACGCGGACGTCGGGCGGGAGGGCGGCGGCCACGGCGTCGCGGACCCGGCGGGGGTCGGCCCCGGGGCTGGTCCGCAGCACGCCGACGTGGACCCGGCGGTCCATCAGCGACGGGCCGTCCAGCTCCGGGAACGCCGCCATCATGTTGCGGTCGCTGACCACGAGGTTGCCGTTCGTCTGGACGTTGATCCCCAGCGAGAACGTGCCGACGACCTCGAATCGCTTGCCGGCCAGTTCCGAGACCTGTCCCGCCCGGAACTCGCCGAACTGGTCCTGGCGCGATCGCTCGTCGGCCATCGCCGTGTTCGGGCGACTCCAGAGGTCGCGCGCCGCCTTCAGCTCGGGGAGGTCCAGGACGTCGTCCTCCGGCGGGTAGCCGACCACGCAGACCCTCGCGTCGCGCCCGGTCTCGGGATTGCGCCAGTACGAAGACCGGGTGACGGTGTAGAGCGGGCTCGACGAGGCCACCCCGGCCACCCCGCGAGCCTGGACGATCCGCTCCAGCGGGAACGGGAACGGGACCGACAGCGTGTACAGCGTGCGGCTGACGAGCACCACCTGGCCGTCGATCCGCTCGATCACGTTGACCATGCTGTCCAGGATCGACTTGCGGAAGCCGTTCTCCATGAACATCAGGGTCGTCGCGAAGGCGACGCCGGCGACCGACGCGAGCAGCCGGAGCTTGTGCTCGGTAAGGTTGCGCCAGGACAGGGGGACGTGGCGGCCAAGCTGCATGCGATGAGTTCCGTCGACGGGGACGGGCGGCCGGCGCCGCCGGGGCGTTCGGTTTCCGATCGAGGATTCAGAACAGATCGGCCGGCTCCGCGGCCCGCAGCCGGTTGACCGTCAGGCCCCCCGTGACCGCGCCCACGGCGAGCGCCAGGCCGAACGAGAGCGCCAGGTTCTGGCGCGTCAGGACCATCGGGATGCCCGCCAGGACCTCGGTCGCCCGATAGACGACCGCCGCGATCGCGACGGCGACCGCGAACGAGATCAGCATGTAGAGCATCGACTGGAAGACCAGGATCCCCGCCAGACGGAGGGTCGAGTAGCCCATCGCCCGCAGGGTCGCGTACTCCGGCAAGTGCTCGCGGACGTCGTTCGAGAGCACCTGGTAGACCACTACGGCCGCCACGCACATCGCCACCAGGACGCCGATCGCGAAGAGCTGGCCGGTCGAGGTCTGGTTCACCCAGTGGTCGACCTCTTCCTCCAGGATCGCCTCGCGCGAATCGACGCGGACGTCCGGAGGGAGGGCGTCCCGCAGCCGAGCCACGGTCGCTTCGACGGTCCCCGGCTTGACCTTCAACAGCCCGAAATTGGTCGTCTCGCGGGACTCGTAGCCGCAGATCCGCACGAAGTCGTCGTCCGAGCAGAGCACCGTCGAGTCGGCGGCGAAGCCTCGGAGCATCGAGAAGCCGCCGACGATCTCCACGGCCGTATGCTCCAGCTCCCAGTCGTGGTAGCGGTCGCGCACCTGCCAACCGAAGTCGACGTGGGATTGCTCATTCAGGAGGATCCGGTTCGGCACCCGCAGCCTCGCCTTGTTGACCTCGATCGACTCCAGGATCGGCGACCGGAACGGCGGATGGTCGAGGTCGAACCCCATCACGTAGAGCTGCCGACGCTGCAGCGGCCGAGGCGCGTCCGCTCCGGCCAGCCAACGCGTCAGCGCCCCGGGCGAGGGCGCCGAATCCGACGGCGGGTCGGAGAGCGGGTTCGGGGGACATCGCCAGAGGGCGAAGGTCGCGTAGAGCGGCGTTGCGGCGACGACCGTGTCGAGCCCCTCGGCCTGGCGCAGCCGCTCCAGCGGCAGGAAGCCCGGACCGTAGAACTGCTCGAATCGCTGCGAGGTAAGCAGGACGTCGAAGTCCAGCACGTCGAAGTTGTTCGTGGCCGTGATCCGGACCGCCTGCAGGAAGCCGAGCTGGAGCAGCACCATCGTCAGCGAGAAGGCCGCCCCCGAGATCGCGGCGAGCGACCGTCGGCCGCCGTGCGCCACGTTCCTCCAGGCGAGCGGAGGGTTCCGGAACCCGAGGCGAGACGTCAGCGACATCAGCCCCCCCCGCCGGGGGTGATTTCGACCTCGGCCTCCAGGTTGATCAGGCGGGCGGCCTTGCCGGGGTCGTCCAGGGCCACCCAGACCTTCACCACCCGGACGTCCTTCAGGGCACGGGGGTCGATGCTCGCGGCCTGGTTGCGGCCGACCAGCGAGCCCACCTTGGTCACCTTGCCGGCGATCGTCTCGCCGCCGATCGCGACGGTCGCGGCGTCACCCTCCTTGATCCGGAGGACGTCGGCCTGGAAGACCTCGGCGACGGCCACGAGCGCCGAAACGTCGCCCATGACGAGGAGCTGGCCCGAGCCGACCTCGCCGGCATGGCCGATCACGTCCAGCACCTTGCCGGCCCGGGGGGCGACGACCTGGGTCTGCTCCAGGCCCGCCTTCGCCAGCTCGACCTGGGCGGCGGCGAGCTGGAAGTCGGGGTTCTCGTCGCCGAGCTGGGCGTCTTCCAGTTTCCGCTTCTCGGCGGTCAGCTCGGCCTCGATATCCAGGAGGCTCTTGTCCAGCTCGGCCTGCGTCGTCTTGGCGAGGAGCTCGACGTAGCGTCCCCCCTGCTCCAGCTTGGCGGGATCGGCGGCGCCCACGAGCGATCCGACGTTGTACAGGGGGGTGGCCTTGTCCAGGAGCTTGCGGAGTTCCCCGGCCAACTTGGCCGCCGCCTGGACCTTGGGACCGTGGGTCTTGTCGAACTGCGAGCGTTCCAGGTTGATCTCGTCACGGCGCGATTTCCGCTTGAACTCGACCTGCCGCTGCTGCAATACCGCGAGGGCGAGTTGCGCCTCGGCCTGCTTCCGCCCCTCGAGGATCGCCAGGACCTGGCCGGCGGCCACCTCGTCGCCCGGGGCCGTTTTGATCTCGTCGATCCGCTGGCCGGGCCGCGAGCCGACGGTGATCAGCCCGGTCGCGGGCTCGATCCGGCCGAGGGCGTGGACGCTCCCCTCCGTCGAGACCGACGCCGGCGAGGTCTGGGCGTCTAGCCTGGTCGGCAGGGCTGCGAGAGGGGCCAGGATCGCCGTCAGGAGCGCGGCGACGCTCGCACGAGGCCGGGGCCGGCGGTCGCGGGGTCTTGGTTCCGTCATATCTCAAGCTTCTCCGCGCGGATCGGGGCTCGGGACGACGACGGCCGGCGGACCGGCTTCGGGCGCGTCCTTGGGTCCAACGGTGCGATCTTAGCGCAAGCGACGCGCGCCGTCCACGCCCCGACCCCGCGAACTTCACCCAGTGCAAGCCGCGCGCCGGGGCGGCCTTCGAAATCGAAGCGGCCTCGCGCCCGATGAGAGGGGCGCGAGGCCGTGGCAAGGGAGCTTCGAGACCGGCTGCGGGGCTCAGCCCACGCGGGCGAGCGTCGGCGCGGCCTTGGCGTCGCGGGCGGCCTCGACGAAGGCTTCCATGAGCTGCATGTCGAGCGAGATGTGGCCCTCGTTCTCGGGGTGCCACTGGACGCCGACGACCCACCAGCCCGGATCCTTGCCTTCGTAGGCCTCGATCAGCCCGTCCGGCGCGAGGGCCGCGATGCGGAAGCCGGGGGCGAGCTTGCGGACGCCCATGTGGTGGTAGCTGTTCACCCGGACCTCGCCCGGCCCGTAGATCTCGGCCAGGCGGGTCTTCGGCCGCATGGTCACCGTGTGACGATGGGCGCCGCCGTGGGGATCGTAGTGCGGGATGCACTTGGGCAGGTCTTCGGGGAGGTGGACGAACAGGCCGCCGCCGGCGACCACGTTCAGCTCCTGCATGCCCAGGCCGATTCCCAGGGTCGTGATCTTCTCCTGCTGGACCAGCTTGCAGAGCAGCCGGTCGGACAGCTCGCGACGCTCGGACATGACGGTGACCGAGGGGTGGGGCGCCAGGCCCATCTTGCGGGGGTCGAGGTCGTCGCCGCCGGTCAGCACCACGCCGTCGAGCTTGTCGAGGATCGGGAGCATGTCGCTCTCGCGGGTGAACGGCGGGATCATGATCGGCAGGGCGCCGGCGGTCATCAGCGCGTCATAGTAGCCGGTCTGGGCCAGGCTGTGGGGGGTGCGGCTCTTGCCCGAAGCCCGGAGATCCATGTTGATGCCGATGAGCGGTCGGTGGTTCATGGCGGAATCCCTTCCGAAGATGTTTGGTGGCGAGGCGGAATCCGTTCCCATCCTCACGAGGCGCGCCGAGGCCTGGAGCCGTCGGGACGCCCTACGGAGGACCGCGCAGTTGCGAGATCGACGAAGGATTGGCGGAGCCGGGTCGACGTATCGACCAGGTCTCGAAGCGAGGACCCTTTCAGGTCGTCGGGTGTATCGGGTGGGCCCGTTGGGAGAGGGGGGGATCGCCTGTTCCGAACTCTGCGTTCCCCTCCGTGGGCCGAGCGTTCAAGGCCGGTGGAGTCTAGCGATCCCACCACCCCGATATCAAGCGATTTTCCCGGCAAATCGCCGGTTTACGTTGAATTTGCGGACCCGATCGACCGACGGGAAGCCGGGTATGCCAGGCCCCCTCCGCGACACGTGTTCAAATGCCACCGAGTCCGCCGCCGGTCGACGCCGAGGTCTCGCCGCCCCCGTCATTTTGGGAACCTGAAGTCCCCCGCCCGGTGGGAAGCTCGCGGTCGGATTTCGAGAAAGGACGCGGGGCGCGCCGAAGCCGACGCGCCCCGCGAGGGTTCAGGGCCGGGGGGCGGCCGGGGCCTCGGGCTTGAGGTAGTCGCCCTTGATGTAGCGGACGATCATGCTGAGGTCGGACTCGTTCAGGTCCTCGGGGGCGGCGGCGGGCATCCGCTGCTTCTCTTCCAGATAGCCGTAGAGCGCCGCCTCGCCCGGCTTGCGGATCATCCGCTTCATCCAGCGCGGGGAGCCCCACGCGAAGAGGTCGGGGGCGTCGCGGAGGCCGCCTTCGGTGTAGCCGTCGATCAGGTGGCAGGTGCCGCAGTCCTTCTGGAAAAGCTCGTTGCCCGGATGGTCGACGACGCCCGGCGTGTTGAGCCACTCGTCGACCGTCTGGTCGGCGGGAATGCTGGCGAACGACGCCACGAACTCCGCGACCTGGTCGAGCTGCTTGGCGTCGAGCTTCGAATTCTGCTTCCATTCGGTCATTCCGTCGCACTCCGGCGACTTGCCGAAATAAGCGTCGGCGTCGGGCTTCTCCAGCAGGCCGCGGATCCAGGCGTAGGAGCCGAAATCCTTCAGGTCGGGCGCCGACTGCTCGCCGGTCCCCTCGCCCCCCAGGCGGTGGCAGCCCAGGCAGGTCTTGTCGAGCAGCTCCGCCCCGCGCGTGAGCGGGTCGAGCCGCATCAGGTAGCTGGACCCCTCCGGCGGGACTCCGAAATCGGGGTGCGAGGCGAGGAACAAGGCCCGCTCGGTCGATTTGTCGGCCTTCTCGCGGGCTTCCTGGAACTGGGTGCTGGCCATGTCCTCGCGGAACGACTCGAGGGTCAGGTAGCCGGCGCCCCCCGCGAGGGCGAAGACCGTGGAGCAGACCAGGAAGTGCAGCGGCTTCGAGGGGAGGACCTTGTCCAGCAGGGGGAGCAAGGCCAGCGTGGTCATGAGCGCTCCGGGGATCGCGATCGAGCCGACCCACTCCAGCCTGCCCGGGAACAGCTTGAGCATCTGGAAGAGGAACCGGAAGAACCACTCCGGCCGCGCGGGGTAATCCGAGCTGGAAGGGTCGGCCGGGGCGTCGAGCGGGGCCCCGCCTTCCCAGAACACCAGGCCCACCATCACGCCCAGGATCGCCGCGACGGCCAGCGAGTTGCGAAAGGTCTGGTCGGGGTGGTAGGTCGAGGGTGCCCCTTCCGGGGGCGGGGTCGGGTTCGCGGGGGCCTTCAGGCCGTGTCGATATCGGAGCGCCAGGTGGGCGCCGAGGCAGACGGCCAGCAGCACGGGCAGGATCCCGACGTGCAGGCCGTAGAACCGCGTGACGGTCTGGTTGCCGTATTCGGATCCGCCGACGACCACGGTCTTGACGTAGGGGCCGAGGACCGGGGCCCCCCCCATGATGTTGGTGACGACCTTGGTGGCCCAGTAGCCCTTCTGGTCCCAGGGGAGCTGATAGCCGGTGTGGCTGAACGCCAAAATCAGCGTCATCAGGGCCAGGCCGAGCCACCAGTTGACCTCGCGAGGGGCCCGGTACGCGGCCGTGAAGAGCACCTGGAGCAGGTGGACGAGGAGCAGGACCATCACGGTCTGGGCGCCGAAATGGTGGAGCCCCCGGATGAACCAGCCCATCCACATCTGCTTCTCGATGTAGAAGACGCTCCCCCACGCGGTCGAGGAGGAGGCGCTGTAGGCGGTCATCATCATCAGGCCGGTGAAGGCCTGGATGAGCAGGATGGCGAGCAGGGCGGAGCCGCAGACGTAGCCCCAGCGGGGGCCGGCGGGGAGGGGCTCGTCGCGAAGGGCCCGCAGCCGGCCGTTCAGCCCGGTGCGGTCCTCGAACCAGTCGACCAGGAGTTTACGCAAGGGGGATCTTCTCCTCGGCGAGGGTCCGGAAGCGCTGGAATCGGACGCGGACCTCGGGGTCGGCGTCGTCGCTCAGCTCGACGTCGAGCCGATCCATGGGCCGGGGCGGGACGTGGTTCTGCGGCGTCCCGTCCAGGGCGAAGGCGCTGGTGTGGCAGGGGCAGATGAAGCTCTTGGCGTCGCCCGCGAGGTTGATCGCGCACCCCAGGTGGGGACACTCGGCGGAGTAGGCGATCACCGGGGGCTCGGCCCCATCCGGCTGGCGGACGAGCCAGACGGAGCCGGCCGGCTCCTTGGGATACTTGACCCAGGCGTCGACCTGGTCGCGGACCACGCCGAAAGACTGCGGCACGCCGACTTTGAGCTGGCTGAGCGGGACGAGGCCCTCGAAGACCGGGGCGTCGGCGCCGGCGGGCGAGGCCTTTCGCAGCGGGTTGAGGAGGAAGGCGGCCGCGGGCAGCGCGACCGTCAGCTTGACCAGGGCGCCCAGGGCCTTCGTCCCCAGGCGGTGGAAGTCGCGTCGATTCATGCGGGGGGCCTCTTCGTGGTGGGAGGGCGCGCAAGGGCGCGTCGGCGGCGCGGACGCCGATCGGCGGCCCTCGCGGGGGCGGCCTCGACGCCCGGCGGTCGGCGGGCCCGGCCCTCGGCGGTTCGCCTTGGGCCGGGTGCGGGCTGGCGTGCGCGCGGCGGGGACGCCGCGACGCTCGCGATTCCGGAGACTATCGTGACGCGCCGACCGAGGCCGGATCAAGGGCCTTGCGGATCGCGGCCAGCAGGCGGTCGAGGGCCGTCGAGAGCGGCCCCTGCACGGTCAGCCCGGCCGCCGCCTTGTGGCCGCCGCCGCCGAACTCGGCCGCGATCCTGGCGCAGTCGGCGCCCGCACGCGACCGCAGCGAGGCCTTCACGGCCCCCCGGGGCAGCTCCATCATCATCAGGCCGATCTCGACCCCGGCGAGGCTCACCGTGTAGTCGATCAGGTCCTCGGTGTCGTGCGGGATCGCGCCGGTCCGCTCCAGGTCGTCGAGCGTGACGGTCGCGTAGGCGACCCGGCCGCCGAGGTCGGTCTTCATCCCGGCGAGGAACTCGCCGGTGAGCCGAAGCCGGCTCAGCGTGTTGCGTTCGAACAGGTCGCGGTAGATCCGGTCGATCTCCGCGCCGGCCTCGATCAGCTCGGACGCGGCCAGCAGCGTCGAGGGCCGGGTGTTCGGGTGGCGGAACCAGCCGGTGTCCATGGCGATCGCCGTGAAGAGGCCGGTGGCGACCTCCTTCGTGAACGTCCCGCCGAGCGCCTTCACGGCCTGCATGACCAGCGTGCCGGCGGCCTCGGCCGAGGTGTCCTTGAGGAAGATCGCGCCCAGGTCGTCCTGGCTGACGTGGTGGTCGACCACGACCATCGGCCCGGGGAAGGCCCGCAGGAAATCTGCCATGTCGCCGAGTTGCGACCAGGCGGACAGGTCGAGGATGATCGCGACCTCCCGGTCGTCGAGGCTCCCGGCCGGAAGGCTGCCGAAGTGCTCGAAGAACGTGCCGTCCGGGTCGAGGTAGTCGTACCGGGGTGGGGTCCGGCTGGTGTTGACGACCCGGACGTCCTTCCCCTTCTGGCGGAGCAGGCCCGCCATGCCGACCTCGGACCCCAGCGCATCGCCGTCGGGGCGGATGTGGGCCGTGACCAGGAATCGGTCGTACTTCTCCAGCAGGTCGGCGAGCGGGGTCCAGTCGATCATCGTCGGGCTCGATCCAGGGGCTTCGGTTGGGGTGTTCTCGCCTCGGCTCGGGCGTCGGCCTCAGGTGGTGTAGACGTCGGGACGGAAGCGGTCGAGATGGCCGCGGATCCATTCGACCGTCTCGGCCAGGCCGTCCTCCAGGCTATAGCGCGGCTTCCACTTCCAGAGATCCTGGGCCAGCGCGGTACCGGCGAGCAGCCGCTCGACCTCGCTGGCCGGCGGCCGGAGGCGGTCCGACTCGGTCTCGACCTCCAGCGTCCGGCCGAGGATCGCGCCGATCCGGTCGACCAGGTCGCCGATGCTCACGTCCGAACCTCGCCCGACGTTCACGACCCGTCCCAGGGCCGCGTCGCACGAGGCGACGGCCACGAACGCCTCGGCCGTGTCCTTGACGTAGGTCAGGTCGCGGCGGGGGTCGAGCCGGCCGAGCTTCACCACGGGCCGGGTGAGCGCCTGGCTGATGATGGTCGGGATGATCGCACGGGCCGACTGGCGGGGGCCGAACGTGTTGAACGGCCGGAGCACCGACACCGGCGTCCCGAACGACCGGAAATAGCTCTCGCCGAGCGCGTCCGAGGCGATCTTGGTCGCCGCGTAGGGGGACTGCCCGCGCAAGGGATGCTTCTCGTCGATCGGGACGTACTGGGCCGTGCCGTAGACCTCGGAGGTCGAGGTCAGCACCACCCGCTCCAACGCCTTCGATCGCCGGCAGGCGTCCAGCACGTGCGCCGTGCCGTTGACGTTCGTTTGCACGACGTCGTAAGGGTTCTGGTACGAGTACGGGATGGCGATCAGGGCGCCCAGGTGGAACACCTGCTCGCGGCCTTCGACGGCCCTCGCCACGGCGTCGGGATCCTTCAGGTCGGCGCGGTGCACCTCGATCTCGGCCTGCATCTCCTTCGGCAGGTCGTCCAGGTGCCCGCGATCGTCGCGGCCGTTGTAGCGCACCAGGACGCGGACCCGATGCCCAAGGCTCACCAGCCTTTCCGTCAGATGGCTGCCGATGAACCCCCCCGCGCCGGTGACCAGGACCGCCTTGCCCATGTGTCGTTCACTCCCTCGCCCGGCCGTTCGTCGCCGGGGCGTCCACGAAAGCTGAATGGGAACCCATCTTAAGGCGTCCCCTGCTTCTTGACCACGCGAACCCGGGCGCAATCATCGCAACCCGCAACGGCTGCACCCATCCGAAGCCCCAGGACACCCTGAAACCCGCACCCAGAACGAAACCCCTCATCAAGCCAGGCTCGCTATTTTCTCGATACTCCGTAAAGCGAGAAGGGAACCCCGTCGATACACCTTCCATAGGAGCCATCATCAAACACTCTTCTTGCTGACTTCCGGAATCGCATGGGAAAGCGGCAAACGATGAATCCGACACGACCCGGAGAACGACCGATGACGCTGCGGCTTGTCTTGGTCAGCTTGGTGGCGGGATTGGGCCTCGGCCTCCCCGCCTGGCCGAAGATCGAAGGTTGGGTCGACTCCACTCAGAAATGGATGAACGCCCGCCTCGCCGAGATCGACGTCCGGCGGGGGGAGGAGAAGCAGTACGTGGTGATCCACGACCTGCTGGCGGCGGAGATGGAGCGGGCTCGCGCCGCCCGCCTCGCCCGCCGCACCCGTACGGTCGAGCCGCCGGTCGCGCCCCATATGGCGACGATCGCGCTCCCGCACCCGACCTCCCCCCGCCACCGAGCCGAGATGCTCGCCGGACGGCCCGCCACGGCGGCCGTCGCCCTCACCCTCCCCTTCGCCCTCCCGAAGCTCGACGACTTCCTGACGGCCGCCGGCTCCTCGGTCGCGACGACCGAGCCCGAATCGGCCCCGGAGCCGGTGGTCGTCGCCGCCCGGTTCGACGATCTGGCCCGGCTGGCCTGGGACCGCTTCGGCGACGCCGGGACGCGGCTCGCCGAGGGCATCGTCCAGGGCCTCCGCGACGCCGAGGCCCGCGAGAGCCTGGACCTGGCCTTCGCGGCCCTGGAGTCCTCCGACAACCTGTACTTCGACGGCGAATTCGCCCTCCAGTCCGACGTCGCCCCCGCCCCCGAGCCCGAGCTGGTGGCTGCCGCCGAGACCGCTCCGGCCCGCGTGGTCGAAACTCCGGCCGCGCCCGCCCCCCTGCCCGGCTTCGAGGTCCTGGAGCAGAGCGCCGACCTCTACTTCGCGGCCCCGCTCGTCGACGAGTCGGCCCCCGCTCCCGAGGCGTTCGCCGCGGCCCCCGCCCCGGTCGCCGAGGCGGCCCCCCTGCCGAGCGTCGCGGACGCCGGCGTAGTCGCCCTGCCGGACGACGTCTTCGCCCCGATCGCCCCGGTGATCGCCGGACTCGCCGAGGCGGCACACCTGCCGACCGTCGCCGACGCCGACTTCGCAGCTCTGCCGGACGACGTCTTCGCCCCGGCCGACCCGATGGTCGCCAGCCTCGCCGAGCCCGAACCCACCGTTCCTCCCGAGGTGAATCGGGCCGTCCGCCTGACCCGCGAGGCTCTCGGCGCCTGGGTGAACGTCCTCACCGGCCCGGCGGTGGTGACGGCCTCGCACACCGCCTCCGTGACCCGCTGAACCGCACCGGGCGCCGATCGTTCTCGCCAGATTAAAAACGCGGCGGTCGCCGGGTGACTCTCCCCGACGACCGCCGCGTTCGACGTTTCGAATCCCGAGGCTCGACGCCGGCGGATGCTGGCCTCAGGCGTCCTGCTCCACGCGACTGAACAGGAGGAGGCTGGTCTCCTCGTCAAAGACCGGCGGGGGGGCGTCGTCGACGGCCTTCCGGTAGCCGAGGCCGACGGCGACCTTGATCACCTCCGCATAGGAGGGGAAGGCCTTGCCCGACAGCTCCTTGAACCGCTGCATCGCGTTCATGAACTCCATCTCATCGTCGGTGTACTGCTTCTCGAACGTCGTGGGGTCGATGCGCTTGCGGCGCTCCTTCTTCTCCCGACGCTCGGCGGGCCGGGCGGGCCTGGGCTCGGCGGGGACTTCGGCGCCGCCCCGGACGCGGAACGGGCCGCGACGCTCCTTGCCGAGTCGTCGCTCGTGGAAGACCGTGTTCGCCGGGTAGGCGGAGAAGTCGAACGGGGCTTCGGCCGGCTTCGGGTCGTCTGTGGTGTCGCTCATCGGGAAATCTCCGGCCGTCCCGCAGGGGGGACGGCGAGGCTCGGTTCGGGAGGGCGACGACCGACTCGGCCGCGTCTTCGCCGGATGAGAATCTAGTAGGACGGCCGTGTTGCCTTGTCAAAATGGGCCGAGAGGGACTGTCGCGGCGGGAAATCGCGCGGGTGGATCGAAGAAACTCGGGGCCGGATTCGTCTTGATGGGGCGCAGGTCGCGCGCGGCTGCGGGTCCATTCGCCTCCCCCGGTTTGGCCGCGCCGGAAACCGTGTGGCATAATGGTTGACGACGAACCGAACGAAGCCAGCATCGAACCGCCTCATGGGACTCCCGAGGAACCGACGAGGATCAGCACCACCCAGGGGATGCGATCGGCCGCGGGGCTCCCGGGTCCCGTGCGTCCATCCCGGTCGGGCCGGGCCGAGTTCAACCCGGATCGCCAAGGCGTCGGCGTCCCGCCGTGTCGTCGGCGATCCGTGCAAACGCGACGAGTAAACACCTACAGCGCCCAGACCGGTCGTGGCGCCGGTGATCCCTTCTGCTGGAGAGCATCGATCATGTCCCGAACCGCGAGACTGTGGAAAGGCGCCGGGCTGCTGACCCTGGGCGGCGTATTGCTGTCCGGGGCCGCGTCGCGCGGCGACGATGCCCCGCCGCTATCCGAACAACTGACGGACCTCGGCCGGCAGGCGCTGGCGCAGGGTGCCGGCGGGATGGCCCGCTCCTTCTTCCAGAAGGCGCTGGAGATCGACCCCGACAACGCCGACGCCGTGAAGGGCCTCGACGAGGCCAAGGCCGCCCAGGACCGCCTCTTCAAGGTGGCCCTGCAGGACGCCCCGGCTCCTCCGGCCCCCGGCGTCGCCGAGACCCTCCCCGCCCAGCCGGCCCAGCCGACGCCCCCCGCCGAGCCGGCCCAACCGACGCCCCCCGCCCCGCCCGACGCCGGCCCCAACAGCCGGGCCACGCTCGAGGAGTCGGACCGCGCCGACGCTATCGCCCGCCAGCAGCTCACCAGCGACGTCGAGCAGCGGATGAGCGCGGCCCGCGAGATGGTCCGCAACGGCAATCCGGAGGCGGCCCTCGACACCCTCCGCCTGGCCCAGAACGTCGTGCGGTCGGCCTCGAACGTCCCCGAGAGCGTCCGCAACCAACTCGACCGCCGCATCCAGGCCCAGTACCTGTCGACCATCCGCGACGAGGAACGCATCGTCTCCGAGCGGATCGAGCGTCAGCGGGTCGAGTCGGCCGCCGAGCAGCGCAATCGCGGCCTGTCGCAACTGGTGGCCAACCAGGAGACCATCAAGGCCATGATGAACCAGTTCGACACGCTGATGGGCGAGGGCGTCTACAACTCCCTCTACAACGGCGGCATGGGGAACATCGGCCTGTCGACGGCACCGTTCTACGACGCCCGCCTGCTCGCTCAGCACGCGCGGTCGCTCATGCACAAGGGCACCCTCCCCTATAGCGACGAGAGCCCGGCCCCCTACGCCGGCATGTTCGTCTCCACGACCATGGGCTTCCTCTCGCAGGAGAAGCAGTTCGAGGAGCTGAAGGAATACCGCTTCATGCTGACGATGCAAGACGTCGCCCGCGCCGCGGTCCCCTTCCCCGACGACAAGATCATCGAGTATCCCGACGCGGCCCTCTTCCGCAGCCTCTCCGAGCGCCGGATCGCCCGCTACGGCAAGGCCGTCGACGTGTTCGACCGCGACCCCAAGACCAAGCAGATCCTCGCCAAGCTCGACGAGCCCCTGGCGATGAACTTCCCCAACGAGACGCCCCTCGAGGACGTCCTCAAGTACGTCAAGCAGGCCACCCAGACCCCGGCCGACAACGGCATCCCCATCTACGTCGACCCGATCGGCCTCAATGAAGCCGACAAGACGATGACCTCGCCGGTCTCGCTCGACCTCGACGGCGTGCCCCTGAAGACCACGCTCCGCCTGATGCTCCGCCAGATCGGCCTGACGTACACCGTCAAGGACGGCTTCCTGATGGTCACCTCGCAGGAGTCCGAAGACCAGCAGACCGAGATCCGCGTCTACCCCGTCGCCGACCTCGCCCTCATCCCGATCTCGCTCATCTCGGGCGGCGGCGGCATGGGTGGCGGTATGGGCGGCGGCATGGGCGGCATGGGCGGCGGCATGGGCGGCATGGGCGGCGGTATGGGCGGCATGGGCGGCGGCGGCATGGGTGGCATGGGCGGCATGGGCGGCGGTATGGGCATGATGTCCATCCCGGTCGTCCCGACCCAGGACGACCCCGCGGGCGCCCTCATGCAAAAAAAAAGCAACTGACCCCGTTTGGGGCCGGATCCAACCGGCCCGCTAACGAAGCTCCGCGGGACCAGCCCGGTCGCAAGCCGGCTGGTCCCGCTGGCGTTCCCGAGAAGAACGCCGGCCCCAAGGTCCGCAACGCCCCCACCTCCCCCGGCCGCTCGGCCCGTGACGGGCTCATCCCGATCACCGGCGGCCCTGCGAACGCCAAACCGGCCCCCGGCGGCAACGACCCCTACGCCTACTGGTCGGAATACTATCGCAAGCACGACGAGACGCCCGACCAGCTTCACGAGACCGTCCGCCTGCTCAATCGCAGCGCCAGCGAGAGCGAGGAAAACGCCGCCGCCCTCGCTCGCGAGGTCCACGCGGCGATCCTCGGCTACCTGCAGCACCGGCCCAAGAACGCCGAATTCTGGATGTATGAGGCGCTCGCCCTCGCCATCGAGATGAACGGCGGCAAGCCGGCTGACGTCGAGAAGGCCCTCAACTACGCGGCCGACCTCGCCCAGCGCTCGCACAACCCCAACCACCTCGTCAGCGCCGCCGACAAGCTCCTGCTCAAGGGGTTCACCGACCGCGTCGGCCCCCTTCTCGACGAGGCCGCCGAGAAGGTCCCCCACCGCGCCGAGCCGCTGGCCATGTCGATCAACCTGGCCCAGAAGACCCGCGATCCTCAGAGGATGGCCGAGTCCATCGCCAGGCTCCTCTCGCTGGGCTGGCCCGGCCAGGATGAGTATTTCCGCGGCGAGAGCCGCAAGCAGGCCGAGATCCTGGCCAAGGCGCTCACCGAGGAAGCCCGGACGGACGAGGCCGAGAAGCTCCTTGCAAGCCTCCCCGCCGCCGAGGCCCGCGACGTCTACATCCGCCTGACCTGGGACGGCGAGGCGGACTTCGACCTCGTCGTCGAGGAGCCCCTGGGTGCCACGGTCTCCTACTCCATGCCGCGCTCCGTCTTCGGCGGCGCCCTCATCAAGAACGGCCTGGGCAGCCGCCCCGAGGAGATCTACGTCTGCCCCCGAGGCTTCGACGGCGCTTACACCGTGCGGATCATGCCCATCGCGACCGACCCCGCCAAGCCGACGACCCGGCTGACCCTGGAGACGATCACCCACGAGGGGGACGCCGCCGAGGAGAAGAAGACCGTCACCCTGGCCCCGAACGACCCCCAGGCCAAGCCCGTCGTCGTCATCCTGAAGGGCGGCCGCCGCACGAAAGCTCTCCCGTTCGTCAGCCCCGGCATCCTCCGCCAGTCCGTCGAGGAGAAGCTAGGCGCCGGCTCCGACAAGGGCGAGGCGCCCAAGACCGATGCCGGCAAGCCCGAGACGAAGCCCCGAGACCTGATCCCGATCCGTTGACGGCCGTTGCGAACGACCGCACGCCCGCGATAGGCTCGATGAGGCGGGCGTCGACCCTGCCGATCGGAACGGAGCGATTCTCATGCTCACCTCGAAGATTGGTCGTCGATGGGCCCTGGCCCTCGCGATGATCGTGGCCCCGGCGGTGGCCCCGGCTCAGGAAGCGGGCCCGAACTCGCGGGCCGAGGCGATCCGCCGGGCGGCGGCGAAGGTCGGCCCCTCCGTCGCGGCGATCCGTGCGGTCCGAAACCCGATGCGCGATATCGCCGGACCGTCGGGCGCGGGGGTCGTCGTGGACGCCGGGCGAGGGCTCGTCGCCACCACGGGCCGGGCGTTGTTCGGAGGTTTCCGGGCCGAGGTCGTCCTGTCCGACGGCGAGCCCCGGCCGGTCCTCCGCGTCTTCCACGCCGATCCGGCCGGAGAGCTCCTCCTCCTCCAGGTCGACCCGGCGACGCCAGGGCTCGTGGCTGCCGAATTGGGCGATTCGACCAGGCTGCAGCTGGGTGACGATCTCTTTGCGATCGGACGCTCGCCGGAGGGCCGGATCCTGGCGACGGCCGGCATCGTCGCCTCGAGTCGCGACCGTGACGATCCCGGCTCCGAACTCGCGTCGTTCCCCATCGACGCGATGGTGGCCGTCGAGAACGCGGGCGGCCCCGTCCTCGATCGCGAGGGCCTCACGGTGGGGGTCGCCGTCCCGATCGAGGGGCCGTTCGTCCTCGGCAGGCCGCGTGGGAGTTTCACGACGGCGATCCCGTCCGCCCGCATCCGCGCGGCGATCGCCGATTTCGATGAGGGGGGAGGTCCTCCGAGGAGCTATCTCGGCGTCCTGCTCGGCCCCGACCGGCCGCTCCCGGCGGCCCGTGGCCTCGACGCACCCGGCGCCCTGGTGATCGGGGTGGCGAAGGAGAGCCCGGCCGAGCGTATCCTGCTGCGTCCCGGCGATCGGATCACGGCCGTCGACGGCCGCGACGTCCCGGATTCCCAGGCGTTCCAACGCGCGATCGACCGGAGGCCGGTCGGCGACGAGGTAACGCTGACGGTGGTCCGCGGCGACGAGACCCTCTCGATCAAGGTCCGCACCGTCCCCCGACCGGGCGCCTTTCTCCCCTCGCCGCGGCCTCCCGGGCCGCCGTCGCCGGCCGAGAGCGACGAACCGAACGCGGAATCGACGCCGAAAAACGGACGAAACGAGGGGACGGATCTTCCCAAACCCCTGCCGTAGCTGCGAAAATCGTCGGCGACCGGACCGTCCCGCATGGAATCAGCGCACCACGACGACGGCGGAAGGATGGACCCATGAAACGCCGGATCCTCACGGTCGACGACCAGAGACTGAGCTGCGATCACCTGCGGCAGATTCTGGAGCCCGAAGGCTACGAGGTCGAGGCCGCCTACGACGGCGCCACCGCCCTCGAAATGCTCCGCGAGAAGGTCTTCCACCTGGTCGTCACCGACCTGAAGATGCCCGACATGAGCGGCTTCGACCTGCTGTCCACGCTGCGGGAGCGGCGTGTGCCGGTGGGCGTCGTCGTGGTCACGGCCTACGGCGACACGTCGGAGGCGCTCCAGACGATGAAGGCCGGGGCCGACGACTTCCTGCGCAAGCCCTGCGACGCCGACCACCTGCGCCTCGTGGTCGAGCGGACTCTCAAGCGTCGCCACCTCGTCGATCACCTGGCTCAGCTGCGCAACCAGCTCCGAGGAAGCTACAGCTTCCACACGATGGTTTCGCAAAGCGCCAAGATGCGGCGCATCTTCGACCTGATCCAGCAGATCGGCCAGGTCGACTCCACCGTCCTCATCCACGGCGAGACCGGCACGGGCAAGGAGCTGGTCGCCCAGGCGCTCCACGCCGTCAATACCCGACGCAAGGGGAAGTTCGTCGCGCTGAATTGCGCCGTGCTCAACGACTCACTCCTGGAGAGCGAGCTGTTCGGGCATGAGAAAGGGTCGTTCACCGGCGCCGAGAAGCGCAAGATCGGCCGGTTCGAAAAGGCCAACGGCGGCACCCTGCTGCTCGACGAGATCGGCGACATCTCCCCGGCCATGCAGGTCAAGCTCCTCCGCGTCCTCCAGACCGGGACGCTGGAGCGCGTCGGCGGCGTCGACCCGATCAAGGTCGACGTCCGGATCATCGCCGCCACCCACAAGCGGCTGGAGGACGAGGTCAAGGCCGGCCGCTTCCGCGCCGACCTGTACTACCGCCTCAAGGTCGTCCTCATCGACCTGCCCCCGCTCCGCGAACGGAAGGAAGACGTGCCGCTGCTCGCGATGCACTTCGTCGAGAAGCACGCCTCCGCCGCGAACCCCATCTCGGAGATCGACGCGGCGGCGATGCAGGCCCTGCTGAACCACCACTGGCCGGGGAACATCCGCGAGCTGGAGAACGCGATCAAGGCCGCCGCCGCGATGGCCGAGGGCCCGGTGATCCACCGCGATCTCCTGCCCGAGACCATCGTCCCCCGCACCCCGGCCGCCGCCCACGCCGGCTCCAACCTCATCGACATCGACGTCCGGCTCCCCGAGTTGACCGAAGAGCTGATCGGCCAGGTGGAACGCGAATACTTCCAGCGCGTGCTCTCGGAGTACAACGGCAACGTCGCCCGCTGCGCCCGGCACAGCGGCCTCTCGCGCCGGAGCGTCACCCAGAAGCTCCAGAAGTACGGCCTCGACCGCCAGGACTTCAAAAAGCCCCGGTTCGAGTGACGCGCGAGAGCGGCGGCGGTCGCTCGATCGCGCCGCCCCCTCGGCCCTGGACCGTGCTTCGGCTCAACCCGCGACGACCACCGGCCGCCCCCGCCGGGCGACGGCCGAGGCCGCGGCGACGGCCAGCAGCCCCATCGCCAGCGACGAAGGCTCCGGGACCGCCACGTCGGCCGGCCTCACGGTGATGCGGGCTGTCGCGACGTTGGCGGGGTCGAGCACGTCCCCGTTCAGCGTCGCGAAGTCGGGCGACTGGGGGTCCAGGTCGGCCACGCTGACGACCGTGGTGCCCGCTGCGAGGCCGGTGAAGGTCAACCGCGCCAGCAGGAGAGGCGTCGACAGGTCGTCGAAGCCCGTCAGCG
Organism: Paludisphaera soli; assembly: GCF_011064595.1. Taxonomy (GTDB): domain Bacteria; phylum Planctomycetota; class Planctomycetia; order Isosphaerales; family Isosphaeraceae; genus Paludisphaera; species Paludisphaera soli. The sequence continues at coordinate 144,808 of NZ_JAALJI010000007.1, read as the reverse complement.
AGGTCAGGCCGATCGTGATCGCCGACGGGCCGTCGAAGTCCGCGTCCGCGACCCAGTCCAGGAGGTAGGCGATCGACCCCAGGTCCACGCCGAGGATCCCGGCGGGATCGCCGAACGACACCCGGACTCCCGCCGAGAAGAGCGGGTTGAGCGCGTCGACCTGAGGGCCCGTCCCGTCCTGGCTCAGCAGGACGTCGACGACGATGACGTCCCCGACGTCGACGACGGCCGAGGAGGGCTCCAGGGTGAGGAACAGGTCGGCCCGGGCGGCCCCGACCGGGAAGCAGGCGAGGAAGCCGAGAGCGAGGGCGGACGCACCGATCAATCGCATGGGGATTCATCCTGGATGAAGATGGGACGAGGACGGTCGGCGGGAGGACGAGAGGATGAGGGCCGAGGCCGCGTCGCCGACGTCCGCCGACGACGCGACCTCGCGGACGGTCAGACCGGGAGCCGGCGCTTGCGGAAGTTGGCCGTGAAGGCGGTTTGATCGAGGAGGTCGATGTCGCCGTCCCCGTCGGAGTCGAAGATCGAGGCCGACGGCGACGTGGGGTCGACGCCGAGCGCCGCGGCCCGGAAGGCCAGGAAGTCGACGGCGTCGACCAGGCCGTCGCCGTTGGAATCGCCGAAGAATCGGTGGAACGCCACGGTGCCGACGCTCCCACGGACGCCGATCGACCCGGCGTCGATCGGATTGCCGGCGTCGTCGAGGATCGCGGCCCCGTCGACCCGCAAGGTGTATCGGCCGTCGGGCAACGAGCCCCCCTGCAAGGCCGAGGCCTGGAAGGTCAGCACGATGCGGGTGCTGCCGTCCGGACGGACGACGAACGACGGGACGACCGGCACCACGGCGCCGTCGCCGGTCCGCGTGAGCGTGAACGCCGAGGCGGGCACGGTCGCCAGCTTGCCCGCAACGTCGATCGTGATCGACCGGATGCGCGAACGTTGCGCCGTCCCGTCGTCGACGAGGAGGTCGACGGCCTGCGAGAGGGCCGTCAGCTTCACCGCGTCGAAGGCGAACCCGCCGCCGCCGTACGAGCGGTCGCCGACGTGCTGGAACTTGATCCGAACGTCGGCGCCGAGGGTCAGCCCAAGGCCCTCGGCGATCGCCGAGAGGTCGAAGCTTCGGGCCTGGTAGGTCGACGTGGAGTTCGCCCCCGTGAGGCTGATCAGCCGGTGCCAGTTCACTCCGTCTATCGAGAAGGCGACGCCGTCGGCGGCGATCCGGCCGGTGAACGCGGCCGGCATCGGCTCGTCGCCGTCCCCGGCCTCCTTTTGCCGGAAGTCGAGCTGCACCCCCTTCCGACCGGCCAGGTTGACGTGCAGCACGGCCTCGCTGAGGCCGAACAGGCCGTTGACGCTCGAATCCATGGTCAGGTGGTAAGACCCGGCCGAGGGCCCGTTCGCCGGGGTGACGAGCATGCGGGCGGCCCCTGCGTTGTACGTCTCCCATTGCACGCCGAGCGCCCGGGATTCGAAGCCGTCGAGGACGCTCGGGAAGGCCGCGGCGGGGTCGCCGAAGATCGCGTCGAAGGCGTTGATCAGCCCAAATCCCGTCCGGGAATCGAAGCCGATCCCGCTGCTTACGAGGTCGTCCGCGGTGGAGGTGAGCCGGTCGTAGACCTGCTGCGCCGTGAAGTCCGGCCGGGACTGCCGCAGCAGCGCGGCGACGGCCGCGGCGTGGGGCGCGGCGGCCGAGGTCCCGAAGAAATTCGGGCGGCCGTTGCCGTCGGCGTCGAAGCCGAAGAAGGTCGTGTCGGCACCGTCGATCGACGTGACGTCGGGCGTGGCCCGGACCTCCGGGGCGGCGAGCCGGGCCCCGTCGGGCGCGAACAGGATCGTGTTCGGGCCCGCCGAGGTGTAGGACTCCGGATTGAGCTGGTCGAAGAACGGGGCCGCCCCGACGGAGAGCCCGGCCGCCGACGAGTGCGGGATGACCGTCGAGCTGTTGGTGGGGAAGTCCACCACATTGATCGCGCCGAAGTTGTTGGCGCCGTAGTTCACCCACTTGACCCGGCCGGGATCCGGGCCGTCGAACTTGTTGATCAGGATGTCGTAGGAACGGGTCGATCCCGTCGTGTTCTGGTAGCTGAACAGCTCGCTCGGGGTCTGGATCGCCGGGTTGTCCGCGGCGGAGCCGGCCACGATGGTGTTGGTGGCGGCGTCGATCAGGTAGATGTCGAGGTCGGTGTCGACGCCGTTCACGGTATAGAACGGATCGTCCCACTGCAAATTCAGGATGAGGGCCTGACCCGGGCCGAGCGTGATCCGCTGGCGGGTGTCGACCCCCGCGCCGGGGTTGAAGTCGTAGAAGCTCCCGGAGTACTGGAAGTCGGAGCCGAAGGCGGGCGTGGCGGATTCGTACGACTGCGTCCCCAGGTTACCCGCCAGGGCGAAGTAGGCCACGTCGCGATCCGCGACGACGTCGTCGATCGCCTGGGCGATCGGGCCGTCCTGGAACAGGGGTTCCTCGAAGTAAAAGACGTCGTCGGTGATGACCGAGGCCCCGAAGAAGTCGGGGTCGGCGAGGGCCCGGATCAGGTCGCCGAACGCCCCCTGGCCATAGAACGCCGAGGCGAACGCGAGCGGCGAGCCGGGGGCCAGGTCGTGGACCAGCTCGGCCATGGCGCGACCTTCGTCGGAACTGCCGGCCGGGCCTTCGAGGAGGTTGACCACGCCGGCCGGCAGGTCACCGGAGGCGACCCCCGCCGCATAACCTCCCCGTTGGTTGAAGCTGTCGCTGAGCACCCCGACCTTCACGCCGGCCCCCGTGAGCCCGACCGGGGCCGTGTTGCGCACGCGATCGGCCTCGAGGACGAAGTCGGCCTGGCTCGTGACGGCGCCGGCCGCGGTCTGCGGCCGGGCGATCGCCGAGAGGCCCAGGAGCCCGGACGCGGCCAGCGTCGTCGCGTCGACGAGCGAGGCGATCGGCAGGAAGCCCTCGACCAGGTGGAGGGCCGGCATCGACGACAGCACCTGGAAGCCGAGCCGCTGCAGATCCGGCGTCAGCCGGCCGACGTCCGTCGCCGTGACGGAGACGGCGACCCGGCCCTCGGCGTCCCGGAGGATCGGCAACGGCTGGGCGTCGATGATCTGGGCCGGGCTCACGCCGACGGGCGCCGCGCGCGACGCGGCGACGAGGCTCGCCAACTGGCTCGACAACCGCTGCACCTGCGCGTCGGGCCTTCCCAGGAGTTGCGCCGTCAGCAGCGGAGTGGACCGGGGCAGGAGCCCGCCGGCCATCAGCCGGCGGTCCTCCAGGACTTCGGTCCGGGGGGACCAGGAGACCGGGCGACGGGTCCGCCGACGAGGTCGACGCCGATCGTCTTCCGAATGGTTACGCAGCAAATGGCCACCTCATCGAAGGTCCGTCTCGGTGATGCCTCGAACGCCTGCCCCGGCGCTCCCGCGATCTCCCCGCTTGCCGGGAGAGGGTCGTCTTCGACTCCAAGCGCGGTAGCATGCCGGCAACGGACGGACACAATGAGCGAGACGTTCGGCTAAGTCAACAAGCAAATCGAAACTTTCGCGATTCATGCCGCCCCGAACCATCCCAACGATTTCTTTACGCGCGCGCAGGGCGATGCGACCTCGGATCCGGCAGACGGCCGGACCCGCGGGAGGCAAGGTTCGAGGTGGGCTCGACGACGGCAGCCGAGGCGGCTGGGCGTCAAGGCAACGGCACGTCCTCGAACGTGAAGTCCAGCGGCACGGCGACGACCCGGCTCGGCGTCTCATAGACGAGCTGGTAATCCCCGGGCTCGCCGGGCACGTCCACGAACAGGTACTCGAACCCGAGCCGGCCGCCGTCGCTGCCGGTGTTCGAGAAACCCCCGTTCTGTTCGAACCTGGACCCGTCGGCCTTCTGAAGCCAGAGCCGGTTGTTGAACAAGCCCTGTCGGTAGCTCTCGAAAGCGGGCCCCTCGCCGGGGTAGCTCAGGATCACCCCCACTTTCCAGACCTGTTCGTCGACTTCCACGCCCTTGCAGGTCACCCCCACGTCCCCCTGCTGGATCGTCCGCTCCTCGGAGAGCTTGGGGAAGCGGAAGGTCTTCACGCCGGCGGGGAGGGTCATCTCGGCCTGGACGCGGAACGAGGCGAGGCGGATCGCCGACCGCTCGGGCGCCTCCAGGTTCACGTTCACCTCGGCCGACGGGTTCTCCGGTCGGAGCACCACGTCGCTCGACTCCATCGCCACCTGCGGCTTGATCGGACGGCCCTGGTCGTCCTTGACCTCGATTCGGTCGGCCTTGAGCGCCAGCAGCATGGGGCGGATCCTCGGCTCCCAGGCGATCTCCAACGCCGCGTTGGCGGCCGAGGCCCCCGCCTTAAAGTCGCGCATCTGGGTCAGTTGCCGCAAGGTCACGCGGAAGGGGCCGACGTAACGAACCGGAGCCCCCTCGCCGGCGTTCGCCGCGCGGGGCTCGGCGGCGATCACGCCGATCGAGGCGTCGCCGGTGAACGGGGTCGTCGCCACCCCCGCCTTACGGGCCACCTCATCGAGGGCCTCGAGGAACGGGACGCCGTCCAGGTCGAGGTCGAACGACGGGTTGGTCGCCTCGGCGCCGAACTGCTCGCGGAGGTCCGTGATCGGGTTGCCGGTCTGCTTCTGGAGCTGGAGGAGGGCGTCGCTGAGCCGGACTCCCTGCGCCTTGAGCGTCACCCGCGAGGGGGCCGAAGGGTCGTCGCTCGGCCCGGCCTCGCGGATCGCCTCGCGGACCCTCGCCAGCCGCTCGGCCCGCTCCTTCGGGACGTCCGCCTGGTCGGGCAGCAGCGGCAAGGCCCTGGCCCCGAGCTTCTTGAGCGCGGCCTCGGCCGCGTCACGGGCCTCCGGGGCGCCCGAGTCCAGCCGCTCGACGAGCTGCAAGACCCGGTCGCGGAGCGCCGCGTCCGACGCCTCCTGACCGACTGCGAGACAAGCCCCGGTCGCCAGGAAGAGCGCCGGGAGCCACCGCGAGAACCGCCGACGACCGTTCGTTGCGATCATGCTGTTCGAGCCTCCCGCCGCACGCGACAACTGTCCTAGATCCGCCGGATTTCAGTCTAGCCGCCGACCCGAGCGGTTGCAACGCGGCGGGGGCCGGCCGGGAGACGGCTTGACCCTGCCGGCGCGGGCCCCGAGAATCGACGCATCCGAGGACGAACGGGACGTCGAGAAAGGAACGACCGGATGATGAGGCATCGCGCGGGGGGGCCGGGGCGGTTCATGGAAGTGACGGGCCTGGCGGCCCTCGCCGGGCTGACGCTCGGGCCGGCGGTCGTCGGGGCGCGGGCCCAGGCGCCGGTGGGCAACGGCGGGGGCGACTCGCCCGCCGCGGTGACCGCGTCGACCACCTACGTCTCGCCGGCCGAGGCCCGGCTCAAGCAAGACGTCTCGTTCCTCGCCGACGACGCCCAGGAGGGCCGCGCCCCCGGCACCAAGGGCATCGAGGCCTCGGCCCAGTACATCGCCGACAGGTTCAAGGAGCTGGGCCTCCAGCCCCCTCCCGGCGAGGACGGCTACTTCCAGAAGTTCTCGATCACCGGCCAGCCGCGCCTCGGCGAGCCGCTGGATTTGATCGTCAAGGGACCGGGGGACGCCTCGATCCAGGGGGCGCCGCGCACCGACTTCAACCCCCTGGCCATCGGCGCGACCGGCTCGGCCGACGCGGCCCGGATCGTCTTCGCCGGCTACGGCATCACGGCCGACCGCCCGGAGAAGAACCTCGCCTACGACGACTACGCGGGGATCGACGCGACCGGCAAGGTCGTGATGGCCCTCCGTCGCGAGCCCGGCCTGAACGACGAAGCCAGCCCGTTCGACGGCAAGAAGACCAGCGACTTCGCCACGTTCCGCCACAAGGCGACGAACGCCTTCCAGCACGGCGCGGCGATGCTCCTGGTCGTCAACGACGCGGCCGGCCTCGGCGCCGACCGCGACGCTCTCTTGAATCTGGGCTCGGCCGGGCCCGAGACGCTCGCCCGACTGCCGATCGTCCACGTCACCCGCGACTTCGCCGACCGGATCCTCAAGGCCGCGGGCGAGCCGCCGCTGGCCGAGTTGGAGGCGGGCATCGAGAAGGATTACAAGCCCCTCTCGCGCGAGCTGAAGGGCCTGAGCGCCACCGGCCGGGTCGCGATCGAGCGGCCCGGCGTCGAGACGAAGAACGTGATCGGCGTGATCGAGGGGGCGGGGCCGAGGGCCGGCGAGACGATCGTGGTCGGCGGCCATTACGACCACCTCGGCCGGGGCGGTCTGATGTCCGGGTCGCTCTCGTTCTTCTCGTCCGACATCCACAACGGCGCCGACGACAACGCCTCGGGCACCGCCCTGGTGATGGAGCTGGCCCGCCGGCTCGCCGCCCGTCGCGACCCGCCGCCGCGCCGGGTCGTCTTCGTGGCCTTCTCGGGCGAGGAGCGCGGGCTCCTGGGCTCGCAGTACTACGTCGACCACCCCCCCTTTCCCATCGAGTCGACGGTCGCCATGTTCAACTTCGACATGGTCGGCCGTATGGACGACAAGAAGGAGCTGACGATGATCGGCACCGGCACCTCGCGCGGCTTCGACGCCCTCGTCGACGCCCTGGGGGCGGAGTCGGGCATGAAGATCAAGAAGGTCGCCGGCATGACCGACGGATTCGGCGGCAGCGACCACCAGTCGTTCCACGCCAAGGACGTCCCGGTCCTCTTCGCCTTCACCGGCATCCACTCCGACTACCACCGGCCGAGCGACGACTGGACGAAGATCAACTACGCCGGCATGGCCTCGATCGCCGACTACGTCGAGCTGTTGCTCCTGGAAGTCGTCCGTCGGCCCGGCCGGCCCGAGTTCGCCCGCGCCCCCGCGCCCAAGCACGGCGCGACCGCCTCGCAATCGGCCTCGACGGGCATGAGCGTGACGCTGGGGGTCATGCCGGATTACGCGGACGAGTCCAAGGCCGGCATGAAGCTCTCCGACGTCCGCGAAGGCGGCCCCGCCGCCAAGGCCGGCATCAAGGGGGGTGACGTCATCGTCGGCATCGGCGGCAAGCCGATCGGCACCATTTACGACTACATGGAGAGCCTCGGCCGCTACAAGCCGGGCGACTCCGTGGACGTCCTGGTCAAGCGCGATGGGAAAGACGTCAACCTCCGCGTCGAGCTGGGCAAGTCCAACGCCGCGCCCCGGCAATAAGATCTCGAAGCCGGGCCGGCGCGACCTCAAAGGACCTCGCTCATCGTCCTTCCCCCCTCGTGGGGGAAGGTGGCCGAAGGCCGGATGAGGGGGCGCCTCGAAAGGCCGTCGCTCATCCGTGAAGTCGGCCTTGATGGTCTCCCACCAGGGGCGGAGGGAAGTCGGGAAGGCCGACGGTCGGTCGCTTCGTCCGCCTTGATGGTCCCCCTCATCCGCCCCTTCGGGGCACCTTCCCCCACCAGGGGGGAAGGACATACGGAAGTCGACCCGGCGAGTTCCATGATCTTCCCCGCCCCTTCGATCCGTCGATGGTCTCCGGCCGCGCTCGCCGTGCTGGCCTGCAGCCTCGCCGGCTGCATCGAGGAGAGGCCGCGTGATGACGCCTTGCGCATCGCGACGGCGTGGCCGCGCGCCGAGACTTCGGCGATCGCGAGGGAGTTCGCCGACTGGCTCCGCACTCAGCCCGACGCCGTCTCCGTCGACGCCGCGTCGATCGCCTGGATCGAGTCGCCCGAGCAAGGGCCGATCGACGCCGACGCGCGGCAGCCCGACCTGCTGCTCGGCGGGCCGATCGGCGCGTACGCCCGGCTGGCCGCCGAAGGAGCGCTGGCGAGCCTGAGCGACGGCTCGCCGCGCCCCTACTGGGTCGTCGCCCGGCGATCGGCGGTCGACCTGCCGCACGCGACGGCCTCCTCGTCCCGACTGGTGCTGGCCGATCCCCGCGTCGATCCGGCGACCCGGGCCTGGTGCTTGCAAGGCGAAGGGTCGGAGCCCTGGCGGACGCGTTACGCGCACCTGGTCGGGCTCTACGGCGAGACCTCGGCGCCAGCCGGCTGGCGCTCCGGCTCCGCGCGGGCGGCCGTCCGGCGGGGGCGGGCTGATCGAACGGTCGTTTCCGAGGATTCGCCGACCGCCACATCGGCCGAGTGGCTCGAAGGCGCGGCGATCCCCGTCGACGCCCGGCGTCCCCGCGCGGCGCGGGCGTTCCTGAACTTCCTGATCGAGCGGAGGCAGGGCGAGGCCGGGCCGAGGTTCGAGGCCGCGTCCATGGCCCGCGCCGGGGCCGACGCGGAGGACCTCGCGGCCGACCTCCTGGGGGCGACGCTCGTCGACGCGCAGGAGGAATTGCGAATCGCCGCGGCCGCCGTCCGCGATGCGGGCTCGCCGACCTGGGCCGTCGACCTGCTGACCCAGCCTCCCCCCTGGCCGCCGGCCTCGGTCGATAAGCTGCTGCGCAAGGAGGGCGAGGCGGGCCCCGCTCTGGTCGAGACGCTGATCGGCCAGGTCGCCCCCGCGCCGAGCCTCCGCCTCTGGCTCGCGCAGAGTTGGCTGAAACCCCGACGCGCCCTCGACCGCGAAATCCTGGCCGACGTCGCCGAGGCCGACGGCGGACGGCTGGCGCGCGAGCCTCGATTCCGGTCGTGGCTCAGGGCGGAATGGACGCAGTGGGCCCGGCAGCGTTACCGTTGGGTGGCGCGACTGGCCGCCTCGGGCGCCGCGCCGGTCGTCCCCCCGCCCTTGCCGAGCGACTCATGATCCGCGTCATCGCCGAAGGTCTCGTCAAGCGTTACGGCCGCGTCGCGGCGGTCGACCACGCGTCGCTGGAGCTTCCGCCCGGAGAGCTGACGTGCCTGCTCGGCCCGTCCGGGGCGGGGAAGTCGACTCTCGCCCGGCTCCTCGCCGGACTGGAATCGCCCGACGACGGCGAGATCTACCTCGGCGACCGCATGGTCCAGTCGCTCCCTCCTCGCGAGCGCGGGGTCGGCATGGTGTTCCGCGACCACGCCCTCTGGCCGGCCCTGTCGGTGCGGGACAACGTGGCTTATCCGCTGAAGCTCCAGGGCGTCCCCGCCCGCGAGCGGCGACGGCGGGTCGACGAGGCCCTCGCCTCGCTCCGGGTGGACACCCTGGCCGACCTCCGCCCCGCCGCCCTGACGGCCGGCCAGTCGCTCCGCGTGGCGCTGGCCCGGGCCCTGATCGCCCAGCCCGAGCTTTTGATCCTCGACGAGCCCCTCGCCGGCATCGAGCCGCAGGGCCGCGACGAGGCCTGGGACGAGATCCGCCGGGCCCGCGCCGAGGCCGGCCTCACGACGCTGCTGCTGACCTCGGCCGCGCCCGAGGCCCTCGCCCGCGCCGACCGCCTCGCGGTGATGGACCTCGGACGCATCCTCCAGAGCGGGCCGCCCCAGGAGCTGTACGCCCAGCCGGTCGACGTCTTCGTCGCGCGGCTGCTCGGCCCCACGAACCTCCTCCAGGGCCAGGTCGACGGCCTCAGCCACGACGCGTCCCGCCGCGAAGTGGTGGTGCGCACCCCGGTAGGTCGCCTGGTCGCCCGCTCCAACCTGCCGTCGCCCTCGGCCTCGACCCCGGTGACCGTCTCGATCCGGCCCGAGTCGCTGGCCCTCGGCCCCGGAGTCCCCTCCGACGCCAACCGCTTCCCGGCGACCATCGAGCGGATCACCTTCCAGGGCTCGACCCGCCGCATCCTGCTGCGAGGCCCCGGCGACTGGCCCGTCACGGCGCTGGCCCTCCAGAGCCAGTCCGCCCACGTCCGGGAAGGCCAGGGCGTGACGCTCTCCATCGCCCCGGAGAACGTCACGCTCCTGCCCGGCAAGTTCGCCGTCGGCGGCGGGTCGTAGCCGGGGTCGGGTCAGACCTTGATCACGATCTTCCCGAAGTGCGACGCCCCCGCCATCAGCCGGAGCGCGTCCGGGGCCTGGTCGAACGCGAAGACCTGATCGACCACCGGCTTGATCCCGTGCGCGACGATCGCCCGGTTCATCGCCTCGTACATCGCCCGCGATCCGACGAACACCCCCTGCAGGCGGATCCCGCGCATCAGGATCGGCGTGGGGTCGAACTGGCCGGCCCCCGTGAGCACGCCGATGAGGGCGATCGTCCCGCCGGTCCGGACCGCGCGGACGGACTTCGGCAGCGTCCCCGAGCCGCCGACTTCCACCACCAGGTCGACGCCCCGGCCGTCGGTCAGGTCGCGGACGGGCTTCTCCCAGTCCGGCTCGGTCTTGTAGTTGACCGTCTCGGAGGCGCCCAGGGACCGGATGCGTTCGAGCTTGGCGTCGCTGCTGGACGTGGCGATCACCCGCATGCCGGCGTGGCGGGCGAACTGGGCGGCGAAGACCGAGACGCCGCCGGTGCCGAGCGTCAGCACGGTGCTCCCCGGCTCCAGCCCGCCGGTCTCGAACAGCCCGTGCCAGGCGGTGACGGCCGCGCAGGGGAGCGTCGCGGCCTCCTCGAAGCTCAGGGAATCGGGGATCTTCACGAGGCTGCACTCGGGGAGGACGACCTCCTCGGCCAGGACCCCCTCCAACTCGCCGCCGAGGGCCGAGGCCGACTTCTCGTCGTCGAGCGGGCCGTCGACCCAGCGGGCCATGAAATTGGCCGAGACCCGCGTCCCCGGCTCGAATCGCACGGCCCCCGGACCGTTCGCCACCACCTCGCCGGCCGCGTCGGACAGGGGGATGCGCGGCAAGCGCATCTTCGGGTTGTAGATCCCCTTCGAGATCATCAGGTCGCGGAAGTTGATCGACGCGGCCGCCACCCGGACGAGGACTTCGCCGGGCCCCGGCGTCGGGCTCGGCTCGTCGCCGAGCTTCCATCCGTCCGGGCCGCTGAAATCGTGCAATCGGTAGACCTTCATCCTCGCCTCCCTCGTCAGGACCAATCGCGGGCGGGGCCGCCGCCCTCCCTTTCAGAGTAGGGTCCGGGTCGAAGGCCCGCGAGCCCCCGTCGGCCGGTGTCGGCTGGCTGGACGGGCGAAACGCCTGCTAGGATGGGCGGGCGTCGAACGTCGAAGGGGCCGGGCTTCGTCCCAATCCAGCCGTCCTCGGGTGCCGCGTTGATTCGTCTGGTCGCAAGGTGGTCGTCCTCGATCGCGCTGGGGTTGCTCGTCGTCGGCCCGCCCGCCGCGATCGCGGCCTGCGCGCTCGTCGACCTCGGGCCCGACGGCGAACTCCGGGCGACGCTCTTCCCGGTCGCCATCGCGGCGCTCGACCCGTTCGTCTGGACCTGCCTGCGCCAGAGCGCGACGACCGCCGGCCTGGCCTCGCTGACGGCGGTGGTCGTGGGGGTGGTCGTCGGCCGCCTGATCGGCGATCGCGCGTTCCGGCTCCGCCCGGCCGCGCTGGCCCTCCTGACCGCGATCGCTTCGATGCCCCCCGTGGCGCTGGCGATCGGCGCCGCGACGTTCCTGGCGGGGGACGCGGCGGGAGCCTGGTCGGGCCTGGTCGGACGGTCGGGGCCGCTGGCTCGCTTCTGTCCGGCCGATCCGAACTGGCTCGTCTGGTTCGGGGCCGCCACCCTGCCCGGCGCGGCGGCCGGCGTCCTGGCCTACGCGGCGGCCCTGGATCGGCTCGACCCGTCGTGGCGCGACGCGGCCCGGATGGCGGGAGGCGGCGGGACCCGCGTCTGGCGGCGGCTCGCCTGGCCCCTGATCCGGCCCGCGATGGCCCGCGTCGCCGGCCTCGTCTTCGCGATCACGCTGGCCGATCCCGGCCCCCCGTTGATCCTCGGCCTGCGACGGACGCTGGGCTTCCAGGTCGTCTCCGTCGGCTTAGGGCCCTCCCCGTTCCCCCGGGTCGCGGTCCTGGGCCTGCTGGCGCTGCTCGTCTGCGCGGCCGTCCGGGGGGGATTGCGACTCTGGGCCGGGCCGACGCGGCTGGACGACGCCCCGCGACGCGGCCGCGACGAGGCTTCGGCGCGCGTCCCCGCGTCCTGGCCCCGGCTGTTCGCCCTGGCGACGATCCTCGGGCTCGCCTCGGGCCTCGCCGTCGCGCCGCTGGCGGGGCTGGTCGGCATGCTGGGCGACGCGGGGGGCGAGGCGACCGGCCCGGGGACCTTGACCGCCCGCCTGGTCGATCCGACCACGACGCGGATGTTGGGGCGGTCCCTGGTCCTGGGCCTGGGCGTGGCGGCCCTGGTCGGCATCTCGGCTCGCGCGATCGGCCGGCTGGAGGCCGGTGCGGGCGCGGCGGCGGCCGGCCGATTCCGACGCCTCGCCCGGCTCGCCGCCCCGCCGCCGCTGGTCGCCGGCGTCGCGATCCTGGCGTTCGGCCTGCTCATCCGCCACGGCGCGGGGCAGGTCGACGCCCGGACGTCGCTCGCGGCGACCTCACTCCTGGAGCTTCCAGGAGGCGATTGCGGCATGCTCTTCGCGCCGATCCTCGGGGTATGGCTGGCGACGATCTGGGCCCGGCTCGACGGCCGTCGGCCGCCTCGCGGCGGGGGCTCGGCGAGCGCTCGCGATGCGGCGCTGCTGGCCGGGGCGGGGAGGAACAAGGCGCGTCGACTGGCCCGCGATGCGAACGCGGGACGACGCTGGAGGGCCGCGGCGGCGGTCGCGGCGGCGGCGGCGGTGAACGTCGCCCCGGCGGTCCTGCTGGCCTCGTCGCCGCAGGTCGCGACGGTCGGCGCGGGGCTGCTCCTTTCCCACGAACGGCCCGACGGCGGCGCGGCGGTCGCCGCGGCTTTGGCCCTCTTGGCGACGGCGGCGTGCGCGGCCTCGGCGTTCCTCGACCCTCGCGAATCCCCCAGCCAGCCCGGTTGATCCCCGTTCGCGCGGCGAATCGGCTCGACGCCCGGGAGCCGACGCGCCTAGAATCGTGTGGGTCCGAAACGACGATTTTCGCGGGAAACCGGAGGGTGAGGGCCGGATCACGGCCCCGGGAGCGACGATGGGAACGGCGAAACTGGCGCTCGAGGACGGCTCGGTGTTCACGGGCCGCTCGTTCGGGGCGCAGGGCGAGATCGACGGCGAAGTCGTGTTCAACACGAGCATGACCGGCTACCAGGAGATCCTCACCGACCCCTCGTACCACGGCCAGATCGTGGCGATGACCTATCCCCAGATCGGCAATTACGGCGTCAACGCCGAGGACGCGGAGAGCGGCCGCCCCTGGGTGCGCGGGTTCGTCGTCCGGGAGCTGAGCGGCCGGGTGAGCAACTTCCGCTCGGAGAAGTCGCTCTCGGCCTACATGGAGGAGCACGGCGTCCTCGGGGTCTCCGGGATCGACACCCGGGCCCTCGTCCGCCTGACTCGCGAGCGCGGCGCCCTCCGGGGATTCCTCTCGACGACCGACCTCGACGACGCGAGCCTCGTCGCCAAGGCCCGCAAGAGCCCGGGGATGGTCGGCCTGGCCCTCGCCCGCGAGGTGATGCCGCGCGGGACGACGGTCTGGGAGCCCGGCCTGGACCCGGCCTACCAGTTCGACGCCTCCGGCCGAGGGGGGGCCGCCTCCCCCCGCCACAAGGCCGGCGAAGGGGCGAAGCGTCCCCACGTCGTGGCGATGGACTTCGGCATGAAGTGGAACATCCCGCGGCACCTGGTCGACATCGGCTGCCGGGTCACGGTCGTCCCCGGCTCGGCCCCCGCCGAGGCCGTGCTGGAGCACCAGCCCGACGGCGTGTTCATCTCGAACGGCCCCGGCGACCCCCGCCCGCTCGTCGAGGCCACCGAGACGCTCAAGACCCTGATCCGCACCGCCGCCGAGTCGCGCGGGATCCCCCTCTTCGGCATCTGCCTGGGCCATCAGCTGCTCGGCCAGGCCTTCGGCGCCGACACGTTCAAGCTCAAGTTCGGCCACCGGGGCGCGAACCACCCGGTGCGCAACGAGGCCACCGGCAAGGTCGAGATCACCACCCAGAACCACGGCTTCGCCGTCGACCCCTCCACCCTCCCGGCCGACGTGGTCGCCAGCCACGTCAACCTGAACGACCAGACCCTGGAAGGTCTCCGGCACTCCCGCCTGCCCGTCTTCAGCGTCCAGTACCATCCCGAGGCCTCCGCCGGCCCGCACGACAGCCAGTACCTGTTCGACGATTTCCGGGCGGCGATGGGATGAGCCCTCGGCCCGGCGGCCCCGCCTCATTGACGGGGCCGGCCGGGCCGTGTACCTTGTAACTTTACGATACCAAGCGACCGTCGCGGTCGCGGTCCGCTTCGGAGCTTGCGCCGTGGGTTCGACGTGCGTGGTCGGCCTCCAATGGGGAGACGAGGCCAAGGGGAAGATCGTGGACCTGCTGTGCGACGACCACGACGTGGTCGTCCGGTATCAGGGGGGTGCCAACGCCGGGCACACGGTCGTCCATGAGGGGATGACCTACAAGCTCTCGCTGGTCCCGACCGGGATCCTCCGCGAGAACGTCGAGGCGGTCATCGCCAACGGCGTCGTGATCCATCCCCCGGCGCTGCTGAAGGAGATCGCCTCGCTCCAGGCCCAGGGGGTGAATTTCGAGGGCCGGCTGCACATCAGCGACCGGGCCCACGTCATCCTGCCGTATCACCTGGCCGAGGAGCGGCTGACCGAGGAATCCTCATCGGCCGCCGACCACCTGGGGACGACCCGGCGGGGCATCGGCCCATGCTACAAGGACAAGCTGGGGCGGGTCCACGGCGTCCGCATCGCCGACCTCTACCGGCCGGCGGACTTCCGCGAGCGGCTCGCGCGGATCGTCGAGTACAAGAACCGCCTCCTGAACGCGATGCTCCCCGACTTCGAGCCGTTCGACGCCGCCGCCGTGGCCGAGGAATACCTGGGATACGCCGAGCAGCTCCGGCCGTACGTCTGCGACTCCACGTCCAAGCTGCACGAGGCCGTCGCGGCGGGCCGCAAGCTGATGTTCGAGGGGGCCCAGGGCTCCCTGCTCGATGTGGACCACGGCAGCTATCCGTACGTCACCAGCTCCAGCAGCAGCGCCGTGGGGACGGCCCCGGGCTCGGGCGTGCCGGCCCGCTGCATCGACCGCTGGATCGGCGTGGTCAAGGCGTACACGACCCGCGTGGGGGGCGGACCGTTCCCCACCGAGCAGGACAACGAGATCGGCGAGCGGATCCGCCGCGTCGGCCGCGAGTACGGCACCGTCACGGGCCGCCCCCGCCGCTGCGGCTGGTTCGACGCCGTGGCCGTCCGGTACTCCTCGCGGGTCAGCGGGTCGACCGAGCTGGCCGTCATGCTGCTCGACGTCCTCAGCGGGATCGAGGAACTGCAGGTGGCGGTCTCCTACGACCTCGACGGCCGCCGGCTCGACGTCCTGCCGGCGTCGCTCGCCGACCTGGAGCGCTGCAAGCCAGTGTACGAGACCTTGCCGGGCTGGAGCGAGGACCTGACCGCCGCGCGGACCTGGGGCGACCTGCCCAGGGCGGCCCGCGACTACGTCGACTACCTGGGCCGGATCGTCGGCGTCCCGGCGTCGATCGTCTCCGTCGGCCCCGATCGCCGCCAGACGATCCTGGTCCCGAAGGACCGCTGAAGGAGGGATCGGACGCGGCCCGCGGCCTCGCGCGATCCGGCGCGTCGCCGGCGGCATGGACCCCCCCCGGACGGATTGGGCTGAAGGTTTCTCCATGCGAGCAGACGAGCGACCCCCGCTGAAGATCACCGAGGAAGGCCGGGCCCGGCTGGAGGCCTGGGGCCTGAAGCCCGAGCAGCTCCCCCGCCACGTCGCCGTCATCATGGACGGCAACGGGCGGTGGGCGCAGAAGCGCGGCTTCCCCCGGGTCGTCGGACACCGCCGGGGGATCCAGAGCGTCCGCTCGGTCGTCGAGGAAGGGGTCCGCCTCGGCCTCGAACAGCTCACGCTCTACTGCCTCTCGGTCGAGAACTGGAAGCGGCCCCCGCGCGAGTTGCGGTTCCTCCTGCGGCTCCTCCGACGGTTCCTCGTGGCCGAGCGGGCCGAGCTGATGGCCCAGAACGTCCGCCTGAAGATGATCGGCCGTCGCGACGGGCTCCCCGCGGAGGTCCTCGACGAGATCGACCGCACCACCTCGGAGACCGCCGCCAACACCGGCATGATCCTCCGGCTGGCGATCAATTACGGCGGCCGGACCGAGATCGTCGACGCCGCCCGACGGCTGGCCGAGGAGGCCCGCGCCGGCCGGCTCGACCCCGCCGAGATCGACGAGTCGAGCTTCGCCGGCATGCTGGAGACGGCGGGATCGGCCGACCCCGACCTGTTGATCCGCACCGCGGGCGAGATGCGGGTCAGCAACTTCCTGCTCTGGCAGGTCTCGTACACCGAACTCTGGGTCACCCAGACCCTCTGGCCCGACTTCCGCGGCGGCGACCTGCTGCAGGCCTGCGCCGACTACGCGAATCGGGAGCGGAAGTTCGGCGGGCTGCCCGCCTCCTCGCTGGCCGCGGGGACCCCGGCGAGTTAAACTGGGGCCTTCGCCGCGCCGGGACGTGGAGTCGTGGCTCCCCTCGGACGCGCATCTGCGGACGCCTCCCCCCGCTCCCTCTCGCCCCCGCTGGGATCCATGCTGCGCACCCGCGTCGTCAGCGCCGTCCTGATCGTCGCCGCCCTGGTCCTGCTCCTCTACGTCGACCAGTGGCTCGCGCCCTGGTTCCCCCTCTGGTTCGCCCTCTGCGCGCTGGCGATGGGGGCGGCGGCGCGGGAGCTGATCGCCCTGCTGGACGGGTCCCCGCTGCGGCCGTCCGGCGCCGTGGCGGCCGGGGGGCTGCTGGCGATCCTTGCGGCCGACTGGCTCCCCCACGTCACGCGGATCTGCCAGACCGCCGAGCCGATCTCCGGGATCGTCCACGGCCCGGATGCGGCGATCGCCGTGCTCGCCTGGCCGTTCCTGAGCTTCACGGCGGTCGTGATGGCGACGTTCGTGGCCGAGAGCCTCCGCTTCGAGGCCCCGGGGAGATCCGTCGCCGCGGTCGCCGGGACCGTGCTGGTCGTCGCCTACGTCGGCCTCCTGGGGAGCTTCCTCGTGCAGATGCGCTGGCTCGAGGGCTGCAGGCACGGATTGGTCCCGCTGGCGTTCCTGATCGCGACCGCCAAGGGGGCCGACGTCGGGGCTTACACCGTGGGCCGGCTGGCGGGTCGGCGGAAGCTTTGGCCCGCGATCAGCCCGAACAAGACCGTCGAGGGGGCCGCGGGCGGCCTCGCCTTCGCGCTGGCGGCGGCCCTCCTCGTCGAATGGGTGGCCGTGAACCGAATCGGGGTGACCGCCCTCGGATGGGCGGGGGCCGCCCTCTTCGGCCTGGTGATCGGCGTGGTCGCCCAGGTTGGCGACCTGATGGAGTCGATGATCAAGCGCGACTGCGGGCGCAAGGACGCCTCGGCGGCGGTCCCCGGCTTCGGCGGGGTTCTGGACGTGCTCGACTCCCTCCTCTTCGCCGCGCCGGTCGCATACGGTCTCTGGGCCTGGATGGGTCCATGAACGGGATCTCATCTTGATCCGACCCGTATTGTTTTCGATGGGCACATTGATAGCATAGTAAAAGGATGGAACTCAGCCGGGTCGGGCCCGGGCACGCGGGCCGTTTCTCGACGGCGCGGCCGGGCGGGTCGGCGAAAGGGGAGGTATGCCAGAAGTCACCATCGCGCTCGAGGGCCAGAACGAGGAACTCGCAGTCTTCGGCAGTCGCGACCAGCATCTCCGCCAGATCCGCGACGCCCTCGGGGTGAAGGTCCTGGCCCGGCACGGCGAGGTCCGCGTCGAGGGCGAGCCCGGCCGCGTCGAGCAGGCCCGCGAGATCTTCGAGGGCCTTCGCTCCATCTTCCGCACGCGCCGGACCATCCTCGCGGCCGACGTCGCCGACCTGATCGAGAAGGCCGTCCAGGTCCCGGCCGAGCCGGGGGCCGTCGAGATCCGCGAGGGAAACCGCGTGGTCCGGCCTCGCACGTCCGGCCAGAACCGCTACCTCCACGCCCTGCGCGACCATTCGCTGGTCCTCTGCGTCGGTCCCGCGGGGACCGGCAAGACCTACCTGGCCGTCTCGTCGGCCGTCTCCGCGCTGCGGCAGGGCCGGATCAAGAAGATCGTGCTGGTGCGCCCGGCCGTCGAGGCGGGCGAGCACCTGGGCTTCCTGCCCGGGGACCTCGAGGCGAAGATCAACCCGTACCTCCGCCCCCTGCTCGACGCGCTGCACGACCTGATGCCGTACGACCAGATCCGCCGCTACATGGACAACGACCTGATCGAGATCGCCCCCCTCGCCTACATGCGTGGGCGGACGCTGAACGACGCCGCGATCATCCTGGACGAGGGCCAGAACGCCACCGTCTCGCAGATGAAGATGTTCCTGACCCGCATGGGGCAGAACTCGCGGATCATCGTCACCGGCGACGTCACCCAGGTCGACCTGCCGCCGGCCGTGAAGAGCGGCCTAGCCGACGCGGTCGAGCGGCTCGCGAACGTCCCCGGCGTCGCCGCGGTCATGCTCGACCGCGCCGACATCGTGCGGCACCCGCTCGTCCAGGCGATCGTCGACGCTTACGAAGCCGCGGAAGGCCCCCCGGCCGATTACGAGGAACGGATCGGCACCCCGGCGCGGCCCTCGCACCCCCACGCGCCGGCGGCGGACCCGATCCCCCCGGACGTCGACGCGGATTGACGCCATGACCTCCCCCTTCCCACTCCTGGAACGAGCGTTCGTCGGCAAGGCCGACGACCCGCCTCGGATACCGGACGCAGGGCGTTCGGGGCCGCGTGGCCCCGGCGCGGTTCTGCGCGGCCTGCTTCTTGCGCCGGCCGCGGCGTGTCGAGTCGTCATCCATGAGCATCGGTAAACGGCGCCCGAAGCCGAGTCGGGCCCAGTTGCGGTCCTTCCCCAGCGTCTCGCTCCAGCAAAGCCGGATCGCGAAGCAGCGGGCCCGCCTCGTCAGCTTTTCCCTGATCGCCCTCACGGTCCTCGTGACCTCGGCGATCGTCCACGGCTCCGGCCCCCCCTTCGTCTACCGCCTGGGCCAGCGCCCGGAGCGGGAGATCCGCGTCAAGGTCAAGGAGTTCCGGATCCGGAACCAGACCAAGACCAGCAACGAGCGCCAGGCCGCCGCCGACCAGGTCCCCCTGGTCATGATCAACGACCCGGCGCCGATCAAGGACCTGGCCGAGCGGCTCGACGACCTGACCGTCACCATCGCCAAGTCCCAGCGGTTCGAGGACGTGGACCCGATCGTCGTCTCCACCTGGAAGCTCAAGCCCGAGGCCTACCTCGACATCAAGGCGGCGACCGACACCCCCCAGCGCCGCGACAACCTGCACGTCCAGATCACCAAGGCGTTCGCCCCCTTGCTCGACGCCGGCGTGCTCGGCCCCGGGGCCCTGCCCCGGAACGAGGAATCAAGCCGCACCCTCTCGATCCGCGACGAGGGCCAGGCCGCCGACGAGGCCCGGATCTTCCCCCGCGAGCGCGTCGTCCCCGAGCGGATCGTCAAGCAGGACGGGCCGGTCGCCCGCGAGTTCATCGCCGCGTTCACCCCCAGCCGGGTGGGCGAGACCCTCTTCCAGCTCGTCGCCGACCGCCTCGACGGCCGCCCGACCCTCACGTTCGACCAGGAGGAGACCGCCCGCCTCCGCGAGATCGCCCGCGACGCCATCGGCGAACGCTACGACCCGTTCCGCGAGGGCCAGGTGCTCGTCGAGCAGGGCCAGGCGATCGGCGAGGAGCAGCTCATCCTGCTGAGGATGGAGCACGACACCGCCATCGCCGAGCTGACCTTCGGCGAGAAGCTCCAGCGCGCCCTGGGGGTGCTCGCCCTGGTCTCGTCGCTGTTCATCCTGGCCGGCTTCTACGTCGCCCGCCATGAGCACCGGATCGCGTCCGACCTGGGCCGGATCGCCACGCTCTGCGCGCTCGTCGTCCTCTGCCTGGGGGTCGTCCGGCTGCTGGCGAACCAGGCCTGGAACGCCGACCTGATCCCGGTGGCGGCGGCGGCGATGATCCTGGCGATCGCCTACAACCCGAACTTCGGCCTGATGGCCACGTTCGCGCTCTCGATCCTGACCTGCATGGCCCTGGGGACGGGCATCGCCCACTTCCTCATCCTGATGGGGGGGACCGCCGCCGGCGTCCTCGGGCTCAACGACGTCCGGACTCGGACGAAGCTGATCAAGGTCGGGGCCACCTCGGCCGCCGTCTACATGATCCTGACCTGGGCGGCGGGCCTCTGGGAGCATCAGCCGATCGAGCTGATCCGCAGCGACGCCTTCTGGCGCGCCGGCTGGGGCCTGATGGCCGGCTTCTTCATGGGTGGGAGCCTCCCCTTCCTGGAGAACGCCTTCGGCATCGTCACCGGCATCAGCCTGCTGGAGCTGGGCGACAACACCCACCCGCTCCTCCAAGAGCTGGTCCGACGCGCCCCGGGCACCCACAACCACTCGATCACCGTCGGCGCCATCGCCGAGGCGGCGGCCGAGCGGATCGGCGCCAACGGCCTGCTCGTGCGGATCGGGGCCTACTTCCACGACATCGGCAAGATGCTCAAGCCCCACTACTTCGTCGAGAACCAGGTCGGCTCCACGAACCGCCACGCCAACCTCGCGCCGGCGATGAGCACCCTGATCATCATCGGCCACGTCAAGGACGGCGTGGACCTGGGCCGCCAGCACCACCTGCCCGAGCGGATCATCGACCTGATCGAGCAGCACCACGGCACGACCCTGGTGGAATACTTCTACCACGAGGCCAACCGCCGGAACGGCGGCAACCCCGACGCCGCGCTGGTGCAGGAGAGCGCCTTCCGATACCCCGGTCCCAAGCCCCAGACCAAGGAGGCCGGCATCCTGATGATGTCCGACTGCGTGGAGAGCGCCAGCCGGACCCTCTCGGAGCCGACCCCGTCGCGGATCGAGGGGCTGGTCAGCGAGCTGATCGACAAGCGGCTCCGCGACGGCCAGTTCGACGAGTCCGGCCTGACCCTCCGCGAGATCGCCGAGATCCGCGACAGCCTGGTCAAGTCGCTGATCGGCATCTACCACGGCCGCGTGAAGTATCCCGAGCAGAGGACCGCCTGACCTTGGACCCGACCGACGACGACCTGGACTTCGAGGACGACCTCGACTCGCCCCCCCTCCCCGACTTCGAGGTGGAGATCGCCGACTCGCAGGCCCACGTCCCGATCGACCCCGAGGCCGCGCGTCGGCTGGTCGAGGACGTCCTGCGCGGCGAGGGGGCGGCGTCGGCGTCGATCTCGGTCGCGTTCGTCGACGACCCGACGATCCACCGGGTGAACCGCGAATATCTCGACCACGACGAGCCGACCGACGTGATCTCGTTCGTCCTCTCCGACGAAGGGGACGATCGGCTCTCCGGCGAGCTGGTCGTCTCGGCCGAGACCGCGGCGCGGGTGGCGGCCGAGTTGGGGGCCGAGCCCTGGAACGAGGTCGCCCTCTACGTCGTCCACGGCCTCCTCCACCTGTGCGGCTGCGACGACCTGGACGAGGCGTCGGCGGCCGCGATGCGGGCCCGCGAGGGGGCCGCCCTGGCCCGCGTCGGGCTCGCCAACCCTTTCCCCCTGGCCGACGGCCGACGCGTCCCCTCCTGACCGCCCCCACCCCGGAGTCCCTCGCTTGGACGGGCCGAACTCGACCTGGATCGTTCTCTCCTGCGTGCCGCTCGTGCTCGTGCACCTGGTCGCGATCGCCCTGACCGAGGCGCTCCAGTCGTATTCGCGGAGCCGGCTCGAAGAGCTGACCGAGGCCCGCGGCCGCGCCGAGCGCGCGGACGAGATCGCCCACCTGGACGCCCGCACCGAGCGGGCCGCCAAGGCGGTCGCCGTGGCGACCGGCCTGCTGCTGGCCACCGCCGCGGGGGTGGTCCTGGGCCGCCAGGTCGAGTGGTTCCCGCAGGTCGGGCTGGCGACGCTGATCGTCCTGACGGGGCTCGGCGGCTACCTCGCCGCAGGGGCCGCGGGTCGGATCTTCGCCGAGTCCATCCTGGACCGGATCTGGCCCGCGACCGGGCTGATCCGGGCCGCCGGCCTCCCCCTGACCGCCGCCGCGACCGCCCTGGAGCGGCTGGTGGAGTGGGTCGTCGGGACCGACGAGATCGGCAGCCGGCCGGCGAGCGTCGAGGTCGAGGTCCCCGGCGACCTGGAGGACGACGACGACCAGGAGCCCGAGCTTCCTGAGCAGGCGCGCGACCTGATGGGCAACGTGGTCGAGCTGACCCGCACCGTCGCCTCCGAGATCATGCAGCCGAGGTCGGCCATGGTCATGCTGCCGTCCACCGTCTCCGCCCAGGAGGCCGCCGACGCGTTCCGCACCACGGGCCGCAGCCGCATCCCCCTCTACGGCCGCAACCGCGACGACGTGGTCGGCATCCTGCTGGTCAAGGACCTGCTCGACCGCATGGTCGCCGCCGCCCCCGGGGAGGCCGTCGTCCCGTCCCGGATCGCCCGCGAGGCCTACTGCGTCCCCGAGTCCAAGAACGCCTTCCAGCTCCTGGAAGACATGCGGTTCCGACGCGCGCCGCTGGCCGTGATCCTCGACGAATACGGCGGCGTGGCCGGCCTGGTTACGATGGAAGACCTGATCGAGCAGCTCATCGGCCCGATCCACGACGAGCACGACGCGCCCACCGCCGACGACCCGGTCGTCCCCCTGGGCGACGCCGCGTTCGAGGTCGACGCCGGGGTCGAGCTGGAGGAGCTGAACGAGCGTTTCGGCGTCCACCTGCCGACCGACGAGGAGTATCAGACCATCGGCGGGCTGGCCCTCCACGCGCTGGGCCGGCTCCCCGAGCCCGGCGCGAGCTTCCGCCGCGACGGCGTCGAGTTCACGGTGCTCGCCGTCGGCGACCGCTCCATCCGGCGGATCAAGATGAACCTGGAGCCCGCCCCGGAGAACGCCCCCGGCGCGTGAAATGGGACGCCGAAGCGCGCCGAACGAACCCAATTTTCGGCCCCCCTTCGAGCCCCAAAAAATCTTCCCTCGCAAGCACTTCCGTCGATTTGGGTTCGTTCCGGGCCGGCGCGAACGAAGCCGATTCGGGGCGCAGCCGCCGGGGGGGGGACGAACACGGTATAATTGAACAGTACCTTTCGTCTCGGGCGTGGCCTCACGAGGGAGGAGTCGGACCTTGCCCGCGAATCGCTCGCTGGCCCTGGTAGTGCGGACCGTGGACGTCTTCGAAACCAGCCTGGTCGTGACCCTGTTCACGCGCGAGCTGGGGAAGGTGGCGGCGCTGGCGAAGGGGGGGCGGCGGCTGAAGTCGGCGTTCCAGGGTGGCCTTGACCTGCTGGGCGTATCGGATATCGTGCTGCTGCCCAAGGCGTCGGAGTCCCTCGATCTTCTGACCGAGGCCGCGCCCGTGGAGCGGTTTTCCTGTCTGCGCCGCGATCTGGCGGCCCTGTATGCCGGCTACTACATCGCCGAACTGCTGACCGACCTGACGGACTACCACGACCCGCACCCCAAGCTGTTCGACGCGGCGAGGATCACCTTGCGGCATCTGGGCGACCCGGGTCTGCGGGCGCGACGCGTCCTGAGGTTCGAGCTGGCGTGCCTGCGGGAGATCGGCCTGATGCCGCTCCTCGACCGGTGCGCCCACTGCGGCGAGCCCCTGGGCGACGAGGAGGCCGTGGCGTTCGGGCCGGCGACGGGGGGGACCCTGTGCCCGGCCTGCCGTCCCGGCCAGCCCCACGTCATCACGGCCTCGCGGCGGACGATCGAGGGGCTCCAGGCCCTCGCCACCCCCGGAGACGCCTGGCGCGAGATGGGGATGTCGGGCTCGGAGCTCGCGACCGTCCGGCAGACGGTCGGGGCCGTCGTCAGTCACGTCCTGGGCCATCGACCGCGGGTCTGGCCCTTCCTGGGAGTCTGAGCCGATGAACCCGGCACGAAGGATCGTCGGCCCCTCCGCCAACCGTAACCCCGGGATTCGAGAACGAGGACCCATGACCCGATCGTCTCGAATGCAGGCCGCCGCCAGGGCCGCCGCCGTCGCCCTGATCGTGGGATCGGCGGCCGGCTGCCAGAGCTTCGCCGTGCCCTTCGCCCAGTGGCGGTCGACCTACGACTCGGGCCTCGCCAAGCCGATCGGCGAGGCCGAGCTGGCCCGCGCCAAGACCGAGAAGGTCGCCGACAGCGACACCCTCCTCAAGCGCTGGCTGAGCCCCCGCGACCCCTCCGCGGGCGCCGACAAGTCGACCGACGACCGCGACCCGTCGGGCAAGGTCCTGGGCTCCAACGGCTGGTCGCCGTTCATGAAGCCCAAGCTCGACCCCGACGCGCAGAAGGAGCTGGACGACGCCTTCGCCCTCTACGAGGCCGGCAAGCTCGCCGAGGCCGAGTCCGCCTTCGCCAAGATCGCCAAGGCCCGCAAGGAATCCGCCTGGGGCGAGAAGGCCCAGTTCTACGTGGCCGAATGCCAGTTCCACCGGAAGAAGTACGTCGCCGCCCACGAGAGCTACGAACGCCTGGCCGCCGACTACCCCGGCACCCAGAAGATGGACGACGTGGTGAGCCGGGAGTATGCGATCGCCCAGATCTGGCTGGCCCAGAGCGACCCCGAGGCCAAGCCGGATCAGAAGCTCCCGTGGTATACCCACTGGAACGGCGGGCAGCCCCTGATCGACACGCGGGGGATGGGGCTCAAGGCCCTGGAGCACGTCCGCCACCACATGCCCGACGGCCCCCTCGCCGACGACGCCGTGATGCAGATCGCCGACTATCACATGGAGAACGCCGACTACGAGACGGCCGCTATCTACTACGACGAGATGATCGCCACCCACCCAAAGAGCCCGTTCCTGCACAAGGCCCACCTGGCCGCGATCGACTCCCGCATGAAGGGCTACCTCGGCCCCGCCTACGACGGCGAAGGCCTGGAGAAGGCCCGCGACCTCGTCCGCCAGACCATGGCGACGTTCCCCGACAAGCAGGAAGAGAACGAGAAGCTCTTCCACACCCTCGACCTGATCAACGACCAGGACGCCGAGCGGGCCTACAACGTCGGCGCGTATTACAAGAAGATCGGCAAGGTCGCCGCCGCCGAGTACTACTTCGGCAAGATCCCCCAGCGCTGGCCCAACAGCCCGTGGGCCGTGAAGGCCAAGACCGACCTGGCGTCGCTCGCCAAACTCCCCCGCAAGTCCTCGCTCCCCAGCAAGATGCTCACGCAACCCAACGCCACCGACCCGTACTACAGCGCCGGCGGCGGCATGGGCGGGATGGGCGGCGCGGGCGGCATGGGGATGTCGCCGGGCGGCATGATGTAACGCATTGAAGAGAGCCCACGGACGACTCCGGCCCCTCGCGGAACTCACCTCCGGGCCGGGCCCAGGATGCCCAGGAAGAGGCGGAACCCATGCTCGCACGTCACCCCCGATCGACCCTCGCCGCGCCGGGACGGCGACAGGCCGCCGCCTGGGCCATGCTGGCGATCGTCGGCCTGGCGGGGGGCTGCGGCTACAACTTCCGCGCCCCCTACGACAAGAGCGTCCAGACGGTCTACGTCCCGATGTTCAAGTCGCAGACGTTCACCCGAGACGTCGAGAAGATGCTGACCGAGATGATCCAGAAGGAGATCGGCCGCCGCACGCCGTACCGGATCGTCGACAGCCTCGAAGACGCCGACACGATCCTCAGCGGCGTCGTGAACTTCGCCGACAAGAACATCGTCGTCGAGAGCCCGTTCAACCTGCCGCGCCAGCTCACGCGGACGGTCAACGTCAGCGTCAACTGGCTGCACAACCCGCCGACCGCCTCCGAGAAGAACCGTCAGCCGACGATCATCTCGGAGACCGTGAACTTCGTCCCCGAGATCGGCGAGACCTCGATGACGGCTCTTCAGTCCGTCTGCCAGAGGCTGTCCGCCCAGGTCGTCGATATGATGGAGCAGCCCTGGTACACCGAGGAAGACCTCCGCTGACGGAGCGATCGAGAGAGACGTCCATCATGAAAGCCCGATGGGAGGCCGCCGGCCGCCCCCTGCTCGTCGACGACGTCCCCAAGGTTATGGGGATCGTCAACGTCACCCCCGACAGCTTCTCCGACGGCGGCCGCTGGTACGGCGTCGACGCCGCCGTGGAGCACGCCCTGAAGCTCGTCGAGGACGGGGCCGACATCCTCGACGTGGGGGGCGAATCGACCCGGCCCGGCTCCGAGGTCGTGCCCGCCGAGGAGGAGATCCGCCGGGTCGTCCCGGTGATCGAGCGGCTCGCCGCCGCCGTCTCCGTGCCGATCTCGATCGACACCATGAAGGCCGAGGTCGCCCGCGAGGCCGTCCGCGCCGGGGCCTGCATCCTCAACGACGTCTCGGGCCTGCGCGACGAGGCGATGGCCGCGGTCGCCGTCGACTCCGGGGCCGCCGTCGTGGTCATGCACATGCAAGGCACGCCCCAGACCATGCAGGACGACCCCCGCTACGACGACGTCGTCGAGGACGTGCTGGCTTATCTCGCCGGCCGGGTCGCCTGGTGCGAGGCCGCGGGGATCCCCCGCTCCCGGATCGCGGTCGACCCGGGGATCGGCTTCGGCAAGACTTACGAGCACAACCTGGCGCTCTTGCGGAACCTCGATCGATTCGGGACGCTGGACTGCGCGGTGCTGCTGGGCGTCTCCCGCAAGGGGACGCTCAAGACGATGACGGGACGGGGCATGGACCAGCGGCTGACCAGCTCGGTCGTCTGCTCGCTCGCCGGCTGCACGCTGGGGGCGGGCGTCGTCCGGGTCCACGACGTCGGCCCGATGGTCGACGCGATCAAGGTCTGGGGGCTCGTCAGGGGTTGGAAGGGGACGGATGATGTCTGAGGCGGCGACGGCGGTCGAGACAAAGGGGCTGGGGTCGGACGGGGGGAAGGCGGACCTCGATTCGCTCTGCCGAGGGCTGGCGAGCCGGGCGAAGGCGGCGGCCCGCGAGCTGGCGACGGCGGGCCCCGGCGCCAAGGACGCCTGGCTCGCCGCGGCGGCCGAGGCCCTCGCGGCCCGTTCCAACGAGATCCTCGCGGCCAACGCCCTCGACGTGGAAGCCGCGCCGGGGATGGGGCTCAACGCCGCGGCCGTGGACCGCCTGACGCTCAACGCCAAGCGGATCGGCGAGATGGCGAAGAGCCTCCGGGAAGTCGCCGCCCTCCCCGACCCCATCGGCGAGGTCGTGCGGTCGAGCCGACGCCCCAACGGCCTGGACGCCGTCCAGGTCCGCGTGCCGCTCGGCGTGGTCTTCATGATCTACGAGAGCCGCCCGAACGTCACGATCGACGCCGCCGCCATCTGCATCAAGAGCGGCAACGCGGCCATCCTCCGGGGCGGCAAGGAAGCCATCCACTCCAATCGGGCCCTGCACCGCGTCCTCGCCGACGAGCTGGCGCGTTGCGGCCTCCCCGAGCACGCCGTCCAGCTCGTCACCACGACCGATCGCGAGGCCGTCGGCCGGCTGCTCGCCCTGCCCGAGTTCATCGACCTGGCGATCCCGCGCGGCGGCGAAGGGCTGATCCGCCGCGTCGCGGCCGAGGCGAAGATGCCGGTCATGAAGCACTACAACGGCATCTGCTCCGTGTACGTCGATGAGGCCGCCGACCCCGAGGTCGCCACCCGGATCATCGTCAACGCCAAGGCCCAGCGCCCGGGCGTCTGCAACGCCGCCGAGACCCTGCTCGTCCACCGCGAGGTCGCCGAGAGCTGGCTCCCCGGGGCCGCCGAGGCCCTCAAGGCGGCCGGCGTCGCGATTCGCGCCGACGAGAAAGCCCGCGCGATCCTCCCGGACGCCGCCCCGGCCACCGACGCCGACTGGGACACCGAGTTCCTGGACAAGATCCTGGCGGTCAAGGTGGTGGACTCGCTCGACGAGGCGGTCGCCCACATCGCCCGCCACGGCTCCTCGCACACCGAGGCCATCGTCACCCGCGACCTGGCCGCCGCCCGCCGGTTCGTCGCCCGCGTGGACAGTTCCGCCGTCATGGTCAACGCCAGCACCCGGTTCAACGACGGCGGCCAGCTCGGACTCGGGGCCGAGATCGGAATCAGCACCGACAAGTACCACGCCCGCGGCCCCTGCGGGCTCGTCGAACTGACCTCCACCAAGTGGATCGTCTACGGCGACGGCCAGGTCCGCGAGTAGGCCGGGCCGTCCGGGCCGCTCGGGCCGTTTGCATCGATGCTCTCGAAATGTCAGAATCGCTCCCGGTTCGACAACCGGGATTTGCGCGGCAAGACTCACTCTTGTACGTCGCGAACGCGAGACCAGACACCACGAGGGCGATGCGATGAAGGCGCGAAGATCGCGGGCGATCCGTCCCGGCGGCGAGGAGATGGAGGGTCGCCTGCTCACCGCGGCCCTGCCCTCGATGCGCGCGGCCCTGGCCGAGCGGGCCGTCCAGCGGGCCCGGCCGGTCAACCCCGCGCTCCGGCCCCCGCCGCGACGGGCCCCGGGCGTGCCCGTGCCGGGCCCCAACGGCCCGACGACCACCATCGGCGCGGGCTTCCTCGGCAACCAGGGCCCCCGGATCGGCCGGCCGACTCCGCCGGCGCCGAATATCCAGTTCGGCCTGATCACGATCACGAACACCA
This sequence comes from Paludisphaera soli, assembly GCF_011064595.1. Classification (GTDB taxonomy): domain Bacteria; phylum Planctomycetota; class Planctomycetia; order Isosphaerales; family Isosphaeraceae; genus Paludisphaera; species Paludisphaera soli. Next base: position 116,399 of record NZ_JAALJI010000007.1, on the reverse strand, counting down.
CGAAGGCGACCATCACCTTCAGCGCGTCGGCCTCCACCGTCGAGGGAGGCCGGTTCTCCGATTTCACCCTCAAGCCCGGGCAGAGCCAGGTCTACTACGCGCCGTTCGGCGGCCCCTTCAACAGCGCCCCGACGTTCCAGGTGAGCTTCGACACCGTCGAGCGTCGGAGCGTGATCCAGCTCGCCGAGGTCGACACCGTCTACGCCTCCTCCCGCTGGGTCCCGACCGACCCGAGCCTCGGCCGCCCCTACGCCATCATCGCCGACGCCGGCGGCCTGAACGTCGTCCCCGTCGCCTGATCCAGACGCGCAAAGGGCCGGCCGCCCCGTTGCGGGAGCGGCCGGCCCGGATGTCGCATCACCAGACTCTTGCCGGTCAGGGTTCGACCGGCGCGGCCAGCGCCGGCACGCCGAGGTCGCGGGCCTTCTGCACCAGGCCCAGGAACTCCTTGCGGTAGCCCGAAGGGTCGTGGGCCAGCGTGGGCGAGGCCAGCTCGATCACGCCGGAGTAGGTCAGGGTGCCGACCGACGGCGAGCGCCGCAGCAGCATCCCGAACGCCGCCACGGACGAGGCGAACTTGAAGTCGTCCGAAGCCTCGGAGTAGTCCAGCCCCCGATCCGCGACGGGTCGCTCGATCAAGGCGCTGACGTTCCCTTCGGGCTTTTTGTACCGCAGCCGGACGACGAACGAGTCGGCCGAGGCCGCTTCCGCCGGCCGGTCCTCGGCCTGGGCCGGGACGATCTCGTAAAGCGCGGTGACGTGGTGCCCCGCGCCGATCTCGCCGGCGTCCTTCTGATCGTTCGCGAAGTCCTCGTTGGCCATCACCCGATTTTCATAGCCGACGAGCCGATACGCCTTCACCTGCTCGGGCTTGAATTCGACCTGGATCTTGACGTCCTTGGCGATCACGTCGAGCGTCGCGCCCATCTCCTCGACGAGGACCTTGTGGGCCTCCTCGGGGCCGTCGATGTAGGCGTAGTGGCCGTTCCCCTTGTCGGCGAGCTTCTCCAGCGTGCCGTCCTTGAGGTTGTCCATGCCGAACCCGAGGACGGTCAGGAAGACCGGCTTCGGGCCCTTGGCCTTGGACTCGATCAGGCGGACGAGTTCGTCCTGGCTGGTGACGCCGACGTTGAAGTCGCCGTCGGTCGCCAGGATCACGCGGTTGACGCCCTCGTTGATGAAATTCGACGCCGCCAGGTCGTAGGCGAGCTGAATGCCCGCCCCGCCGTTGGTCGAGCCGCCGGCGCGAAGCTCCTCGATCCGCGCCAGGATCTCGGCCTTGTTCAGACACGAGGTCGACGGCAGGACCAGGCCCGAAGACCCGGCGTAGACCACGATCGCCACCCGGTCGTTCTCGCCGAGCTCCTCCACCAGCTTCTGGAGCCCCCACTGCACCAGCGGCAGCTTGTTGGGCTGGTCCATCGAGCCGGAGACGTCGACCAGGAAGACGAGGTTGCTGGGCTTGCGGGCCTCCTGGACGATCGGCTTGCCGACGATCCCGATCCGGGCCAGCCGGTTGCCGGCGTTCCAGGGGCAGCGGGCCACTTCCACGCGGATCGCGAACGGGTCGGGGCTCGTCGCCGGCGGCGGCGGGTCCTGATACGGGAAGTAGTTGAGCATCTCCTCGATCCGGACCTCGTCCGGGGCCGGCAGCCGATTCTGCTGCATCAAGGAGCGCCGGACGATCGAGTAGGAAGCCGTGTCGACGTCGATCGAGAAGGTCGACACCGCCTCCTGGCCGACGAGGACGAACGGATTCTCCGCGACCGCCGCGACGGGCTCGGCGGCGGGCGGCTGTCGCTGCAGAACCTCGGCCTCCTCGGCCAGCCTCGCCTCGACCTGCTGGAGGGCGGGGACGGCGTCCTTCCGCTTGCCGGGCGACTGATCGAACTCGGCCTCCTTCAGCTCGACCGCGAAATTCGTCGGGGCCGGTGAAGCCGCGACGGTGTGTCCGGCCGGCTCGCTCGGCTCGCCGCCCCGGGCCAGCTCCAGGCCCAGCGCCTCCTGCTTGGCCAGCTTCTCGGCGGCCCCGAATCGGCTTTCGATCACGGGCCGATCGCTCAGGTCGGCAGTTATGGTCGGTTCTCCCCGGGCTGGCTGGCTCGGCTGGGCTTGGCCCCGTTGCTGATCGCCAACCTGGCCCTGCTGCCCCTGTCCCAGCATCATCTCACGACGGACGCCCTCGACCTGGATCGGCTGATTTTGCCGGGCGAGGCTTCCCGCCATGCCGCCCTGGAAATTCACAGCCGCGCCCGCCGACGTCGTCGGGGCTGACTGCGGGCCGTTCGCCGCAAGTCCCGGAGGGGCGGCCGCGGGAGCGGGCCCGTCCGAGAACGAGTCGAAATCACGGATGGTCGACGGGGCCTCCCGCCTGGCCACCGCCGCCAGGTCCGCAAGCTCGCGACCGGCCGAGCGAGGCGCGGCGTCCCTCTTGAGCCCACGTCCCCGGCCGTAGAAGGTCTCCGCGGGCTTCGCCGCCGGGGGGGCGGGCGACGCCGCGGCCAAGGAATCGAGCGGCATGGGCTCGGCGGCCGGCGGGGGCGGGATGAGCGATTCCTGGTGTGCGTAACGGCCCGACGCGGGCGCGGAGGCGTCGATCTCGCTCACGACCTTCGCCCGTTCGGCGGCCTCGCGACGCGACTGGACGGCCGGCAGGAGCGCCAGGGCGGTCCCGATCATCATCGTCGCGGCGATCGACGAGAGGATCGTCGGCGACCGCCACCAGGGCCGGGGCGTCGGGGAGGTCTCGGTCCCCACGAGCCGGGGCGAGGCCGGCTCGGCGGTGGGGTCGACGGTCGGGGCGAGGGCCGCGGTCTCGCGGGCCTGCTCCTCATGGAGTCGTTCGGTGAGCCAGCTCGCGGTGAGACGGATCTCGTCGACCTGCTTGCGGGCCTCGGGATGTTCGGCGAGCAGGCGCTCGATGTCTTGATTTTCGGCCCCGTCCAGCTCGCCGAGGGCGAAGGCGGTCAGCCGGGGGTCGTCGATGTCGAAGCTCATCTTCGGTTTCTCCTTTCCAAGCTCGCGGGTTCAGGCGCCGGCCTCGGCGGGCTGGCCGTCGAACAGGCGGCTCCGGAGGGTCTTGATCCCGGCGTGGATCAGGTAGCCGACGTTGGAGACGCTGTGGCCGCTGATCCGGCTGATCTCCTGGTAAGAGAAACCGTTCTGGAACTTGAGGCGGATGACCTCGCGCTGGTTGGGCGGCAGGGTGTCCAGCAATTCGAGCGCCCGGGTCCCCAGGTCGCGGCGTTCGGCGACGTCCTGCGGGCCCGGCGCGGGGCTGAGGCAGCGTTGGACTTGGTCGTCTTGCAATCGGGTCATGCGATGCTCCTTCCGCAGGACGTCCAGGGCGCGGTTCCGACAGACCGTGAACAGCCACTCGGCCAGATGGCCGTCGACGTCGGCGCGGTCCTGGGCGCAGAGGCGCAGGAAGACGTCCTGCACCACGTCGCGGGCCGCCTCGGCGTCGTTCAGGAGCCGACGCGCGTAGAGCGACAGGGGCCCCTCATAGCGGGAGACCGCGTCGCGCACCCACGCGTCGCCGTCGAGGTCGCGTTCACCTGCCATCGGCGTGCTCGATAAGGGACGTGTTCGCGTACATCCAGGACAACGGCCCGCGGCGGCGTCCCTTAGTCCTCGCCGCGGATTTTCCGCCGATCGCCCCCCGTCGCCCCACGCAAAGGGCGACGCCCCCAGGGGATCGATCGCGACGGCGGCCCCCGTCGCGACACTGGAAACTCGTAGGGCGGGCGCGTATCCTGGCGTTCCGACCGGAGCGGCTTCGAGTCTGTCGCCCGCCCCCGACCCCGTCAAGCGTCGGCACTTCGTGAGAGGCCCCGGATGCCCAGAGCCCGTCGACTCCCCGTCCGACTCGTCGCCCACGCCTCCCTGCTGCTCCTCGCGGCCGCCGGCCCCCATCGACTCCTCGGCGACGAGCCGACGCCGATCGGATTCGCCCCCGCCTCGCTGGCAGCCCACCGCGCGGCGGAGGCGAAGGCGATGGCCGTCCCCACGCCCAATCAGGCCCGCGCGTGGCTGCGCACGCTGACCGCCGAACCGCACCCGGCCGGCACCCCCGCCGACGAACGGACCGCCAAGTTCGTCCGCGACCGGCTCCAGGAATGGGGATGGGACGCCCAGATCGTCCCCTACGAGGTCCTCCTCAACCAGCCCTCCGCGCCGCCGACCCTGGCCCTGGACCGCCCCGAGCCGCTCGACCTGGACATCGAGGAAAAGCCGGTCGCCGACGACAAGGACTCGGCGAACTCCACGGCCTTCCCCGCCTTCCACGGCTACGGCGTCTCGGGCACGGCGTCCGGCCAGGTCGTCTACGCCAACTACGCCCGGCCCGAGGACTTCAAGGCGCTGGAGGGCCTGGGGATCGACGTCCGCGACAAGATCGTCCTCTGCCGCTACGGCGGCCTCTTCCGAGGCCTGAAGGTCCTCAACGCCCAGAGCCGGGGCGCGAAGGGGATCCTGATCTATTCCGACCCGGCCGACGACGGCTACGCCAAGGGGGACGTCTATCCCGACGGCCCCTACCGCCCCGAATCGGCCGTCCAGCGCGGCAGCGTGCAGTTCCTCTCCCTCGGCCCCGGCGACCCGTCCACGCCTCGCGGGCCTTCGATCGCCGGCGCCGAACGCCTGCCGATCGACGCCCGCTTCGGCTTCCCGCTCCAGATCGAGGATCAGGTCAAGCAATGGGAGGCGAAGACCGGACTCAAGCGGGCCGAGTACTTCGCCACGATCCCCTCGCTTCCGATCGGCTACGGCGCCGCGAACGAGATCCTGACGCGGCTGGCCGGCCCGGGCGCCCCCGCCGGCTGGCAGGGGGGGCTCCCCGTCTCGTACCACGTCGGGCCGGGGCCGACCGAGGCGACGATGACGGTCTCGACCGACTACAAGGTCCGCACGATCTGGAACGTCATCGCCCGGCTCCCCGGCGTGGTCGAGCCCGAGCGTTGGGTCATGCTGGGCAACCATCGCGACGCCTGGGTGTACGGGGCCGTCGATCCCGGCAGCGGCACCGCCGCGACCCTGGAGGTCTGCCGCGCCCTGGGGAAGGCCGTGAAAGACGGCTGGAAGCCCCGGCGGACACTCCTCTACGCGAGTTGGGACGCCGAGGAATACGGCCTCGTCGGTTCGACCGAGTGGGCCGAGCAGTTCGCCGGCGACGTCGACCGCAAGGCGGCCCTGATGCTCAACGTCGACTCCGCCGTCAGCGGCCCCGACCTGGACATGGGGGGCGTCCCCTCGCTCCGGGACCTCGTATTGGGCTCGGCGGCCGCCGTGACCGACCCGCGCTCCGGCCGCCCGCTCCGCGACATCTGGCTCGATTCCAAACGAGCCGGATGGGTCGCGACAAGCCCGCTGGTCCTGGCCGACCCGTTCTGGGCCCGCGACGGCAAGCCCTCCGCCGCGCGAGGCTTCATCCCCCAGATGGCACCGCTCGGCTCGGGCTCGGACTACACGGCGTTCCTGGACCACCTGGGCGTGCCGGCCGTCGACGTCGGCTTCGGGGGCCGTTACGGCGTCTACCACTCGATCTACGACGACTTCACCTGGATGGAGAAGTACGGCGACCCCGAGTTCCTCACCCACGCCACCGCCGCCAGGCTGTACGTCGCGATCCTGATGCGCGCCGCCGGGGCCGACGTCCTCCCCTTCCGCTTCACCCCCTACGCCGACGGCCTCCGCTCCTACGTCGACGACATCCGGCTGCTCCGCGCCCGACAGGTCCGCAAGGCCCCCGCGCCGGCGGCCGACGAGGGCTTCGAAGGCCTCGCCGCGCTGGCGGATTCGGTGCTCGCCTTCGAGGCCGAGGCGAAGCGGCTGGACGACGCGCTGGACGCCCTGGCCAGGCAGGACGGCGCGCGGCCCGAGAAGTTGGAGGCGCTCAACGAGGCGCTGACGCGGATCGAGCGCGCGTTCCTGATGACCGACGGACTCGCCGGCCGGCCCTGGTTCAAGCACGCCGTCTACGCCCCCGGCCTGACCACCGGCTACGCCTCGTGGCCCCTCCCCGCCGTCCGCGAGGCGATCGAGACCGGAAAGCCCGACCTCCTCAAGACGGCCGTCCCCGCCACCATCGAGGCCGTCTCCCGCGCCACCGCCGCCCTCCGCCAGGCCGCCGACATCGCCGCGCGGCCCTGAGCTTCAGGAGGCGGAGCCGACACCGACGCGAGCCAGTCTACGGTTTCCACCGTTGACAACTACGGCGAAAACCGTAGACTGGCTCGCGTCGGACGATTCGAAGCATCGCCACCCATCATGAAGGAAAGGAGTCCGCACCCATGGCGCGTCCCCGCGCGGAGCAGCCGACGCCCGGCGAGCTGGAGTTGCTCAAGGTGCTCTGGGACCTGGGCCGGCCGGCGACGGTCCGCGAGGTCCTGGAGGCGGCCAACTCCCAGCAGGAGAAGCCCCGAGCCTATACGTCGGTCATGAGCCTCCTGAACGTTATGACGGACAAGGGCCTGTTGAAACGATCGCCGCACGGGCGGGCGTTCGCCTACGAGCCCGAATCGCCCCGCGAGCAGACCTTGCGCTCGCTCCTGGGCGAGACCTTGCAACGCGCCTACGACGGCTCGGCGTTCCTGCTCGTCTCCCACTTGCTCGACCAGTCGTCCCCCTCGGTCGGCGAACTGGACGCGATCCGCGACCTCCTCGACCGTTACGAATCCCGCCCCCCCGCGCAGGATCCGAAAGGAGGCGAGGCATGCCCCCCGAAGCGTTCGAGGCGGCCCAAAGGCTGATCGGGGCCGCCCTGCTCCACAGCGTCTGGATCGGCCTCGCAGCCGCGTCCGTCGCGGCCCTGCTGTCGAGTCGTCTCGGGTCGCACCGCGCCCGCCACGTCCTCTTCCTCGCGAGCCTGGGCGTCGTGGCCATCGGCTCGCCGGCCGCGGCGATCGCGCAAATCATGCTGCGATCTCGATATGAAGTCCCGGCGATCCAGACGGCATCCGTCCGGCTGGCCATCGATCGGGACCACGAATCCTCGATGGCCCCGCCCTCACCCGCGATCGAAGCCCCCAGGTCCGATGCGACGGCCGGCTGGTCCGATCGGTTCCGAATCGCCCTCGATCGGGCGGCGACCGGAATCCAGGCCGCGTCCCCCTACGCGACCGCCCTCTGGGCGGCCGGCGTGGTCGCGGCGGGGGCGGCCTTGTCGATCGGAGCGCTCCGCCTGCGGCGGTTGCTCCAGGAGTCGAGGGGGGAGGCGCGACTCGACGGACGCGCACGCGCTCTCGCCCGGCGTCTCCGGCTGCGTCGCACGCCATCGGTGCGAGTCCATCCCAGGATGCCCGCCCCCTGCCTCGCGGGCGTCCTTCGGCCTGCGATCCTGATTCCCGATGCTTGGCTGAAAACCGCGACGACGCCGGAGATCGACGCCGTCCTCGCCCACGAACTGGCCCATGCGCGGCGGCTCGACCACGTCGCGAACCTGATGCAGCGGATGATCGAAGCCTGCTTCTTCTTCCATCCCTGCGTCCACTGGCTCTCCCGCTCCGCCCGTCGCGAGGCCGAGCCCTGCGCCGACGCCCTGGCTGCCCGCCTCACGGGCGACCCCCTGGCCCTGGCGAGGGCTCTGGAATCCGTGGCCCTCTTCCGTCCGACTTCTCGGCGGTCCCTCCGTCTGGGCCTGAACCTCCCCGTCGGCGGCGATCGCACCACCCTGCTTTCCCGTATTCAGGAGCTGCTCGGCATGAAGCCCAACCGCCCCCGCCTCTCGGCCTGGCCCTTCGCCGGCCTTCCCGCCGCGCTAATCCTCGCGGCCGTCGCGGCCTCCATCGGTTTCGCCCAGGAGCCGAAGCCGCCGGCGCCGGTCGACCCGCCCCGACCCGCGGCCCCGAAGCTCGACATCCCCGTGGAAGAGCTCCGCCGCCTCATGCGGGCCGATCCCGAGACGCTTTCCCGCGAGAACCTGCTAAAGCGGCTCCGGAACTCAGGGCGTGGCGGAACCGGGCTCAAGGATCTCTCACGCGAGGAGCTGATCAAGCAAGCCAAGGCCAAGATGATCTCGTACGAGGTCGTTTTCCTGGAGGTCGACGCCGACGCCTGGGAGCGCCTTGGCGAGGGTCGGCTTGATCAGGTCCCCCAGACCGAACGCGACGGAGCCTGGCTCGTGAAGGAAGCCGACCTGGCCGCGATCCTGGATGGTGTGGCGACGCAGGATCCGACGCGGACGCTTCGCGCCCCCAAGGTCACGTGCTTAGAAGAGTCGAAGGCGCACGTGAGCTCGGGCCGCAGGACGCCGCCGATCGCCGGATCGAGGGCCCCCGCTCTGGACCTGCTCAGCGCGTCTCGAGTCATAGTCGACTTCCACGAGGCCTTCGGCCCTAAGCAAGCCGACGGCGGCTTCCGCGGAGTACTGAACGGGACCACGGAGCTGGGGGTGAAAGGGCAACGGACGTCGAATGGACAACTCCTCGACGTCAGCGTAGTCAGTCGCCTGGGGACCGGCGTCGAGCCGAAGGAACCCATTGCCGGGGGCGAGCAACGACATGAGCCTTCCCTCTCGCGCGGGACGGTCGAGGTATCCCAGGAATTGAAGTGCCAGATCCCCGATGGATCCGGACTGGTCATCGACAGCGGTGTCTGCCTCGTACTGGGGAACAAGTCGGTTACGAACTCGACGCGAACCGTCCGCAACCTCGTCGCCGTCATGCCTCGGCATGTCCTCGAAGAAGCCGAAGAGATGGCCGCGACCGAGCGGCCCGAGCCCCGCCCCACTGTCGAGGCGAAGTCGAAGTAGCCGCAGGCTGCCCCCTCGATCGACCCCCGGCCTATCGCGTCGCCGGTCCTTTATGGTTGAATACGTCCTCCTCTCGACGGACGACGACGCGATGGCCGGGTAATCGAGCCGAGGGATATTGAATGGAAACCGTAACGACGACGCCCCCGCCCCCGGTGGTCCTCCCCCGGGTGCTGGGGCCGGTCGCCGCGCTCTGCGTCGTGGTGGGGTCGGTGATCGGGTCGGGGATCTTCCTGGTGCCGGCTCGGGTGGCGCATGAGCTGCCGTTCCTGAGCGGGATCCTCGGGGTCTGGATCGTGGCGGGGATCTTCACCACGGCCGGGGCCCTCACGCTGGCGGAGTTGGGGGCGATGATGCCCCAGGCCGGCGGGCCCTACGTCTATCTTCGCGAGGCCTACGGCCGGCTGCCGGCGTTCCTGTTCGGATGGTCGGAGCTGACGGTCTCGCGGGCGGGGTCGATGGCGACGCTCGCCGCGGCCTTCTCTCGCTACTTCGCGCAGATCTTCCCCGCACCCGAGGCGATCGGCGGGCCGACCTGGCAGGCGATCGCCGCGGTGTCGGCCATCGCGATCGTCACGGCGATCAACATGCTGGGCACGCGCGGCGGCGGCGGGTTGCAGGTCGTCGGGACCGGGCTCAAGGTGGGCGGCGTGCTCGCCCTGATCGCCCTGCCGTTCGCGGTCGGCGGCGGGAGCGCGGCGAACCTCGCGCCCTGGCTGCCGGAGCGGGCCGATTCAAGCCTCTTCTCGGGCGTGATGATCGCGATGGTCGGCGTCCTCTGGGCCTACGACGGCTGGATGAACGTCACCCCGCTCGCGGAGGAGATCCGCGACCCCGGCCGGAACATCCCCCGCGCCATGGTGCTCGGCATGTCGACGCTGGTCGCGATCTACATGGCGATGACCCTGGCCTACCACTATGTCCTGCCGATGGGGGAGGTCGCCGCCGCCAACGATCCGAACGGCATCGAGAACGCCGTGGCCGCCGTCTACTGCAAGTCCCTGCTGGGGCTCAACGGCGTGCTGGCGATCTCGGCCCTGGTGATGTGCTCGACGTTCATCTCGCTCAACGGCAACGCCCTGACCGGCCCCCGATCCTACTTCGCGATGGGACGCGACGGCATGCTGCCGGCGTGGTTCGACCGCGTCCACCCCCGGTTCCAGACGCCGGCCAACGCCATCTTCTCGCAGGCCGTGTGGGCGATCGGGCTGACGGTGCTGGGGACGGTCCTGATCCTGGTCCCCCCGCCGAAGTCGCAGACCTGGCTGCCGGACTTCGTCACCGCCGCCTGGACGACGCTCAACAAGAAGCACCTGTACGACATCCTTCTCGATTACGTCATCTTCGGCGCGACCGTCTTCTACATGCTGGCGATCACCAGCGTCTTCGTGCTGCGGCGGACCCGCCCGGAACTCCACCGGCCGTACAGGACCTGGGGCTACCCGATCACTCCCCTGGTGTTCGTGGCCGCCTCTCTGCTCCTGCTCGGCTCGATGCTCGCGAACGCCGAGACCCGGATGCAGGCCATCGGCGGCGGCGTCCTGATCCTGCTGGGCGTCCCGGCGTACTACCTCCTCCGCCGCAACCCGACCCCGGCCGAATCAGCCGACTGACGGTCGCTCCATCGCCCGGACGGCCTCCTCGATCGGCGCCCGGTCGAGCGACGGCAGGAGCGCTGCGAGCCGACTCGTGTCCATCGAGACGTCGGCCGGTCGCGGCTCGGCGAACACGGCGTCGGCCCGGCTGTTGGAGCGGACGAGCGACTCGTCCAGGCCCAGGCCCCTCGCGACACGCTTCATCATCTCGAATCGGCTGACGCGCTCCCGCCCCCCCAGATGCACGACGCCCCGGAAGTCCGAGACGACGAGCGCGACGATGGCCTTGGCGGCCGTCGCGTAGTCGAGGGGGGTGCGGAACTCGTCGTCGAAGAACGTCTGCACGGACCCCGCTCGCAAGTTCGCCACGGCCTTGTCGTAGAAGGTCTCGCGTCCGCAGCGGGTCGGGCCGTACATCAAGGCGACCCGAACGACGGCCGCGTCGGCGGCCTGCAGGGCCTCCAGCTCGGCCGCGCGCTTGGTCGCGCCGTAGGCCAGGATCGGGCGGGGCTCGTCGGCTTCCGACGCCCAGGGCTTCCCGCCGTCGAAGACCATGTCGGTCGAGGTGAAGACCAGCCGACGGCCCTTCGCTCGGCACCAGGCGGCGATCGACGACACGGCCTCGACGTTGATCCGACGCGCCCGTTCGGGTTCTCGGCGGCAGGTCTCGGCGTCGCTGATCGCGGCCAGGTGGAGCACGGCGTCGGCGTCGGCCCGGTCCAGCTCCCGGGCGATCGCGGCGGGATCCTCCAGGTCCACATCCCCGGCCCCGCCCCAGGCGACGACCTCCGATCCCGTCCGGGCCAGCGGCTCCCGCACGTAGGCGCCGAGCCTTCCCGTCGCGCCCGTCAACACGATCTGCATGATCGTCGCATCCTCCGAATGCCGGCCCCTTCCCGCGCGAAGCGTCGCAAGACAGGCTCAAGATCCTGCCGATCCTAGGCGACGGAGACCCTTCCGAACAGAGACGAGAAGAAGCGAATCCGCGCGAATCTCCCCTCCCCCGGGCCGACGCGCGACATGGGAGCGGCCGAGATGGACATCCGCAACGTAGCCCTGGACGACCTGATCCTGGACCCCAACCTCAACCTGCGCGACCGCCTCGACGACTTCACCGTCGAGCGCTACGCCGAGGCCTGGGACCGCCTGCCGCCGATCACCGTCTACGACGTCGACGAGCGCTGGCTGCTCGCCGACGGCTTCCACCGCCACGCCGCGGCGATCATGCTCGGCAAGCGGACCATACCCGCCGAGATCCGCCCGGGGTCGTTCAACGACGCGCTCGACTACGTCTCCAGCGTCAACCTGTTCCACGGCCTGCCGCTGTCTCGTACCGAACGTCGACGCGCGGTCGAGGTGAAGCTGAAGCTCCATCACGACTGGTCCGACCGCCGCACGGCCGAGGAGCTGGGCGTGTCCCGCGAGCTGGTCGCCAAGATCCGCAAGCAGCTCATAGACGGCCACCAGATCCCCAACAATCCGGGCCGGGTCGGGGCCGACGGCAAGCTCTACACCACGGCGGGGCTCCCCAAGGATCCGAACGAGAACCGACCCCGCGACAACGAGGGCGGCGGGGCCTCCCCCGAGGCGGCCGAGCGCGGCCGGCGGAACATGTCGGCCGCTACGGCCCCCTGGGACGACGCGGCCCCGGTCAAGGCCGGCGGCGCGCCCGCCGCGATCGCCGAGGAGGTCCACTTCGCCGGCGGCGTCGACCCCCGGATCATCGCGATGTCGGCCCCGATCGAGGTCGAGGCCCCGTCGATCAACGAGCTGCTCGAAGTCATGGCCAGGCAGATCGTCGACGTCGTCGGCTGGACCCAGGCCGAGGGCTTCGTCGACAACTACCGCGGCGCAAGCCCCAACGCACGCGGCGTCTTCCACGCCGCCGTCATCAAGCTCGCCGCCCGCGCCGATCAGCTTCGACGCGCCTGAGCGGGCCTCAGACGAACTCGCAGAGGACGCGATCGGCCAGAAATCGGCCCTCCCGGGTCAGCCGGATCCGTCGGCCGTCGTCCTCCAGCAGCCCCTCTCCGACGAATCGGCCGATGACCGGGCCGAACATCGCGTCGAGGTCGAAGCCCGTCCGCAGCCGGAAGTCGGCGCGGTCGAGGCCGACCTGCGTGCGGCGGAGCATGAGCATGGCCGTCTCGCGGGCCCGCTCCTCGGGTTCGAGATGCTCGCGAGGGCCGATCGCCGGCTCGTCGGCCTCGATCCGCCTGAGATACCCCTGCATGTCGCGGGTGTTCACGGTCCGCTCGCCGTCGACGTACTCGGCCGCTCCCAGGCCGAGGCCCCAGTAGGCGTCGTTCGCCCAGTAGACGAGGTTATGCCGCGACTCGTGGCCGGGCCGCGCGTAGTTGGAGATCTCGTACAGTTCGAGCCCCCGCGACGCCAGGCGATCCATCACCAGCTCGTACATCTCGCGCTCGACCTCCTCCACCACCGGTGCGACCTCCCCCTTCTGGAGCTGCTTCCAGAGGGCGGTCCCCTTCTCGTAGACGAGGCCGTAGCAGGAGAGGTGCGACGGCCCGAGCGCGAGCGTCGCCTCCAGGTCGGCCCGCCAGTCTTCGAGGGTGGAGCCGGGGACGCCGAAGATCAGGTCGAGCGACCATCGGGGGAAGCGATTCCGGACGATCTCGACCGCGCGGCCGACTTCCTCGGGCGCGTGGTTGCGCTCCAGCGCGGCCAGCAGCCGAGGCTGGAACGACTGGGCCCCGAGGCTGACGCGGTTCACGCCGGCCGAGGCCAGGACGTCGGCCTTGTCGGCGTCGAGCGTGCCGGGGTTGGCCTCGACGGTCCACTCGCCCCCCTCGGCCAGGGGGAGCCAGCGGCGGATCATGGTCGCCAGGCGTTCGAGCTGTCGGACATCGAGGCGAGTGGGGGTGCCGCCGCCGATGAAGATCGTGTCGACCTCGCGAGGCTCGACGAGCTTCCGGGCGGTCTCGCGCTCCAGGGCGTCGAGGTAGCGATCGGCCAGATGGTCCGCGCCGGCGAGCGACGCAAAGTCGCAGTAGCCGCACTTGTGCGCGCAGAAGGGGATGTGGACGTAGGCCGCCCGGGGACGGAGCCAGGGGGGCTCGTCGACGCGGGATCGGACGTCGCGAAGGTTGATATTCTCCACGGGTCCGCTCAGGGGATCGCTTCTAAGAAGCGGACCTCGGGGACCTCGGCCTTGACGGCCTTCTCCACGAGCATGGTGGTCGTGTGGACGGTCGAGACGCAGCCCTGGCACGCGCCAAGGAGCCGGATCTGGACGATGTCGTCGTCGTCGATACCGACGATCTCGACGTCGCCGCCGTCGGCCATCAGGTCGGGGCGGACTCGGTCTTCGACGACCTGACGGATGCGTTCGAGCCGTTCTTGGCGGACGTCGGGCGACGTCGTCCGCGACGGGACGGGTGGGTTCATCGACGGAACTCGCGCGGGACGAGGCGACGGAGGCCCGCGCCGGCTCGGCGCGATCCCCACTCGGAATCCTCCCCCGTCGCGTTCCGCCGTGACCCGAGGAGATCAGGATGGCCGGCCGCGACGGGGGAACACGCTGGAAGTGTATGTCCCGGATCGGTCGGCGGCGAGCCCTTGACGCTCAATAATCTCCGCCGTAGCCGCCGCCACCGCCCCCATAGCCGCCTCCCCCACCGCCGTAGCCGCCCCCGCCGCCGCGGTAGCCGCCGCCACCGCCGCCGCCTCCCCCTCCGCCCGGGGTGCGGGGGCGGGCTTCGTTGACGGTCAGGCGGCGGCCGTCATGGTCCTGGCCGTCCAGGCTCTCGATCGCGGCCGTCGCCTCGTCGTCGTTGGGCATCTCCACGAAGCCGAACCCGCGACTCCGGCCGGTCTCGCGATCGCTGAGCACCTGGGCCGAGGAAACCGCCCCGAACTGTTCGAACAGCTCCTGGAGGTGTTCGGACGTGGTCGTGTATTTCAGATTACCGACGTAAAGCCTTTTCGCCATCGCAATCGCCCGCTACAGGCTCTCCACCGATCGACCGAAACGTGCCAGTCGTCGCGACCCCGGGGCGTCCATCGCGAAGGAGGAGGCCGCCGGGCCGTCGCCACTCCAGTCTCGACGGCTGGCCTGTCGGCCGACCCCGGACCCGCGCCGCCTGCCCTGGAGCGTCTGGCAATGTATCCGGCCGGTTCAAACGGTTCAACAAAAAAAGAGTTCAAGAAGAGCCCGGGCCCCGGGAGCCCTGGGAACGGCGAATCTTCGCGCTTGCAAGTCTGCCCGTGGTGACGGACATTGAACCGCTCACGCTCGATCCCCACCCGATTTGAGGCGGACGGCTCATGCGACATCCCGCGACGAAGAACCTCCCCCGGCGTGCGGCGCTGGCGGGCCTGGCGATCCTGGCCGGCTGCTCCGCGGCCTTCGGCGGCGACCGACGGCTGACCCTCAAGCCCGAGGCCGGCCTCCCCCCCGAGACCCCCCTGGCGGTCCCCGCCCCCGACGACCTGGCGACGGGCCTCTACGAACTGAAGCCGTCGACGGGCGCGGCCATCCCCGGCGTCGTCACGGCCGAAGGGGGCAGGAAGACGCTCGTCTTGATCGCCCCCGGCGTCGAAGGGCCGCTCTCCTTCCTCGCGTCGAAAGCGACGGATTCCGCCCCGGCCGGCGCGGGCGTCCTGTTCAAGGCCGAAGGGCCGAACCTCAAGATCGAGGTCGACGGTGAGCTGCTCGGCGTCCATCGCGTCGACCGCGAGACCAAGCCGATCCTCTACCCGCTCCTCGGACCCGGCGGCGTGCCCATGACCCGCGCCTATCCGATGGAGACCGTCGCGGGCGAGACCGAGGACCACCCCCACCACGAGTCCTTCTGGTTCACCCACGGCATCGTGAACGGGGTCGACTTCTGGGCCCTCAAGAAGGCCTCGATCCGAGAAACGGCCCGCGAGGTCCTGGCGCAGGGGCCCGTGATGGGGCGGCTCAAGACCCGCGACGACTGGCTCGACCCCAAGGGGGCCAAGATCTGCGAGGACGAGCGTGTGCTGACCGTCTACGAGACCAAGGCGATCCGCATCCTCGACTTCGACCTGACCCTCAAGGCCACCGAAGGGCCAGTCGTGCTGGGCGAGACGAAGGAGGGGACTTTCGGCGTGCGCGTGGCCTCGTCGATGGACGTCGACAAGAAAAAAGGGGGCAAGATCCGCAACGCCGAAGGGATCGAAGATGGCGCGGCCTGGGGCAAGCCCTCGGCCTGGGTCGACTACTCGGGTCCGGTCGGGGGCGAGACCGTCGGCCTGGCGATCCTGAATCATCCCGGCAGTTTCCGGTACCCGACGACCTGGCACGTCCGCACTTACGGACTGTTCGCGGCGAACCCATTCGGCGGGCATGAATTCGGCGTTCCGGGTTACGGCGAGCATACCCTCGCGAAGGGCGAGTCGCTCCGCTTCGCCTACCGGGTGATCCTCCACGCGGGCGACGCCGATTCGGCCGACCTCCCGCGCCGCTTCGCCGTCTACGCCGAGCCGCCGGCGGCCTCCTGGGGCGAGGTCGACTGACCGTCCCGCCCCGGCCCCAAGCGTTCCAGCCGCCTCGTGGCGGTGATCACCCCCCGCAGAGGGACGTCATGAGGCTCGACCGGCAGGTCGTCGCGGATCTGTCGGTCGAACGCCAGGGCCCAGACCTCGACGTCCTCCCGGAGCTTCGGCAGGAGCCGGTCGTAATGCCCCGCTCCTCGGCCGACGCGGTTCCCGGAGGCGTCGAAGGCGACCCCCGGCGCGAGCGCCCAGTCGATCGCTCGCGGATCGACGATCGGGGCGTCCCAGTGCGGCTCGGGAATGTCCAGCATCCCGGGCCGCAGGTCGCTCGCGAGGTCCCGGATCTCGTGGAGCACCAGCCCGGCCCGACGATCCACGCGCGGGCAGGCCACGCGCTTGCCCATCGCCAGGGCGTCTTCCAGGAGCGGGGTCGTGTCGATCTCCTCGGGGAAGGCCCGGGTGTAGAGCAGCACCGTGCCGGCCGCGCGGTAGCCCGGCAGGTCGCGGAGCCGCGCGATCATCTGTGCCTCCTGCTCCCGGCGCGAGGCCGGGTCGAGGCTTAGGATCGAGGCGATCGTCTCGATCCGCAGGAGCTTCTTGGCGGGCGTCGTGGGCATGTCGATAAGGGGCCGGGACGAAAGAAGCCCGTGGCTCCCCATCGAGACGGGGGGACACGGGCCATACAACCTCCACCGCAATGCCGTTGGGGCGCTTTTGAGAACCCGCAGTTCAGGTGGGAGCCGCAGGCCTACGAGAAGACGAGCTTCAGGAGACCGATTTGGGATCCCTACGGGTTAAACGTTGGTTCGCCAAAAGGACCGCCCCGTGTCGAACATGGCAGAGGCTCGTCCGGCCGAAACCAGACGACCTCATGATAGCCGAGGCCCCCCGGAAATCAAGCAAATCCCGGCGGTGAGGCCTCCGCCCTACGACCCCCCGGATCAGCCCGGGCCGCGATGCTCGGAGGGCTCCCCGGCGCGGAGCTGGGCGATCTCGTCGCGGAGCCGGGCGGCCTCCTCGTAGCTCTCGCGGGAGACAGCGTCCCGGAGCTGGTCCTCCAGGCGTTCGAGCGGGTCGACGGGCCGCTCGCGGTGCAGGTCGGCCCGCCAGCGGAGGAGGAAGTTCAGCTCGGAGCATTCGGCCTCGCGCTCGCCCTGGCGGTATTCCACGAGGAACTCGCGGATCCTCCGGATGCCCTCGTCGACGCGGTCGAGGGCCGCCTTGGCATCGTCCCGGCCGATCTCCTTCAGCGCCAGCGCCCGGGTGAGCATCATCGTGACGTAGGGGCGGTACTGGTCGAACTCGATCTTGTCGCGATTGCGGGCGGCGTGCCGCGAGACGAAGGCGAAGAGGCGGAGGTTCCGCTCGGTGTCGCGGGCCACCATGTCGTAGAGCTGGAGGTGGAAGGCCGAGAGGTAGCGGTGGTAATACTGCAGCCCCTCGCGCATCAGGGCCGCGCATTCGGAAGCGTCGAGCGTGAAGTCCTCGCCCGACTCGACGGCCCGCCTCCGGCGCTCCTCGTGGAAGTCCAGGAGCGACTCGGCGTCGTGGGGGCGGCGTCCGTCGGGCCGGCCTTCGCACTCCATCTGGAGCACGCCCAGGTCGACGCGCATCTGGATTCGGTCGCGGCCGTCGTCGCCGGCGATCAGACGGACCTGGAGGTCGTCGGGCTGGAAGTCCCAGCCGGACAGCACTGCGCTGATGTCGAGACTCAAGAATCCTCCCCCCGCCCCGGACCCGGGCCTTCGGGCGTCGGCCTCGCGGCTCGCCTCCGCCGTCACTTTACTGCCGCCGCCGCCCGGCGGCAACCTCCGCGCAAGCGACCGCCCGAGGGGGTCGGCTGCGGGAGTCGACGCCCTCGGGCGGTCGCGGATGCGGCCGGGCCGCCCCGGAGCGGGGCGGCGCGACGATCACAACTCGTTGCTGTCGTGGATCATCGGCTCGAGTTCCTTGGTGTTCCGCTCGACGGCCAGGACGATCGTCCGCTCCTCGACGCCGTCGCCGCTGGACGCCACGGCCGGGATGATCTGGCGGGAGTCCGGCAGGCTGAAGCGGACCGTGAAGGTGCCGTCGGGCCGGAGCTGCACCGGCTCGCCCTGGAGCGTGACCTGGGCGTTGGGCTCGGTCGTCCCGTAGACGATCAGCTCGGCGTCGATCTCGAAGTGGAAGTTGCGGCCCAGGCCGGGGAGCGCCCCGAGCGACAGGTTCTGCATCGACACGCTGGAGAGCGGGCGGCGGAGCCGCTCGTCGAACAGGTCGTTGAGGTCGATCGAGGCCGGCTTGTTGGCGTTGATCGTCGAGGGGTTCTGGACCCGCTCGAACTGCTGCTGGACGTTGGCCCAGTTCTCCTCCAGGGCGTCCGTCACCCCGGCCTTCGGGGTGGTCACGTTGTTCGACCGCGCCAGGACGTAGAACTTGCCCCTACGGGAGAGGTAGCCGACGTCGATCCGATAGGTCCGGGGCGGCTTGGCGACGTCGATGTACCAGTTGTTCACCCCGCCGTGGATCGGGATGTCCCGGATCGGCCGCTCGGCGGCGTTGGTCGTGTCCTCGCTGGTGACGTCCATCAGGCGGAGGATGGGCCTGGCGCTGTGCCATTCCTGGCCGAGGGCGGCCTGGGCGCGGGCGAGGGTCGTCCGGCTCAACTCCCAGTGGGCGTGGAGCCAGTACGGGTCGCGGGCCAGGACGATGATCCGGTCCTTCTGCGAGGCGTGGTCCAGCGTGTGCGGGGCGGGGGCGGCGAGGGGGGCCGCGGGGGTCGCCAGCGGGCGTCGGGCGGCGGCGTCCGTCGGGGACGGGGACGAGGCGGGGGCGGGGCGCTTGACGTTCTTGAGGGCCCGGGGGGCGG
Organism: Paludisphaera soli; assembly: GCF_011064595.1. Classification (GTDB taxonomy): domain Bacteria; phylum Planctomycetota; class Planctomycetia; order Isosphaerales; family Isosphaeraceae; genus Paludisphaera; species Paludisphaera soli. The sequence goes on along the minus strand of NZ_JAALJI010000007.1, from coordinate 97,726 downwards.
GACGCTCCTTCTTGGCCCGCGGCGGCGTCGCCGGCCGGGTCGAGGAGAGGGCCCGGATCAACTGGTCCTTCCGCATCGCGTGCCATCCCGCGATGCCCCGCTCCTTGGCCATTTGGGAGAGATGCTTCTTGTTACAATCCTTCAGCGCGTCGACGGTCATGCGGAGCCACTCCAACACCGCAGTCGCGCCTCGGGGCCCGGCCGCGATGGATGACGGGTTGCGTGATTCTTCCGTGAGTGGACCGATCCGGAAAACTCCCTGTGTCCCGGACGAGGCTAGTCGACTGCAAGGCGGAACCGGCCGGGACGAGCATGGGCGGGAGGGGGCGAAGGGCAAAAAAAAACGGCCGTCGACCCGCCAGGGTCGAGACCGTTGTCCTCACCGAGAGCCGCCCCGTCCGATCCTCTGCCACGTCATCGCTGGACCCTCATCGGTATCCCGGGGATGGAGGGCGACGGGCGTCGCTCCGGCCATATCACTGCTCGCCGACATCGGGGATACCACATTGACACAAACCCTGTCAATTCCGATTTCGGCCCCGCGAACCGCCGCGACCGATCGGCGGATGAGGAACCCCTCGCGGTCTCATATTCTCATGGGTTCCGGCCGCCGCCGCGGCCGGGGCCCGGGGGACTTTGTGAAAAATTTCGCGAACCGGGTTCCTGGGCTGTTGACAGGGGGCCATTGAGACGGCTTAATGGTACGGGCGTGCGACGACCCGTCTCGAACGACCTCGGTCCATCCCCGCTTTCGCCCCTCCGGCCCCTTCGCGGACCGAGGTTCGGGGTGCGGACGTGGCCCGTCATCCGACGCCCGGCGTCGACGAGCTGGAGGGGGACCTTGGGCCGCGACCGGGATTCGCGATCGGGGACCTCCGCCGGCTTCGAATGGGGGTCGCGCGTCACCACGATCGGCCTGGAGTTCGCCCTCCCCGCCGTCCTCGGCCACGGCCTCGACCGCTGGCTGGAGACCGGGCCCTGGCTCGCCGCCGGGGGGGCCGTCCTCGGCTTCGCGATCGGCATGACTCACATCCTCCGGCTGCCCGGCGACATCGCTCGGGCCGAGGAGAGACGCCGCCCCCCGCGATCGGGCGGCGACCCGGATCGAGCCAACGGATAAGCCCCCGGTCGACGTCCCCCGACCGATCGTCCGCGGGCCGGACAAATAAGAAGAAGAGCGAAATCCCCCGACATGGCTGCACACGACCCCCTCGCCCACGTCGTCGACCATCCGACGCTGGAATTCCCCTGGTGGACGCCCCCCTCCTACCAGCTGGAGGTCCACCTGCCCGCCCCCCTGGGGTTCCAGATCACCCGGTTCATGGTGATGGAGCTGATCGCGGCGATCCTGGCCGTGTTGGTGCTGGTCCCGGTGGCCCGGCACGTCCGCCGGCAGCCGGTCAGCCGCGGGGGGTTCTTCAACGCATTCGAAGCGTTGCTCTTGTACATCCGGGACGACGTGGCGCGGCCGGCGATCGGCGGCCACGGGGCCGACCGGTTCCTGCCGTACCTGTGGACGGCGTTCTTCTTCGTCCTCTTCAACAACCTGCTGGGGATGATCCCGGGGTTCGCCTCGGCGACCGGGAACATCAACGTCACGGCGGTGCTGGCGGTCATGACCCTGGCGACGGTGGTCGCCGCGGGCGTCCGCGAGATGGGGGTGGCGGGCTACCTGACCGGCCTGGTCCCCCACATCGACGTCCCCAAGCCGCTCAACTACTTCCTCTGGCCCCTGATGTTCGCGATCGAGCTGGTGGGCCTCCTGATCAAGCACATCGTGCTGGCCGTGCGACTGTTCGCCAACATGTTCGCGGGCCACGTGGTGCTGGCGGTGATCCTGGGGTTCATCCTGATGGCGCACGGGTGGCTCTTCTACTTCGTCATGCCGGCCAGCATCCTGGGCGTGGTCGCCCTGAGCCTGCTGGAGCTGTTCGTGGCGTTCCTCCAGGCCTACATCTTCACGTTCCTCTCGGCGCTCTTCATCGGCTCGGCGGTGCACCCGCACTGACCGGAGGCCGGCGAAGGGTCCGCTCCGCGGCGCGTCGCGGCCGCCCGGCGAACGACCCGAGTTCGAACCGTCCGCGTGGCACGATCACGATGATGAAACACCGGCGAGGGGGAGGCGTGAGACGCCGGCCCTCGCCGGGGCGGGGCTTCGACAAGCCTCGCCGCACGCCCCTGCTCGTCGCAGTCGTCACCATTTAAGTTTCCCGAGGGTCCGATGAAACTGATCAAGACCGGTCTGTTCGCTTTCGCCATGCTGCTCATGAGCCAGGGGGCCTCGTTCGCCCAGGACGCCGTCGCGGTCCCGGTCGGCGGCGCCGCCGTCGTCGCCCCGGTCAGCCTCAACCCGATCGGCGCCGGCCTGATCATCATCGGCGCCGGCCTGGGCATCGGCCTGCTGGCCCGCGGTGCGGTCGAGAGCATGGCCCGCCAGCCCGAGATCGCCGGCAACATCCAGACGGCCATGATCATCGCCGCGGCCCTCATCGAAGGCGTCACGTTCTTCGCGCTGCTGCTCCAGCTGATCGTCTGATCGTCCCCGAACCGAACCGGCCGGGGGACGCCGGCGCGAGCCGTCGCGCCCCCCCGGCCCGGCGAGGCCCCCCGGCCCCGCCCTCCCGACGCCCTCACGATCCCGCCCCGCAAACGCGAGAACCATTCCCATGCTCCGCATCTCCAAGTCCGTCCTGGGGTCCGGACTCGTCGCGCTGGCCTCGGCCCTGTTCGCCCCGACCGCCGCCCCCGCGTTCGAGGAGCCGCCGGCCGCCCATGCGACGGCCCCCGCGGCGGCCTCGGCCGCGCCGCACGGCCCGGAGGCGGGCCCGGCGGACGCCCACGGCGAGCACGGCGGCAAGTCGAACCCGATGGAGATCCAGCCCGGCCTGGCCATCTGGACGCTGGTCGTCTTCCTCACCCTGCTGGCCGTCCTCGGCAAGTTCGCCTGGGGCCCGCTGGTCCAGGCCCTGCACCGCCGCGAAGAGCACCTCGAGCACTGCCTGCTCCAGTCGGAGAAGGCCCGCAACGACTCCGAGCTGCTCCTGGCCGAGCACCGAAAGCTGATGGCCGAGACCGACGACAAGGTCCGCGAACTCCTGTACAAGGCCCAGCGCGACGCCCAGACCCGGGCCGCCGAGCTGCTCCGCGTCGCCCAGGCCGACGCCGACGCCGCCCGCGACCGCGCCCAGCGCGACATCGCCACCGCCCGCGACCAGGCCCTGACCGAGATCTGGGCCCGGACCGCCGACGTGGCCGTGACGGTCGCCGGCCGCGTCCTGTCCAAGAACCTGGGCGAGGACGACCGTCGCCGCCTGCTCGACGAGGCCATCCGCGAGCTGCCCGAGGGCGCGAACGCCGGAGGCGCCCCGGCATGACCACCGACCAGGCCCCCAAGAGCGCCAGGAAGTCGACCGCCCGCCCCCTGGACAAAGGCGACGCCGAGGCCGCCCGCGCCTACGCCGGCGCCCTGATCGGCGCGGCCGGCACGTCCGGCGACGTCGACGCCGCCCTGGCCGACCTGGCGGCGATCCGGGACGAGGTGCTCGGCCCCAACCCCCGGTTCGCCGCGATCCTGGCCTCGTCGCAGGTCCCGCCCGCCGAGAAGGACCGGATCCTCCGGGACCTGCTCGAAGGCCGGGTCGCCGAGGTCGTGCTCAACTTCCTCCGCGTCCTCAACCGGCACGGCCGGCTCGGGCTGATCGCGGAAATCGCCGACGAGGTCCGCCGCCAGTGGGACCTCAAGAGCGGCCGGGTCGCCGTCCGCGTGCGGACCGCCGCCCCGCTCGACGAGGGGCAGCTGGAGGCCGTCCGGAAGAAGGTGGCCCGCCTCACGCCGGGGACCCCCGTCCTCCAGGTCGAGATCGACCCCGAACTCATCGGCGGCCTCGTCGTCCAGATCGGCGACGTGGTCCTCGACGCCTCGGTGCGCAACCGTCTTGAACAGATACGCCAGCGGCTGATCGAAGGAAAGACGCATGAAATTCAGAAGCGAAGAGATCAGTTCAGTCATTCAGCGTGAAGTCGAGCAGTTCGCGCCCGAGGTCACCCGCTCCGAGGTCGGCACGGTGCTCGAGGTCGGCGACGGCATCGCCCGGGTGCACGGCCTCTCGGGCGTCATGGCCGGCGAGATGGTCGCGTTCAAGAACGGCGCCAAGGGGATCGCGCTCAACCTGGAAGAGGCGTCGGTGGGCGTCATCGTCCTCGGCGAGTACACCCAGATCGAGGAGGGGGACGAGGTCGTCGCGACCGGCCAGCTCCTCCGCGTGCCGGTGGGCGACGCCCTGATCGGCCGCGTGGTGAACCCGCTCGGCGAGCCGCTCGACAACGCGGGCCCGATCGTCACCAGCCTGAGCCGCGCCATCGAGTCTCCGGCCGCCGGCATCGCCGAGCGTCAGCCGGTCGACGAGCCGCTTCAGACCGGCATCAAGGCCATCGACGCCATGATCCCGATCGGCCGCGGCCAGCGCCAGCTGATCATCGGCGACCGCAAGACGGGCAAGACGGCCATCGCGATCGACGCGATCCTCAACCAGAAGGGGACCGGCGTCATCTGCGTGTACGTGGCGATCGCGCAGAAGGAGTCGACGACGGCCGGCCTGGTCGACATCCTCCGCCGCCACGGCGCGATGGACTACACGATCGTCGTGGCGTCGGGCGCCAGCGACCCGGCCCCGCTCCAGTACATCGCCCCGTACGCCGGCTGCGCCATGGCCGAGTACTTCATGTACGAGCAGGGCAAGCCGACCCTCTGCATCTACGACGACCTCTCGAAGCAGGCCGTGGCCTACCGCGAGGTCTCGCTGCTGCTCCGCCGCCCGGCGGGCCGCGAGGCCTACCCGGGCGACATCTTCTACGCCCACTCCCGCCTCCTGGAGCGTTCGGCCAAGCTGGCGAACCGCTACGTCATCGTCCCCGAGTCCACCAAGCCGGAGTCGGTGGGCGAAGAGTCGGGCGTCAACAAGAAAGTCTACGTCGGCGTCCCCGGCGCCGAGGAGGCGGCCCACGACCTCAAGGCCAACTACCCGCAGGGGCACAAGGTCGTCAAGACCCCGACCTCGGGGGGCTCGATGACGGCCCTGCCGATCATCGAGACGCTGGAAGGCGAGGTGTCGGCGTACATCCCGACGAACGTGATCTCGATCACGGACGGCCAGATCTACCTCCAGCCCGACCTCTTCTTCGCGGGCGTGCGGCCGGCCATCGACGTCGGCATCAGCGTCTCGCGGGTGGGCGGCAAGGCCCAGATCGGGGCCATCCGCAAGGTGGCCGGCGGCCTCCGGCTCGACCTGGCGGCCTTCCGCGAGCTGGAGGCGTTCGCCCAGCTCGGCACCGACCTGGACAAGGCGACCCAGGCCCAGCTCGACCGCGGCTACCGCATGGTCGAGCTGCTGAAGCAGCCCCAGTACCGGCCGCTCTCGGCGATCGACCAGGCGATGAGCATCTACGCCGGCTCGGCCGGGGCGCTGGACGACATCCCGGTCCGCGAGGTCCAGCGGTTCGAGCGCGAGTTCCTGGAGTTCGTCCACGCCTCGCGTCCCAAGCTGGTCGAGGACCTGACCCGCGAGCAGAAGCTGACCGACGCGATCCTGGCCGACCTCAAGGCGGCCCTCAAGGACTTCAAGGCCGGCTTCCGGCACGCCGGCCAGGCCGCCGCGCCGGCCGTCGCCGCGGCCAAGTCCTGACCGAGACGTCCCGAGCGATCGAGCCCTTGAACGGGCGAACCCCCGACGCCGCCCGCCGCGGCGTCGGGGGCGTCCCGAGCGAATCCCGAGAGACCCAAGATGGCCAAGGCCCGCGCGATCATCAAACGCCGCAAGGCGGTCGACAACATTCGGAAGATCACCCGGACGATGGAGCTGATCGCCACGGCCCGGTTCCGCAAGGCGATGGACCGCGCGGTCGAGGCCGAGGCGTACACCAAGAAGATCGCCGAGATGGCCGCCGACCTCGGCGAATCGTCGCCGTCCACCCCCCACCCCCTGTTCGAGAAGCGGGAGCCGGTCAAGAACTCGCTGCTGCTGGTCCTCTCCAGCAACCGCGGGCTGGCCGGCGGCTACAACGGCAACGTCCTGCGGGCCGCGATGCGGGACTACCAGGACCTGCAGGCCGAAGGCTCGACGGTCGACGTCGAGATCTCCGGCAAGCGCGGCCAGAACTTCTGGAAGTACCGCAAGCTGCCGATCAGCGTCGGCTACCTCCAGTTCGAGGACAAGCCGGCGTTCGCCGAGGTCGAGAAGCTGGCCGAGCGCTACCTGGCGATGTTCCTGGAAGGGAAGATCGACCGGATGGACGTCGCCTACACCCGGTTCGTCAACACCTCGCGGCAGGAGGCCGTGGTGCGGACCCTGCTGCCGATCCAGGTCGACGCGGCCGACGCCGACGCGAAGCCGGCGGACGCCGCCCCGGCGGCCGGCGGCCCGGCCCGCCAGCGGACGCCCTACGAGTTCCTGCCGGACGCCGAGGGGATCCTCCAGGAGATGGTCCCCGTCTCGTTCAAGGTCCGGCTGTTCAAGTGCTTCCTCGACGCGGCCGTCAGCGAGCAGATCGCCCGGATGGTGGCCATGAAGGGCGCCTCGCAGAACGCCGACGAGCTCTCGAAGACCCTGACCCGGCAGTACAACCGGGCCCGCCAGTCGCAGATCACCGGCGACCTGGCCGACATCGTCGGGGCCGCGACCGCCCTGAAATGACCCCGAAACACGCAGAAGATCCACGCCTCCCCGGCGCATGAAGACGAGGAATCCCGCAAGATGGCGACTGCTACGAGGACCGGACGAATCGCCCAGGTGATCGGCTCGACCTTCGACGCCGAGTTCGACGAGGGCGACCTGCCGAACATCTACAACGCCCTGACGGTCGACTCGGACCAGAAGGGGGCCCCGATCCACCTCACCGGCGAGGTGCAGCAGCACCTCGGCGGCAACCGGGTCCGCTGCGTGGCCCTGGGCTCGACCGACGGCCTGGTCCGCGGCATGACCGTCGTCGACACCGGCTCGCCGGTGAGCGTGCCGGTCGGCAAGGAGGCCCTGGGCCGGGTCTTCAACCTGCTGGGCCAGCCGATCGACGGCCGCGGCCCGGTGCACTCGACCGAGAGCTGGCCGATCCACCGCGACCCCCCCTCGTTCGACGACCTCTCGCCCAAGACCGAGCTGTTCGAGACCGGCATCAAGGTCATCGACCTGCTGACGCCGTTCGTCCGCGGCGGCAAGATCGGCCTCTTCGGCGGCGCCGGCCTGGGCAAGACGGTCATCCTCCAGGAGATGATCTCGCGCATCGCGTCGGTCCACAGCGGCTACTCCGTGTTCGCCGGCGTCGGCGAGCGGACCCGCGAGGGGAACGACCTCTGGCTGGAAATGCAGGAGACCAAGGTCGGCAGCACCGGCAAGTCGGTCATCGACTCGACGGTCATGTGCTTCGGCCAGATGAACGAGCCCCCGGGCGCCCGCCTCCGCGTCGCCCTGACGGCCCTCACGATGGCCGAGTGGTTCCGCGACGCCACCGGGGCCGACACCCTGCTGTTCATCGACAACATCTTCCGGTTCAGCCAGGCCGGCTCCGAGGTCTCCGCGCTCCTCGGCCGGATGCCGTCGAACGTGGGCTACCAGCCGACCCTCGCCACCGAGATGGGCGCCCTCCAGGAGCGCATCACCTCCACCAAGAAGGGCGCCATCACGTCGGTGCAGGCCGTCTACGTCCCGGCCGACGACATGACCGACCCGGCCCCGGCGACCACCTTCGGCTTCCTCGACGCCTTCATCGTGCTCTCGCGGTCGATCTCCGAGAAGGGGATCTACCCGGCCATCGACCCGCTCGGCTCCAACTCCCGCATCCTCGACCCGCAGTACGTCGGCCAGGAGCACTACGACGTCTCGCAGCGGGTCCTGAAGATCCTCCAGCGGTACAAGGAGCTTCGCGACATCATCGCCATCCTCGGCGTCGACGAGCTGTCCGAGGACGACAAGCTGATCGTCCACCGCGCCCGCCGGATCGAGCGGTTCCTCTCGCAGCCGTTCTTCGTGGCCGAGGTCTTCCTCAACAAGCCGGGCGAGTACACCAAGCTGCCGGACACGATCCGCTCCTTCAAGGAGATCTGCGACGGCAAGTGGGACCACCTGCCGGAGTCGGCGTTCATGTACGTCGGGTCCATCGAGCAGGCCGAGGAACAGGCCAAGAAGATGGGCGCGATCTGACCGACCCGGACGACACCGAGCCCATCCCGACAGGGGAGCCTGCGAATCATCATGGCCAGCCAGACCGAAACCGCCGTCGCGGACGGGCCGGGACTCACCTCCCGGCCCCTCCAGTGCCAGGTGGTCACCCCCGAGAAGACCGTCTTCGCCAAGACCGTGGACTTCGTCGCCCTGCCGCTGTTCGACGGCGAGCTGGGCGTCCTCCCCGGCCGCGCCCCCCTGCTGGGCCGGCTGGGATACGGCGAGTTGAGAATCAAGGTCGGCGGCGCGTCGGAGTCGTACTTCGTCGACGGCGGCTTCGCCCAGGTCCGCGACAACGTCGTCACCGTCCTGACCAACCGGGCCCTGCCCGCCGCCAAGATCGAGACCAACGGCACCGCCGAACGGCTCGACGAGATCCTCAAGCGCCCCGCCGTCACCGACGCCGAGATCGCCGAGAAGGCCAAGGCCGTCGCCCAGCTCCGCGCCATGCTCCACATCAGCAACAAGCGCTGACGCCCCTCCCGACAACCCCCCCTCCTCCCACCAAATCGGGGCCGGACGAACGCCTGGTCGGTTCGTCCGGCCTCGATTTTGCCTTTCTACCTTCCTTGCCCATCCCGTCCTCAACTCCCCGACCGGGCGTCCTGACGGACGCGAGGGCCCGCCCAGGAGACAGCTCCGTGAACGAGCACTTGAACGAGAACGACAACGGCGACGAACTGGAACCGGACCACGTGCACGACGACGCCTGCGGCTGCGGCCACGATCACGACGACGACGACATGGTCGAGATCGTCTACATGGCCAGGGAAGACGTCCTCGAGAAGCTGGGCATCTCCCCGGACGAGTTCGCCGAGGCCCTCGACCAGGCGATCGACGGCCTGGAAGCCCTCGCCATGCGGGACGACGTGACCGACGAGGAAATCCCCGCCATGGAGGACCTCGCGCTCCAGATCAAGGGCCAGGAGTACCGCCTCGGCGACCTCGCCGAGATCTCCTTCGAGGGCGACCTCGACGAGGAGATGGACGACCTAGAAGACGAGGAGATCGAGGAGGAAGAGGAAGTCGAGGGCGGGCAGGCCTGACCTGAGCCCCCTCGGGATTGGGTTCGTCCGCGCCGGGCGAACCCAATCCGATCGTTTCGCAACTCCTGCTCTGCAAGATCGTTAACGCCAAATCCCGGCACCGGGAATTGGCTTCGTTCGGCGCGCTTCGCGTCGTCGGTCCCACGCCGATCAGCGCCCGCCGCCGTGTTTCCCCGGGACGAGCCCCCTTCGTAACGGTCCGCTCCTGGTGCGCCGTCATGCGAACGCCCTCGGCCCTGGGCGCATCCGACACCTTCCAGGAGCGGAGACCGGGTGGCCACGGACTCGAAGGGCCTCGTGGATCGGCGTCGGGCCGATCCTGAGGCTTCGCCGCGATCTCGAGCTGGCCCATCGAGACGCTGGCATCGCCCAGGTCGTCCCAGGGTTTGGGTTCGATCGCGCCGCCCCGAAAACGAACCCATCGGATGCAAACCTTTTCGCCACATCCACTTCATCCATCCCAGGGTCACCGGAAATTGGCTTCGTTCGGCGCGATTCGCGGGAATTCGCGGTCGCGATCCACGCGTCGAGTTCGTGGTCCGGACCGTTCGCCGCCGTCGCCGGCCCGACTCGGGGCGCAGCGGCCCTTCCTGATAGTGGCCCACGATCGCCGGTTGAAGCGGAGGGATCTCGCCCTTCGAGAAATTTCCGGACGATGAACCGAGCGGGGGCCTTCTGCGACTCCTTGATCGAGGTTGTTCAAGGGGGGCGAGGCATGGATCACGACTCGGACGAGATCGATCGGGAACTTCTGGTGATCCGCTGCCGTCGCGGGGAGCGGGCCGCGTTCGAGGAGCTGATCCGGGCCTGGGAGCGCAGGCTCTTCGTGTTCATCCGGAAGCTCGTGTCGGACGAGGAGGAGGCCTGGCAGATCCTCCAGGAGGTCTGGCTGCAGGTCCTTCGCGGGATCGCGGGCCTCCGCGACCCTCGCCGGCTGCCGGTCTGGCTTTATCAGGTCGCTCGGAACACGGTGATGTCGCACTACCGCCGGGAATACGCCCGGGCCGGGCGGCTCGACGTCGACGTGCCGGGCGAGCCGGACTCGGGGGGCGGGTTCGACGACGCCGAGCTGGTCCATCACGGCCTGACAAGGCTGGCCCTGCCCGATCGCGAGGTCCTGACCCTGTACTTCCTGAACGACCTCAGCATCGCCGAGACGGCCGAGGTGCTCGGGATCCCCCCGGGCACGGTCAAGTCCCGGCTGTATCGGGCCAAGCGGGCGCTTCGCGACGCGATCGGCCCCGAAGGAGGTTCGCATGACTGAGCGGAAGACCGAGCGGCCCGAAGGGTTTGTGGACCTCGAATTGCGGGATCCCGAGCTGCGCCAGCGTTTCGATTCCCTCCTCGGCGCCCAGCTGGGGGCGACCTGGCCGTTGGGGAGGACCGCCCGATACGTGCTGATCGCGACGGCGGGGCTGGCGGGGTTCGTCGTGGCGGGTTCGCTGGCCCTGACGGAGCCGGCGACCACGCCGACGGCGGTCCGGGGCCTGCTGGGTATGTTCGCGCTGTTCGGGCTGGGCTGGGCGGCCTTCGCCGTCTGGGCGCTGGCCCGACGTCGGGGGGGGTTCTCGACCGAGCGTCTGGTCGCCTCGCGGATCGCGATGGGGTTCACGCTCGCGGCGCTGCTCGGGCTGGGCCTGGCGGCGACGACCCTGGGCAAGGGGGCGGAGTCGGGCCCGATGCTCGCCGCGGCGCTCGGGTTCCTCATCCTGGCGGCGGTCGGATCGACGCACGCCCGGATCGAGGAGGCGGAGCTGGCGATCCGGGAGCAACTCCTCCGGCTGGAATCCCGTATAATCAAGGCGGAGGGGGCGGGACGTGCCCAGGCCCCCGGCCCAGGTTCCTGAAGACGGCGGCGGGCCCGCCCGAATGCGGCCCCCGGTCGCGAAGGATGACGACCCGAATGAACCGACTTCGCGAACGACTCTCGGGCCTGGCGGACGCCCGTCGACACGTCCACCTGACCCGACGGGTCGCCGGCGACTGGGACGTCACGGGGCTCGTCCTGGCCGTGGGCCGTCGCCTCGTCCTGCTCCACCAGACGCGGGACTTCCAGCTCGACGGGTACGTCCTGCTGCCCCTCCGCGACATCGCCCGGGTCCGCTGCACGGCCGTCGACCGCTTCGCCGAGAAGGTGCTGGCCGGCGAAGGCCTGATGGAGAACGTCGGCGCGGACTGGGACGTCCCGCTCGACGACCCCTCGCGGGCCCTGGCCGCCCTGAAGCGCCGTGGGGACTACATCGTGATCGAGTGCGAGAGCCGGTTCGCCCCCGAGGACGACGACTTCCTGATCGGCCCGGTCGTGGGCCTGACCGACCACGAAGTCGCCATGCGGATCTTCGCCCCCGACGGCCGCTGGGAGCGCGACCGCTCCTACGTCATGCTGGACACGATCACCCAGATCCAGTTCGACACGCCGTACATCAACGCCTTCCGCAAGTACCTGGCCTCGCCGCCGCTGCCGCGTCAGCGCGACTAGGTCACCCGCCGGGCCGGCCGAAGAAGCCGGGGCGCGACGCCAGCCGCCGCTCCTCCCAGCCCTCGCCGGTCCAGGCGTGGTGGATCACGTCCACGTCGGGGCCGTCCAGGAGGATCTCCAGGTAGCCGGGTGGATTCTTCCCGGTCGCGTCGTGCATCAACGGGGCGCCGGCGTTCAGACAGAGTTCCTCGGGGACGGCGGGCGGAGTGAACGCCCAGGCGTGGTGGACGTGGCCGCAGCAGTAGAGGTGCGGGCCGAGCGTCGCCAGCCAGTCGGCGAGCCGGGGGGCTTCGTCCAGGCGCTTCCAGAAGAGGTCGTCGCGGAGGCCGGACGGGGCGTCGGTCGGGTAGTGGCAGGCGACGATCAGACGGTCGATCGACCCGCGATGCTCCTCCCACAAGACGCGGGCGGCGTCGAGCTGCGCCTCGGGCAGATAGCCTCGCGCGTGGAGCGCGGCGCGGGTGGGGTCGAGCCCGAGGATCGCCGTGCGGTCGGCGATGAAGCGGATCCAGGGGAACTCGGGCGCGCCCATGTAGCGGCCGAACGCGCGCTCGAAGTGTTTCTCGCGGAAGGCGATCCGGGTGTAGCGGTCGTGATTGCCGGGGAGGACCGTCGCGCGTTCGGGGTCGCGCAGCAAGGGCGCGAGGGCGTCGTGGGCCTGGCGGAACTCGGCGGTCAGGGCGGTGGTCGTCAGGTCGCCGGTGATGAGGACGTGGTCGGGTTCGGCCGCCTCGATCCGCTCGACGACGTGCGCCAGCCGCTCCAGCCGGAAACGACGCGCCCGGCCCGCCAGCAGCGAGGCCATGCCGACGGCCCGCTTGTTCAGCAGCCGCAGGGGGTTGAACTCGTGCTTCCAGACGTGCACGTCGGAGACGTGGATCAGGCGGAGGGGGGGCAAGGCGGTGGGGCCTCGAAGCGGGGCGACGGTTGCTCAAAGGGCCTCGGGCGTCAACCGTCCCAGCCGACCCAGCCGACGAGGACATCGTACGCCGTGTGGGCGCCGACCGCGATGCCGAACCCTCGGAGGATGAAGACCCAGGCGAAGAAGACGCCGGCCATCCACCGGAAGATGAAGGCGAACCAGGTGAAGGCCTCGCCCGGGTTGCCCGCGTGGTGGGCCAGCGAGAACAGCAGCGCCGAGCCCGTCACCGCCAGGGCGCTGGAGAGGACCTGGGGGGTCTGGAGCATCCGCAGGGCATAGAAGAGGACGGGGACGAGCAGGAGCCGGAAGAGGGCCTCCTCGTAGACCCCGGCGCCCAGATAGCCGATCAGTTGCACGGCGGTCCCGTCGGGCGGCCCCGGGACCTGGAGGAGCAAGGAGGATGGCGGCGGGGTGCGTTCCATCAGGTCGAAGCCCAGGTCCACCAGGCGGCTGACCCCCACCAGGGCGACCGCCAGGACGAGGCTCTCGACGACCATTCCGGCGACCACCATCGGCGAGAACTTCCAGCCCTTGGGCTGGCAGGCCTGCCAGGCGAGGAGGACCAGGAAGAGCGAGAGCGGCAGCAGCCAGTGGTCGGTGAGTCCGGCCGCCGCCAGGCTCTGGCGGATCCAGGCGTCGGCCCCGGTGCGGAGCGAAGTGGCCGACGCACCGCCGAGCCAGACCACGCCGAACTCATACGCGAGCACGACGGGGGCGACCAAAACGAGCGAGGGGAGCGGCTTGCGGGTGGCGGCCCAGTAACCCGGGGTATCCTCGACGGGCTCGACGAAGACGAGTCGGCGCATCTTCCGGCCGCGGTCGACCCGGGGCCTCGGCTCGGCGTCCGCGAAGTCTTTGATGGACTTCATAGGCGTCCCCCCTCGTTCAACGCCCGGCCCGGCCGGCCGCATTCGGTCGGGGCGCGAGAGCCTGCTTTCGTGCGGAACAGTCGTAGCATTCGAACTCGTCGAACCCGACGAAATCGGCGTCCGACTTGTTGGCGTCGGGGCGGGCCGCTACGATGACTTTACCATACGGACGAGGCGTCAGCCCGACGGCTCAGGGGGCCGGCCCGAAAACCTCCGCTTCCCGAACCCCGCCCCCCGCTCGAAGCTCGACCGCGACGCGAACGGCCGCCGACGACGGGACGCCCCGTCCGTCGAGCGTGCGTCGGACGCCCGACGCGGCCCGCGAGGCCGCGACGCAGCGGCCCCGGATCGCCCGTCGCGTAGGTAACCAGGGAGAAGACGGCGTGATCGTGCGACGGTGCATCCGGCTCGGCCTCGGACTTTCGATTCTGCTGACGACGGCGGCCGGGTGCTCGGACGCGGATCTCACCGGCCCGATCGTCTACGAGGAGCAGCCGGCGATGTCCCGCGAGGTCGAGGGCAAGGCCCACCTCGCCGGCAAGCCGAGGATCCAGGAGAAGGCCCGCAAGACCCTCGCGCGGCTGTACGGCCCCTCGCCGAAGGAGATCCACGTCCCCGAGGGGGCGCCGCTTTCCAAGGACGAGCAAGGCCGCCTCGGCGTCCTGCTGGCGAACCACGTCCAGACGGCCCAGGGGCCCGAGAAGCTGCCGCACGCCGGCGGCTACGGCCTCTACCGTCGCCATTGCCTGCACTGCCACGGCGTCTCCGGCGCGGGCGACGGGCCGACGGCCCCATTCCTCTTCCCCCTCCCCCGCGACTTCCGCCGCGGCCTGTTCAAGTTCACCTCCACCCCCAACGGCGCGCGTCCGGAGCGCGACGACCTGCGGCGGACGATCCGCGACGGCCTCCACGGCACGTCGATGCCGGCGTTCGAGGCGCTCCTCACGAAGAAGGAGATCGAGCAGGTCGTCGATTACGTGACCTTCCTGAGCCTCCGGGGCGAGACCGAGCTGGCCCTGATCGAGGAAGGCTTCATCGCCGACGACGAGGACGAGGACGCCCTGGAGGACGACATCGTCGACGAGTTGGTGCAGTCGGTCTTCGGCAAGTGGGAGGACGCGGCCGACACCGTCGTCGACCCGCCCGTGCCGCGCACGCCGCCGTCGCCCGAGAGCGTGGCCCGGGGGCGGGAGCTGTTCCTGGGCCGGACCAAGGAGAAGCTGGAGTGCGCCGGCTGCCACGGGGCCAAGGGCCTGGGCGACGGCCCGAGCTTCGTCGACGTGGACGTGTTCAATCGGGTCGTCTTCGGCGGCGACCCGAGCAAGATGCCCGAGCGGGTGGCGAAGCTCGACGAGAAGGCCCGGGAGCTGTGGAAGCAGAAGCTCGACGAGTGGGGCAACCCGCTCCGCCCGGCGAACCTGTCGCGGGCGGTGTACAAGGGGGGCCGGCGGCCGATCGACCTGTACTGGCGGATCGCCAAGGGGATCACCGGGGCCCAGATGCCCGCCCACTACCCGGGGATCGACCACGCCCAGATCTGGGACCTCGTGAACTTCGTGCTCGCCCTGCCGTATCAGCCCGAGCTGCTGGACGACGCGCCGGCCCCCGCCGCCGCCGAGGGGGTGGCCGCCGACGCCCCGGCGGTCCGGCGATGATGAGTTGACCCGACCCCGGCGTCCCAGCCCGACGCCCCGTCTCGATTGACGTTCGAGTCTCCGGCCCGCCCGCGCCCGCCTCGCGACCCGCGGCGGCCGGGGACGCCCGACCGTGGGAGCCCCCTTTTTTGCGATACTGGAGCCTGATCTTCGCGCTCGCGGCCGTCTTCAGCGTCGGCGCGTTCGCCTACGCGCCGTTCTCGGCCGACTGGTGGCTCCCGAACCCCGCCGGGGAGCCCTACCACTCGGTCTCGACGTTCGGCCGCGAGATCGACGCGCTGTTCCTCATCATCCTGGTCCTCACCGGCGCGGTGTTCATCGGGACCCAGGCGGCCCTGGTCTGGGCCCAGTTCCGCTACGCCGACCGGATCGGCGAGGACGGCCTGCCGGTCCGCCCGGCGCAGTACTTCCACGGCAGCCAGCGGCTGGAGGTGATCTGGACCGTCATCCCGGCCGGGATCCTCGTCTTCCTGGCCCTCTACCAGATGGACACCTGGGCGAAGATCAAGTTCCGGTCGGCCTCGCCGAGGACCCCGGTCCTGGCCGAGGTGACCGGCCGGCAGTTCCAGTGGGCGATGAAGTACCCCGGGCCCGACGGCCGGCTGGGGACGCCCGACGACCTCTTCACGGTGAACGACCTCCACCTGGTCAAGGACCAGACGGCGCTCATCCACCTGAAGTCGGCCGACGTGATCCATTCGTTCTTCCTCCCCCAGATGCGGATCAAGCAGGACGCCGTCCCCGGCATGGCGATCCCCGTCTGGTTCGACTGCGACCGCGCGGGGCGGTTCGAGCTGGCCTGCGCCGAGCTCTGCGGCTGGGGCCATTACAAGATGCGGGGCGACGTGGTGGTGCACGAGACCGAGGCCGAGTTCCAGGCCTGGCAGGCGGCCAAGCTCGCCGAGCAGGGCCGGAGCCAGATCGCCGGGGCGGACGAACCGGAAGGGGACGACCGATGAGCGCGGGTCCGAACGCGACCGAGCCGAATCCGCACGACCACATCCCCGCGGCGGCCTCCAACTTCCTGACGCGGTACGTCTTCTCGACCGACCACAAGGTCATCGGCGTGCAATTCCTGTTCTCCAGCCTGTTCTTCTTCGCCGTCGGCGGCCTGATGGCGATGGTGATCCGCTGGCAGCTCGCCTGGCCGTGGAAGCCGGTGCCCATCCTCTCGCAGTGGCTCTGGTCGAGCCCCGGCCTCGGCGGCCAGATGCCGCCGGAGTTCTACAACAAGCTGTTCACGATGCACGCGACGATCATGATCTTCTTCGTGATCATCCCGCTGTTGACCGGCGCGTTCGGCAACTTCCTGATCCCGCTGATGATCGGCGCGCGGGACATGGCGTTCCCGAAGCTGAACATGTTCTCGTACTGGATTATGTGGCCCGGCTTCGTCCTGATCACGCTCTCGTTCTTCGTCGAAGGCGGCGCGGCCGAGGCCGGATGGACGAGCTACCCGCCGCTGGCGACCGCCGCGCGATCGACGCCGGGGTCGCTCAACGGCCAGACCTACTGGCTGCTGGCGTTGCTCTGCGCCGGGATCTCGTCGCTGACCGGCTCGATCAACTACATCACGACGATCGTGATGCTGCGGTCGCCGGGGATGAAGATGTTCCGGATGCCGATGACGGTCTGGGCCCTGTTCATCACGGCCCTGCTCCAGGCGTTCGCGCTGCCGGTGCTGACCTCGGCGCTCCTGATGCAGACGCTCGACCGGCTGGCGGGGACGAACTTCTTCACGCCGGTCGGCGGGGCGGTCGCCAACGCGCCCGCGGCGGTGGGCGGCGGGGCGCCCTTGCTCTGGCAGCACCTGTTCTGGTTTTACTCGCACCCGGCGGTCTACATCATGATCCTGCCGGGGATGGGGATCGCCTCGGACGTGATCTCGACCTTCTCGCGCAAGCCGCTGTTCGGCTACAAGCCGATGGTGATCGCGATGGGGGCGATCGCCGGCCTGGGCTTCATCGTCTGGGGCCACCACATGTTCCAGTCGGGCATGAACCCGGCGCTGGGCGCCACGTTCATGCTGTCGACGATGATGATCGCGCTGCCGTCGGCCATCAAGGTCTTCAACTGGATCGGCACGATGTGGGGGGGGCGGATCCAGTACACGTCGGCGATGCTCAACGCGATGGCGTTCGTCTCGATGTTCATCATCGGCGGGCTGTCGGGGATCTTCATGGCGGCGACGCCGGTGGACATCCACATCCACGACACGTATTTCATCGTCGGCCACATCCACTACGTCCTGTTCGGCGGCAGCACGTTCGCGGTCTTCGCGGGGATCTACTACTGGTTCCCCAAGCTCTTCGGCCGGATGATGAGCGAGCGGTTGGGGCTGATCCACTTCTTCCTGACGTTCCTGTTCTTCAACGGCACCTTCTTCTTCATGCACATCGTCGGCTGGCACGGCCACATGCGGCGGATCGCGGACCCGACGGTTTACGAGTTCTTGAGGACGCCGGGCGTGGTCGGGATGAACCAGTTCATGACGATCTGCGCCTTCGGCCTGGGGGCGTCGCAGCTGATCTTCGCCTGGAACTTCTTCTACAGCCTCGTCGCGGGCCCGGTCGCCGGGCCGAACCCGTGGAAGGCGAATTCGCTGGAATGGGCCACCGCGTCGCCGCCCCCCTACTATAATTTCGAGACGCTGCCGCGGGTGTATCACCCCCCCTACGAGTTCAGCGTGCCGGGGGGCGAGGACGACTTCCTCCCCCAGACCACCCCCCTGCCCGACAACATCACCCTGGACCCGGTCATGGCGTGACGCGCGTCGCGTCCGCCTTCGCCCCGTTCCGTCCGGCCCGCTCCTCTTCCGGGAGTCCCAACCGGGGCGACGCCCGAGGTCGCCCCGACTCGATGCCATGACGAACACCAGCCCGAATCCGGAATCCGCCCGCTCGCCGAGCTACCGCCCCGCCCCGCACTGGGCGGCCGTGCTGGCGGCGGTCTTCACGCTGCCGCTCTTGTACGTGGGCGGCACGGTGACCACCTACCGCGTCGGCATGGCCGTCCCCGATTGGCCGCAGACGTTCGGCGTGAACATGTTCCTCTACAACTTCTGGAACGCCCCGTTCGGCGTCCAGGTCGAGCATACCCACCGGCTCTACGGGGCCGCGGTGGGCCTGGCGACGCTCCTGCTGTGCGCCTGGCTCTTCGCCCGCGAGAGGCGGGGATGGGTCAAAGCTCTCGCCGCGACCGCGCTGGCGATCGTGATCGTCCAGGGGCTCCTGGGCGGGTTCCGCGTCACGCAGAATTCGACCTCGCTGGCCGCGCTGCACGGCTGCCTGGGCCAGGTCTTCTTCGCCCTGACCGTCGCCCTGGCGACCATGACCGGCCGCGACTGGCTGAGCGACGCCGAGCCGACCCCGGACGCGAAGGGGGTGCGGCGGCTCTCGCTGATCGTCCTGGCCCTGATCGTCGCCCAGATCGCCCTCGGCGCGTGGGTGCGGCACTTCAGCGGCCTGGCCGCGGCCGTCTTCCACGGGGTCGTCGGCACGGCGATCCTGGGGGTGGCGGCGCACCTGTTCGTGAACGTGAAGCGCCACGAGCCGCCGAAGCCCTCGCTGCGGTCGGCGACGCGGACGGTCGAGGTCCTGGCGGGGCTGCAGATCCTGCTGGGCTTCGCCTCGTTCTACGCCCTCTGGCCGTTCGACGGCATGCCGCGCGTGGTGGCCTTCTACTCGGCCGTCGTCCGGACCGTCCACCAGACCAACGGCGCGGTGCTGCTGGCCGCGTCGGTCGTCGCGGCCCTGCGGGCGTTCCGCCACCTCGGCCCGTCGCCGGCCCCGTCGCCGAGCCTTGCCGCATCCCCGTCTTCGTCCCCGTCCGTCCCGGTCGATCTGGAGGTCGTCGCTTGAAATCCGCCTCGCTGGGCGAGTCCGCCCTCGCCGCCCCCGCCGACGTCGTCGCCCTGGACGAGGTCGGCGGCAAGACGTCGGCGTACATCTCCCTGACCAAGCCGCGCATCGTGCTGATGGTGCTGATCACGGTGGGCGTGGGCTTCCTGCTCGGCGCCCGCGGCAGCGCGCATCCGGCGACGCTGGCGGCGGCCCTGATCGGCTCGGCGATGGTGGCCGGCGGGGCGAGCGCCCTGAACATGTACCTGGAGCGCGACCGCGACGCCCTCATGAGGCGGACGAAGCGGAGGGCGCTGCCGACCGGCCGCCTCACGCCGATGGAGGCGGCGGGCTTCGGCGTGGCCCTCGGGCTGGGCGGGACGCTCGTCCTGCTGCTCGGCGCGGGCTCGACCGCCGCCGGCGTGGCCCTGGCGACGTTCCTGCTCTACGTCTTCGTCTACACGCCGATGAAGCCGCTGACGACCCTGAACACGGCCGTCGGCGCCGTCCCCGGCGCCCTGCCGCCGGTGATCGGCTGGACGGCGGCGACCGGCACGCTGAGCGTCGAGGCCTGGACCCTCTTCCTCATCGTCTTCCTCTGGCAGTTCCCGCACTTCCTGGCGATCGCCTGGATCCACCGCGACGACTACGCCCGGGGCGGCATGAAGATGCTCCCCGAGGTCGACCCGGACGGCTCCATGACCGGCCGCCAGGCCGCCCTGCACGCCCTGGCGCTGGTGCCGGCCGGGCTGCTGCCGACCGTCGTCGGCCTGGCCGGGCCGTGGTACTTCGTCGCCGCGCTGGGGCTCGGCCTGTTTTACCTGGCCGCGGCCGTCCGGTTCTGGGCCGACGTCAACGACGCGACCGCCCGCCGGCTGCTCCGGACGTCCATCCTCTACCTGCCGGCCGTCCTGCTGCTGCTCGTGCTCAACCCCCTGCCCGCCTGACCGCGACCCGAGGTTCCCTCCACGATGGCCCCAGCGGACGCCCCGACGCACCCCGCCGCCCCGACCCACCCCGGGGATCGAGCCCACGGACACCCCGCCGCCGACGCGTCCCCCGCGCCGGCGACGCCGGGCAAGGTCGCCATGTGGCTCTTCCTGGCGACCGAGATCATGTTCTTCACGGGCCTGATCGGCTCGTACATCGTCTGCCGGGGGGGGAGCCCGCCCACGGCGTACAGCAACCTCTACCCGCCGACCACCCCGCTGGACCGCCTGGGCGACTCCAAGGGGGTGGTCCTCGGCGCCCCGGGGGCCGACCCCGCGAGGGCCGCCGAGGCCATCGCCGCGGCCACCGGCAAGGGGGAGGCCGCGATCGCCCGGGTCCTCGCCGCCGCCCCCCACGGCGTCGTCAACGGGCTGACGGAGGAGGGCGCGACGAAGCTCGCCGAGGGGCTCAATCGACTGGGGGCGAAGGCCGAGGTCGTCTCGCTCAAGACGTCGAGCTGGCCGAGGCCCTACGACCCGGCGACCAACCCGCTGAGCATCGACCTGACGACGGTGAACACGTTCATCCTCATCTGCTCGTCGGCCACGATGGTCCTGGCGGTCTCGGCCATCCAGCGCGGGCGGAAGGCCAAATGCTCGCTCTATCTGCTCGCCACGGTTGTGCTCGGGGGCGTCTTCCTCGGCGTGCAGGTGTTCGAGTACCACGAGCTGCTGGAGGGGCGGATCTACCCGCCGGGGATCAGCCCGACCGGGCACTTCCGGCCCGGCGTGAGCCTGTTCGCCTCCTGCTTCTTCACCGTGACGGGCTTCCACGGCCTGCACGTCGCGGCCGGGGTCGTCACGCTCCTCCTGGTCTTCCTGGCGTCGCTCACCGGGCGGTTCTCGTCGCGGAACTTCGCGGCCGTCGAGTACGCCGGCCTGTACTGGCACTTCGTCGACGTCGTCTGGATCCTGCTGTTCACGATCGTGTATCTCGTCTGAACCACCCGAGCCGCGCCGAACGAAGCCGGAGCCGAAGGGGACCGAACCATGACCGAAACCGCCGAGCCGACCCTGCCGGTCGCCCCTCCGACCCCGGCGATGGCCGAGGCCGCCGCCCAGGCCGAGGCCCACGCCCCCTACCTGAAGGTGCTGTTCGGGCTGATGGTGCTGACGATCCTGGAGTACGGCTACGCCCGCTTCTTCAAGGACGCGACCGGCCCGCTGGTCTTCGGGCTCGTCCTGATGGCGGCGGTCAAGGCGTCGCTGGTGGGCTGGTACTTCATGCACCTGAAGTTCGAGCGCCTCTGGGTGTTCCTGGTGCTGCTGCCGGCCTGCCTGCTGGCCCTGATCCTGACCGCGCTGCTGTTCCCGGACTTCGTGATGCGGCAGGAGCCGCTCGACGAGCCCGTCCGCCAGGCCCCTCGGGCACCCGCGCCGGCGACGGCCTGAGCCGTCCCGAGAGCCTTCGACCCCGACCTCGACATCAACCCCGGAGGATGCGGGACGTCCCGCCCTCCGCCCCCCTCGATCCTCGACGATCGCCCCGCGTCGCGGGCCTCCCCGCGGCCGACGGGCGCCAGGTGGTGCATCGTGGAATCGGCCTATCGACGCGGCGTTACGATCGTCGGCCTCGCATTCGTCCTGTCCGGGGCCCTCTGCTTCGCCCTCGTCCGCGCCGGCGACGGGCCCCGGCCGGCGGGCCAGGACCTGGGCGACGCGGCCACTCGGCTCGGCTCGTTCCGGCTCGTCGAGCGTTCGGGACGGGCCGTGACCGAGGCGGACTTCGCCGACAAGGTCGGCGTGGCCTCGTTCATCTTCACCCGCTGCAAGCTCTCGTGCCCGCGCATCACCAGCATAATGAAGAGCCTGCAGGAGCAGCTGGCGGGCGACGACGTGCAGCTCGTCAGCCTGTCGGTCGACCCCGAGTACGACACGCCCGAAGTCCTGGGCGAATACGCCCGGCGTTTCGAGGCCGATCCCGAACGCTGGTGGTTCCTGACCGGCGATCGCGACCCGATCCTGAAGATGATCAACGAGAAGTTCCTGCTCACCGCCAAGGTCAACGACGCGCCGGCACCCGACGGCAGCGACGAGGCCGTCATCCACAGCGACCGCCTGGCTCTCATCGACCGGGGCCGGGTCGTCGGCCTGTTCGACACCCACGACCCCCAGGCGCTGGACGACCTGGTGGCGAAGGCCCGCCGGCTGGCCTCGCCGCGGTGGGTGCGGACGCTCCCCGCGGTCAACGCGACGCTCAACGGCCTCTGCACGATCCTGCTGCTCGTCGGCTGGCTGGCCATCGTCCGAGCCCCCGACGCGGCCCTCGCGGCGAGCGAGGCCTCGGCCGACGGGTCGACGGCGGGCTCGCGCCTGGGGGCGTTGCTCCGCAGCCCGGCCACGCGCGGCCACCTGCTGGCGATGGGCCTGGCGCTGCTGACGTCGGCCGTCTTCCTGGGCTGCTACCTGCTCTACCACTTCTTCGCCGGCAGCGTGAAGTTCCCCGGCCACGGCTGGATCCGCTGGCTCTACCTGACGATCCTGACCTCGCACACGATCCTGGCGACCCTTTTCGTCGTCCCCCTCGTGCTGCTCACCGTCCTCCGCGCCCTCAAGGGGGAGTACGCCCGCCACGTCCGGATCGCTCGCGTGGCCTTCCCGATCTGGCTGTACGTCTCGATCACCGGCGTCGTGATCTACCTGATGCTGTATCAGCTCCCGCTGGCGAGCCCCGGCTCGGCGGTCGGCGTCTAATCGCGGCTCACGCGTATCGGGCTCGCCGAATCCGCCGGGAGCCCTTTAAATCCATCCACCCATCCACGCGCAACTGGGATCACTGATGATTTCCGGAAACACGGGCGGACGGAACCGACCCTTTTGACGCCGTTTTCGTAACATGGTCCTAAGTTCTTGGGCCGTCCCGCGTCGTTCCGGCGAGTGTTGGCCGCGTCGAGCGGCCTGGCGGCCCGACCTCCTCCACTGAATCGACCTCCATGCGTCTCCCCCTTGGCCTGCAAGGACGTTCGAGACGGGCTGCCGGGCGCAGGGCGGGGACGCCCCGGCTGGAGTGCGTCGAGCGCCGGATCCTGCCGGCGACGTTCCTGGTGGAGACGACGGCCGACGACGGGCCGGGCTCGCTGCGGTGGGCGCTCTCGCAGGCGGACGCCGACGAGGACGCGGGGCCCAGCCTGATCCGTTTCGCCATCCCCGGCGAAGGTTTGCGGACGATCCGGCTGGAGTCGCCGCTGGCCCCGATCACCCGCCCGGTGCTCATCGAGGGGCGGTCGCAGCCCGGGTACCAGGGCTCCCCCTTGATTCGCCTGGACGGCTCGCACGCGGGGGCGGGGGCGGGCCCGGTGGACGGCCTGGTCGTGGCGGGGGGCCGCAGCGTGGTCGCGGGGCTTGTGATCACCGGCTTCTCGGGGGCCGGGATCGTGCTGACGGGGGGCGGCGGGGACTTCGTGGAGTCGAGCTACGTGGGGCTCGTCCCCGGCGAGGCGACGGCGTCGGGCAACGGCGTGGGGGTGCTGGTGGTCGGCTCGTCGTTCCACACGATCGGCGGGCCGGGCGCGCAGGGGAACGTGATCTCGGGCAATCGCGGGGCCGGCGTCCGGGTGCAGGCGGTCGAGGCGGGGGACGCGGCGAACGTGTCGATACTCGGCAACCGGATCGGGACCGACGGCCTGGGCGGCTCGGCGATCGGCAACGGGTCGGACGGCGTGACGTTCGTCGGGGCGACGGCCGGGCGGATCGCCGGGAACCTGATCTCGGGCAACCTCGGCAACGGCGTCGCGCTGACGGGCCGGTCGAACGGGACCTTCGTCCTCGGCAACGTCTTGGGCCTGACCGCCGACGCGACGGCCGTGCTCGGGAACTTCCGCGACGGCGTCCTGGTCGACGATTCGGGCGACGTCCGGATCGGCGGGCTGACGCCGGGCGAGGGGAACCAGATCGGCGGCAACCGCGGCAGCGGCGTGAACGCCCGGAACGACGCCGGCGGGTTGAAGATCCAGGGCAACCTGATCGGCTCGGACGCGACGGGGACGCGGCGACTCGGCAACCTGCAGGACGGCGTCACGCTGCGTTCGAGCGGCGCGACGGTCGGCGGGGCCGACTCCGGCGCGGGGAATTTGATCGCCTACAACGGCGGGGGGACGACCGGCGCGGGGGTGCAGCTCGTCGGGCTGGCCCGCCACAACGCGATCCTGTCGAACCGGATCTTCGGCAACTCCGGCCTGGGGATCAACCTGGGGAACGGGCCGACCCCCAACCATACCCCGGGCGAGTCCGCCGGCCCGAACGACTGGATCAACTACCCGCTGCTGACCTCGGCCTCCACCGACGGCGTGCGCACCGGGGGCGCGGGCATCCTGATCGGCGAGGCGTCCAAGTCCTACACGATCCAGTTCTTCTGGAGTCGGGAGGTCGACCGCTCGGGCTTCGGCGAGGGCGAACGCCTGCTGGGCTCGATCGCGGCGACCGCCGACGCGAGCGGGCGGGCGAGCTTCACGGCCCCGTTCGTCGGCTCGGCGGAGGGGGGCTTCCTCTCGGCGACGGCCACCGACGCGGCGGGGAACACGTCGGAGTTCTCGCAGTCGATCCTGGTCCGGCCCCAGACGGACCTGAGCGTCGCGATGGTCGCCTCGCCGAGCCACGCCCCGCAAGGCTCGCCCGTGACCTTCACGGCCACGGTGACGAACCGGGGCCACCTCGTCGCCAACGGCGTGAACCTGACGGCCCGGTTCCCCGCGTCGTCCATGATCCTGTCGGCCCAGTCGAGCCAGGGGGTCGTCCTGACGGGCTCGGCATCCGGCCCGGACTCGAACGTCGGGCTGTCGATCGGGTCGCTGGCCCCCGGCGCCACGGCCGTGCTGACCGTCGTCGTGCAGGCCCCGCCCTCGTTCGCCGGCGACCTGACGGGCACGGCGACGGCGACGATGAGCGAGGCCGACTCCCGCCCCGGCGACGAATCGGCGTCCGCCTCCGCCCGCCTGACCGTCGTCGCCGACCTGGCGCTCGCCCTGACCGCGGGCCCGACCTCGGCGTCGCGGGGCGATTCGATGACCTACGTCCTGACCGCCTCGAACGCCGGGCCGGGGACGGCCGCGGATGCGGTCCTGACCCTGCCGATCGGCGATGGGGCGACGTTCCTGGGGGCTTCCGGGTCGCAGGGGACGGGGAGCTTCGCGGCCGGCCGGCTGGTGGTGAGCCTGGGTGCGCTCGCCCCCGGCGGCGTCGCGACGATCTCGGTCGAGCTGCGGGCCGACGCCCAGGGCCTCTACACGACGACGGCCTCGCTCGCGAGCTCCGCGTTCGATCCCGACCTCGGCGACCTGTCGGCGACACTCTCGACCCTCGTCGCCGGCCGGGCCGACCTGAAGCTCGCGATGCAGGCCCCGGCCGCCGCGGCCGACGGCGCGGAGGCGACCTACGTCGTGATGGTGACGAACTCCGGCCCGGACGACGCCCGCAACGTGGTCGTCCTGGACCTGATCCCCTCGCAGTCGACGCTGGTCTCGGCCGCGATCGACGGCGGCTCGGCGTCGTTCGCGAACGGCGTGGTCACCGGCCGGCTCGACCGGCTGGCGAGCGGCGCGACGGCCGCGCTCCGGATCGTCGTCCGGCCCTCGGCGGCTCTGGGGAGCGTCCTGACGAACGCGGCCCGGGTCTCCAGCGACGATTTCGACGCCGACCTGCGCGACAACTCCGCCTGGCGCGAGACCGTCGTCCGCCCGGCGAGCGACCTCGGCGTGACGATCGAGCCGCCCTCGGCCGCGATCCTCCGGGGGCGGTCCGCGAGCTTCCGGGTCCGCGTCGCCAACGCCGGGCCGACGGCCGAGCCGAACGCCCTGCTGACCGTGGCCCCGCCCGCCGGCGCGACCGCCTCGGCCGCCCCGGGCTGGCGAGGCCCCGCGCCGACCACAGCCGACGGCCTGCTGACGTTTCGACTCGGGTCGCTAGCCGTCGGCGCGTCGGTCGAGGTCGAAATCGTCCTGACGCCGGGCGCGTCGCTCGTCGGCCCGATCGAACTCGCCGCGACCGTCCGGGGCGACAACGCGGATCCCGGCCCGTCGGACGACGCGGCGGTCGCGATCGCCACCGTCGAACCCGCAGCCGACCTGGCGGTCTACGTCGCCCCGCCGCGCTTCGCGTACGAGCGGACCGCGTTTTCGTACACGCTCACGGCGGCCAACCTCTCCCCCTGGGCGACCGGCGGGGTCCGGCTCGCGGCTCCGCTCCCCGCCGGGGTCGAGTTCGTCTCGGCCGTCGCGAGCCGGGGGCCGACCCCGGTCCTCGGCGCGGGGGGCGTCGTCGCCTTTTTCGGCGAACTCGCCGGATCCTCGACCGCCACGATGACGATCACGGTGCGGCCGACCACGACGGCCGGGGCCGTCCTGCTGCTCTCGGGGGCGGCGACGAGCGACCTCCCCGACCCGCGCACCGGCAACGACGTCGGCCGCTACGCGGTGACCGTCGCGCCGGCCGTCGACCTCTCGTTGCGGCTCCGCCCCTTGCAACCGGCCGTCGAGCTGGGAGGCGAAGTGACCTGGGTCGCCGAGGTCTGGAACGCCAGCCTGACCACGGCCACCGGCGTCGTGCTGGACATCCCCTACCCCGCCGGCGGAACCTATGTCGGTGCGGCGACCACTCAGGGGAGCATCCAGGCGTCCGCCGATCGCATCGCGGTCGCGTTGGGTACGCTCGCGCCGAGGGGCTCGGCGACTTTCGCGTTCGTGCTCCGTCCCCGGACCTTCGGCGACGCGACGCTGACCGCCATCGTCGCCGCCGACCAGTTCGACTCCAACCCCGACGACGCCCGGGCGACCGCCCGCGTCACGATCGTCGAGCCCCCCGGGACGTTCCGGTTCGCCTCGGCCGAGGTCGTGGCGGCCGAGGATGCGGGGGTCGCCCACGTCGCCGTCGAGCGGGTGGGCGGGGCGCGGGGGACCGTGACCGTCGCCTACCGTACGACCTCGGGCGACGCCAGCCCGGGGATCGACTACCGGCCGGTCTCTGGCGTGCTCACCTTCCAGCCGGGCCAGACGATCGCCTCCATCCCGGTCCCGGTCCTCCCCTACGCCCACAACCGGGGGGACAAGTCCGTCGGGATCGTCCTCGAGTCTCCGACGGCCGGGGCGACGCTGGCGGGCCCGACGTCGGCCCGGATCGTGATCCGCGACCTCGATTCCGACCTCACGCCCCCGAGCGTCGACCGGATCCGGCTCCTGGGCGATCCCTCGTCGATCGTCGGCCTGGCGATCGCCTTCAACGAGCCCCTGAAGCCCGAGGCGGCGCTCGACGGCGCGGCCTACACCCTGTACGACCTCGGCCCCGGCGGCGTCTTCGGCGACGGCGACGACGCCCCGATCGCCTACAAGGCCCCCGGCTACGACCCGGCCACGCGGAACGTCTACTTCACCCCGACCGTCCCGCTGGCCCCGGGCCGGCATTACGCGATCGTCGTCCGGGGCGCGGGGCGATCGGCGGTGACCGACGCGGCCGGAAACGCCCTGGGCGGGGGCGTCGACTTCGTGGGCCTCTTCGCGCGGGGGGCCACGCTCAAGTACACGGATTCGAACGGCGACGCGGTATCGCTCCAGGCGCAGAACGGCGGCTATCTGGACCTGGTCCGCTCGGCGGCCGGCGAGGCCAAGCTGCTCACGCTCCAGGGTGCCGTGCGAGGCCGGACGACGCTCTCGGGGACCGTCACGAAGCCGAGGGTCGGCGGCGACGGCGTCACGGCCATCGACGCCATCGAGGGCCTGGGCTCGTTCGGGGACGTCCGCGTCAGCATGAAAAGCCCGCCGTTCCTCACCCGCGGACTGCCGGTGGCCGTCCCTCGCAACGTCCGCCCGACCCTCGCGCCCCAGTTCCGCCGCCGATGACGAAGGTTCGGGAGGAGGCCTTGCCGCGACGGCCAAACGCCCTTTACCTTGACAGGGATCGGATCGCGTCGGCCGTCCGAACCTTCCCGCTCGAACGAGGAGCCCGCCCCTTGCGATGCCTGCGACGAGCCTTCGGAATCGGGACGATGGCGATCGTGGTCCTGGCCTCGGCCCCTGCCGCGTCGCGGGCCTGCCCGAACTGCAAGGAAGCGTTGTCCGCCCAGCCTGGCGAGGCGACGAGGATGGCCGACGGGTTCAACTGGAGCATCCTGGTGATGCTCGGCGTCCCCGCCGGCCTGCTGAGCGTCGGCGGCCTCGCCGTGCGACGGGCCGTCCGCAGCGGCGTCCTGCCCGAGTTCTGACGTCCGCCCTCGATCAGGCCGAGGCTGGTCGCAGCCGCCCCGCCGGCGTGTTCGCAGCCAGGTCGTCCACCATCTCGTGCACGGCCTCTTCGATCGCGCGACGCCAGTCGACCCCGGCGTCGCCCCGATGGGCGACCTTGTTGTAGGCGAACGTGATCCCCCGCGAATTGTTCACGAGCGCCCCCTGGCCGTCGGGCGCGAACCCCGCCGCGATGTCCTTCGCCGTCCCCCCCTGGGCGCCGTAGCCCGGGACCAGGAACAGCACGCCCGGCAGCTCCTCGCGAAGCTGGGCCAACTCGTTCGGATACGTCGCCCCGACGACCGCGCCGACGAGGTTGTACCCCTCCTCGCCCTGCTTCCCCTTCCCCCAGGTCTGCAGCCGACGCGCGACGTGGCGATAGATCGGCAGGCCGTCGCACACCAGGTCCTGGAATTCCCGGGCCGACGCGTTGCTCGTCCGCACCAGGACGAACACCCCCTTGTGCTCGCGGGCGGCGATCTTCACGAACGGGTCGATCCCATCGCTTCCCAGGTACGGGTTGATCGTCATCGCATCGACGTCCCAGGAGGGCTCGAAGGCCCCCCCGACCGGCGTCTTGCCCAGGTACGCGCGAGCGTAGGCCTCGGCGGTGGAGCCGATGTCGTTCCGCTTGCCGTCGAAGATCACCAGCACGTCGCGCTTCCGGGCGTGCTCGATGGTCGCATGCAGCGCGGCCACCCCTTCGGGGCCGTAGGCCTCATAGAAGGCCGACTGGAACTTCACCAGCGGCACGAGCGGAGCGACGACCTCCAGCACCTCGCAGCCGAACTCCCGAAGCGCATCCGCCACGCCGGCCCGCGTCCCGGGAAACCGCTCCAGGAAGCCCGGCGGCAGTTCCTCCGGCCTGGGATCGATCCCCACGATCACCGGATTGCCCTTACGCCTCACGGCTTGCACCACTCGATCGGCGAATTCCACGCTTCGTCCCCCCCTCCGCGATTGACAGCAGCTCCCGATACCCTACAATAAAACCCGTCGAGCGAAAACAGGCCGCGGGCGACCAAAGCCGTTTTCCCACACGACGATCGGGGCGTAGCGCAGCTTGGCTAGCGCGCTAGCTTGGGGTGCTAGAGGTCAGGGGTTCAAATCCCCTCGCCCCGACTCTGACGAAAATGAAGACCCGGTTTGGACTTACAACGAGTAGTCCAAGCCGGGTCTTCTCGTTTTCAGGAAGGAAGCTGCTATGTATTTGCGCGCCTCCTGCGCGCAAGGTCCGCTTGCGTCCCACTTGCGACGAGTCGTCGTCCAGGAGGATTCCGGGCCGGCCCGGGCTGGTCGCTACCGGACTCGTGGTAGGTTCGACCGCGACGAGGCGACGTTGACCGAGCGGCTAGGGATCCCGGGTTGGAACCCGGACTACGGGGGTTCGATCCCCCCACGTCGCGCTCGACTCCCCCTTCGGGAGGCGGCTCAGGAACCGGAGGAACCCGACGATGTCTTCAATCCGCTGACCCAGCCCAAGAAGTCCGTATCTCTATGTCCTCGTCTCCGAGGACCTAACCCCCGGCCCAACAAGCGGTCCACGCGGGCCTCAAGGCCGCCCGGTCCGGGCTCGTCCCGGCCGACGGCGAGCACCCCACCTGGTGCTCCTGACGACGCCCGACGCGGCGTCCCTGACCAGCCCTTCGCCCCGGCCCCGCCGGCGGCGGGGGCCTGCTCGCGCGGCTTTCGTCGCTCTACGGCGAGCACGTCGAGCCCCGGCTCCAGCACGGGGCTGAGTAGGCCGACGCAAACCCAGCTAGGCCATGGGTGGGGCGGCTCTCGGCCGCCTCGGGGCCTACGGGCTCTGGAAGGCGACCCGACCCCGGGGAAGACGAGGAGGAGGGGGTCGACTCGTCCGGGCGGCGACTCAGGCGACCCCCACGCTCAGGACGTCGTTCCGCGAGCTCGCATGATCTCGCCACTTCTTCGCCTGCGACGACACCCGCGACGTCACGGGGGATTTCGCCGCGGACGTCCATCCTTGCCCGGCGCCCAGGATGGGCGGCGGGTCGAGGCGACGATCCTGGAGATCCAGGACGGCGCGGAAAGCCGTCGGCGAGGATCTCTCGAGCGGTTTCGCGACGTCCTCCACGTCCGCCTGTGCCGCGACGGCCTGATCTCCGACGATGTGAAGTCGCGGCTCGCAGCCCTGGATGCGGAGGGCGGCCCGCCGGGGGGCGAGCCTCCGCCCGGGGTCATGTCCCAAGCCTCGCCGGACGTCCCGACCCGCCACTGGCTCGCGGACCATGAGGTCCAGGTCGACGAGGAACCGAGGCTACGAGGCGAGCGGAGGCGTCGAGCACAGCCCGAGTTGGAACGCCGCTCGAGGGCTCTGCATCCTCGCCGGGTCCATGGACCGGGGCCGCGCCGCCGCCCTGGACGCCGTCGAGGCGTTGGCGATGGAGGTCTTCGGGCGGGCGGGCGGGCGAGGGAGCATCCTCGGACGACGTCCGGAAGGCTTGCCTGGACCTGGGTTTCGCGATCGACCGCGGCCGGGGGCGGATCTATGAGAACGCCGTCGCCTCGGCGGTCCTGGCCGACCTGGCCCGGTACATCGAACCGGCCGAGCCCCTGATCCGCGACGCCTGCCATCGGGCCGTGACGAGCATACCCGATCTCCCCTCCCCCGAGGCGGATCGCGTACGGTTTCGCGCCCTCGAGGTGCTGACCGCCGTGGCCGAGGAGGCCCGAGTCGGGTCCGCCTGCTCTCCGAACCCTCGTCGGGCGGCGCGGCCCCGACGTCCGACGACATCGAGCGGGCCGGGGCGCACGGCCGGGCCGCCTTCTGGATCGCGTTCCACCTGCATTGCGAGCTGAAGAAGGACGGCGAACCCGGGCGACGTCCGCCCGAAACGCCCGCTTCCTCCCCGAGGGGGCGAGGCTGCTCGACGCCCTGCAGGAGACGCCTTGCTCCGGCGTGGTCCACTACCTTTTTTCAAAGCCTGGAACACGTGCTCGCCGCCGACCCTCGAGGCGTGTTCCTCCGCATCGCCCGGGCGGTCGAGGCCGGCGGGCATGAATTCGAGTCGATGGGTCCGCGTTCGAGATGCGGCTCGTGCCTCGCCGATCATCGGGACGTCCTGCGCGAGAATCCTGCCTGAATGCAAGCCCTCGTTCGGGTCCTCGACGCCTTCGTCCGCGCGAGGTGGCCGTCGCCCTTCGAGATCGCCTTCCTCTAGGACGTCGTCCGATGAAAGACGACGGCGTTTGCCGTCTGCGGGCTCAGGCTCGATAATCGCATCCTGCCTCGCGACGCCCCTCGAGCGTCGCGCGGCTTGAACGGCCCGCGACCTGCATCGCGATCTCCCGATGGGGGCGAAGACGCATGGGACGCCTCGATCGGACCGCGCTGGGGCTCGAGGACGGCGTCCTCCTGGAAACCGCCGGGTACGGCGGGAGGATCGCGATATGCGTCCTGCTGGAGCGGCAGGGTAAGTCCGAATACTGCGACCGGGTCGTCGCGAGGGTGCGCGACGAACGGGTCGCGACGGACGGGGTCTGGTGGGCGCCGGCGACGGCCGTGCGGACGAGGCGACGCTCGGCCGCCGGCCGGATCGGGCGGTTCTTCGCGAAGCTCGCGGGGGGGGCCTTCGGATGCGTCCTGGATCATGCCGGACGGGGAGGCCGCCGAACGCTGCGGGGGCAGGCGGTCGCTGCCCCCGGATTCGCTCCCCGCCCCAAGGTTCAGCTGGTACGTTGGTCGCGTCGGCCTTCATCAAGCGCGGCACATCCACGGTTGCCGCCGGTGCTGGAGCGATCTCTTCCGCGGAAGCCGCCTCGACCTCCTCGGAGGTAGGAGCGGCACCGGGGTCACGTACTCGCCGGCGGCCCCCGAAGGCCGAGAGATCAGGGCAAAGGATTGATCGAACCGTTCGAGAAATCCCGGACCGCGCGGGCCGCCGCATCCTGGGCGTCGCTTTCGGCCTCTCGGCGAAGTGCCGCCGCCGATCGCCTCAGCCTCGCGCCGGCGTCGCCCCCCCTCCCCCGGGGGCCGAGCAGGAATCTCTCCGAGGCCTCCGTCTCGGCCTCGGCCATCGCCTCGATCCGAGCCTTCCCCCAGCCCAAGCCGAGGTCGGCCGACTTCTGGTACCAGGCTCGTGCTTCCGCCATGTCGCGGCTCCCGCCGAGGCCACGTTCGTGGTACATGCCGAGCCAATAAGCCCCGTACGGATCGTCTCGTCGGGCGGCCTTCGTGAGCCATTCCTCGGCCTTGGAGGGATCGCGGTCGACCCCCGAGCCGTCGATGTAGGCGTGGCCCAGGTGCGCCATGGCGAACGGATTCCCCTCCTCGGCGGCCTTGCGGATCAGGCCGATCCCCTTCTCCGGGTCGCGCGGCACCCCGAATCCTGCCAGGTGGCAGATACCCAGGCGGGCCGACGACTCGACGTCCCCGGCGTCGGCCGCCTTGCGATACCAGGCGACCGCTCGCGGGAGGTCCATCGACACGCCGACGCCGTCCTCGTAGCAGGCGCCCAGGTGCCGCATGGCGAAGGGAGCCCCCGCTTCTGCGGCCACCTTCAACAGATCGACGCCTCTGCCGGCGTTCCGCTCCATACCGATCCCGAGGAGGTGGCACCAGCCGAGGTTCGCGGTCCCCAGTTCGCAGCCGAGGTCGTGGGACCTGGCCAGCCACATCTGGGCCGTCGGGTCGTCCTGCGTCACGCCTCGACCGTAGTTGTAGCAGACGAAGAGTTCATTCATCGCTCGGGAGTCGCCGCGCGCCGACGCGTCGCGGAGCAGCTCGAAAGCCCGCACGTCGGATTTCGCCACGCCAGAGCCCTCCTGGAAGCACCAGGCCAGGCGGATCATCGCCAGGGCGTGCCCGCGTCGAGACGCTTCGTCGAACCACTTCGCCGCCTCTTCCGGGGCCTCGTCGACGGCCGCCCCGAGCAGCAGGCATTGGCCGTAGAGGAACTGGGCGTCCGGATCGCCTTGCGCCGCGGCCTCGCGCCAAGCCTTGATGTGGCGAGGAGCCAGCTCGCGGCTGAGCCGGCTCGTCCCGAGCCCCTTGCGTTGGATCGAGCTGAATCGTCGGATGACCGGGTCCAGGTCGGCCGCCTCCTCCGCGGCCGACGCTCGCGTGAAGGGCGCGGAGGCCGCAATCAATCCCGAAGCGAAGATGACGACCAAACTCGCCGCTCGACTGCAGATCAATGGAAGACTCCTGGACGAACTCGTCCGACGGGATCCGACGGGCCATGGTGGAGGAGTCGCGCGATCCGCCGAAACGGGGGGTGTCGCACGACCTCGAGGAACTCGCGTCCTCGAGAGTCGAATCACCGAGTGGTCCCGCCCGCGACAAGAAATCCCGCCGACTTCCGCGTCCAGCCGTTCGTCGGCCTCTGGATGCGCCGTGATCACGGCGAGGCCGTCTGCCAGTGCGACGCAGTAACCCGCCCACGGAAGTGGACCGGCTAAGCGAGAGTTTTCCGAGGGCATGCCAGCTCGCGGGGTCCGAACGTCCCGCTGGTCGGACCGACATGCCGTCGCCGTTTCGCGGTCCGGTGACCATGCTTCCCATCGTCGACATGGGACACGGCGAGTCGTCGGCCTCGACTATTTGGGGCGGTCGCGGGAGGCACGAGTCCAGCACTCCCATGCTCACGGCGACGCATGCCATGCATGTTTGGCGACACCCGAGAGGGCCGCCCCCACTAGCCGCGTCCCTTGCGGGGAAAAAGCAAGCGTGGTGATCGGATCCCCCTTGGTCCTTCGGAGGGCGAGCACCTCCATGCCCGTCTGCAAGTCCCAGAGTCTGACATCGCCCCCGGAGCCGGCGGTGGCGACCCGCTGGGCGTCGGGCGCGAAAGCGACCGCGCCGACTCCGCCCGTATGGGCCGGCAGCGAGAGGATCTGCCGTTCCGTGCCCACCTCGCGGACGATCAAGGTCCCGTCGCGGTGCCCCAACGCGATCAACTCGCCGTCATTGGAGACGGCGTAGCTGTTCACCGCCTTCGGGTGGAGCCGCCGATCGGCCGCTTCCAGGTTGCCAAAGCGATAGATGAGCCGGCCTTCCGCGGAGAGGTCGAACAACCTCAACTCGAACGGGGAGTGCCACTCGCCGCCCTCGAGGTAAATCGAGCGACTGCCCAAAGACAGGAGGAGACGACTGCCGCCGCGGAGAAGGCGGACCCGGGGATTGAGACTCCTGCCCACCGCGAACCGGCCGCGCCGCGGGGGGGCCGCCGATTCCGGCCCCCACACTGCCCACTGCACAACTTCACCCGCACTTCCCGGGTTCCCGAGCTCCGCCTTGTCCTGTTCGTCCTGGAGGTCCGTCTGCCCCGGCAGCGTGTCTTTGGGGGCCACACCCTCCCGAAGCTGGGGCCCCGTGGGCATGTCCGCATACCCGCCGTGCACGACGCCGTTAATGAATCCGACCTGCTCGTCCTTCGTCGCCTTGGGAGGCGCGTCGACGTGCCTGTACTCCTCGAACTGGTCCTCCGGACCAGCCGCGAAATCCGCGGGATCGGCGGGATTGACGACCGCGGCCGATGCGAAAAGCGAGCCGTCCGGCAGCGCGTCGAGCCACATCACCGGGCCGTCGTGAATCCTGCGGGGGACCGGCTCGCGGCCGTCCTTGCGAATGGAGACGCCCCCGTCCATCTTGCCCAGGAGCACGAGCCCGGGTCGGGGAACCAGCCAACCGGACACCCCCTCCTCGTCTTCGAAGCGGATGGATTGCTCGACGCCGTCGTCCAAGCCGTACCTTCGCAGGAGGAATCCGCGGGGGGCGGACTCCCTTTCCAGCCAGGAGCGTCCATCGGGGCTGAAGGCGGATTGGTCCGCGTTCCTCGCCATCAGGTTATTACCGCTCGGCATCTGAACCTCGACGCTCGACGGCTCCCCTCGCCCATCGATGCGGAAGAGCTGCATCGTCTCCCCACAGATCGCGAGCCACCGCCCGTCGGGGCTGAACCTCATCGGCCCCCGGAATCCGTCGAGGTTTTCGGGCCATGTGTCGGCCCGAGGGGGCGTTTCGCCCACGGGCGAGTCGGATAGTCGCCAAAGGGTCTGGATCACCCGGCCACTCGGCAGTTCCCTCACCGTGACCGAACAGGGGCCGTCGGGCATGGCGTAGCGCGAGCCGTCGGGTGAGAACACGATCCCCCTGTAGTCCCCTCGGAAAGCGGACCGATCCGGCGCGTGGCTCAGACGGACACTGGAAGAATCAAGATCCCAGAATCGGACCTCCGCTTCGCTCCATTGAGCCAGCAGGTCGGACCGTGGACCGAATCGCCACAAGTACCCGGGGCCTTTCAACACCGCGAGCTCGCGCCCCGTCGCCAACTCGGTCACGTCTACGCCATTCGCGGCCCGGGGGAGGAGGAGAAGCCGATCGTCCGGGCTGAGCAGCCCCTGGTTCAGCCGCTCGGGCTGCGGGGCGGGCCGGCCGGTGGTCGCATCGAAGATGCCCAGCCGTCCCGCCCCGTTCGCTTGGGCATCGCCCCGCCGGGCGTCCTCGATCGGCCCGTCGCCATCCCCGAATTCGAGGGCGGAGGGAGGCCGGCACAGGACCAGCGAGCCGTCCCTTGAGAAGCGTAGGGGGGCGTTGGCGTCCGGGGGGATTGTACGGGGAGGCTCCCCCGTGCTTCCGGGCCTCTTGGGCCACCGGAGAGGCAGCGACCAGACGGCTTCGGGTTGGTCGATCCGCCAGACCCGGAGGTTCGTCGCCTCGTGCTCGTCCAGCGTCACCGTCGCGTGCTGACTAAGGTCCGGGGACAGGGCGAGGTCCAGGATCGGCCCGACGCCGACGGGCCGGCCCCTCCACTCCTCCGACGAGAAGAGGATCCGGCCGGACGCGAGGTCGAGCACCCATGCCCATCGATGCATCTCGTCCAGGACGCCGACTCGCGAGCCGTCCGCCGAGAACACCAGCCGATCCGGCTTCCCCCGCGCCTTGACCTGAGGCAGCAGGGAGCCGGACACCAGGTCCCAGACGTACAGCACGCCCGCCTCGTCGGCCGCGGCGATCCGCCGGCCCTGCCCGTCGATCGCGAGGGCCGCGAGCGGCGATCCCAAGGAGAGGCGGTGGATCTCGCTCCCGTCGGCCGAACGGCGAACAGCTATGGAGTTCGCGCCGGCCGGGACCACGTACCGGTCGCCTCGCCCGATGAACTCGAAGTACGGCGCGGCGGCTGGATCGGTCGTCACCACGAGCCCGGGAGACGAACGGCAGAGCAGGTCCAGATGCCGCCATTCCCACCCCCTGAATTCGGCCGAGACCTGTCCGAGCCGCCGCCGAGCGGCTCGGAGGTCGCCGGCCTCCCAGCTCTCGTGCGCCTGCCGGATCCGGCCCAGCTCGAACATGCGACGTGAGCGACGCGCCTGCTCCCGGGCGACCGCATCGGCGGCGACGGAACGGATCGCCAGGAGCGCGGAGGCGGCCAGCGGGTTGCGTCGGGTCCACATCCAGGCCCGCCGCGCCGGGCCGGCTCGGCGGGCGAGGACCGGGCGGCCGTCGAGGAATCGACGCAGGTCGTCGGCGAGCGCCTCGGCCGATGGGTAGCGTCGCGGCGGCTCCTTCTCCAGGCACTTCAGGCAGATCGTCTCCAGGTCGCGCGGCACGCCGGACTGGAGCCGCGAGGGGGGGACGGGCTCGCGGTCGCAGATCATCCGCAGCGTCCCGCCGACCGTCGCGGCCTGGAACGGGGGCCGGCCGGCGAGCATCTCGTAGAGGATGGCGCCCAGGGCGTACACGTCCGCCCCGGGCCCGACCTGCCCGTTGCGGCCGCCGGCCTGCTCGGGGGACATGTAGCAGGGCGTGCCCAGCATCGCCCCATCGCCGGTCCGGCCCGACTCTCCGCCCAGACGCTTGGCCAGGCCGAAGTCGGCGACCTTGGGCTCCCCCTCGGGCGTCATCAGGACGTTGGCCGGCTTGAGGTCCCGATGCACGACGCCGGCCCGGTGCGCCGCGGCCACCGCGCGGGAGATCGCCAACGCCAGCCCGGCCGCCTCGGCCGCGGGGATGGGAGCCCCCCCGAGGTGCTCCTTGAGGTCGCCGCCGCCGACGTACTCCAGCGCGATGTAGGGCAGGCCGTCAGCCTCGCCGATCTCGAAGACCTGGACGATCCCCGGGTTTCCGATCCGGGCCACGGCCAGGGCCTCGGCGCGGAAGCGGTCGAGCTCGCCGGGGCCGGCGTGGGGGCCGGCCAGGACCATCTTGAGGGCCACGATGCGGTCCAGGTCGACCTGTCGCGCCTCGTAGACGACCCCCATGGCCCCCCGGCCCAGCTCGGAGAGGACCTCGTATCCGGGCACCTCCGGGAGACGAGGGGTGGCGCCACGCAGGATGGTGCCGACCGGCAAGCCCAGCGGGCCGTATCGGGCCTCGTATTCCGCGGCATCGACCGGGCGGCCCGCGTCCCGGCGGAGCCGGACCTCGGTCTCCAGGATCGCGGCCAGGCGATCCGGGGCGTCGGCCAGCGCGGGGAAGCGGGCGAGGTAGCCGTCCAGGCCGGCGTCCAGACCGGCGGCCAGCCGCAGTTCCAGCTCGCTGTGCACCAACTCCAGCAGCAGGGCCAGCCGGTCGGAGCCTTCGACGCTCCCGAGATAGTCTTCGATGCGGGGGTCGCGGGCGGCTCGATGCTCCCTCTCGAACGCGTAGACGGTCGCGCCGATGGCGTCGTTCCGCGTCGTCCACGACCCCGTCGCCTCGCCACTGGACATGGCTCGTCCTCGAATGAATTCGCTCGGCTGGTTGCGTCTCCCGGACCCGACCCGGCAGCTCGCCCCATCCCTCCAGAGGTCCTATCACCGTCCTCCCTCGATCTACGCCAAGTCGAAGAAAGACTCCGCGCCGATCCCGGCCCGAACGGCGGAAGAGGAGCCAGGACCGGCCCCGATGGGTCGAGGGGGGCCGGCCGCGTTCCCGTCCATCTCCCCTGGCGCGGTCGGCCCCCCTCGACCCATCGGACGCGACGCGGGAGGCGGACCCCTCGAATCGGTCGGGAGTCCATCCTCAGGCGAGGCGAGGCGAGGCGAGGCGGGCGATCATCGGGAAGGTTCCCGAGCAACCTGGCTGGCCCCCATTCGGAGCTCGCGGGCCCTGCCGGGGTCGCGCGGGACCCCAGCACCTTCATCGTAGCAGTCGGCCAGGTTCTCCATGGCCATCGTTTCGCCCAGGTCGGCGGCCTTTTGGAACCAGCGCACCGCTTCTTCCCGGTCCCGCTCGACGCCGCGACCGTCGAAGTAATGTGAGCCGACATTGTTCATCGCCTCCTTCAAGCCGAGTTCGGCCGCCTTGAGGAACCACGAGAAGGCCTCCTCGAAGTCGACCGTACCGCCGTGCCCCTCCTCATGGTAGATGCCGATCGTCATGCAAGCCTTGTCGTGCCGCGCCTCGGCCGCACGGGTGAGCCAGAGGAGGCCCTCCGGAGCCGACTTGGGGGTGCCCAGCCCGAATACCAAGGCGGTCCCGAGCCAGTACATGGCGTCGGCGTCCCCCGCCTTCGCAGCCTTGCGGTACCAGCGCACCGCCTCGGGCTCGTCCTTGTCGACGCCGGAGCCCAGCCTGAGCAGGTCGCCGAGATAGGTCATGGCCCTCACGTCGCCCCCTTCGGCCGCTTTGCCCATCCACTCCGCGGCCCGGGCCGCATCGGCCCCTACCCCGATCCCCTTGGAGTATGCCGAGGCCAGTTCGCGCATGCCCGGGAGGCTCCCGGCCTCGGCCGCCCGGCTGAGCCAGCGGAACGCCGCCGCCGGGTCGCTCCCGGCCCCGTAGCCGTCGCGGAGGCAGGCCCCGAGCAGGGCCATCGCATCAGGGTGCCCGGCCTCGGCCGCCCGCCGCGCCCATGCGACCCCCTCGGCCTCTTCCTTCAAGACGCCGTCGCCGAAAAGCAAGGCGATGGCCATCTGATGCGCGCAGTCGCGGTCTCCGGCCTCCCAGCCGCGGCGCAACCAGCGGGCCGCGGCCTCGGAATCGCGAGGCATGCCCCGCCCGCGGCGGCACGCGCCCGACAAGCTGAGCATCGCCCCGGTGTGGCCCGCCTCGGCCGCCTCGCGGAACTTCGAGGCCGCGGCCGAGGGGTCCTCGGCGACGCCGAAGCCCTCGTCCAGGCACTTGCCGTACAGGAAGAGGCCGTTGATGAGCCCGGCCTCGGCGGCCCGCCGGAAAGCGTCCGCCGCAGCTCGCGGGTCCTTCTCCACGCCCCGTCCCTGAGCCAGCAACGAGCCCAACTCCGCCAGGGCGGCGATCGAGCCGAGGTCGGCCGCCTTTCGGAACAGCGCGACCGCGCGCCCGGGATCGGACCGGAGGCCGACTCCCTCGTTGTAAAATCGTCAGAGCAGTACGACGGCCGGGGCGAAGTCGCGCCCCGCAGCCTTCCGGCACCACGACACGGCCTCCACCGGGTCGGCCTCCACGCCGGCCCCGTCGTAATAGCAGTACGCGAGCAGGAACGCACCCGCGTCGTCACCCGCCTCGGCCGCCTTGCGGTACCACGCCGCGGCGGACGCGTCATCCTTCGTCACGCCCGCCCCGAGTTCCAGGCAGCGCCCGTAGAGGCCCTGGGCGGCCGGATCGCCCGCCTCGGCGGCCCGCTTCCATTCGGCGGCGCGGGCGGGGCCCATCCGCTTGATATAGTCGCCCGAGCCGTTGCCTCGCTGGATCGCGGCGACCAGCCCCCGGTGATCGTCCGCGACCTGGTCCATCCCGGACGCCTCGGCCGCCCCAAAGGCGATCAGGCCCAGGGCGACGTTCAGGACTTGCAAGGCGTTCGCATGTCTCGTCTTCATGGTGGGTCCTTTCGAGTTCGATTCGTGGACGTTCGACCTTGCAAGGCGGGCCGACCCACGCGGCCGGCCCACCGCCTTCTTCATTCCGATTCCGCCCTACGAATCCAGGTCGCGGCCATGTCGAGGTCGACGTGGGTGCCGATCCCGAGGTGATGGCAGTCGCTCAGATTCCGCATGGCCCGTCGGTCGTCGGCCTCGGCCGCCCGGCTCAGCCATTTGAAGGCCAGGCCGTGGTCATCGGCCGTGCCGATGCCCTTCCGGTAATACACCCCTAGGCTGTTCATCCCGTCCGGAGATCCGGCATCGGCCGCCCGCTTCGTCCAGCGGTAGGCCAGGCGCTCGTCCCGGGCCACCCCCGCGCCGTTCAGGTAGCAGCCGCCGAGGTTGTTCATGCCGGTGGGGTTGCCGAGTTCGACGGCCTGAAGGTACAGCTCGAATGCCTTCCGCTCGTCTCGCGGCACGCCCCGGCCCACCGCGTGACAGTTCCCGAGGTTGACCATGGCGCCGCTGTATCCGAGCGCGACCGCCTTGCGGTACCATGACACGGCCTCGTCGTGGTCGACCTGGACGTGGCGCCCTTCCTCGTACATCAACCCGCGGGTCTTCATCGCCACGGCGTTCCCCGCCTCGGACGCCCTCCTGTACCACTCCACGGCCTTGGCCGGCTCGGCGGGCACCGCCTCCCCCGCGCCGAGAAGGTAGAGGTCGCCCAGCATGCTCATCGCCAGCGAGCTGCCCGACTCGATCGCCCTGGTGTACCACGCGAGGCCCCCCGGCACGTCAGGGGCGCCCCCCGTCGCGTCGCCGGTGAAGTGTAGGATCCCGTAGGTCACCATCCCCGAGGGACACCCGAGCTCCGCGGCTCGCTTGATCCACGAACGGCCCTTCTCGGGATCCTTCTCGATCCCTTTGCCCTGGCCGTACGCCGCGGCCAGGTAGAACATGGCTTCCGGCAGCCCCGCCTCGGCCGCCTTCCGGAGGCGTTCCGCCCCCGCGGGGGGATCGGGCTCGACCCCGAGCCCCTCATGAAGGCAGCGGCCGAGCAGGAACGACGCGGTCGGGTCGTCCCGCTCGGCCGCCGACCTCCAGGCGGGCAGCCTCGTCGCGGCCAGCTTCCTCAGGAACTCGTCGTTCGAGGCGGCCCACATCTCCGTGTGCTTGTCCAGCTCGGACAGGTCGGCCGCGAGCCGGGCTCGTTCGGCCTCGTCTCCTCGCCCGACGACGGCCCGCGGGGCGGGCTCCTGCACGAGGGCGCCTGCCCCCGTCAGGCCCCCGTCGAGCAGCGCCACGACCGCCGCCATGATTCGGATTCTGCGTCGCATGGTTCGCTCCAATCGGGACTGAAAGGTCGTCCGATGGAGCAATCACCGAGAGGGGCCGGGACGCGACAAGAAATCCGGGTTCTCGACCCGTCGCGATCGATCAGCGCGGGCCCAACGTCTCGTCGGCGACCCGCTTCATCTCGAGCAGGTCCGCGTCCCCGGGCCTGGACCGGAGGAGGGCCTCGGCGTGGAGCCGCGCCGCGAACAGGTCCTTGCCGCCCGCGGCGCGTCCAAGCTCCTGCAAGTGCCAGGACTCCACGTGATCAGGGTCGACGCGGAACTCGGCCGGGAAGCGAGCCTTGAGTTCGTCCCACTCCCGGACGAGTTCATCGGGGCCGAGCCGCACCTGGCTCGCCCCCCCCTCGCCGACGCGAAACCCGGCCAGAACGGCGACCAGCCGTCGCAGCTCCGGAGCGGGGAGCGACTCGGGCACCAGGAGGTCCACGACCGACACCCCGACGGGGCTGGCCCCGGACGACGGGGCGGATTCGCCGCCGGTGACGTACAACACCTCGCCGTTCGGGTGATAGGAGACGTCTCGGGCGGGCCGGGGCCCCCAGAGCGGGGGACTCACCAGGTTGCCGTCGGCGACTTCGTACTCGAGGATCTTGCCGTCCCGGCCGGCCGTGGCGAGCCTCCGGCCGTCCGGAGAAAGGGCGGGCGGATAGGCGGCGCGGCCGATGGCGAGGGGAGGGCCGATCGGACGCCCCGTGCCGGCGTCGAGGACGTGCGCGAGGAGATCCAGGGTCGCCACCACCGCTCGGGAGCCGTCCCGGCTGAACGCCCCCGAGACGACCAGCTGCGGGGTGCTCCAGAACCCGTCGTCCCCGGAAATCGCGGCCCCGCTCGCCACGTCCCAGAGGCGAACCGCGGCGTCCCCCGCGGTGAGGGCGCGGCCCCCGTCGGGGCTCAGGGCGGCCGCCGTCACCCCCCCCGGGTGGTTGCAGGAAGTCGACCACGTCGCCGCCCCGTCCCAGGTGCGGATCGCTCCGTCGCCGCAGACGGCGACCACGACGCCCCCGGCTCGCACGGCGAGCGCTTCCACCGCCGAGGGGAGCGCCGGGGCCTCGGAAACCGGACGGCAGGACGGCACCTCCCACAGCCGGACGCCCGTCCCGCGAACTCCGGCGGCGAGCCGGC
Organism: Paludisphaera soli; assembly: GCF_011064595.1. Taxonomy (GTDB): domain Bacteria; phylum Planctomycetota; class Planctomycetia; order Isosphaerales; family Isosphaeraceae; genus Paludisphaera; species Paludisphaera soli. The sequence goes on along the minus strand of NZ_JAALJI010000007.1, from coordinate 55,309 downwards.
CGTCCGGGGCGAAGGCGGCGAGCGGGGGGCCGGCCCCGCTCCCCAGCTCGATCGGCGGCGAGACGGGCTCGCCCGCCTCGCCGTCCCAGAGGGTGGCCATGCTGGCGGACTTGCCGTCCGGGCCCTCGCGCCTGGTGTTGGTCGTCATCCAGTATCGCCCGCCGGGGTCGACGACGAACTGGTCGGCGAAGAACAGCCTGTTGGGCACGCGACGGTCCCGGGTCGGGGGGGCGACGAAGTCCCAGACGCGCACCAGGCCGTTGTTGTGGGTGACCGCCAGCCGCCCCATGTCCGGGCTGAAGTGCCACCCGGACACGTCGGACAGGATGGGCATGCGACTCTCGCCGGTCTGGCCGTCCCACACGACCAGCCTCAAGGATTCGATGGTGGTCGCCACGGTCCGCCCGTCGGGGGCGAACGACGAGGCGAGGACCCGTCCCGGGAACGTCCTCCCGCCGAGCTTCCGCCCAGTTCGGAGGTCCCAGACGCCGGCTTCCCTGTCCGAGGTCAGCAGCAGCCATCGCCCGTCGGGGCTGACCGCCTGGGGATCGGCCCGGCTCGGGGCCTCCTCCAGGGGAGGGCCGCCGGGCTTGCCGGCCGCGAGGTCCCAGGCCCTGAACTCGTCGGAGACGCCGGGGAACGGAGCCAGGATCGCCGTGTAGGCGTCCTCGCCGTCGACGTCGACGGCGACGGCCCTCAGGGTCGGCCAGACGCCCAGCCCCTCGACGGCCCGGTCGGTCATGGGCCGGCCGGTCTCGGCGTCCCAGACCTGCGCCTGCTTGTTCCCGGCGATCCCCTGACGATGAATTTCCCGTCGGGGGTGAAGCCGCCGCCGACCCGCGAGCCGTGCTCCAGCGGCGGGTACCTCAGGCGGCCGGTGCCCGCGTCGCTCACGCGGACGAGGCGGTCGATCCCGGCCGAGACGAGCCAACGGCCGTCGGGGGAGAAGCCCAGGGTCCCGACCGGGCCGGCGTGCGCCGGGGGCCGGCAGACGACCTTTCCGGTCTCGGCGTCCCAGACGGTAACCTCGCCGCCGAGGGCGGCGGTGGCGATCCGCCGTCCGTCGGGGCTGCACGCGTCCCTGGTGAGGCCGGGACGGCCGATCGTCGGCCCGACGGGGAGGCCGGCGGTCGCGTCCCGGAACCGCAGCTCGCCCGCCCCAATTGACCTGGTCAACAGCCGGTTCCCTCCCGGAAGGAACCCGGCCGACACGCCCTCGACGTCCGCAGGGAAGGGGAAGAACAGGAGGGCGGGCCGGACGTGGGTGGCCCACCGGGCCATCGCCATCCGGCGTCGGGCCGTGTCCTCGTCGTCCGACCGGCCGAGCGACTCGGCGAACCAGACCAGGGCGGAGAATCCGTCCCCCTCGTCGGCCTCACGGGCCCCGCGCGCGGTGGCGAGCGAGTTGGAGTACCGCCGGGCCTCGGATTCTTTCGTCTCGGCGACGGCCTTCTGGGCGTCCGCCTCGACCAGGGCGGCGGCGCGTGCCCGATCGGTCTGGCTGAGTTGGGCCACCGTCGTCGCCAGGCTCCGGTTCGCTCGCGCCAGGTCGGCGGCCTGGGCGGCCGTCCGGAGATAGAGAGAGATGCTGACCGTCGTGCCGGCGACGAGCGTCATGACCGTCGCCCCGGCCAGGCCGGCGACGACGGGTTTGCGCCCGGCCCACTTCCAGGCCCGCTCGGCCGCGCCTACCCGCCTGGCCCGGATCGGCCGGCCGTCGAGCCAGCGAAGCAGGTCGTCGGCCAGGTCGGCGGCCGAGGGATAGCGACGACGGGGCTCCTTCTCCAGGCACCTCAGGCAGATCGTCTCCAGGTCGCGCGGGCAGTCGGCCCGGAGGGCGCGCAGGGGCGCGACCGGCTGGCTGCGGACCCGTTCGAGGGTCGCCAGGACGGAGCCGCGGGGAAAGGGAGGCCGGCCGGTCAGGCAGGCGTAGAGCACGGCCCCGAGCCCGTAGACGTCGACGGCCGGCGTGGGCTTCTCGCCCGTCAGCGCCGCCTGCTCGGGGCTCATGTACTCGGGCGTCCCCACCACGGTGCCCATGTGGGTCCGGCCGTCGGTCAGGTCGACGGGGCGCGCCAGGCCGAAGTCGGCCACCTTCGGCTCCCCCGAGGGGGCGATCAAGAGGTTGTCCGGCTTCAGGTCACGGTGAACGATGCCGCGGCCGTGGACCGCGTGGACGGCGCGGGCGGCCAGCTCGACGAGGGCCGCGGCCCGGCGTGGCTCCAGCACGCCCCGCTCGATCAGGACCTTCTGGAGGCTGGGGCCGTCGACCAACTCCATGGCGATGTAGAGGTCGCCGTCGGCCTCGCCGGCCTCGTAGACCTGAACGACGTTCGGGTGGTTCAACGCGGCCACGGCCTCCGCCTCGCGGCGGAACCGGGCGCGGTAGTCGTCGCCGACGCTCTCCACCGCGAGCCGATCGCCGCGGATGACCTTCAGGGCGACCTCGCGGCCGAGGGCCACCTGCCTCGCGCGGTAGACGACCCCCATCCCGCCCCGCGCGATCTCGTCGCGGATCGCGAAGCCGGGCACCGACGGCGGGGCGGCCCCAGCACGCCGCGAGATCGCGCGTACCGGCAGCCCGAGCGGCCCGTATCTCGCGTCGTATGCGGGCAGGTCGATCAAGTCTCCGGCACGGGCCCGAAGCCTCAGCTCGGTCTCCAGCAGCGGCTCGAGCGCCGCCGGGCTCGCGGCCAGGACGGGGAAGCGGTCGAGATGCTCCGCCAAGCGAGCCGGCTCGCCGGCGGCCAGGCGGAGTTCCAGATCGCTGTGGACCAGCTCCAAGAGCAGCCGCGTCCGCGGCTCTCCTTCGCCGACGAGGTAATCCTCGATCCGCGGCGCCGAGGAGCCGCGGAAGGCGAGTTCGAAGGCGTACACGACGTCGTCTCGCCCGGCCTCGCCCCCCGAGGGGGGGGCGTCGGCCCCGTCGCCGACCACCAATCGGCACCTCCTCCCCGGCACCGCCGGCCCGCGGCCGGGGCTCACTCGGCCCCGACCAGCGCCTCCAGCCGCCCGCGGAACCGCTCCAGCGTGCGCTGCACGGTCCGGGTGGAGAGGCCCACCCGCCGCGCGACCGTCTCGGCGTCCGCGCCGCCGAGGAACGCGTCGATCATCGCCCTCTGGTCCGGGTCGCACCCCGAGAGGGCCTTCTCGAGCAGCTCGTCCATCGCCGCCTCGTCCTCCGGGCCGGGCCCGCGGTCGGCGGCCTGCCAGTCCTCGAAGGCGACGTCGCGCGAGGCGTCGCGGCGGAGGCGGCGCTGGTCGCGGTTGCGGTTCAAGCACTTTCGGAAGGCGATGTGGGACAGCAGGCCGTAGACCATGCCCCAGTCGCGCAGCTGATATTCACCGCGGCCGCGCCGCTTGAAGAACGACTCGAAGGCCGATTGCGCCACGCTCTCCGGGTCCACCTTCGCCCCGAGGCGTCGATCCAGCTTGCGCGCCGCCAGGGCGACCAGCCGGTCCACGAACCGCTCGTAGATGGCGCGTGCCGCGTCCTGGTCGCCCGCGTCCAGGGCGTCCAGGACGATCTGAAAGGAGGGGTCGGGGTCGGACATGCGAGGGCGATAAGTCCGGGGTGCGTCGGGCGTCAGGTCGGATGTTATCATCGTCGGCGTCCCAGGTTCAATCGAAATCGTCGCAGGGCTCCGGCCGTGGGCCGGAGGGGAGCGAATCGGGCCGGCGGGCCCGACCGATCCGTCCAGCCAGGCCCGGCTTGATCCGCCGGACGGCGGCCTCGGGATGGCCCGGCGGCCGGCACCCGCCGGGGTGCGACGGACGTCGGGATCGATCGGGGAGGGTGGGATCGCGGCCCGGGGATCAGGGGGACGCGGGCCGCCCCTCGTCCTGCGCCGCGCCGTCGCGGCGGGGCGAATCGCCGGCGCCCTCGAGCCGGCGGATGGCCTGGATCGCCGATCGCGCCTCCGGGCCCCCCGGGGCCGCGAGCGTCGAGGCCTTGCGGTATTCGGCGAGCGCGTCGCCGGGCCGGCCCTGGGCCTCGTGCAAAGCGCCGAGCCTCGCGTGCGCCGTGAGGGCCAGCTGGCGGGGGAGGTTCCCCGCGATGGCCGTTTGGTAGTGCGAGACGGCCTCGGCATCCCGCCCTATTCGGGCCTGGAGGGCTTCGGCGAGGTGATAGTGGATGATCCCCGGGGCCCCCTCCGCCGCTACGGCGTCTTCGAGGAGCTTGGTCCCCTCATCGGGCCTGCCGGCGGCCGAGAAGACTTGGCCGACGATGCTGTACGACATCCTCGGGTCCACCTTGAGGCGTATCGATTCCTTCAGGCTCGCCACCATCTCATCGATCCTCGGCCGTGAGATGGGAGGCTGCGCCAGGATCGCCGTGGCCAACCCGCAGTGGGCGGTCGCGTTGGCGGGATCCAGCCGGAGGATCTCCCGGAACTGTTCCTCGGCAAGATCGGGCTTCACCTGGCCCATGAGATTGGCCGCCAGATGGGACCGCAGCTCGACGTCGTTGGGCGTCCGGGCGACCCCCTCGCGGAGTAGGCGTTACGCCTCGACGGGCTTCCCCGCCAGGAACAAGTCATGCGCCCGGACGAGGCTCGCCTGCTTGCCCGCGCCGGGGCCCGGAGCGGCTCCAGGGACCGCAGGCGGGGGGCCGCGGCCGGGGACGGTCCCTTCTCCCGGCAAGGTTGCTTGGCCTCGTAGTGTTCGAGGCACTCCCGGAGGTGGAGGGCGTACGCCAGGGCGTCCGGCGCGCCGGCCAGGGCCCGCTTCTGATATTCCACGGCGTGCGCGAAGTCGCCGCACTCCGCATAAGCAGCCGCCAGGACCATGAGGTTCCCAGGATCCTCCGGCTTTCCGAGCTGACGGACTCGAAGGGCGTCTCGATAGGCGAGCGGGCCGTTTCGGACGCGAGGATCGGGGCAGGTCGAGCGGAGCCGGGAACGTGTCCAAGACGCGGGCTCATTATCGGGGTCGAGTTCGATCGCCCGGTCCAGGTCGGCCAGGGCCAGTTCGTGGCGACCCAGGAGGTTTCGGATGATCGCCCGGAGTTGGTAGGCCAAGGACCGGGAGGGATCGAGTCGGACGGCTTCGTCGGCGTCGTCGAGGGCGGCCGTCAGGTTCCCCGTCAGCGAGAGGATTTCCGCACGTTCCATAAGTGCGGGCACCAGGCTCGGCACTAACTGAAGCGAGCGGTTCAGGTCGGCGATCGCCAGGTCGTAGCGATCCTGTCGTCGCCTCGACTTCGCTCGGCGGACGAAGGCCTCTCCATTCGACGGATCGAGCTCGATGACCCGGCTCAAGTCGGCGACGGCTAGGTCTTGCAAGCCCTGGCTCGACCTGACGTCTCCCCGGACCAGGTAGGGCGGCCACCAGGCCGGGGCGAGCCCGATGGCTCGATCCAGAAGAGCCAGTGCGTGATCGTTGCGGCCCTGATTCGACCAGGCGATCGCATCCTGATAAGCCTGCTCTGCGGTCTGCCCCTCCACGCGAGCCGCCAGCAGCAGGATGAGCGCCCCGATGAACGGAGCCGCTCGACGGCGGCGGGCCTCCACGTCCGGCCCCGCATCTCGGACCGGATGCGACCGGGGATGATCCGGCGACGACTTCGAAGTCTCGGGGAGTCGAGTCGGAGTTCGAGCTTTCATGAGGAGCGTCTCCAGACTTTTCGGGCCGATGAAACGGAAACCGAGCAAACACGGCCGAATGCCTGCATGTGTGGATCCCAGCGTCATTCCTGATTTCATCCCATTTTGCGGGCTTGGCCGCTTCCCCGGGCCAGTTCGATGTCGGCCGTTCGCCAGGTGACGGGGAACCCTCCCTGAGCTCAATCACCGCCTGCCGGTCCGGGCGACACGGATTATCGAGACGATCTCGAAGACGCCCACGTTGGATCCAGGATGATTGATCGAACTGGGCGGCCCTCCTTCCTACTTCAACCGCCGGCGCGTGACGGGCTCGAAGACGAAGGACGGCGGGACCGTGCTGCGAGCCAGAACCTCGGCCGGCCGAGCGCCGCGGTTCGAGTTCGGTCCGCCTCGGCGAGCCGACGCGGTCGGGTCGTCCCGCTCCGACGCCCGCCGGGCGGTCTCCGGAGTCGCCGCTCACCCGACCGACCTCAGCCCTGGGCCCTTGGCGACTTCGGACCAGGCGGAAATCCCGGGCCCCGTGTCGTCGTCGGCGCCGTTCGGTGATCTCCCCTGTGGCCGGCTCACCCGCCTTGCCACACGCTTCACGCCCGATGCATGAGCCGGCGTCCCTCGTCGCGGCAAGGCTGGGCGAGAAAGCTCGATCGGCCCGGCCCGCTGCGGAGCCCACTTGAGACCCGAAACCACGCGAGCAGAGAACGACACAATGCCAAGATCTCCTCGTCGCACCCGGCCCTTCTTCGAATCCCTCGAAGGTCGGCAGCTCATGACGACCGGCGTCGCGTCAACGCCCACGCCGGCCCCCGCGGCCGTGGCGACCGGCCGGCAGGCCGCCAACGTCGACCCCGACGACCCGGACGACACCATCCGCGAGCGCGTCACGGACTTCGGCCTCATCACCGCCGGGCGGACGCCGACCGCCGTGACCGACGCCTTGGGGCTCCTCGACGCCCCGAGAGCCGGCATGTCCCGGGGCGAGTTCATCCGCCTGAACGCCCAGGACGTCGACCTGTATCGGTTCCAGGTCGAGGACGGCGCCAGGCTCCGCTTCCGCGTCGAGACCTGGGCAACTTCGACCCCGTTCCCCAAGCAGAAGCCGATCAAGGGCTCGGCCTCCGTGGCCTTGAAGCTCTTCGACGCCGACGGCGTGCAAATGCCGGCCATGAACCTGACCGGCCCCGCGCAGGTCTCCACCCCGCTCTCCGGCTCCCAGAAAGCAGGACGCGCGACCTGGCAGTTGGACTACACCTTCTTCAAGGCCGGCACCTACTACCTCGGCATCTCGCATTCGAGCAGCCGGAAGTACGATCCTGCGGGGGGCGGCGGCGACAACCCGTCCCGATCCCACGCCTCGTTCGGGCCTTATAAGCTCGACGTGGACTACCTCGAGACCGACCTCCCCGACCTGTCCGCCCGCGAGCTGTGGTGGGACGGGGACGTGCTCCGCCTCCGCTACGACGTGACGCAGGAGGCGGTGCCGTCTCGTCTCTGGCCGGGCGAATGGCGCCACGGCGTCGCCCTGAGATGGCTGGGCGCCGACGGCCGGGACCTCGGCACCGCCGCGGCCGACGGCCTGGAGAGCTACAACTCCCGATCGGCCATCCCGAGTTCGACGCGTCAATTCAACCTCCACTTAACCCCCCGCGAACTCGGCGAGCCCCCGGCCGGGGCCACGCACCTCGCGATGATCCTCAACTCGGACGGCTCGGTGCCGGAGACGGACTCGGGGAACAATACGAAGGTGGTGTCGCTGGATCCGTCGCGGCGGCTGGTGGACATCCGCGTCGTCCGCGCCGACGCGATCGACGATGACAGCCTCGTGCTGCACTACGAGGTGTCGGGCGATCGGCTGAGGTCCGGCCCACTCGTCGGCCTCTATCGCGGCGCCGGCCCCTCCTTCGACGGGGACGCCGAGCTGATCGCGACGATCCCCCTGCCCTCCCGCGACCGCGACGGCGAGGAGACGGGCGTCGTGGGGTCGCATGCGGTCGACGTCGTCTTCCCGGCGCGCTTCGGCGGGACGGTCGCCCGTCCCTACCTGTTCGTCGTGATCGACCCGTCCGAGGAGCCCCCGACCCCCGCGACCTCTTTGTCCGTCGGGTCGGAGATCGAAACCGACGAGTCGAACAACGCGACGCGGCTCGGGGTAGTCACGCTCGACCAGCTCCGCCAGGTCATGGCGTCCGCCTCCGACGCGACCCTGCGCAAATATCTGGAGCCGCTCAATCGCACCCTCGGCGAGTTCGGCATCGTCACCCACAAGCGGCAGGCCGCCTTCCTGGCCCAGGTCCGGCTGGAGACCAAGAGCCTGGAGGCGATGACTGAGGATCTCGACTACAAGGCGAAGCGCCTCACGGAGGTCTGGCCGAAGCGTTTCCCGACGCTCGCGTCGACTCAGGGCTTCGCCCACAACCCCCCCGCGCTGGCCGAGGAGGTCTACGGGGGTCGATACGGCAACGACGCTGCCGGCGACGGATGGAGATATATCGGCCGAGGATTCATCCACCTCACCTTCAAGAGCAACTACCGAGCGGCCTCGATCGGCCTCTACGAGGACGAGCGGCTGGTCTGGGACCCCTGGAAGGTCGCCCGGGACCCGATCGCCGCGGCTCGCGTAGGGGGCTGGTTCTGGGACCATCACGGCCTGAACGCGCACGCCGACCGCTACTCCGAATCCCAGAAGTCGGGAGCGGGGACGGCGAGATCGGTCAGCGACGGCATCTCCAAGGTGGTGAACACGTATGACAAGGATTCGTTCGACGTCCGGCTCGGGTACTTCGAGAAGGCTCTGGACGTCCTCCGTCCCGCCGATCCGGGGCCGACCGCTCGGACCGTCCCGGGGGTGCCGGCGGGGGCCGGCGAGGCACCGCCCCTCGTCCCCGTGACCTCGGGGCCTGCCCCGTCGGCGGCATCGGTCGCCCTAGCCGATCGCCAGCCTCGGGCCCTGGAGGTGGCCGTGACCGGCGAGCAGGGCGTCACGACGGTGCGCGTCGACGCGGCCCGTGGGGGCTCAGGACCGCTCCCGGACGACTCGTCCACGGACTCGGCTCGGACCCGAACGACGCCCACCTCGCCCTTCCTGGCCGCCCCCTCGGCTCCCACGCGCCTGCGAGCGGACGACGTCCGCACGACGATGGTCGACCTCATATGGGACGACCGGTCGGGCGACGTGACGGGCTTCCGCGTCGCGGTGCGCCGCGACGGCGAGGACTGGCGCCACGTCGGGACGACCGTCGCCGGCGACGCCGACTTCCGCGTCGCGGGCCTGGAGCCCGGCACCCGCTACTGGTTCAAGGTCCGAGCCGCCAACGGCGAGGCCTATTCGGACTACACGAACGAGATCATGGTCGTGACCGACCTCGAACCGCCCGTGGGGCCGACGCCCCATCCGGGCCCGGCCGAGGCGTCGACCCCGCGACCGGAGCCGTCCTCGGCGCAGGCCCCTCTGACGGAGCCGGTACGCCACGCGGGACCGATTGCGGCGCCGGCTGGCCTCCGCGCGGACACCATCTGGGCGACGAAGGTCGACCTGAAGTGGGACCACGACTCGACGGGCGGGAGCGGCTACCGAGTCGAGATCAGCCTGGACGGGGTGCACTTCGCCGAATCTCGGTCCGGCCAGGCGGACAAGGCGAGCTTCCGCTGGACCGAACTGAAGCCGCGTACCCGCTACTGGTTCCGGGTCGCCGCCCTCGATGCGAAAGGAGCCTCCCGGTATTCGACTGTGATCGAGGTCCGGACCCGTTCCTAGTGGTGCGATCGCCACGACTGAAGCCCGGCCCGCTCGCGCCGCCTCGGCTGAATCAGGCGTAACCGCCCGAGGCGTCGAGCATACGTCCGATGGTGAATCGCTGCAGCGTCGCTCCATCCGGCGATCCTCCGCTCCGATCTCGTCGACACGAAGCCTGATGTCGATGTAAAGAACTCTTGAAAAATCATTAGGAGGTGATCAGCTTACCGGCGCGACTCGACATCCTGCTTGGCCTGATTTCGCTTCTCGGTCATGCCCCATCGGGGTCTATCACCGCTCCCGGCCAGCTCAGGGGGGCCGAAAACCGCTCCCTCGAACTGAGAACGCCGGGACGGTCTGAGGCCATGGCCAACGGGATCGCAGTCCTCGCCAGCGACCGCGGCACCCTGCCGGAGACGCTCGACGACGGCGGGTTCCTCCCCACGCCCCCCGAGGGCTTCACGGGCGGCCTCGCGACGCCGGCCGACCGCGAGGTCGCCCCCTGGGTGGCGACGATCGAACGGCTCTGGGACGACCCCGCGTGGGAGGCCCGCCATCGCGAACTCGTCCTGATGGAGGCCGGTCGGTGGGCCCCGGACGCGGTCGCTGGGCGGTACCAGTACTTCTTCGGATCGATCGCGCGTCCGGACTGACCTCTGGCGGCCGGGCCGCTCGACGGGCCGAGGGCCACCGCGAGAGGGCTCGCCCGGGTCCGTTCCGCCCGACCCTCCGATCAGGAGCCCGGAGTCGAGGGCCTACGCTCGACGTCGCGGGTGAAAGTCGTCGAAACCGATTCCGGGCTGCGGCCTTACGGCACCGCAAGAGCTCCTTTCGATCCGGCCCGCGAAGCCTGCACCCGACGTCGCCGAGCGTGCGTTGGGCTCGTATCCGGACGATCCGACAGATCGTCCCGCGCCTGAGATCGGGGAGGTCGGTCGAGAGGCCGGGGAGCCCTTCCCGCCCCGAACGTCCGAGTCGCTCCTCCCTTCCCATCTCCGCTTAATCCGCGGCGGAACCGCGTCATCAAGGATCGGGAGCGTTAGCCCCTCGACTCGCTTCGCGAGGACCCTCGCGATCCGAACGCCGCGACGTCGGGGCGGGCGTGACGCGCAGGCAGCCCCGCCTCCGCTCGATGCGCCCTTCGCGTGAATCTCGTGAGACCGGGACGGGCACCGTGCATCGAGGCTCCGCCTTCCTCTTACCCCGTCGAAATCGCCGAGAAACCGGGCGTCCCCCGCCGCCGCGGCTGCGTCTCGGATCGCGGAACGAGCGGGCCGAACCCTCGTCGCGGCCTTCCTCGACGCCTGGGGACCGTGCGTCCGGGGGCCGCACGGCACGTCGTGCGGCCCCAAGCCCGGCGCGCGGACGCCGCCGTCGTCTCGGGCGGTCGGAGCCGGTCGGACTTCGCCACGCCCCCTGCCCGCGGGCCGGCCGGCGAGCTTGCCGCCGCCCGGTCGGCCCCTCCCCCTCCCCCCTGTCGCCAGTGTCGCCCGGCGTGGCCCCGCGACGTCCGCATCCCCGAGCCGCTCGGGCCAGGCATCGCCGGCCGGCCCCTCGGCCTCGGAGAGTCTGCGCGCGTCACCGACCGACCCGCACGAGCCCGGATGCTCGCCGGGCCGCCGGCCCGCGACCGACCCGGGCCGCCCTCCAGGAGCCGCCCCATGTCGAATCGCCTCGAAATCCTCGCGTCCGCCCCCGCCACCCGCTGCTCTGCCGGGGGAATGCGAAGCTGGGGCGGGAGCTGATCTGGACCTTCTCGACCCCCGCGGTCGCCTCCTGCCCCGGGTCCACCCCGGCGTGCCGGGCGTCCTGCTACGCGCGCTCGGGACGCTTCGCCTTCCCGTCCGTGAAGTCTCGCCACGCCCGGAACGTGGCCCGGGCCGAGGGCCCCGGCTTCGTCGCCGACCTGGCCGGCCAGGTCCGTCGCGACTTCATCCGAGTCGTCCGCGTGCACGGCTCGGGCGACTTCCACTCCGCGGGCTACGTCGGCCTCTGGGCCGAGGCCGCCCGGCTCTGCCGCTCGACCATTTTCTTCGCCTACACGCGGTCCTGGAGGGTGCCCGAGATCTGAAGGGCGTTGGCGGACTTCGCCGGCCTGCCCAATGTGCAGCTGTGGTATTCCGGCGACCGCGACTCCGGGCCTCCGCCCTGCGACCCGGGCGTCCGGACGGCCTGGATGATCGGGCCGGGCGAGCCGCCCGGCTCGGTGCCGGCGTCGGCCGACCTGGCCTTCCGCGTCCGCCGGTCGGGGCCGCTCAAGCGGGCCAACGGCGTGCTCGTCTGCCCGTACGAGCAGGCCGTCCCGAGGTCCTGCCAGCCGATCACCTGCGAGCGCGGCCGCATCTGCTTCGACAGGCCGTCGCGCCCGCCGGCCCGGCCCTGACCCGGCGGGGCCGTCCGTCCTCGACCCGCTGGGCGTCGGCCCACGGCGGCCGGATCCATCCCAGCCCGACCGTCCCCTCGAGTTCGACCGCCGGACGTCGACGACGCCGACCATCGAGCTGGGGGGACGGCGGGCTCGAGGGCCCTGCCCTAGGGTCGGTTCTTTTTAGCTCCCGCGAGCTGAAGGGCGGATCCCTCTCGACCACGTCGGAAGCCCTGATCGATCTCGCGAGCCGGCCTCGCCCACGCCGGGGCCGTCCGGGCGGAGCATTCGAACGATTCGCCCGTCGATCCTCCGATCTCGGCGACGCCGGACGTCGTTCGTCGAGCCGCCGTCGCCGGCCCCGCACGTCGTCGCCGACGAGTCCCGGGGGGCGGGGATCGGGGGGCCGCAGCCGCCGGGCGGGGTGCGGATCCATCGCGTCCCCCCCGCGAATGCGGATGACGACCTCGCTGGGATTTGTTGCAAAAGCGCGGTCGGCCCGGTCCGCCGGAGGTGGACCTCGGCGGCCGTGCTCGTAGTCGGGCGATGGGAGGGGCCGCATGGGTCATGCCGTCGCGCCGCCGCGATCGTGAATCGCCGGCCGGCGCTCCCCGACCGTCCCGCATGCCGAGGTTGCGCCCCGGTCTCGGGACGGCGACCCGGCGACCGCGCGCCGGGGCGTGGCCGCGGCCGGCGGCCCGGCACGGATTCGGCGCCCGCCGTCGACGAGCGCCCTCGACGCCTCAAGGGGGCGTCGGAGGGGCCGAGACGATCGTCAGGTCCTCCCCACGCTCCTCCGCGTCTTCGCCTCCGGGCCCCTGACGAGGGGAGGCGACCGATGATCGATCGGCCTGCTCGCCGACGCTCGGCCTCGAGCACGGCCTCCGCTGCAGGCGACTCCATGCCGACGTCGAATTCGACGCGATCCGGGCGTCTTCGTCCGGGGGCCGCCTCGGGCGGGAAGGCCGCTCGCCGGCGTCGCGGGGACTGTGCGTGGGGGGGCGGGCCGGGGAGGCGACGAGTCCCGGTCGCCGCGTCCGCCGCGTCGCACGCCTCCAGCCGGCCCGCCCCCGCGAGGTGCGTAAGCCGAGCTCCTCTCGGCATCGCCCCCATGCGGGCCGGACGACGTCCTCGCGGAGCCGCGCCGGCCCGGCCGAGCCCCGGGCTCGCCTCGTTCCGGGGCCGGTCGCAGGGCCGCCGTCGCCGCCTCGCCGCGCGCCCTACTCCGGGGCGTCTTCCCGGACTCCGCGAGGGAGGCCGCGGTCGAGGTCGAGCCGAACCCGACCGGGCCGCTCGGAGGTCGTCGAGCGCCTCGCGACGTCCTCGAAGGATCCCGCCATATCGCCAGGGCGGGTGTGGCCGGGGGGCTCCCGCACCTTGGGCTCCCCCCGGCGGCCCTCGCGACCGGACCGGGTGATCACCATCGATCATCCGGGCCGCCCTCGGTGGACTTCGACGGCCGGGGCCCGCCCTGCAAGGAGACGCGGCGAGGCGGCGTCGGACGTCCGCGCGTAATCGCAGGGCGGCCCGATCGAGATGAATCCCGAGATTCAGATCGGGGGCCCACGGGCGTCACGCCCGCGACGAGTCGCGGTCCGAGCCGTGGGGGGGCGAGCGGCCGTCCATCGCAACCTCCATCGGATCGACGCGGGAGGCCGCCGAGGTCGAAGCGGACGAGGGCGAGGATCGGCTCGCGGTCGCCGACCCGCATCGGCGTGGTGGTCGATCGGCCCGGGGCCGGGACACGAGTCGGCTCGGGACCGGACTCAAGGAGGCGGACGCGACGAGACGAGCCGGGGTGGGCTCGGCGGTCTGCAGGAGACGGCCGGGGATCTGGAAGGGGCCCGCCCGCATCTCGGACGCGGGGCGGCGGGAGCCGTCGGCCGGGACGCCGCGCGTCCGGAGTCCGACCGCCGCCGAGCCCGAACCCGCGCCGACTTCCCGGCGGCCGGCGCGCGGGCCTCGCCGGCCGCCCCCAGGCCCGACGCGGCGACGACCCGGGCGGGGAGGTCGGCGGGGTAGGCGACGCCCGGCGAGCCCGGCTCGGGGGCGGGCGGTGGGGGCGGCGGCTCCGGCGGGCCTCCCGGCGGGTTCACGCGGGGGTCGGGCCCGATCGGGGAGCCCGAGTCGCGCCGCCCGAGGACCTGCTCGACCGCCTCAGTGAGGGCTTCCAGGGCGGACACGCGGTCCGAGCCCACGGACAAGCAAACGTCCGCCGGAGAGCCGCCGAGCTTCCGGTTCCTCGCGGAGAACTTGACGAGGCCCGCCGCCATGCAGGACGGGGAGATCGCGACGTCCTCGGCCGCGCCCGACTCCTCGAACTCCAGGGCGAGGGCGAAAAGGTCCTCCAGGCCCAGGGGCTCGCCCATGGCCCGCGGCGGCGGGACGGCCCGGCCGGGTCGGCGGGGGTTGCGGTGGTAGGCCACGGTCGGTCGACCGCTGCGTCCCGGGGACGTGGGGGCCGCCATGATCCACCGCCGCTCGCACGCCTCCTCGAGGGCCCGCTCGACCGACTCGGGGGTCGCCAGGCCGGACCACTTCCTGCGTGCGAGGTCCCGGGCCTTGAAGGGGGACGGCAGCTCGTCGATCCGGCCGGCCAGGACGGCCCCGGGGGAGAAGGCGGAGCGGGCCTTGCAGCCGTAGACGCGGCGGGCGTGGGCCTCGAGGTGCCCGCACCAGCCGATCGCGGCCCGGACCGCCTCGGCGGAGACCGGGGCGAGCGTCGACTTCGCGTCCCATGAGCAGAGCTGATGGAGCAGGCCCAACGCCGGCGCCAGCTTCTTGTATTTCGCGAGGTGCGACGCCATGGCCGCGTCGCCCGTCCAGTCGGCGAGTCGGGCCGAGAGGGCGTCAAACCAGCCGTCGAAGATCGGCTGGGCCTCGGCGGAGAGGCGGAGGAACGGGGGGTCGTCCGGCCTGGAGGGGTCGACCTCGGCGCCGCGGGCGGCGAAGTCGGCCTCGGCTAGGCGGCGGAAGACGTCGTCGACGGCGAGCTTGAGGGCCCGGTCGGGACGACGGTCGACCGGCCGATAAGGCGCGGGGTCGGGCCAGGCCGCGAGGGAGAAGCGGGCGATCAGCCCGTCGCCCCGGCCCCCCGTCGAGGCCTCGGCGACCAGGCGGGCGATCGCGTCCGGCTGGGTCGTCCCGAAGAGGGCGATCGTCGGGTTGCGGAAGGCCACGGTCCCCCGCCCGATCCGGTCGACCGTCGCGAGCCCGGAGCCGTTCCAGGCGGAGAGGAAGAACCCGCGGTCGCCCTCCCGCCCCTTGCGGTCGAGGCCCTGCGCCCACCCCGAGATCTCGTCGCGGAGGCAGGTCAGGCCCCGGGGGTTGTCCCTGAGCAGCTCGCCCAGCTTCTCGACTGTCGCGTCCACCACGACGAAACGGCGGGCCCTGGGCGTCGGCCGGGCCCCGAGGGCAGCGATCCGCTCGGCGATGGTCCTCCGCTCCTCGGCGGCGGCCGCCCCCTTCCTCGCGAGCCGGGCCAGCTCCTTGCGGAGCCAGCCCAGCTCGGCCTCGGCCGCGAGGGCCTCCGCGGCGTCCCGGGAGCAGGCCGCCTCGTGGGCCTCCCCCGCCTCGGACTCGAGCCTGCGGAGGGCGGCCGTCCCCTCGTCCGCCAGCGGGGACTTCATCGTGCCGGGGGCCCCGACGATGCCCCCCTAGAGGTTCGCGGTCGGCGTGAAGTCGTCGAAGCGCCTCGGCCGGACGGCCAGCCCGCGCCCGATCACCCCGCTGAGCGCGACCAACATCGGGACGGCCACGTACTCGGCCGGCGCCGAGGCCCGGTCGGCCACGTCCCGGACGCGAGACCTCAGGGGCTCGGGGAGCAGGCGGTAGTCGAACGACGGCACGGCCTCGAGGCCGGCGTCGAACCCGATCGGGTCGGGCCAGTTCGCGGGGTCGCTCGGGTCTCGGGCGTCGGACCGGGGGGCCGACGCGGGATCGGAGGGGGGCGGGGCGGGCGGGGACGTCGAAGGGTCGGCGTGGCTCGGCGCCGTCGGCGCGGGGTCCTGGGGGGCGGAAACGGATGGGCCGCTCGGGGCGGCGACGATAGACTCGGTCACGGCGACTCTCTCCCTCTTCCCATCGGGGCTCCATCCCTATCGGGGTCCAACTGTTCACGGCCCCCGCACGGCGATTCGCGTCGTCGCCGTCTCCATCGGGGGACGCCCAGGCTATCCCGGGCTCCCGATCCGGACGGAGGCCGACCGCGCCGCATTCTTCGGCGACCGCGACGGCGACGCGAGCCGGTCGATGCCGGACGGGGCCCTGCACGCTTCCGAGGGGGCGTACCGGAGGAGGCCCAACGAGGATCACGTCCGCGCCCCGCCGTCCGGGATGCGTCGTCGAGGACCGTCGGCCGGAAGGAGGCCGAGGCCGCGGGCGGCCCGAGAGTCCGCGTCGGAAGGACCCGAGCAGGGGCCGACGGGTTTCGTCAGTTCCGGCAGCGACGTCAGTGAGGTGCTAAGGCGGGATCGAAGAGCGCCGAGGGGGGCTTGCAGGATCGAGATCGACGGGGGGATCCGTTCGCCGTGCAACCGTACTCCCCCTCCCCCTCCCGGGCGTTCGGAAGCCGGGGTAATCACTCTTAAAGTGAGTATACTGTACATATATATAGTATTCTCGTACTCCAAGACGTCCATCCGAGGGACGGTAGCCCGAGAGAGGGCGGCCGCCTCGTGATCCCTTCGACGACGGGTCGATCCTTACCTTCCCACTGACGTCGCTGCCGGAACTGACGAAACCCGGCGGCCGACCGGAACTCACTTCCCCTTCGCGGGGCGGACGGTTCCCGGCGGGGCGGCCTCGACCGGCGACCTCCGAGGGCCGACCTCATCACGGCCGACGAAACAAGCCGCCCCCCCTCCCGGGAAGGCGGGATCCAGGCCCGGGAGGAGGTCCGCGCCGAGGGGTGGAGCCGTCTTCGGACGCGGCGGGCCCGAATCGCCAGGAGCGGGGCTTCAACCCTGGGCGGAGTACGGCGCGCCGTGGAGGCCAGGATCCCCGTTCGTGCTCCCGGGTCGGGAATGCCCCCGGGGGCGGCGCGCCCGCGCACGACGGGCGATACAGACGACGGCACCCCCCCTCCGGAGCGGTCGGCGTCGCTTTCCTCGATGCGCAGGACTGCGAGGAAGGGTCGCCCGATCTCCGGTTGCACGGGGACGCAGGACCATCGGCGGCCGACCGTTGGAGCCGGCTCGGCGCGGATGGGCCGTCGATCGAGTGCGGGCGCTCGCGGGACGGCCTCCGCGGGAACCCGTCGATGGCGGGGGCGGGCGTATTCCTCGAAGCCTTCCGAGTCGAGGCTTCGCCGCTCGCGTCGTCCGCCTCGGGCCCTCGCCGACCGTGCGCCGGAACCGCCCCGGGCGGCGGACGCCGCGAATGAGGACGAGCCGGCCGCCGCGATCGGCCCTCGCCTCGCGACGGAGAACCACCGTCCCGGCGCGACGGGGCGTCGTGGAAACACTCCGTTCTCCCGTCCGACCGGCCTCCGCCGAGGGTGGCGTCGTTTGATCCACGGAGATGCGGCCGACCCGCATGTCGGCTGGGGGCCGCCCCTCGGGACGTCGCCCGGGGCCCCGACGTGGACGGCCGCAACGTCCCGCTCCCGCCCGGGCACCGGATGGCCACCCCAGCGTCGTGAATCTCGGGATTCAATCGAGACGGTCGGCCCGACCTCCCGGGACCGTCGGCCGCGCGGCCGACGGTCGGGAGCAAGTGCGGTGATTCGGCGAGGCCGTCCCGGCGGTCCGCAGTACCATCGATCTTGTCTTCGGCGTCCCCCCGCGGCCCCGCCGGGCATCGGCCCGGCGGGGCTTTCTCATCCGCCCCGCACCGTTCGCACGGAAGACGGACCCGCCCCGCATCGGGGGGAGCCGCCGGCCCATCTAGCAGGGCGTCGTCCCATCCCCCTCGAGGGCGACGTTTCGGGCCCACCCGCAGCCCGCCCCGACCCATCGGAGTCCTGCCTCCTGCATCAGCGAGGTTGCGATCCTCCCGTCCCGTCCAGGCCGGAAGCCGGTCGGACGCCCCGAGGGGTGGTATGCGTGGGGGCTGGGCGGCGGGACGATCGGCCGGCCGCGCCTGGCTGGGCTGATCCAGTGGACGAGGGCTGGTTCGGGATCCTCAGGCCGGAGGGCCTCGGCAGTCGGTGCCGCACTCTCAGAGGCCCGCCGCGCGGCGGGACGACCGGGGCCGAGTGGCCCCGAACGGGCGGCGTCGGCGGGCCCAAAGGGCGAGGGGCTCGAATCCTCGACGGGCGGGGCGACCCGTCTCGGGGCGGGCCCCGCCCGAGCCCGGCCCGATCACGGGTGGGTCTGATTCACCGCAGCGCCCATTGAGCCTCATTCGGTGAATCAAGACGACATCCCCTTATTATGAAGGGACTTGCGCCGTTTCACTCGCCCGGATCGATTCGGTGAATCGGCGGGTTTCGGTGAACCGACCAGCAGCGGAGGCCGGCCCATCGCCGGGGGGGGCAGGGCCAAGCTCCGGGGGGCCGACCCACCCCCCCGAGGGGTGGATTCACCGAATGGCCCGTATGCACGGAACTCGCAATCCCTCCGTGAATGACACTTAACCATCATCTATACAAGGAGATCCGAAACACATTCACGAAATGGAGGCGTGTCGGAGGTTGCGGTGAATCGGCCCTCCGAGAGTGGGTCGGCCACGTCCTGATCGCCCGCGTCGGCGGGCCCCTTCCCTCCCACGGGCCCGCACGCCGGTTGGAGCGGATCCGCCGGGCCCTCCCCGGGCCGGTACGTCCGGGCTGGGACGCTGGGTGCCGGAGCGGCAGTCGGGGCGGGACGGCACCGCCCTTTCGCGAACACGTCTCGACCGGGCATGGACCGGGAGGGGAGCCGACCCGATCCCAGAGTCGTCGCCCGCTCAGGCCGAGACGAGGGCCCATCCCCGCCATGCCGATCCCGCGAGATGGGACGGGAGCGGTCGCGACCCGGCTTCCCGATCGCCCCGCATCGAGTTCTCCCCCCGCCGGCCGGCGCGTTATGAGTCTCTGCGCCCGAGGAACAAAGCGGCCGACGGTGCCCGCCGCGGGGCGGACGGCTTCATCGAGCTGCGAGCGCCGGATCGCATCGAGGGTCGCCCGACCAGCCGAATGGACGTGGCCGCGGGCATCGGCGGCCGAGCTGCCGGGCAGGCTCGATGAGGAGGAGCCGTCTTCCCGGGACTGTCACCCGCAGGACGGCCGTCTCGCGGGCCGGTCGAAGGAGGGGCCGTGCGGAGTCTTCAAGCCCTCCAAGTCGCGGCTTCGTCGCCCGCCCCTCGCCCCCGACACCCGACCCCGGAGACCGCCGTGGCAGCGGCTCGGCCCACCGATGTTGGTCGATGCCTGCTCCGCGGAGGATCCGGCCCGCCGCGCGGGTCTCGCCCGCCGCAGTCCTCGGCCCTGGGGTGAATCGCGGGATTCAACTCGGGCCGCGAGAGGGCCCCATTACTGAACCGCCGCCGGGATGGCATGTGCGACGGCCGGAAGCCTCCGGGACCCGGCCATGGCCGCCCGCCGTCCCTCGGGATCACGGACGCCGGGCGGGGCAGAGACGATGGGCCTCCGCCGTCGTCGCATCCTCGCCCGGGAAGTCGGGGGTCGGACGCGGGCGGCGGCCCAGATGGGTCGCGGGAGTCCCGGAGGCCTCGAGCCCCGGCGGATCCCCGGCCTTCGATTGATCGACCCCGGGACGTCGCGTCGCACCCGCATGCGGCGACTGCCGGCCTCGAACACCGCCCGGATCGGCTTCTCGCCGAACGGCGGCGTATCGTCGGATTGCGGAACCCGGGTCGGCATCCGTCTCGAAGGGGGAGGGCCGGCGTCACTACATCCGCGTCGTCGCGGTGCGAGCGATTCTCTTTCCACCCGTACGATCGGACCATGGCGGGGTCACTACCGCACCGCCCTCACGGGTCTCGAGAGGACCAGGTCCCTGCTCCCGCTTTCTGACTCCAACCGGCAAGGTCCACCAGGATGTACATCGTCTGGCGTAATCGGCCCGTGCGAAGCGACGCCCGGGCCGCGTTCCTCAAAGAGCCCGAATGGATGCACGGCATGGATATGGAAGAGCCCTGGAGGCCGCTGTCCTGCGAGCATCGCGGCCCGGATCGGATCGCCCTCACGCCGCTGGTCGTGCATTCGAAGCGGACGGACGGCGGGCCGCGGCAGGAGGTCGCGGCGCGGCTGCCGACCATCCGATCCTGCTGCGTCGCCGACCGCTTCGCGCGGGCCGCCTGGTGGTACGAGGTCGACCGGACCTTCGGCTCCTGGCGTGAGGGGGGCTACGGCCGGCCGCGGGACCACGTGCGGCGGTTCGAGGGCGAGCTGCGAAAGGCGCTCCTGGCGGGCGTCCCGGCGGCGACCAGGGCCGGCGTCCGCGACTTCGCGGCGTATCGGCTGCTCAAGGAACGGGAGCACGAGGAACGCGAGCGTGCGGCGGCTGCGGCCTGGGCCGCCGCGGAAGCGACCCGGCTCGCCGAAGAGATACGGCGTGAGGAAGAACGATTCCAGGCCGAGCAGGAGCGGCTCAACGCCGAGTTTTGGCGGCTCCGTGCCGAGTATGAGCGGCTCCGGGCCGAGGAGGAACGGGCCCGGGGCGGACGGACGGCGGGCGCGACCGTCTCGCCCGAGTGCCTCGACGTCCTGGGCCTGCCCCGCAACGCATCTCTTGAGGACGTGAAGCGGCGGCACCGGGAGCTGGCCAAGGAACACCACCCGGACCGCGGCGGCGACCCGGAGGAGTTCCGGCGTTTCCAGGAGGCCTACGAGGCCGCGATGAGACCGCGGGGCCGGCCGTGAACGACCTTCACGCCCGCTGCACGCCTTCGAGGCGGTGGCGCGAACAGCCTCTCGACATACAGGCCGCACTACCGACTCCGGCGTCGCCGAAGGGACCTTCGGGCGGTCGCCGTCGCAGCGAGGGCAGGAGACCCGTCGGAGCCGCCCAGGAGTCGGGACGTCGCCGTCGCCACGCCGTCGAGCTGACGCGGCGGGGAGTCGCCCACCGTCATCGACCGCATCCCGTGCGTCGGGCGGTCGGCCCCCAGTCCGGAGGCGTCTCGCAGGCCGTCGGTCCCGGCACCCTTCTCGACGGTGCGGGTGGGTGGCCCGTCCGAAAGCGAATGAACCTTCATCGGGACGCGGACGGCCGAGGACTCGCGCCGTACCGCCCAACGGGCCGGGGGCGAGGGCAATGCGAGTGGCACGGCGCTCGCATCCCGCTCGCTCCGGGAAACCTCTCTAGGTTCTGTCCGACGGCTCGAGGAGGCGGAAGCAACGGCGGATCATGGCCAGCTTCACCATCGCCAGGAAGTTGACCGCGAGCTTCTCGAACCGGGTCGCCAGCCGCCTGTCCTCCTTCAGCCAGAGGATGCACCGCTCGACGATGTTGCGCCGGCGGTAGGCCTCGGCGTCGAACTTCGGGTTCCTCCGCTGATCCTTGCGGGTCGGGATCACCGCCCTGATCCCCCGCCGTCCCAAGTAGCGGCGGATCCGCCGATAGCTGTAGCCCTTGTCGCCCGCCAGGCGTCGAGGCCTGCGACGCGGTCGGCCCCGGCCGGGCCGCTTGATCCGCACGGCGTCACGCGGCCGATCTGGTCAGCGAGTGGCCCTTCGAGAAGTAGAACTTCAGGGCCCCCCCGCGGGCTTCGACGTCGACGACGCCCGACAGGAGGATCTCCGGGCGGATCACCAGCTCGACCCCGGCGACGAACAGGCTCGACTGCGGGCCGGCGGCGGACGAAGGGGCGAGGCCGCCGAACTGGAGCCTGGGCCGCCGGTCGCGGAAGGCCTCGATGACCTCGACGTTCACACGGATGTGGTGGGGGACGTCGCTCTCGGAGGCGGTTTCCGCGATCGCGGCCATTCCGCTTTCCAGGATCGAAGAATCCCCCATGCCGTCCGCGATGAAACGCCGCAGGACGTCCGCCGCGGCGTCGTAATAAACCTCCTGATAACGGCTGGGATACTTCTGCTGCAGCGTGATCGCCTGCCGGCCCGAGGCGTTGGCGGACAGGTAGCGCATGAACGCGTTGAGAGAAAACCACGGCTCTTCGAGCCCCTCGTCCGGCAAGTCCTGGGATGCCATTGGACGCCCTCTCTGCTTGCGCGACGATTCGATCAGGAAACCCCTTCGCGAAGGGTGGCGAGCATGCAAATCCGCCGCCGTCCGCCCATGCTGCGGGGGAACCCTTGCACAGCGGAGGGACGCCGTGCCCCATCAACGCCGGAAAGCTCCCCGCGTGGCCTCCCTGGCGCGGTACGGCGGCTACGTCGAACGAGCCCTTGCACGCCCAATCGGGTCGGGTCGCCGGCTACCTGACCGGCCGCCTCGTCCACCCCGCCGCCCGGGACCTTACCGACCGCCGCACCGGATTCGATGCCGCCGGCCGGGGCCGGCGCGATGAGCGGCCGACGGCGACCGGGAAGTGATGCTCGCTCGTCAGTCGCGGCGGCTTTCCTTAGAATCACGGGTCCAGCGTCCGTCCCTCGGTCAACCAGGCGCCCGTTCGAGGAATCGTCCAATGTCCGATCCGGTCATCCGCGACGTCCTGGCCCGATCCCTCGCCTGGTCGGAGGCGCATCTCAACCTCGACGAAGCCGTCGGCGACTTGCCGGAGCCGCTGCGCGGCATCCGACCGGAAAGGCTGCCGCATTCGCCCTGGGAGCTGCTGGAGCACATCCGGATCGTCCAGCGGGACATCCTGGACTTCTCCCTCGACGGGACGTACCGCGAGAGGGGATGGCCGCAGGACTACTGGCCGAGTTCCCCCGCGCCGCCCGACGCCGAGGCCTGGGATCGATCGATCGCGGCCTTGATCGAGGATCGCGAGAAGCTCCAGGCACTGGTCCAGGACGCGAAGGTCGAGCTCGCCGCCGTCGTGCCGCACGGTTCCGATCAGACGTACATCCGCGAGGTGCTGCTCGTCCTGGACCACACGGCCTACCATGTCGGCCAGTTGGTCGTCGTGCGGAAGCTGTTGGGGGCTTGGGTCTCCGCCTGAGAGGAGGACCAGGCCGATGTGGAGCCGACCTCGTCGGATGGGGCCGCGAGGCGTCCCCGGCGACGATCGCCCCTCGAGGATCGCGTAGAACGACGCTTCTCGCTCTCCAACGGCATGATCTTGATGCTCGGCCTCGGCGTTGGCCTGGGTCTGATGAAGGCGTCCGGGCTCGAAAGGGATCTCGACAGGGTTTGGCGGTCGATCTCGACCCATAAACCGGGATGGACGGTTAGGGGCGGCTTCGGCTCCGTCGAAAGTGATGCGGTTTTCCTCGGGCACGTCGCACCGCTCTGGCTTCGGACTTCCTCACGCCGAACTCAGGGAGGGGGCGATTGCAGCCCGGCCTGGAGTCGGTGGAAGTTCGCGAGGCCGGGCTGGCCGCTCCGGTCGTAGTAGGCGGCCAGGACGCGATGGGTCGAGGCGTGATCAGGCCGATCGCGAAGGACGTTGCGGGCCCAGCGGATCCCCTCCTCCTCGTGATCGTGCTCGATCATCCAGCGGGCGATTTGTCCCTGGATCTCTCGGTTCTTCGGATCGCGGACCAGGGATCGACGCAGTTCCGACAGGCGTCGCTCGTCGTCGCGGAGCCGCGCCGCCGCGTCGTGCTCGGCCCTGGCCTCCCCGGGGTGCCCGAGCCGGTCTAGGCAGAGGCCGCGACGATGGCGGATCTCGACGTCATGCGGATTCGCGAGGACGGCCCGGTCCAGCATGGCCAGCGCGCCGGCGAAGTCGCCCAGGCGCAGGGAGACGCCCGCCCGCGCGGACAGGGTCGAGGCGTCGGCGGGGTCGAGCGCCGAGGCCCGATCGAGGCGGCGGATCGCCTCGGCCTGGTCTCCGCGATCCAGGGCGTTGAGGCCGGCTCCCCGGTGCCCGGCCGGGTCGTCCGGCCGTCGCGCGATGTAAGCCTCGTAGTCCTCCTCGGCCTCGTCGGGTCGCCCGGCCAGGCGAAGGGCGTCGGCCAGCCCGAGCCGCGCGCGGTCGAGCGTGGGGTCGCGCTCCAGGGCGGCGCTGAAGTCGCGCACCCGCGCGAGCTGGTCCCCGTCGAGCCGCGAGGCGATCTCGGTCCGCCAAAGGTAGGGCGTCGCATCGCGCGGCGCGTCGCGGATCCATCGCTCGAGGACCTCGGCGGCGGCCCGGAGGTCGAAGGTCTCCAGGTAGACGCGGGCCAGGGCCTCGGCCGCCTCGGGGTCTGGCGCGTCGGAGCCGGCGAGGACCTGTCGGAGGACCGGCTCGGCCTCGGCGTGGCGGCCGGCCCGGGCGCGTAGGATGGCGTCGAGGCGATCCACCGGGCCGGCGGGGTGGCCCAGGGCGCGGGCGCGGTGGAGGCGAGCAATAGCCTCCTGGGGCCGGCCCAGGGCGACCGCGACGCGCGCCAGCAGGAAGTGGGGCTCGGCGGCCCGCGGCCGGGCGGCGATCCAGCGTTCCAGGGCCGCCTCCGCCTCGGAGAACCGGGCGTCGGCCGTCGCGCGTCTCGCGGCGTCGGCCGAGTTCATGACCCGCAACTCGCCCCGGATCATCACGCCCGCCGCCACGATCCCGACCGCGAGGACGGCGGCCGCGGCCGTTTTACGCGACCGCCTCGAAGCGACGCCCCCGCGGGCCGGGCTCGGATGGCTTCCCACGATGACCTCCGGTGGCGGATCCGACGTCGCCGTTCCGGCCGGGGCCGAGCGCCTCGGCCCCGCATTCGTGTAATTAACATTCCGGTGATTGATGGAGTCAATGGCCTTCCGTATGATTTGCCGCACGGATTCCGCCCGGGGCCGGATCGCGGCCTCCGATCGCCCTGGGGGCTCGGACCGCGCTGGCCTGGGGCCGCGCGAGCGATCCGCAGACGGAGGACCTTGCGATGGAAACGGCCGGTTCGAATCGCCCAGCCGGATCGGACGAGGTGATCGCGGAGGATGTCTCCGCGGCCGCGCGAGCCGAGGCACCAGTCGTCGGCTCCCGGCTCTGGCCCTTGACGCTCCTGGCCGCCCTGTCGGCCGGGCTCGGGGCCTGGCTCGCGGGCGAGTCGGGTGCCCTCCGGATTCGGCCCGCCGAAGTACGGGTGCAGGTCGTCGGGGGGGAGATGGTCGGGTCGACGCCCCGGAGCCGGACGCGTGCCGTGCTCCAGAGCGACTCGGCGGCCCTCGGCGTCTTCGGGGGCCTGCTGGGGGCGGGCCTGGGGTTGGCCGGCGGGCGGTCCCGTCGTCCGGGCCGCTGGACCTGGAGGGCCGCGGCCGTCGGGTTGCTCGTCGGCGGGCTCGCGGGCGCGGGGCCTCCCTGGGTCGTGATCCCGCTCGCGAGTCGCAACGAGGACCTCGGGGGTTCCGACCTCGGCCGCTCGATCGTCGTTCATGGCGCGCTCTGGATCGCGTCGGGGGCCACGGCCGGGCTGGCCTTGGGGCTGGGGGCGTGCGGACGATCGCGCCGCCTCGCCGTCGACGCCGCGATCGGGGGCGCCCTGGGGGCGGCGGCCGGGGTCGTTATCTACGACCTCGTCGGCGGACTGGCCTTCCCGCTCTCCGGCTCCGGACGGCCGATTGCGACGACGCCGGCGGCCCGCCTGCTCGCCTTCCTGCTCGTCGCCCTCGGGGCCGCCGCCGGGGCCTCGGCCCTTGTCTCGTCCGGCCGGCGGGATCGACCGGTCGGCGGCGGGGCGTGAGCTCGTCCCCGAGCCTTCCGCGCCGTCCGCCGCCGAGCGGGCGCCCCGCCGTGCGTCATTCCACCAGGTTCGGGGCCACCTTCGCCGGATCCCGCTTCTTTTTCTTGAATGCGTCGAGCATTTGCGACTTCATCGCCTCCATCCCCGGCCGGGGTTTGGACAGGGCGATGTTGTCATGTAGGTTCTCCGGCTCCTCGGAGCCGCAACCTTGCGCAAGGGACGCGAGGACGATCGTGACGATCGCGATGCGGGTGCGTCTGGCCACTGTTCAATGCCCTCGGTGGACCTCGAAACCACGCCGCTCGGGCCCGGCCACGCCAAGCCCCCTTCGGCCGCTCAATAGGAGTCCGAGCTGACGACCTCGCCGCCGGCCCTCGTGCCGAGGCCCCACCACGTCGGGAGGTCGACCGAATTCTTGACGAATTTCACGGACCCGTCGGCGAACCCGACGTTCACCCCCCCGGGATGGTTGCTCGTCGCCGAGATCGCCGCGGCGACCCCTCCCCAACTGGCGTCGGAGATGCCGAACTTCGGGACCCCGATGCAGGAAACGCCGTTCGGCGGCATGACGTGCGCGTAGCCGGTGTTCGCCATCGTGTGCCCCTGGTTCAGCAACCATTGGGACCCGAACGCGACGTTCGTGACCGGCAGCGTCCCCCCCGGGATGGTCCGGCAGGCGTCGACGAATTGACGGGCCTGGGCCGCATTGTTGGCGTCGATCGTGATGTCGACGGCGGTCTGGAAGATCCCCCGCTTCTGGTTGGGCCCGCCTGCCGCGGCGCTGGGGTTGGGCGGGTCGAAGATGTTGGCGCCGAACCCGAGCAGATGCTCGCTGAACAGGGCGGTGTTCGAGGTCCCGTCGGTGATCGACGCCAGCCGGACGGGGCCGGGGTTTGACGGGGCGGCGGTGCCGCCGACGAACGGGATCCAGAAGGTGTAGATCTGATTGCCCCGGTTGGGGACGATGGTGCCGTCGCACGCCCGCACCGAGGCCGGGCCGCCCCAGTTGCCCGCGTAGCTGCACATCCCCCAGAAGCCCGAAAGCGAGGGGCTCGTCGGCACGATGCTGTCCGAGGGGCAGATCAGGCTGGCGATCGTCGTCAGGCCGACGGTCGTGTTGTTGAGCGAGCCGGCGGGGGGATCGCCCCCGAACCAGATCTCCATCATCGGCATGCTGAAGTTCAGGGCGTTGTACATCGGCTGCTGTTCGAGGTCCGGCAGGATCGCGGCCGTCCAGGGGGCCGTCCAGCCCCAGGTCTCCGAGTTGTCGACCTGGTACGCCGGCATCACGTCGTTCCTGGAGACGTAGTTGTGGACGGCGAGGCCGATCTGCTTCAGGTTGTTGACGCACTGGGCGCGGCGGGCGGCCTCTCGCGCCGACTGCACCGCGGGCAGGAGCAGGGCGATCAGGACCGCGATGATGGCGATCACGACCAGCAACTCGATGAGCGTGAAGCCGCCTTGACGGCGTTCGGGCCGGGACATGGAGACTCTCCTTCCGATGGATCGTCGAGTGATGCACGACCGCCCGCGTGCGATACGCGGAGGGACTCGCCGATGAGAAAGGCTCGGATGAGGGTCTAGTCTGCCCGGCGAAATGTTGCTTTGCAACCAAAAACGGATCCGCCGGTGTGATCGCGGCCCGATGATCCGGTCGATGCGTTCCGCCCCGCTTGCTCGGCCTTCAACCACCCCCAGACCCAGAGGCGTCGGAGGCCTTCGATAGCGTGGGTCCTTGCACCGCCGGGCCCGAGCGCCTTCGGCGGGCGGAGTCCTGCGGCCCGCCGCGACCGCGGGCGACCTGCAGCCGGTGCGCGCCCTTACGCCGATTTATTGTGGACATCTGGACACGGCGGGGTTCCGAAGTCATGCTTTCGGCGTGATGGTCGTGATCCCACCCGACGAGGACCGCCCGATGCCTGACCTGCTCGACGGCGAGACCCTGGAGATGAAGGGCTCGGGAGCGAAGCCGTACGTCCTCAAGAACACGGGGGGCGTCTACTCGTGCTCTTGTCCAGCCTGGAGGAACCAGTCGATCGCGATCGAGTCGCGCACCTGCAAGCACCTGAGGAAGCTTCGCGGGGACGCGGCCGAGCAGGCCCGCGTCGGGGCCCTTGTCGCGCCCCGCCAGACGACGCAGGGCGAGGCGGCCGAGGCCAGACTCGGGCCGCCGCTCCTGCTGGCCGAGTCGTGGGACAACGCCCAAGACCTCGCCGGCTGGTGGATGAGCGAGAAGCTCGACGGAGTCCGGGCCTACTGGGACGGGACCCGGCTGATCTCTCGCCTCGGCAACGCGTTCCGCGCGCCCGGCTGGTTCCTCGAAGGGTTCCCGGATACGCCGCTCGACGGCGAGCTGTGGATCACGCGGAGGCAGTTCCAGCGGACGGTGAGCATCGTCCGCCGGCAAGACGAGAGCGACCACTGGAAGGAGGTCTCCTACGTCGCCTTCGACGCGCCCGCGTTCGACGGGCCGTTCGAGGCGAGGCTCGCCTTCGTTCGGGAGCACGTCGATCGCCGCCCCCCGCCCTATCTGCGCGCCCATGAGCATTTCGCCTGCGAGGGGGTCGAGCACCTCCGCGCCGAGCTGGCCCGGGTCGAGGGGCTCGGGGGCGAGGGACTCATGCTGCGGAGTCCGGCGTCAGCCTACGAGGTCGGGCGATCCGTCACCCTGCTGAAGGTCAAGAGCTTCCGCGACGCCGAGGCACGCGTGGTCGGACACCAGCCCGGTGCCGGCCGTCACAAGGGCCGGCTCGGCGCCCTGCTCGTGGAACTCGCGGACGGCACGAAATTCTCGGTGGGCACCGGCTTCTCCGACGCGCAACGCGAGCGGCCGCCGGGGATCGGCTCCTTGATCTCCTTCCGCTATCAGGAGCTGACGGAGGGCGGGGTCCCGCGCTTCCCTTCCTACCTGGGAGTGCGTCATGACGTCGCCGGGCCCTCGGAATCTCTGGAGAGCGTCGCCGCGCCCAATTCCTCAGGCCGCCGCCGGTACGAGCTGATCGAATGCGGTTCGGCCAAGTTCTGGGAGGTCGAGCGCGACGGCTGCGAGGTCGTCGTCCGCTACGGGCGGATCGGGACGGCCGGCCAATCGAAGCCCAAGTCGTTCTCCGACGAGGCGTCGGCGATCCGGCACGTCGAGGGGCTCGTCGAAGAGAAGATGGGCAAGGGCTATGCGGAAGTTTGAACGCCCCGCGCTTGCGCAGTCCTTCGCCTTTCAGACCTGCACCGATGGGTATTCGACGCGAGTGGAGGATTTTCCGACTCGTCGGGTGATAGATGCAGATGGCCGCCGTCCACAAGGTACGGCGTCGCATTCAGGAGAAACGCGTGCGCCTCCAGAGGATCGTCCCGCCGACAGCGAGGAAGACCAGCGAGAGCGCCGAGAGGACGGCCAGCCAGCGCAAGTCCATGGCGATCGCCGGCGTCGAGGCGTTCAGGCCGAGCCAGACGAAGATCCCCAGCGCCCCGGCCACGATGAGGAACTCCCACCAGGGACGACGCCCCGAGGCGGCTTCGGGAATCCCTTCCCCGCCCACCGCGGCGGCGACCTCGACGGGGTCCAGGCCGTAGCGCCGGCACTCGCGTTCCACCGCCAGCCGCCACGAGGATCGTTCGGAGGCCGGCGCTTCGGCCAGGCCGATGGCGACGGCCCCGACGATCATGACCAGCGAGCCGCCGACGACCAGCAGGCGAGCCTCGGCGCTCAGGTCGGCCAGCTCGCCGAAGACGAGGGCCCCCCACGCCAGCCCCCAAAGTTGGTTCGTATTGGAAAGCGGGATGCCCCGACTGATGCCGATGTACTTGGCCGCGTACTGCTGGAAGAGGTCCCCCAGCACCCAGCAGAATCCGCCCAGGAACAACCAGAAGAGCGACGGCAGCGCCCTGGCCAGCTCGGCCTGGAGACCGGCCGGTCCCCCCTGGTAGATCAGGGCGAGCGCCAGGGTCGTCCCCAGCTCGCCGACCGTGAACACGGTGACGAACGAGAGCGGGTTCATGCCGCTGATGTACGCCTTGCGGTAGGGGATGTACATGGTCCCCCACATCACCCCCGCGCCCAGCGCGGCGAGGACCCCACGCGTCCGGCCGCCGTCGGCGACGGGTCCGCCGGGGTGCTGCGTGGCATACGCTAGCAGGCACGCGCCGACGACGATCGCGGCGGCTCCGCCGAGGACCTTCGCCCAGTCCCTCGGCGCCGCCCCTCGCAATTCGTTGAACAGCAGCCAACCCCACAAGAGGCCGATCAGGCTGTTGGTGTTCCAGAGCGGGAAGGCGACGGAGAGCCCGACGTCGCGGATCGCGAAGACTGTCAGAGTGTTGGCCACAGCCCAGAGCATCCCCGCCAGGATCGCCCAGACGATGAGGTGCGGCCTGGCCTTCAGGTCGCTCGCCAGCGAGTGCGTCCCCCGCAGCGCGACGGGGACCGTCCAGCGGGCGACGAACACGCCGGCGACCATCCCCAGCGAGACGATGAACGGCGTGAGGCCCGCGGCGACGAGCTTCGTCGGCGCCTCGGCCGCCCCCAGCCACGCCCCCGCGGCCAGCCCGCTGACCACGCCCACGCCGTGCAACGACCGCGGGGCGCACGCCGCGGATTCGGCTTCCGAGGACCGGATTGTCATGATCTCACTTCAACATGGAGAGGAGCGCCAGCCCGCCGGCCAGCACGACGACCGGGATCCAGAAATGCACGTCACCGAGGATCGCCGTCGGCGAGAATCCCGTCGACGGCCGCTTGGGATCGACCTCGCTCATAAGACCTCCAGTTCCGCGAGCCTCACCAGGCCAGCTGAGGCGGGAAGTACTCGGCGATCAGCTCCTGATAGAACGGCGTCAGCGCCTCGACGTCGGGCTTGGCGTGGCCCTTGGAGTACAGGTCGTATGGGTTGAACTTGCGGACCCACTCCAGCATCCGCCGGTCCTTCTCGTTCGTCAGGTGCGTGTACGCCCCGGCGCGGTGCCAGGCGTAGAACGAGTGGTACCGGATCATCGCCAGGCCCTCCTCGGGGAGGTAGTCCTTCACGACGTTGTACAGGTACTCGTCGTGGCCCCACGACAGATGGACCTTGTCCAGGCCACAGCCTTCCTCGTAGATCCCGCAGGGGGTCTGATATTCGGGGACGTTCGAGTCCGGGTTGTCGGCGAAGAACTCGGGGAAGACGATCTCCTCGGAGTAGGCGCAGCCGACGGGGAACGTGTCGCCGACGACCGCCCACTGAGGCTCGCCGAACAGGCAAAGGATCTTCCCCAGGTCGTGGACGAGCCCGGTGAGGACGAACCATCGGGGGTGGCCGTCGGCGCGGATGGCCTCGGCCGTCTGCATCAGGTGCTCGATCTGGGACAGGTCCGTATCCGGGTCGCTGTCGTCGACCAGCGTGTTGAGGAATTCCATCGCCTCCCAGACGCCCATCGACTTCCGCCGGCGGGGCAGATACTCACGCTTCTTGCCGAGCACGAAGTCGAGCGTCTGGTTGGCGTGCTGGAGCTTGTAGAACTCCCGGACGCCGGCCCGGACGTTCTTGCGGTAGTCGCGGAACTCGGACTCCTTCTTGCCATCGCGGGCGATCGGAGCCTCGGCCTCGTCGGCGACGTGCGCCGATTCCCAGTCGTCCAGGTCTGCCAGAGGACTCTGCTTCTGCACGTCTGCGATCGATTTGGCCATGTCGGGACGACTCCTGGAACGCCGGAGGTTCATCGACGGACGGACGATTGGACATGAGGGTTTCGCACGGCCCTGATCGACCCATTGTAGGATCGCCCCGAGGATCGCGTCACCTTGAAACGGCTCTCGTTTCGCGGGGTCGGACGCGGCCGGTTCGGCGGAGAAGAGCCAACCATGGTCGGCGAGCCATTCGTCGAGGCCGCCGGGCTGATGCCGTTTACCGGATTGTCCTGGGGCACGCTCGACAAGGGATCGCCTGCGAGGCTTCCGAGTCGCTCCGCTCCATGTGGAGCCCTCGCGGCTCGGCGCTCTTTCGCCCTTCGGGTGTCCGCGCTCTTCGGCCGGACTTCCCCACGAATGGCGAGCGCCCAGGTAAGAACGTAAGCTCGACCGGAGGAGGCCTCCGAGGGCGAACACCCGAAGGACGTTCGCGCGCGAGTTTAAGGTCGAGGAGGCCCGCCGAATCGACGAGCAGGGCAAGAGTCTGGCCGAGGTCGCGGGAGATGGGCCTGGGCGAGAGCATGCTCCGCGGCTGGCGGTAGGCCCTGGCCGCCGAGGGCGGCCGGGCCTACCCGGGCAAGGGCTGCCAGCCCGCCCTGGAGGAGCGGCGGCGGCGGCTCCGCGCCGAGGTCAAGCGGCTCCAGATGGAGCGCGACATCCTGAATAAAAGCGACGGCCTTCTTAGCCAGGGAGTCGTCGTGAGGTACGACTTCGTCGAACGCCACCGGGGGCGATGACCGGTCCGGATGATGTGGCGGGTCCAGTGCGTCTCGCCCGGCGGTTACTACGGCTTGCGGGGGAGGCCTGCGAGCGGGAGGGCCCTTCGGATCGGGGTCCTGGCCGCTGCCGCCCGTGAAGCCCACTGGGCGAGGAAGGGCCGCTACGGCAGCCCGCGGGTCCACGCCGAGCTCACGGCGAGGGGCGTGCCCTGCTGCGTGGACACGGTGGCGAAGCTGATGCGTCGCCATGGGATCGCCGCGAAGGTCGGGCGGAGGTTCCGCCTCATGACCGACTCGGGCGACGGACGCCCCGTCGCCGAGAACCTCCTGGGCCGCAGGTTCGAGCCGGGCGAGGCGGATCGGGCCTGGACGGCCGCCGTCACCTACGTGCCGACCCGCGAGGGCTGGCTGGACCTGGCCGCGGTCGAGGACCTGCACCCGCGACGAATCGTGGGCTGGTCAATGTCCGGGCGGAACGACGGCCGCCTGGTCGTCGACGCCCTGGAGATGGCAGCCTCCCGCCGGCTCCCCGAGTCGGGCCTGCTGGCCCACTCGAACCGCGGGAGCACCTACGCCGGCGAGGGCTTGGACGCCGAGGCGATCGACGTCTTCCTCGCCGAGCCCCCCCCACCGACTCGCCCCCACTTCCACGCGGCCTGGATCGGGGACGAGGCGGGGGTCCACGCCGCGGGGACGCTGGAGGGCCCGGAGAACGTCTCGTTCATCCGGCCGCCGGCCCGCTCGCCCTGGCTGGACCCGATCGAGAAACTCTCCGCGGCGACCGGTCGCGCTTCTGGTATGACCACAGCTCGCGACATCGCCCCGGGGGCCGTTTTACGCCGTTCAGGATTCGGGCCGAGGCGGCTCCGATCGGGAGTCGTCGCCGGACCCATCCCGCTCGGTGGCTCGCGAGAGCCTGTCCAGGAGCGACAGGCCCAGGGCGGGGTCGCTCATGGCGACGAACGCCGCCCGGCCGACGAGCACCTGGGGCGGCTCGGCCTCCGGCGTCGCCCTGCCGGACTCGAGATTATGGATCGCCGCGCGGAGGTTTCGCTTGAACTCCCGGGTGGCGCGAGGGGGCCGGTCGCCGTTGACGACGAGGCCCGTGATCGCCTGCCGCCCGCCCCGCCGCCGGATCGCGGTCTTCCCGTCGTGGACCGCGAACCCTTCGGCCTCCACGATCCGACGCACCGAGCCGAGCAGCTTGCCGATCGCCGGCGGACCGCCGAAATCCGAAGGTCGGCTGAAGGTGAGGTCGTCGGCGTAGCGCGTGTAGCGCCAGCCCTGGCGGCGGGCGAGGCCTGAGAGACGCCGGTCGAGCCGCAAGCAGAGCGCGTTGGTGAGCGCCGGGCTCGTCGGCGCCCCCTGGGGGAGGCACCTCGGGCCTAGGGCCACGTAGTAGGTCGCGCCCTCGTTTTGGACGATCTCGCGGGGCGATTCGGTGCAGATGAGGGCCAGCAGCGTCGCGACGTGCTCGCGGTAGCCGGCCTTGCGGAAGAGTCCCTTGACGCGACGCAGGGTGACCGTCGGGAAGAAGTCTTTCAGGTCGATCCGCACGGCGACCTTGGGGTCGTGGTGGGCGGAGGCGTTGGAGAGGATCGACCGGCCGGCGACGAAGCCGTGGACCGCGCCGTGGACCGGCAGCTTCTCGGCGACGTTCCGGAGGATCCAGTGCTGGGCCCGCTTCAGGCGCGGCATCGGGGCCCAGATGGCGCGCTCGGAACCGTCGCGTTTGGGGATGGTGAAGCGCCGGTAGTGGATCCGCGTGGCGGCCTCGCGGTGGAAGGCGAGCCAGCGGAGCTGGGGGATCGTCAGGCCCAGGGCGTCGGCGAGCTGGCGGGGCGAGTCCAGCGGGGGCAGCTCGTTCTCGGCGGCCCGCTCCTCGGCGTTCGGGAGGTCCCATTTGTCGGGGCCGGGCTCGTCATTCCAGTAGACGCCGTCACCGAGGTGGACGATGTGCTCGGCGCGGTAGGCGGCCCACGCCTCGCGCCTCAGGCGGGCTCGCTCCTGCGCCTCGGCCTTCAGCGACTTCTTGTAGTCGGCCAGCTCGCGTTCCGACAGGCCGTCGGTCTCTCGGCGGGCGACGAGGAAGCCGCGTTCGGCGAGCTGGGCGTCGATGTAGGGCTGGATCCCGCCGGCCTGGATGATCGCGCGCCAAAGATCGGAGGGGTCGGTCTGCCGCTGGATGGCCATGGGCGATGATTATCCTGCGAAGGCGTCGAGGAATCCGCGGGCGGTGAGGTCGGCGACGCGGTCGAGGTAGGCGGCCCTCGCCTCGTCGACGGAGTCGAAGGCGAGCGTCTGGAGCCGCGAGGGCCCGTCGGCGCGTCCCCAGCGGACCTTCAGCCGACGGCGATCGAGGGTGACCTGATAGACGTCCTCGCCCGAGTCGTCGCGCCGGCTGAAGGCGCGGGTCTCGGCCGTGATCGTCTCGGCCGGGGCGCGCCCCGAGGCGCGGTCGGACTCGCGGGCGGCGTAGGCGAGCCTCAGGGCGACGAGGTGGACGCACGGCCCCGCCTTCAGCCCCTGCTTGCGGTGGAAGGCGCAGGTGCAGTCCGCTCTCGTGACTTGCCCCTCGTCGGCCAGGAGCATCTGCGGACGGTATTCCCGCTTGTCCTCCTCGACCGTCACCCGTCCCGTCAGCTCCAGGCCGGCGCCCGGGACGCGGTTCTCACCGACGATCGCCACCGCGCCCCGGCGCACGAGGAGGTCGTGAGCCTGGCGCTCTCGGGGGTCGCGGTACTCGAGCCGCACGAGGTCGAGGGGCGCGTCGGTCAGGGGGCGGAGGCGGTACACGTCGGCCGCGATGTCGTACATGATCCGCCCCTGCTGGCAGCCGAGCTGGAGCGCCTCCGTCAGCGCGGGCCACGAGAGCTTCGTCGCCTTCGCCAGCTCCCCCGCCCCGGCCGACCAGCGGCCTTCCAGGTGGTTCAGCACGGCGTCGAGCGACTTGCCGCCGGGGTCGGCCTTCCGGGGCAGGAGCAGGTCGAAATTCAGGGCCTGCGACCAGTTCGCCGCGGTGAACCCGGTGAGCCCGATCGTGAGCGTCATCCCCCGGCCGCGGAGGACCCAGAAGCTGGGCAGGCCGCTCCCCAGGAGATGGACGTCGACCTCCTCAACGAACGGCAGGAACCTCTGGAGCAGCATCAGGCGGCGACGGCCCCACACGCGGGCGACCTTCGCCGACTTCCCCTTGTAGGCCCCGGCCGTCGTCGGGACGACCTCGTTCCACGGTTCCAGCACGAGCAGCGGCGGCCGGCCCGGCATCAGCTCGACCCGGAGTCCCCGGCGCCGGCCCTTCTCGTCGGCGTGGAGCCGCAGGTGCCTCAGGGCGTTGTACAGGTCGATCGGCCTCAGGGAGAACGAGTCCCTCGGCAGGGCGGCGGACGACTGGACCTGGAGGAACCCG
This sequence comes from Paludisphaera soli, assembly GCF_011064595.1. Classification (GTDB taxonomy): domain Bacteria; phylum Planctomycetota; class Planctomycetia; order Isosphaerales; family Isosphaeraceae; genus Paludisphaera; species Paludisphaera soli. The sequence goes on along the minus strand of NZ_JAALJI010000007.1, from coordinate 20,164 downwards.
CGGAGCCAGGAGTCGGGGACGCGGATCGTCTTCTCAAGGACCTCGCCGGCAGTTTTCGTCGCGAGGCCCACGCCCTCACGGCCGATGGTCAGGCGGGTCTCCCGGTAAGAGCGCATCTGCTGGAGGCCCCGGTACAGCGACGGGCTGAAGTCGACGTTCGTGGTGCCGTAAGTCGGCTCGGCCTCCGAGGCGAAGCACTCGCGGTCGACGCCGAGCTTGGCGTAAGCCCCCTCGTCCTTGCTGAAGACCTCGAAGAGGACCTGGTCGGGGTGGACCGTCACCACCGGGTCGAGGATCACGAACGCCAGCGGGTCGTTCCGCAGGAGCCACGAGAAATACTCGCGCTGCGCCTGCCAGGCGTCGAGCCCGGACGAGTCGCGCCTCATCCTCGTGTAGGCTAGGTAGGCGGTGCGATCCTTGGGCCGATACCGCATGTCGCTCGCGACGACCGCGTGGAGGGCCGACATGGCCTCGCGGAAGCGGATCGGGTCCCGGATCACGCCGTCGAACCGCGCCGGGTCGCGGAGGACGTTGGCGGCGAGCGCGAGCCGGGCCGAGCCCTCGGAGCTGATCAGGCGGCTGGCCCCCTCGTAGGCGAGGTGGACCTCCGTCCGCTCGGGGGCGGGGGTCTCGTCGGGCGGGACTTCGGGAGTCGGGGTCTCGTCGCTCATCCGCGCCCCCTGGGGGTTCTGGGCCTGGGCCGCCTGGGCTCCCTCGCGCGCTTCGACCGTCGCAGCCCCCGCCAGGCGGCCTTGCGGAGGGCCTCGTCCTCGCGTTCGTCGAGGCCGACCTTGCGGAGCGCCTCGTCGGCGGGGTCGGTCGCTACGGCCGCGATGGCCTCGATCGCCCCGAGCCGCGCGGCCTCGGAGAGCGAGCGGTCCCCCGCCACGGCGGCGAGGCCCTCCACGTCGCCGGCCCTGATCAGGTACGGCAGCGCCACGCCCTGATAGTGGCTCTGCCGGGCCGCGTCCCGGAGCAGGCCGGAGAGTCGAGGAGACTCGTCGCGCGCCAGCCGGCCGAAGGCCGAGCGGTCGGCGAGCAGCCGCTCCGCCAGCGCGACGACCCGCTCGGGGGCGTCCGCGGCGACCGCCTGGGCCGCCAGGGCGCGGAATTCGGGGTCCAGCGTCTCGGCCGCACCCGCCAGGGCGGCGACGTCGGACCGGCTCGCGGGCGAAGACGCCAGCGCCTCGACCGCCGACCGCCGCACGTCGGCCGCGTCTCGATCGGCGCCCGCGACCTTCGTCATGGCCGCGAGGGTCTCGCCCCCGACGCCCAGCCGGCCGGCCGACCAGGCGAGGTAACCGAGGCATTCGACGACCGGCCGATCTGGCGAATCCTCGTCGGGATCGACCCGGGCCGGGGAGGTCCGCCGCCGTTCGAGCCAGGTCGTCCACCAGCGCGACAGGGCCGAGGCCACCGATGCCGAAGCCCCCTCGGACGCCGCCCCGGCCCTTCCCAGGACGTGGGCCGCGAGGCCCGCGACGACCGGATCGGCGCTTTCGATCACGCGCCTCGCCTCGTCGACCGGGAGATCGTCCCTCGTGAGCACCGCCCGCCTCAGGGCCTTGCGGACGTCGTCATCCCGGCAGAAGGGGAGGATGGCGAAGATCCTCGACGGCGAGGAACGTTCGCAGACGCGCCTCAGCGCCTCCTCGTACTCGTCGACGTACTCGGGGTAGGGATTCTGGAGCAGGGCCTCGTCGGGCTCCAGGGCGTCGGCCCCCCAAAGCTTGCGGGCCGCGGCGTAGGCGGCCTCCTCGACCGAGGAGGGCGATTCCTCGCGGATGAGCCGCAGCAACAGGTCGCGGGTGGCCGGGTCGTCGTTGAAGGCGAGCTGCTCGACGGCCACCTCCTGGAACGGCGCCGAGTGGTCGGCGGCGCGGCTGCGGAGGACCGCCCAAGCCGAAGGAGTGTCGAGCCAGCGGAGCCCCTTGTGCGCCTGGCAGGCCACGCCGCCGCTCCCCCGCGCGAGCCGCTCCAGCAGGCGCCAGGCCTCGTCGGACCGCCTGGATCGCCCGAGGTGGCCGATCGCCTCCGCCGCGGCCTCGTTGAGGGCGTGGGCGTCGTCGGAGGCGAGCTTGATGAGGAGTTCCGCGGCCCGCTCGTCGGCCAGCTCGCCGAGCGCCAGGACCGCCCGGCGGCGGAGGGGCAGCTCCGCGACGTACTCCACGCTCGCCAGGAGCACCGAGAGCCCCTCCGGCCGGCCTACCCGGGCCAGGCCCTCGGCCGCGAGGAGCTGCGCCACGGGGTCCTTGGACGCCAACGCCTTCACCAGGGCGGTCGGGTCGCCGGATCGCCTGCGGAGCCGCCAGCCGATCGCCTCGATCGCCCCCCGCCGGAGCGTCTCGTCGGGGTGGGCGACCAGGCCGGCGAGGACGGGGTCGACCTCGTTCGACCTCGACCACCGGGCCGCCCGGAGGAGAGCGAGGGCGCCTTTCTCCCCCGGGGCCGCGACCCGGGCGAGGAGCCGGGCCAGGATCTCGTCACGCCTCGGGCGCTGCTTCGCCTCCCACTCGCGATCGGGGGACTCGTCCTCGGGGTCCTCGATCCTCTGGTCGTGGCCGCTCGCCGCCAGGAGCGCCTGCTGGATCGCCGGGCCGCGTTTTCGGTCCTTGTCCCAGAGCGCGAAGAGGCGGTCGGCGATCTCGGGGAGGGCGAATCCGCCCGCGGCCCGGATCAGCTCGTCGGCCGGCGCGGTCCCCGACGGGTCGTCCTCCACGCGGTCGAGGAAGGCCCCCGCGGCGCGGGGGTCGCCCAGCGTGACGAGGGCGTTCATGGAGCGGCGGGCGATTTCCGGACAGGGCGCCGCCTTCATCAGGTCGACCAGGGCTTCGAACGCGGAGGGGTCCTTCTTGGCGGCCAGGGCCATCGCGGCTGCTTCGCGGACGGTCTCGTGGCGGGACGAGAGAGCGGCCCGGAGGGCCTTTCGCGCCTCCTCGCCCTTGTCGTACTCGTCGAGCAGCCACGACACGGCGGCCTTACGGAGCGGCTCGTAGGCGCCCTCGATCGCCCGGCTCGCGACCGGCGCGATCCCTTCGCGCCCCATGAGGAGCCGGGCCGCCTCGATCGCCAGGTCGTCCCTGCGCGAGAGCATCGCCGCGTCGAGGACGCGGCGCCCCTCGGCCGTGGCCCCGCCCGAGGCGAGGATCTCCAGGGCCTTCACGCCGAGGTCCAGGTGGCCGGTCCCCAGCGCCTCGGCCGCCAGGGCCGCGGGCTCGACGCCCAGATGCGGCAACGCCTCGAAGGCCGCCAGGCGGATCGCCGCGTTCGGGTCGCCGAGGGCCTGCACCAGCACCGGGCGCACCGGCTCGGCGGCCGCGGGGTCGGCCTTGGCCAGGGCCGCGAGCCGGCCTAGCGCCGCCTGCCTGACTCGCAGCACGGCGGGGTCGGGGCCCTTCCGGCGCGACCCGCCCTGCTCGCGGACGAGCCCCACGTAGGCGCCGAAGGCCAGCTCGCGGAGGCTCTCCGGGGTGTGCTCGGATTTGCGGGCGAGTCGCGCCTTCGCGGCCTTGCGCAGGGCGGCGATCTCGGCGGCGTAACGCGTCGCGTGGATCGACCAGGCCTGGTCCCATCCGTCCTGCTCGTCGTCCTCGAGGCGGCGGAGCAGCTCCGAGGAGCGGGCGCGGAGCCGGGGGGGGGCGTGGAAGAGCAGCTCGGCGAGGTCATCCAGGACGGCCCCGGGGATCGTCCAGGCGGGCTTCTCGCCGCGGTCGTTGATCAACCTCAGGAGGAAGGCGGCGAACTCCGCCGGGTCGGCCATCGACTCCAGGGCCTCGGCCGCGACGAGCCGCGTGCGGGCCTCCCGGCTGGCGAGGGCCGCCAGCCCGGGCGCCAGGCCCTCGCGGGGCGCCTTCCACTCCATCAGCAGGAGCAGCAGGAGCGCCCGGGCCCGCACCGTGTCGTCCTTGTCGTCGAGCGAGGCGACGAGATGCCCGTCGCCGGCCGCCGTGCCCGACAGGGCGAGGGCGGCCGCGATCTTCTCGTCCGGCCCGAGCGACTTCGCGGAGTCGGAGAGGACGAGGGGCCCGGCCGAGGCGTCGCCGAGATAGGCCAGCCCCAACGCCGCGAGGTCGCGGACCGCCGGGTCGTGGTGCCTCATCGCATCGCGGAGCGCGGCGGGCCGGTCCGGCGGGGCGACCGAGGCCAGCGCCCGCGCGGCGGCCCGGCGGATCGGCTCGTGCGGGCCGTCGATCAGGGGGATGAGGACCGTGAGGGCGGAGGCGTCCTCGAGCCTGCCGAGGCCGAGCAGCGCCGACTCCGCCTGGGCCAGCCACTCCTTCTTCCCCTCCGCTTCGGGGGGCTCGGGTTCCGTCGCGATCGCGAGCAACGGCTCCAGGGCGGCTGGGTCGCCGTGGCGGGCCAGGGCGCAGGCCGCGCGGAGGCGGACGTCGGCGTGGGCGTTCCCGACCGCCGCTTTCAGGATCGGGAGGGAATCGGCCTCGACGAGGGCCTCAAGCGCGGCGAGGCGGACGTCCTCCTCCTCGTCGTCGAGGGCGCGGGCGAGGAGCTTCTGGGCCGCGGCCGTGTGCTTCTTGACGAGCCCCTCGACGGCCGCCTTGCGCAGGTCGGGGTATCGCGAGCCTAGCGCCGCGTCGAGCGTCTCCAGGCCCTTGGCCTTCTTGGCCGCGAAGGCGTACGCCTCGGCCCGCAGCGTGGGGTCGGGGTCGTTGAGGAACTCGTAGACCACCTCCCAACCGCCCGGTTCGCCGACGCTCGCCATGGCCTCGGTCATCGCCTCGCGGCGGACGTCGGCGTGCCGGCTCCTCATGGCGAACCTCAGGGTCGACGCGCCTCCCCCGCCGAACTTGAGGTTGAGGGCGGCCTTGAACGCCTCGGCGCGGACCTTCGCGATCGAGTCGTTCAGGGCGTCGGCCAGCATCGTCGAGACGCGACCCTCCGGCCCGGGGGACCGGGCCTTGCGCGCCTCGGCGACAAGCAGCTGCAAGCCCCGCTGGCGGACGTTCTCCGACGGGGCGGACAGCCCCGCCTCGGCCGCCTTCAGCGGCTCGCCTTCGAAGAGACGCGCCAGGGCCGTGAACGCCGCATCCCGGACGATCAGCTCCGGGTCGTACAGAAGCGACCTCAGCCGCTCGGCGGCGCGGGGGTCGTCCAGGGCGGCCATCGCGCGGCAGACCTCGACGCGGGCGTCCTTGTCCTCCTCGCGACTCAGCTGCAGCAGGAGGCCGAAGGCCCTCGGGTCGCCCAGGACGGCCAGCCCGCGGGCGCCCCGCAGGCTCGTGTCGAGGGGGCGCGCGGCCGCGGCCTGGAGCAGCGGCGACAGGTCCTCGGCCGAGAGCGCCGCGGCCTTCTCCGTCGGCTCCCCACGGCCCTTCTTCGCGGGCTCGACGGGCGCCGGCGCCTCGGCGCGGCCTTCGAGGTCGGCGAGCTGACGTTCCAGCTCGGGGTCGCGCGATCGCAGGGCCCGGAGCAGGTTCGGACGGGTGCCGAGCGACAGGAGGAAGGCGACCCGACGGACGTCGGCGTCGGGGTCCTCGGTCCGGCGGCGGAGGGCGGACTGCGCGGCGGGGTCGCCCAGCAACTTGCGGGCGGACAGCCGGAGGAGCGCCGCCCCCCTCACGTCGGCGTGTCGCGCCGCGAGGGCGACCAGGTCCGCCTCGGGCGAGTCGGCCGGATAGGCCGATTCGAGGGCGACGAGCGCGGCCTGCCGCACCTCCGGGGTCTTGGCCGCGAGGGAGCTCGTCAGGCGGCTCAGCGCCTCTTCGTCCCCGGTTGCGAGCCTCCCCAACGCCTCGACGGCGAGCGTGCCGATCTCGGGCTTCTCGGCCTTGAGGGCCAGGTCCAGGATGCGCAGGTCGGCCTCGCCCTCGCGTCGCCTCAGGCCCTCGAACGCGGCCGAGCGGACGGCGGCCTCCGCGTGCGAGAGCAGCCCTTCCAGGAGCGTCGAAGCCCGTGCCTCGTCCGACTCGCCGAGGAGCCGCGCGGCGAGGAGGCGTAGCCCGTGATCGGGATCGCGCGTGGCCTGCTCGGCCAGCAGCGGGAGCGACTCCGCGTCGTCGAATTCGGCGAGCCGGCGGATGGCGGCCTCGCGGGCGCGAGGGTCGTCCCCCGCGAGATCGGCCGTCGTCCACGCCATCGCGTCGCGGCCGCGGAGCAGGAGCGCCGCCGGCTTCCCCGTCGCGTCGATCGCGAGCGTGCGGAGCGTGTCGTCCACGCCCCCGACGACCAGATGGTCGCGCCCATGCCGCTTGACCAGGGCGAGAGCGACGACGCCCACCACGCCGTCCTTGTGCGTCGTCGGCTTGACCCCGCCCGTTCGGGGCCACGACTTGACCGCGCCGTCGAGGCCGCCGGAGAGGAGCCGGTCCTCCGGCCCCCAGATCAGGGCCGTCACGCGGTCGGCGTGGTTGTTGCTCCGCCCCTTGTCTTCAGGCTCCAGCCTCCCCCGGGCGTGCGTCGTGAGGAGCTTCCTATCCGCGCCGGCCGAGAAGAAGCGGAGGTCCTCGCGTTCGAAGAGGATCGCCGTGACCTCCCCCTCGTGCAGCCGTGCGGAGTCCCCCGCGACGAACTCGGGCGACGTCTCGGACTCGAAGATCGAGACGAGGCCGCCGCTCGTTCCGACCGCCATCCATCGGCCCGCCGGGTCGCTCGCCACGGCCGAGCCCGGCTCGGGCAGATCGATCGACTGCCGGAGCTTGCCGTCCTTCCGCGCGAGGACCTTGACCTCCCGGCCCACCAGGACCCCGAGCCGATCGTCGGACAGGAGGACGAGGGCCTTCGGCTCGCCGTCGAACTTCGGCCCGACCGGCTTCGGCGCCCCTTCGAGCGGCGCCCGGTACACCTGGCCGTCGGTCCCGGCGACCCAGACCGCGTCGCCATCGGCGACGATCGCGAGCCCCCCGGGGAGGTCCTCCCGCGCCGATCGGGGGCGGTCGTCCCCCAGGTGCACCCAGTGCAGCCCCGTCGGCCGGCCCTGGGGATGGCCCGCGACGAGGGCGATCGTCGACCCGAGGCCGGCGATCGCCTTGAGTCGGCCTCGGAAAGGGATGGTGTAGTCGATCGTCGCGCTCACGGGGACTCCCCCTCGATCTCCCGGCGGAGTTCGGGCCAGGCGTGGCGGATCCGGGTGACGGCCACCAGGCAGGCGGACCGCTCGCTCCTCCCCCGCGACGGCAGGAATTCCTCCATCAGCGGCAGGGCGCCCCTGGCGAACGCGACGTCCTCGACGGCCAGGTCGCGCATGACCTCCATCAGGGCGAGCTTCGCCTGGCCCGCGGGCAAGGGCCTGAGCTTTTCCGCGCCCCCGGCCGCATCCCCCTTCTCGGGCCTCGGCGGGGGGAGTTCGAACAGCGAGCGCCGGAGCATGAGCCACATCCCCTTCGGCTCGGCCGGGAGGCGGTCGGGGCGGGCCGGGGCGCCCGTGCCTCGGGCCTCGGCGGCGGCCGTCGCGGCCTTCCTCGCCCCCGCGCCGATCGTCGGCGCCGGCGGCGGCGCGGGCTTCCATCCGGCCGTGGTCCCCCGGTCGCGGTAGAGCGACCACAGGGCCCGGATCGCGAACGCGCGCATCCGCCGGTCGGGGCTCTCAGTCAGGCGGAACAGCTCCTCCGGGGCCCTCAGCCTCGGGGAGCGGCCGACGAGCTGCATGCCCAGCTCCCGCGTCGAGGCGTCGGCCGACTCGCAGAAGGCGTACGCGGCCTCGGGGCTCAGGCCCTCGGGGTCGATCCGGAACCGGCGATTCTCGGGCGATCCGTCGGCGAGCAGGGCGTCGGCGACGAACCGGCGGACGTCCGCGTGGGGGCTCTCGGCCAGCCTCACCAGGGCCTCGGACGGCGGGGCCCAGCGGGCGAACTCCCACCGCGCCAGCTCCAGGGCGAAGTCGCGGAGCGGCCTGCGGGTCTCGTAAAAGAGCGGCTCGACCCGCGCGAACGCGAGGAATTCGGCGGGGATCTCCGCGCCCGGGTCGACGGGCCTCTCCGTCTTCGCCAGGGCGACGTCGGGGTGATGCCTGAGCAGGTACTCGATCGCGAAACGGGCCTTGGGGGCGTCGGCCGGCCCGGGTGCCGTGGCCATCTCCCAGAGTCGCTCGCAGCCGGCGAGGGTGGCGTCGGCCGAAACCTCCTGGACGCCCGCGGCGAGCATCTTCAGGAAGGCCGTCTCGGAGATGATCTTGATGTTCGCGCCCGAGGCGTTGAGCGACTCGGCCTTGGTCTGCTTGTCCCCCTTCTTGCCGTGGCCGTAGAGGGGGGAGCCGTCGTCGCCGATCACCAGATAATGGAGCTTCGCCGTGACGCCCCCGGAAACCGTCCCGCCCGACGCCTTCACCTGGTCCTCGGCGTCCTTCCGCTTGAGGGTCGCCATCTTGCCGGTGAACAGGAACGACGCCCCCTTGAGGTCGACCGGGCCGGCGGCCGGGGCCGGGCCGCCGGCGGCCTCGCGGGTGGCGAAGTCCGCCGGGACGTAGCCCTTGGACAGCACGCCCACCGCGAACTCGTGGTAGCCCGCCTCGGATCGGGCCACCAGCGTCATGAGCCAGTCGAACCCGATGTCGGCCGGCGGGACCTTGCGGACGTCGGCCAGCCAGACCAGCACGCGGTCGGCGAGCCGTTGGTCGAACGCGAGGTTGCGAGCCCAGTCCGGCCCGGTCCGGCGGAACTCCTCGATCCAGGGATGGGCCGCGAAGTCGGGCTCATAGGCCAGCGCCTTGAGGAAGTCGATCCCGACGGACGGGGCCTTGAGCTTCCCCTGGTCGACCCACCGGGCGGCCTGCACTCGGGTCGTCGGGTCGACCAGGAGTCGGCGGAGGAAGTCGGGGGGCATGGCGTCGAGGTCGAACCTCGCCAGCTCGCCCAGGGCGAAGGGGGCCACCATTTGCGAGGCGTCGTCGTCCACCCCCTTGAGCGCGCCGATCAGGTCGCGGAAGAACGCGGCCCCCAGCTTCTCGGTCGGATGGATCCTCGCCAGCGAGCCCTTGAGGAACTCGAAGGCCTCGGGATTCTCGGTGAAGAGGTGGGCCCGGAACCAGTCGGGCGTCAGCTCCTTCGCGCCGAAGTGTTTGCGGATGACGTCGGCGGCGAGCTTCGAGCCGTGCTCGGTGTTCAGGAGCCGGCCCCAGGCCTCCAGCCCGACCTCGCCCCGCGGGTCGCGGTCGCCGAGCAGGTCGGCGGCGAGCCTCCTCACGGCCGCATGGTCGTTGTCCGCCAGGCGGATCAGCTCGTCGACCGGCAGGTCGCGGGCGTGCGTCCGGGCGTAGCCGGCGGCGTAGGCGCGGGCCTCGTCCGACGGCGAGTCGAACAACGTCAGGACGGCTTCGTGGAGGCCGAGCGCGCGGAACGCCGACTGCTCGAACCTGGGGACGTTCGACAGGACCCAGACGACGAACGCGTCGACCGGCCCGCTCCGCACGCCCACCAGCCGGGCGACCCACGACGGCTCGACCTCGCGCAGCGAGGCCCGGAAGTCGGCCTTCAGGGCCTCGGCCGCGAACTTCCTGACGCGGTCGCTGCGGGCCCGTTCCAGGAGCCCGAACAGGGGCCTCGGGGTGCGCCTCCAGAGGTCGGGGTAGGCGCGATGCTTCAGGAGGTCGCCCGAGTGCACGGCCGGCGAGCGGCGGAAGCCGTCGCGGCCGTAGCCGCCGGCCTCGTGGAAGAAGATGTGGTTGGCGATCCAGGTCTGCGGCCATCGCGCGTCCTCGCCGTAGCGGGCGAGCAGGTCGCACGCGAGGTCGGCGTACGAGGAGGGGAGGCGCTCGGCCGCCCGGCGGAGGGCCCTCCAGCCGCGGCGTCGGAGATAGGCCAGGGTGCCCCGGCCGACCTCGCCCCCCTCCCCCGCCTGGAGTTCGTCGAACCGAGCCGCGAGCGCGGCGAAGACCTCGGCGTCGCCGCGGGCCTCGGCCTCCTTGAAGATCCGCTTGATCGCCTTCCACGCCCCGTATCGCGCCGGGATCTCGGCGACGATCCGCAGAAACCACGACCGGGCGACGGGCCCGCCGTCGGCCCAGAGTTCCTCCAGGACGGCATGCAGCTTCAGGCGGTCCGGCGGCGGCACCTCGGCGTCCGGAGACTCCAGGGCCCGGAGCCTGGACCGCCGTTCGCTCGCCTGCTCCTCCGGCGGCTTCCGCCGGAACTCTCGCGAGCGGACCTCGGCCAGGTACGAGGCGAAGGTCGGCGCCCCGTCGCGGAGGGGCGTCTCGGGCTCCGGGTCGGACTGGCGGGCGAGGTCGACGACGAGGGCGACCGTCTCCGGGTCCCTCGCTTCCCAGGCGCGTCGGACGTCCTCCAGGCGGATCGGCGCGTCCACGGAAAGGCCTCCGCTCGCGGGGTTGATCGTCGGTTTATTCGGTACGAAAGGGCGGGCGACCCGGAGATCATCCGGGCCGCCCGCCCCCGCCTGGTCGGTCCGTCTACCACAAGACCTGGGACATCGAAGGCTCTCTGACTCGCCGGTGGGAGTACCCCTCCCGGCGGGGCGGAACCCCGTCCGGCGGGGTTGTCCCAGACCCGCCCCGCCGGGAGGGGTACTCCCACCGAGAAGCGAGTCTGAAACAGCCTTCGTTGTGACGGATGTTCGGCGAAAAACTCGGGCGGCGCAACGCCGCCCCGGTGCAGGGCACCGAGCTAGAAGAGACCTTCCAGGACTTCTCGGCGTCTCCAGGATCTTTTCTAGTAGACCGGCGATAGCCATGCAAGGGACCCGTCGATTTCACATCGCGATACGGATCCCAGGCGTCGATTCCGGTCATCTTGCGCGAGGTTCGGGACGTAGGCATCGAGCGATGCTCCGCGTCGGCCCGGAAGGGGCCCTCGCCGCTTCGGCCCGCTCGGACTTCCCGCAGGTGGTCATCGCGGCCGACGGCGGGAGCCTCCGAATCCCGCCCCGCGCGTGGGCCGGAGGCGCGACGGTCGGCTCCGACGCCTCTCGATCCGATTCGATCCGTGAGGCTTGGAAGCGACGGCCGTCGGCAATCGAGGCATGCGGATTCCGGGCGCCTGGATCACGCCAGACACGCACGCAAGATCTTTTCACAAGGATTTTGGAGCCGAGGCGTATTCGGTCGCCCGGTGCCGCTCTCGCCCCTCCCTGTCTAAGAATCCGTGTGAGATGTAGGTTGCACGGCCCGGATTTCGCAGGCTAGGTTGGTCATGAGGTGCAAGAGCTGCTCCACCGACCTGACCGACGAGCAGTCGGAGCTTGTGCGGCCGCTGCTGGCCAAAGCCAAGCCGGGCGGCCGCCCGCAGTCGGTCGACCTGCGCGAGGTCCTGGACGGCGTGCTGTAGGTCGTCCGCGGGGGCGTCCCCTGGCGGATGTTCCCCAACAACCTGCCCCCCTGGGGCACGGTCCACTACTACCGCCGCCGGCGTCTCGACGGCACCTGGGCCAGGGTGCTGGAGGTGCTGCGGACCCGCCTGCGGCACGCCGACGGCCGCAGGAAGAGCCCGTAGGCGGCCATTGTTGACGTCCAGACGATCCGCACGGCCGAGGAGGGCGCGTGGGGCTGCGACGCGAGCAGGCGGACGCCCGGACGCAAGCGGCACATCGTCGTCGACAAGCTGGGCTTCCTCCTGGCGGTCGTGGTCCGCTCAGCGGGCGTCCAGCACCGCGACGGCCTGAAGCTGGTGCTGGTCCGCCTGGAGGGCCGGTGCCCCAGGCTGCGGCTGATCTGGGCCGACGCCGCCTACGAGGCGGCCGTCGGCTGGGCCCAGCTGTTCGCCGGCCGGATCCTGGAGCTTATCCGGAAGCCGGAGGATCAGAAGAGCTCCGTCGTTCTGCCCAGGCGTTGGGTCGTCTAGCGGACCTTCGCCTGGCTGATGAACAGCCGCCGGCTGGCCCGCGACTACGAACGCTTGGTCGAGTCGAGCGAAGCGATGGTGAAAATATCGAGGAACCATCTGATGCGCAAGCGAACCAGGCCCGCTTAACCCTCTTCTCGCACGCCTTGTTAGTACGACCGACGGGTGGATTCACCACGAGGACGTCCTCCGCCTCGATCGCGCCGTAGAACGCCTGACGGAGACGCCCGGCGGCCTCGATCCTCGCGGCAGCTCCTCTTCGAGTCGCCGCTGAAACAGGACGCCGGGATGGGTCCTGGGCGGGTGCTTCGCGACGTCGACGAACGGTGGAACTCCGAGACGTGGACCCCGTCCAAGGGCTCGGCTCCGAAGTCTGACGGACCCCTCATCCTCGTCGATCGCGACGGTGACCCCGCCCCAGGGCCGTGCAACCCGCTCGTGGTCGACGACGAACCCCTCGGCCCGCGGCCGAGCCGCCGCCTCAAGACGGCCGTCGCGGCTGTACGCGCAGGCCGGCTCGCCCCCCCTCCCCACCAGCCTCGGCTCCTCACCGTCTCCGGCGGTCGGGCTCGGGATTGCTTTCGGCCGGGGGCGCGAGATGATGCTGCCGGGGCCCTCCAAGGCCGGCGCGAGACCACGAGCACCGCTGCACGAGATTCCTGGAGCCGCCCGTCGTCCCGTCGTCCTGAGTCGCGGTCGATCCTCCCGGGGGCGTCCATGAAGGTCCTCGCGTCGCTGTCGCTGATCGTGCTCCTCGCGGCCGCTTCCGCCCAGGCCCCGCGCCCCGCGACGCCCGGCCGGGACCCGAAGAAGATCCAGGTGTTGATCCTCGCCGGCTACGACATGCACGACTGGCGCGCCGTCACCGAGGAGCTCCGCGCCACGCTCGAGGCGACCGGCCGGTTCGAGGTCCGGGCGAACGAGGAGCCCGTCGGCTGCACCGAGAGGACCTTCGACGGCTACGACGCGGTCGTCCTGAACTTCACCAACCACGCGGGCGTCTTCGGCCCTCCTTGGCCCGAGGAGACGCGACGCGCCCTGCTCTCGGTGCTCGATCGGGGCAAGGGCGTCGTCGCCTTCCACGCGGCGCTCAGCGCCCACGCCGACTGGCCCGAGTACGAGGTCATGATCGGGGGGGCGTGGCGTGGGGGGGCGAAGCACTCGCCCTACCACGGCTTCCGGGTCGACCTGGAGGCGCCGGATCACCCGATCCTGGAGGGGCTCCCCGCCTCGTTCGTCACGCACGACGAGCTGAATCAGGGCCTGGCGATGCAGCCGGGGATCACGGTGCTCGCCACGGCGTACGACGACCCGGAGAACCGCGGGCCGGGCCCGCAAGGAGTCCGCGGGTCGGGCGAGGACGAGCCGGTGATGTGGACGCTCCCGTACCGCAAGGGCAGGGTCTTCACCACGGCCCTGGGACATGACCTGCGCTCGGTCCGCGCCCCCGGGTTCGTGGCCACGTTCCGGCGCGGGGTCGAGTGGGCCGCGACCGGGGAGGTCACGATCGCGCCGCCCCCGGGGCTTGGGGACGAGGATTGAGTCCGCCCCGTTCCACGAGCCGATCGCTGCGCATCGCCGATTCGTTCATCCGGGAGCCGGAGCGGAGGGCGGCATGCTCCTCCCAATCGCCGTGATCGGCCAGCCCCGGCGACGCGCCCGGGCCTGATCGCCTTCCACGTCTCGCGACCCCGGCCGCCCTCGGCCCGAGACCTCGGGACGTCGGCCTCCGGCGTGCCGAACGCCGGGCCGGGCGTGTGATCCAGGGGACGTTCCCGTTCGAGCGACCGCGCCGGTGGATGAGGCGCCGTCGTCTTCCTCCCGGACCCGGAGCGTCCGCCGGCCCGTCGAGCGTGGCCGGGACGTCCGCTCGAGGAAGGACGCGATGACCCGACTTCGCGTCGTTGCCTTCCGACAGGCGGTCCGATCGGGCTGAATCACGAGATTCAAGTCGCGGCCCGCTGAGGTCGCGCCCGCCACGGATCGCGGACGGCGATGCGACCGGTTGTGAGCCGCGGCCTCGCGGTCTCGGAGGCCGCGACGCCCCCGAAAGAGAGACGCCGGGGAGGGCTCAGTTGCGGCCCACGCCCATCGCGGCGAGTCCGGCGAGTCGACGGTCGAGCGGGTCGATGTCGAAGTGAACGAGGGCCCGGGTCAGCCCGACGTCGCACCCCTCCCACACCGGCACGACGATGCGGCGGCCGACTTCCGGCAGGTCGGCCCGCAGCCTGCAGTCGAGGCCGGCCTCGGCGAGGGGCCGAGAAGCCGGCTCGACGACGACGTCCGCGAGGTGCCGGCTCGCCCGAAGGTCGGCCGCGACGTCGAGGGCCGCGAGGCGGGCGGGAGATGGTCATTCGGGCTGCATGCGAATGACTCCGATTCGTAGAAGGGGGAAAGGCGGGCCCGCAAGAGCGTCGAGCGTGGGCCCAGGGTCAAGTGGGTCGGCCGGGCCTCCCGGAGGCCCCGGCCGGCCACATCTCGGCGGCCTGCGAGGGATGGCCGCGTGGGACGTCGAAGACGGATTCGCGGCGTCGCACCGAAGGCGGTCAGCCCCCGGTCGCGGACGGCGAGGTCGAAGGCTCTTCGGCCGCCTCCTCGCGACCCTGCGGCCCCGGGGCCCCGGCGGTCGGCTCGTGCGGGGTCGACTCCGGCGGGACGGCGGGGAGGACCAAGGTCCAGTACGCCGGGGCCCTGCCCCTGCACCGGACCTCGGCCCCGGCCCACTGTCCCCCGAGCATCGGGACGCCGTCCCTCGCTCGATACAGGGGGTTGATGGACCTGTAGTCCGTCCGCCCGTCCAGCCTCACGCCGATCGGTTCGCCGAGGTGCCCGGCCTCGCCGGCGGCCTCCACGATGGCCGTCTGCGTGGCCTCGCGGCCGGGCGACGCCGCCAGGAACTTCGCCAGCCAGCGGGCGTGCCCGGGGCCCACGGAGGCGGGGCGGCCCTTCGGCCGCACGCCGTCGAAGGCGGCCTCGGCGTCGTCCCGATCGACCGGGCCGTCGAGCTGGATGATCGAGAGCCGCGCGACCGCCCGGAGCTCCGCCGGCGTGTAATGCGTCCCGGGCCGGACGGCGGTCGCCGGGTCCAGCGGCGCGAAGCGGTAGCCGAAGGGGGCGATCTTCGGGCCCTCGTTGCACTTGACGTGGACCACGACCCCGGAGCCCTCGGCCCCGGGGGTCAGCGCGAGCAGGAAGACGCGCCGGGCCAAGGCGGACCAGGCCGTCGAGCCGCGGAGCAGGCCCGCGAGGCCGCGACGATCCTTGGCCTTCGCCAGGTGGGCGACGCCGATCACGGCCGTCCCGTGCCTCCGCGCCGTGGCCAGGAAGGGCGCGACCGCGGCGGTCACGTGGTCGGCGTCGTTCGACGACGCCCCGTTGGGGAGGTAGTTCGGCAGCGGGTCGACCACCAGGACGTCGGGCCTGGTCCGCGTCAGCAGGGAGTCCCAGTAGTCGCGGTCGGCGATCGTGACCGGGACCGCGACGGCGTCGCCGGCCTCGTCGAGGGTCGTCACCGAGGCGTCGGCGAAGCCGATCATCGCCATGTCCGCGCCGTAGGCCCGGAGCCGGGGGCGGAGGGAGGTCTTGACCTGGTCCTCGCCGCTGACGATCAAGATCCGCAGGGGCCGCTCGACCTGAATCTCGTCGCTCACGCTCCGGCCCGCCGATGCGTCGGCCGCGATCCGGAGTGCGAGCTGCGACTTGCCGGCCCCGCCGTCGGCCGCGAGGATCGTCAACTGGCCGGGCGTCGCGAGCCGGTCGATCACCGGCTCGGCTTCTGAGCCCTCGTCCTCGGCGTCGCCCCATCGAAGGCCGAGCTCGGCGTCCGAGAGCTCGGCCATGGACCTCCTCCGCACGCCGTCGGGAGATGCGCCGGGGCCGCCCCGACGCCGGGCCGCCGGCCTGCTTCCCTCGGCCTCCGCCTCGCGAGGGCCCGCGCGGCGGCTCGCCAGTCGTCGTCGGGCGGGGGCGCGGCGTCCGGAGGAGGAGCCTCGGCGCCGGAGGGTGAATCATCGCGGGATGGGGGCGGGCCGTCGGGGTCGTTCGTGTTAGGCTGTCTCAAGCCGTGCTCCTCATCGGCCCCGACGGTCGCCACAACCGTCGGGGCCTTCTCGCTCTCGATGTCTTCGGCGACGACGCCGTCGCCCGGCTTCACGCTTCATCCCCAGCGGGGCCGGGCGGCCGCGACGGGATCCAGAGGCCCTGCGGCGAGCGGGCCCGATCTCGTCGCCGGCCGGCGACGAACATCCGCCGGAGACGCTCCCGCTTCGTACGCTTCGAGCCGACGGCCTCCTCGGCGTCCTCGACCTTGTGGTCGAGCTCCGCCTCCGACCACGGGGCTCGGCGTAGTCCTCGCTGTACTCCCGGAGCAGCTCCTTCGCCTCCTCGTCCTCGAAGCCGGCCTCGAGGATCTGGCACCGCGCGGCGAAGGTCCGGCCATGCCCCCCGCTCCCCGAGATGGCCGGGCCGATCCGTTCGAAGTCCTCCCGGAGCTTTTCGACCCGGCAGTCGAACCAGGCCTCCGCCTCCTCGTCGTCGAGCTCGTCGGGATCGGCGGGGGTGGCGGCACGACCCCGGCGGAGCGCGGCGGCCTCCTCGGCGAGCTCCAGGGCGATCCGTCCCAGGACGCCGAGGGCGTGGTCGGGCATCGGGGCGGCGACGAGGGACCGGTCGAGCCAGACCCGCGACACGCCGTCGGTCTCGCTGGGAGGCACCATGGCCGACGAGGCCTTCCTCGCCCCGCCGTCCTTGTAGCCCCCGAAGCTCAGGTCGAGGCCGGGGTAGCCCTCGAGCGCGTGCCGGGCGAGGCGGCGATGGAAGGCCCTCCCGAACTCGTCGGGGACCGTGGCCAGCAGGTGGAGGCCCCGCCGCGACTCCCAGGTCGGGGTCGGCCCCATCCCGGCGGTGAGCCGGTCCAATCCGTCGATCGCCTCGACGCGGGAGGGCTCCTAGGGATCGTCCTTGAGGGCGTCGGCCTCGAGGTGGACGAGCCAGCCGCCGCCGGGGGCCATGCCCGGGCCGGTCACGATCATCGGGTTGAGCAGGGCCCGCCCTCCGAAGGCCGTCCGGACGTCGCCCTCCGTACGCATCGCCGCCTCGAGGTGCCAGGACCGGCGGCAAGGCGTCCGGCCGTCGTAGTGAGCGGCCCAGGCCGCCGCCAGGGTGAATCCCGCCCCGACCAGCCGGAGCGCCTCCTCAAGCACGTGCGGCGCCCGGCGGAGGGCCCGCTCTCGACGGGCCGCCGCCCAGGCTTCCCTGGACGCCCCGTCGCCGTCGGCGGGAGGGGCCGGCCAGACGATCAGCCGGCCGCGACGCGTCGGCCGGAGCCAAGGGGGGGGCTCGAGGCCGGCGGACGGGGCGTCAGCCATCGGTGCGGCCCTCCGAGCGGGGGGCCGGGCGTCCCGGGACGTGAGACGTCCGGGTCGAAGCCGAGGCCGGCCTACGCAGGCCGCAGCGGGGTTCGGGCGGGTCGAGGCGAGGCCATTCGTCGGGATGCGGGCCGGGAGTCGGCCGGTGGGGCTTCGGCATGTCGTGAATCTCGCGGTCGGGGTGACGAGTCGGAGGACGTCCTCCGCCGGCGACGGTGATACCAGCCCGAGACGAAATGCACGGAGGGGGTTTTCTCAAGAGTCGTTCGTTCGCGTGCGGAACGATGCGAGGGCGAAGGGTGCGACGAGCCGGACCTACGGCGGTGCGGGCGCGCCCCGCACGGGCCCTGGCCAGGCTTGCGGGGGGCCGAGTTCACGGCACGCCCATCGAGCGGCATTTGGTGAATTCGACCCGGAGATCCATACACGAAAACGACTTGCGACTGTTTCACGGGCCCGATCGCATTCCGTGAACGAGGCGGGAATCCGTGAATGAGCCGGCGCGAGGGCCTCGTCCGATCCGCGGCGTGGAGCGGGGCCGGCCCAGAGTTCGAGCGTGGCGGACGTCGCCGACCCATCGAATCAATTCACGGAATGCACCCGGATTCACCAAATTGGGTCGGCATCGTGAATGAGCCGTAAGTCACTTCTATAACGAGAGATGTGAATCGAATTCACGAATAGGCGGAGACTCAGGGCGCTGTGATCCACCCCCGTGATTCTGGGCCGGTTCCACCTCGTAGGATCCGGCCCGGTGGGCTCCTTCACGCCTATCTGAGCTTTTCCCGACCTCTCGGCCATCCGAAGCTCACCGCGGGTCGGCCGACGCCCGGCCGGCTGGACCGGCCGCAGGCCTTGCCGATGGGCCGGCAGGCCTCAACCGGTGGAGCGTCCGCTCCGCTCGCGACCCGGTCGGCCGCCGGCCGGGAATTCCTACGCGATCGACGGCCTGGCGACCGGAGGGTGTTCGTCCTTCCATTGGGTGCGCATGCGCGGAGGACGTCGCCGCGGCCCTTCCCCGCGTGGCCATTCGGAGCACGATCGACCGCGGTCCCGCCGCCCGCCTCTTGTGGCCTGAGGGCGGCGGCGGGTCATGGACGCTCTCGCCAGGCGTCCAAGGGGAACGGAAGCCTCGGGGCCGCGCAACCCGAGGCCTCGAGCACGACTCGATCGCGTTTCAAATCCCGCCGAAGGCGGAGGAGGATCCTCCATCGAAGACCGTGGAACGGCCCAACCCCGAGCGGTCCGCCGCTGGTCGGTCACGGCAGGTCGACGAGGTTTGGGCCGGGACCTCGAGTCGCGAGGATGGCCCGCAAGTGAATCGTCGTTTTCGTCGAGCCGGAGATGTCGCCCCTGCAGAGGTCGACGGTGGTCTTGTGCAGGCGTTCCGCGACGGGGAAGGTCGACGAGTTCGTTCTTGCCGTTCGAGGACCGCGCGGCTCGGGCGGATGTCGGTAGCCGTCGCGGCTCCTCGACGCACGCGACGGCGTAGACCCACGCCTCGGCGAGGAGTAAGCCTCCCTTCCCGCAGCTTCGGGGGCGGACGATCGTGCGTCGCTGCGGCCAAGAAGTGGTCGCGCCTGAATCACAAGATTCATCGCCCCATGGCGAGTCGGCCTCAGACGGCCGGCGGCGTTTCGGGTGCCGAGGTGGAACCGCATGGCGGAGCGCGACGATTGGAAGAACTCCCGTGGACTACGAATCGTCCTTCGAGGTCCGTCCGATCGCACGGCGACGGGCTCGGATGAGCGGCCGGCCCCTGGGCAGCTCAGGGCGCGCCGAGACCCGTGGCCGGATCCATGGCGGGGCCGCCCTCCGAGCGGATGGTTTGTCGTCGGAGGAGAGGCGGATTCGTCGAGCGTCTGCGGCTCCTCCTACGGCCGTGATCTCGCCGCGGACGACGAAGCGAGGCCGGGAGCGGTCTCGTCGCGGGGGCGGATCGGGCCCGACGGGGCGGTCGATCACCCGACCGGCTCAGGTGAGAGCCCGCCTATCGAAGCGTCGGGTTCGTCGCGTCCGGCACCCGCCCGCCTGTGGCCATGGCCCGAGGAACGTGGTCGACGCGTGCGGCGTGCAAGGGTTCCCGGCCGCGACGAGCGTCCCGAGACAGTCGAGGCTCGCCACATCCTGGTGCGGCCGGGGTGCCGACGCATGGGATGGAAGCTTGGGTCGACCGCCCCGGCCGCGATCGCCGGCCCGGAGCAGCTCTCGGCCCACTCGACCTGCCGGACTCCCACGACCTCCGCGACCTCGCCCGATCCATCCGCACGATCGCCCCAGCTCCTCCTGGCCCCGGGTCGTATTGGTGGGGAAGCCTGGACGGTCGGCGGTTCGGGCTCTCGGACCGGGCGACGCCCTCCGGCTCCACTGCCCTCGCGAGCTCGCGCCGGTCCCGGGGCCGCAGGGGGAGACTCGTCGCAGATCTGGAAGCTGACGGCCTGGTCGCGGGTTCGAGCTACAGGGACCAGGAACGTGGTCTCCTCGACGTCCTCCGACGTCCTCCGGTGCCTCCTTCGTGAGCGTCGACGACGCGAGGTCTGCATCCCGCCGGAGGCGAACGCCGAGTTCGTGGCGGCGATGGAGGACGTCCTGGACGTCTATAACCGCCCCTGCGACGAGAGACGCCCGCTGGTCTGCCTCGACGAGGCGAGCAAGCAGCTCGTCGGCGAGACCGCCACGCCGATCCCCGCGGCCTCGGGATGGCCCGAGCGGGTCGACCACGAGTACGTCCGCAACGGGACGACCAGCCTGTTCATGGTCGCCGAGCCCCTGCTGGGCTGGCGGGCGGTCAAGGTCATGGGACGTCGGACGGCGAAGGACTTCGCCGAGGTGGTCTGCTGGCTGGTGGAGGACGTCCACGAGGAGGCCGAGAAAGTCGTGCTGGTGATGGACAACCTCAACACCCACAAGGTCGCCAGCCTCTACGAGGCGTTCCCGCCCGCGCGGGCCCGACGGATCGTCCGGAAGCTGGAGGTCCACCACACGCCGAAGCACGGCTCGTGGCTGAACGTCGCCGAGATCGAGCTGTCGGCCCTCTCCCGCCAGTGCCTCGAC
>NZ_JAALJI010000069.1 GCF_011064595.1 Paludisphaera soli | reverse complement strand
GGACTATGAACGGGTACCCGGAAGCCCTTGAGCTCGACCAGGTCGTGGAGCGATACAGAAGCTCAGGTTCTTGGCGGAATCTCTGGCGTGCCAAATTCAACTGGATCGTGGTGACGGAGAAGTCGAAGCGAAAGCTGCTCGCCGAAGCGCGGGGCCAACTCAGGAAAGATGACTTGGTTGGGCTGACAGTCCTTTGCCACGTCAGGCGGTCGGCGAGTTATGACGTCGAATACATGGAAATCGACTTGTCAAAGGATCGATTGGAACTGCCGCTTACGAGGAAACAGAGCGAATATAGCAAAAATCGCTATCTTCCCATGCTCAAACCCGGACTTCACGGCTTCACGATTAACGACCATTACAGGTTAGGCTATCGCGGCTTCTTTTACAGAGCCTCCGGGGGCCGTAAACCTGGGAGTCACAGTTCGTGATAGGCGTAATCCCCCCCCTCACTTCCCCCTCCCATCCCTACCCTTATGGTAAGGATTCGGATCCGCCAGCCCGCCGAACATCGGGTCGGTCAGATAATTCCCCCGCCGGATCATCCTCGGGCCTTCGCCCCAGACGCTGTAGCTGACCGACGACCCGTCGGGCCGCTGGCCGCCGCTGAAGGAAGCGACGAAGACGTCCACCCCTTCCTTCTGGTGCTTCTCCTCCAGCATCGCCTTCTGCCGCTCATAGAGGGCCCCGAGCATTTGGGCCCGCATCTCGGCGAACTTGGCCCGCATGGGATGTTCTTCGGCCGGCGTCCAGTCCCGCCACTCGCCGTCCTCCCAGACCATCGGCACGGCGGACAGGGCGTAAGCGGCTCCCAACGCCTCCTCGGCGAGCGCCGCCATCATCGTCAGCCCCAGCTCGTCGTCCTCGCCGGTGACCATTGCTGCGTCGCGGTTGGGGACCATGGCCACCTTCCGGCCTTTCGTCTCCATCCGCTCCAGCCAGTCGGAGAGCAGGATGCGGCTGGCGTCGTAGCTGTCGCCCGCGATGAACGTGTAAAGGCTCTCGCCCATCACGGCGAAGCCCTCGGTGGCCGTTGAGAGGTTCGCCGTGGCGTCTTCCAGCGCCTGGTAGGGCGTCACGCCCCATTTCTCCAGCTGGCCGGACGGGATCGACTGCACCGTCTCCGGCCAGTCGTAGACGACGGAGGCCAGGATGTGGTGGCCGAGCGGCACCGCGACGAGGTCGGGTGCCGTGCCCTGGGCGCGGAGCATCTCGACGCTGGCCCGATTCCAGAGCCTCGGCCGCAAATCGACCTTGGCCACTTCGTAATCCTCGGGCAGCTCGCGGTCGGTGTGGGCGCAGGCCCGGACGTAGGAAGCCATGAGCCGCTTTCGCTCGGCTTTGTCCACGTCCAGGTACGCGCGGAACATGTTCGCCGGGGCGATCTGGCCGCACGGCTCGCCGTTCCGCTCGCGGAGGATCAGCTTCGCCTGCGGATCGTAGCGCAATTCGTCCGGGCAGCCCGCCTTTCGGGCGGACGACATCAGCTCCCGGGCGAAGGAATCGAGCGTCGGTTTGCCGCGGAATCGGTCGAGCAGGCCCATGGTCGGTTCTCGCGGAGAGTAGGGGGGTGGCTTCCGAGAGACTACATGAGGGCGTGTTCGTCCGGAAGGTGGAGGTGCCGTTGCCACGTTTGGGCGTTCGTGGATAGAATGGATGCATTCACTATTCCGCCCGGAACCGGTAAAAGCGAGCCTGCGATGGAGCCCGTTTCGATCTACGCGATCTGCCCGGCGTGCGAGGGCCATGGCCGTGTCCGCGCCGGTGCCGGGCAAAGCCGAACGGCAGTCTGCGGCCGCTGCCGCGGGAAGGGCAGGGTTGCCAGCCGCGATGGCGAGGCCATCGTCGAGCTGCTGCGGCTCACGGGGCTGATGGAGTTGAAGCCGGAAGAGTGAAGCTCAAGACGACCGCCGTCGCAAAGCCAGCACGCCGACGATCGCCATCCCCGACGCACAGAGCACCAGCGACGACGGCTCCGGCACCGGAGTCGCCCCCAGCGACCGCGCGATGACCCACGGCTCCGTCCCGCCCATCGACGGCGGCTTCGCGTCCCACTGTATCTGACCGGCCAGGCCCGAATACTCGTCGGCCCCGAGCCGCGAGTAGCTCAGCGAGATGCCGTCGCTCTGGATCCACATCCAGCCCTGGCCGGCCGCGATGGTCAGTTCGTCCCCCGTGCGCCTGATGTCCCCGACCGGGGTGAGCAGCCCTCCGGGGTCGCTCATGCCCGTCGTGTATGAGACGCCTCCTTGCGAGATGGTGACGCTCCAGTCGAGAACGTCGTCCACGGAAAAGTCCGCGTCATTGGGCTCGGGCCGCATGGTGAAGTAGCCGGAGACCGTCGCCCCGCCCTGGTCGGCCGCGTAATTGACGAGCTGATAGGTGACGCTGGCCGCTTCGGCCTGGGAGGCGAGGGCAAGGAGAAAGGCGAACGGCGAGACTCGAAGCAGCCACTGGACCATGACCAGACCTCCACAATGGGTGAATGGCGTTATGATCCCGGCATAAGGTGCGGGAGATCAAGGTCAGGTTTTTGTCAGTGGTGAGTGCTGCTTCTCGCCCAATTTGCCTGTTCAGCCTGAATTTTAGCTGACAGCCTTGTTAAGGCTTGTTAAATAAAGTGCTGTCTGGACGCCCGCGTTTGGGGTGGCGAAACTGGTTCGCTCGACCAGCCGTCACCTCGGAGGCATGTCATGCGGGTCTCTCCCCTCTGCGTTCGCATCTCGGCCGTTACCCTCCTCGTGGCGATCGCCACACCGGTCGTCTGGGCCTGGAAGCCCAAGACTCACGTCCATCTGGCCGAAGTGGCCATGAAGGACGCGGTGGACGACGGCAAGTTCACGATCTTCGCCGTCGACTACGCGAGCGGGACGATGAAGAAGGACGCCAGCGGCAACAACGTGGTCATCGGGACTTACCGGGTGAACCCGGCGGTGCTGGCGGCCCTGAAGAACAACCCGGCCCACTTCCGCGCGGGTGTGCTCGGGCCTGACGCCTACCCGGACATCGCCACCGGCCAGCAGATCATCCACCCGGCAGGATCGCAAGGGCCGGGGGAGACGTCAGCCGATCTGAACCCCGACGGGCCAGGAAGCGACCCTTGGCTCCAGCATCTCTGGGCCAAGGCCTATGGTGCGAACGGGACGGCCGACTCGTCCGACGCCTGCCGCTCCTTCGTGGCTGGCTACCTGACCCACGCGGCCGGCGACATCTACGGCCACACGCTGATCAACCACTACACCGGCGACGCGTTCCACTTCCAGCCGAAGCAGGAGAACGCGATCAAGCACCTGGTCGTCGAGGGCTACATCGGCAAGAAGACTCCGGCTCCGACCTACGATGCCCGGATCGACGGCGGGGTCGACGATTTCATCTACCGGAACATGGTCGATGCCAAGCCCGGCACGCCTTTGGAGACGACGTTGCTCAAGGGAGAGAACGTCAAGTTCTCGCCGCCCGCGATCTTCAGCAAGCTACGCAAGGACCTGCAGGCCGACATCGACATGTACAACCAGGACCTCGCCGACGCCAACGCGATCCAGAGGATCGCCATCAAGGCCAGCCGCGGACTCCAGACGGAATACAAGGAGCGCTGGGTCAAGGACATCGACGACGGACTTAAGGCCTGGCCCGCCCTGAGCCACGAGATCGCCATCGCGCTTTTCTTCAACCCCGCCGAGAAGACGGACACGGACGAGGTGAAAGCCCTGATCGACGACTACACGAACCGGCATCTGCTCTCCATGCTGGGAGCCCCCGACTTCGTGGGTGCCCTCAGAGCGGTCGTACAGGGGTGGATCGACGCCGTCCTCAACGCCCTGAACATCCCGGCGATCAGGGAGACCCTGGACGCCATCAAGACCAGCCTCTACGACTTCCTGCTCAAGAGCGCGTTCGGCCTGACCACCGCCCAGATCAAGGACTATCTCGAGAATCCCGAGAATCAGTTCGACCCGGTCATGACGAACGCCGCCTTCTTCACCGAGGGTGGGACACGGATCACCCGCGCGAATTTCGACACGAACGAGCTGCACCTGTCAGGTGCCACCTTCGACCACGAGAAGGTGCCTGCGGCCTACAACACCGTGGTGCTGACCAAGCTCCTGATGATGGAGCCCGCCGAGGTGAACCGGCTGATGACCGATTTGGGTTCAGGGGTCATGCTGGGCCAGCCGTCCGCCGTGCTGGGGTTCGCTCGGACGCTTGATGGCTCGAACCAGTGGAGCGTCAACCCTGAGAAGATGGTCGCGGCGCAGGACGTCGCGGCCTACAAGAAGATCTTCATGCGGCAGTCGGGCGAGAAGCCTTGAGCGGCCGGCGGAGTTTGGCGATGCCCTGCCGCATCGCTAAACACTTGCCCAGCTAACCGGTTCCGACGCTCCCCTGTAAAATCAGGCTGCCACCAGCCTTTTACGGGGACGAACCATGATCGACGAGACGCTCGACATCGCCTCCCTGAACCTCACCGAAGCCCGAGCGAAGATCGACGCCGCCCGCGGCGGGCTTATTGCGGCTGGCCGCAAGGACCCGGAAGCCGTCCGGGCGGCGATCGCGAAGTTGGACCGCATCGAGGCCGAGCTGAAGCGGGTCGAGACGGCGGTGGCGAACGCCGGCGTGACGGTCTGAGATGTCCGAACGCCGCACGCTCGAGCTCGACGGCATCGAGGCCATCTTGCCGGAAGTGGATCGCCTGACGGCCGGGCACGTCACCGTCGGCAGTTGGACGCTCGCCCAGATCTGCGACCATCTCACCAGGTCGATCAACCTCTCGCTCGACCTGCCTGCGGCCACGGAGCCGCCCACTCGCGAGCAGGCCGTTTATCGTCGGTTTTTCTTCCGAAGCCGGGCGTTTCCGGAAGGGCAGGGGCTCGCACATCCTAGCCAGGAGCCCGACGCGGGGCTTGATCTGGGCATGGCGGTGGAAGCTCTACGGGCGGCAGTGGATCGTCTGGCCGCCCACGACGGGCCGTTCGCCGCCCATCCCGTGCTGGGGCCGATGTCGCGGGACGAGTGGCTTCTGTTCCACGCCCGGCACGCGGCGCATCATTTGGGGTTCGCGGTGTCGCTCTGATGGTGAGACGCCCTCACTTCGCCTTCAGCGTGACCTCCGCCTGTTGGCCGCCCTTCACGTCGATCATGACCGGCCCGACCTCCTCGCTGTCCGAGCCGGGATTCGGCCGCCCGGTCAAGACGTAGCGGCCCGGCGGCAGGACCGTGAAGTTCATCCGGTTCTCGGCGTCGATGTTGCCCGAACCGCCGAAGGAGCCGACCACGTCGCCGCCCTCAGGGGAGATTTTGACCACGTAGTCGCCTGATCGCTCCTTCCCGGCGAAGTCCACCGTGACCCGGACGCTGCCGGCTCGGTTCATCCGAACCTCGACGTCCGTCACCGGGCTGCTGACGGTATGGCCCAGGCCGGGGCCGTAATGGCCTGGCTTGTGGACCCAGATCGACGCCGTGCCGGCAGGGATTTGTTCAGCCCGGAAACGCCCCTCGGCGTCCGTCTTGAACTTATACTCCGAGGGCGACTCGTATTTCCCGCCCGACGCGGCCTGGACGTTCCCGAAGCTGACGTCGACGTCCGCCATCGGCTTGTCGTCCTCGTCGATCACCCGACCCGAGACCGGCGCGGAGCGGATCAGGCCGATGTCGTAGGACTGCCAGCGCGGCTGATCGTCGAGGCGTGCGTATCCTGCCACACGCGGCACGAACCCCTCCGCCTCGACGACCACTCGGACCCAGCCGACCGGGGCTTTCTTCAGCACCCAGCGCCCTTGGCCGTCCGCTTTCGCTTCCGCCGCCACCGGGTAGAGATAGCCGCCCTTCTCCTGCGGCTCCACTCGCTGGAGCCGCATGGTGGCGGCTAGGGGCTGCCCCGTGGTCAGGTCGGTGACCTTGCCCTCCAGAACCGCCCCATCGGCCGCCGTGAAACCGTGGGTCACCAGCCGCTGGTCATCGACCTCGATACCCGCCGGGACGGTCACGGCCGCCCAGTCGATGCCGGCGGCGTAGACGTCGATCTGGGAAGGCGGCGAAGTTTCGCCGGGGCCGGTGGGATTGAGGTCGGGCGGCAGGTTGCGGAGCTGCTCCCAGCTGGCCTGCACCCACACCGTGAACGCCCAGTCCATTTTCGCGGCCGCCAGCTTCTCGGGCTCCCGGTTCGGGGCGATCCAGAACGAATGGCCGACGCCGTCGTGGAGGACGACCTTCTTGACCTTCACTTCCAACTTGGCGAAGTCGGCCAGCACGGCGGAGAGGACTTTGGCGTCGCCGCGACACTCGGCATGCCATTGGCCGCCGCCGAAGGGCGGGCCTTCCCACCAGGCGATGCGGCCCGCGTGGTTGAAGATCGCCGCCGCGCCCGCAGGCCAACCCGGGTCGCGTAGCGGGGCGTTGCCCGTGCCGCCGGTGATCAAAGCGGAGGCCTCCTGAGGCGCGGAGAGGGCGAGCACGGTGAGCAGAAGGCCGGTTGCGATTCGGGACATGGTGACCCCCGGGGGAAGATCGCAGAGAGGAGCGATATGCGGGTCAACGGCCGGGCGCGGACTTCCTTAGCCCGATGGTATCAGACGCCGGTGCGTAAGGCTGTTGCTCAGTCATCCCGCCGGACCTGTCGCCTTGCCCATGAGCTTCAGTGTCTTCTCGTCCCGCTTGCCCTGGAAATACCTCTCCAGCAGGCGGGCGAAAACCGAAACAGGCGGCGACACGGCCTCGAACAGCGTGGCGCACGACTTCAGCTTCATGTCGTCGGGAGAGCCGAAGATCTGGTTGGCCGTCAACCCTTCGACGCCCAAATACTACAGTTGCGCTTTTCCTTACGGCGAATGGCCGCGGCTGCGGTAGTGGCAACGCATGGCCTCGGCCTGATGCCTGCGCCGCCACTCGGACCATCCGAGCCAGTGGTCGGCCTCACGCGCGATCGGCCAGACCAGCCGCGTGAGCAGGCGGCGCACCTCGGGCACCGTCAGGGGATCGACTCCCGGAAGCGGCGTCTCTTGTTTTTGGGGGAGGCGGGGCCGCCTCGGCCCGCAGGGCCTCCAGGAAGGCGTGCGCCAGCAGCGACAGCGTCACGTGTCGGTGCCAGCCGGCCCAGCTGCGGACCTCGTAGCCGTCCAGGCTGACCTCCTGCTTGGCCTGCTCGAACGCCGACTCGATCGCCCATCGACATCCCGCTACGCGGGCCAGCGTCTCGACCTTCGTCCCCCGTGGCGATCGGCAGAGGTAGTACGCCCGTTCGTGGGGCTCGGCGATCGAACGCCGTACGAGCAGGCCCTTGGTCGTCTCCTCGTCCGACTGGAAGGCGAAGGCGACGAAGGCCCAGTCGTAGAGCCTCTGCCCCTTCGAGCCGGCCCCGCAGCTGACGCGGCACCAGGCGTCCGCCGGCAGATCGGCGGCCAGGGCGTCCGCCCGGCCGTAGAAGCCGCCGAGGAACAGCCGCTGCGCCGAGGAT
This sequence comes from Paludisphaera soli, assembly GCF_011064595.1. Lineage (GTDB taxonomy): Bacteria > Planctomycetota > Planctomycetia > Isosphaerales > Isosphaeraceae > Paludisphaera > Paludisphaera soli. Next base: position 800 of record NZ_JAALJI010000069.1, on the reverse strand, counting down.
ACGGCCACGACGTAGCCGAGTCCGGCCTGCTCGATCAGGCTGCGGAACTTGTAATCGGAGCCATAGACCTCGTCGGCCGTGACCCACGCGGCCGGCACGCCGGCCTTCAGGGCGCGGCGCAGCATGGACCGGGCCTGCTCCGGCTTGGTCGCGAAGGCGACGTCCTCGGGGACGCCGGCCTCGCGACGTCGCGGCCGGTCGTCGGCCCAGGACTTCGGCAGGTACAACGCCCGGTCGAGGAAGGCGGCCCCGCGGCCCGAGCGGTAGGCGAGGAAGACGCCGACCTGGCAGTTCTCGATCCGTCCGGCCGTCCCCGAGTATTGCCGCTGCACGCCGACCGACTTCGGCCCCTTCTTGAGGAAGCCGGTCTCGTCGACGATCAGGACGCCGTCGGCCTCGCCGAGGCGGTCCACGACGTAGGCGCGGAGGTCGTCGCGGACGGCGTCGGCGTCCCAGCTCGCGCGCCCCAGGAGACGCTGGACGCCGTGCGGCGTGGCGTCGCCGGCGGCCTCGGCGAGCTGCCAGGAGTTCTTGCGCTCGACGCGCCCCAGGAGGCCTTGGATGTAGGCCTCGGCCCGCCGCCGCAGGTCCTTGCGGCCGAACCGCGGGGCGAGCCGTCCGGTCAACTCCTCGAATCGTTCCGGCCAGGCGGCCGCGACGTCGGCGATCGGCATTCGGAGCCTCCTCGATGGAAGCCCCAGACTACCGCAGAATGAAGCGCGACTGTAGTACTAGGCGACTCGCCCGAGTCGTATCACGCTTGGAACGCCGAGCAAACAGAGAATGTCGCGAGCGTCCTG
>NZ_JAALJI010000068.1 GCF_011064595.1 Paludisphaera soli | reverse complement strand
TGCGGCGGTGCTCGTCGTCTCGCGCCGGGCCTGGAGGGACCCGGGAGCATCATCTCGCGCCCCCGGCCGAAAGCAACCCCGAGCCCGACTGCCGGAGACGTCGAGGAGCCGAGGCCGGCGGCGAGGGGGGGCGGGCCGGCCTGCTCGTACGGCCGCGACGGCCGTCGTGAGGCGGCGGCTCGGCCGCGGGCCGAGGGCTTCGTCGTCGACCGCGAGCGGGTTGCACGGCCCTGGGGCCGGGAAGGCCCGAAGGTGCTCGCGACCGACCTCGCAACCGTCGGGCGTCCGGCGTCGGGGATCCTGCAGCCCCTCCTCATCACGGCGGGGGCGTGGGCGGTCGTCGCCGCGTCGGCGAGCCTGCAGCATGCCAAGGTCGCCGGGGTCATCGCCGAGAGCCTGAGGTGGGCCGGCGTCTCGCCCGTCACCGTCACCGTCGCGATCGACGAGGATGAGGGGTGCGTGCGACTTCAGAGCCGAGCCGTTGGACGGGTCCCACATCTCGGAGTTCCACTATTCGTCGACGTCGCGAAGCACCCGCCCAGGACCCATCCCGGCGTCCTATTTCAGCGGAAACGCGAAGAGGAGCTTCTATGAGGATCGAGGCTGCCGGGCGTCTCCATCAAGCGTTCTACGGTGCGATCGGGGCGAAGGACGTCCAAGCAGCGAATCCACCCGTCGGTCGTCTACAAAAGGTGATGCCTCCAGAGGCGAGTCGAGGGCCTGGACATCGAACATTGATGGATTCTCGGTGTCGGCGGCTGAATGCCGGGCGGTACGCGTTCACGGGCCAAGACGACGGTCGTCCAGAGTGGAGAGGTGCGGCGGCATCAGAGCCGATCCAACCTCCAGTCGGTAAGAGGCGACTCCGGCCCGCGCGTCGGCATGGCGGACCGAAGTGGCTACCATCACCTGGCCCCAACGACAGGCCGGATGCCGGAGGATTCACGGCTCCCGGCCGGCCCGTCTTCCTGGAAGCGACTAGATCGGGTGACTTGGCCCCGTGGGGCCGTCCCGGAAAGGCCTCACCCTACCGGACGAGTAGAGACTCCAGTTCGGCCCTGAGGGCAGCGCCGACGTCGGGCCGGGCCATTGCGACGAAGGCGATCTTGCCGCGGAGCCAGGCGAGGAAGTCGGGATGCCCCTCGCGGTTCTGGGCCGCGAGTCCCTCGCTCCGGGCGCGGTGCAGGATCGCCCGGAGCCGGCGGACTTCGGTACGGCGGACGCCCGGGCGGTCATTCACCACCAGGCCCGTAACGGTCTGGGCCGTCCCCCGGCGTAGGACGCGGCTCTTGGCCTCGTTGACCGCGAAGCCTTCGTCGCCGGCGAGGTGCCGGACCCGCGCCATCAAGTAGCCGACGCGGCCCTCAAGCACCTCGTCGCCTGAGAAAGTCAGGTCGTCGGCGTAACGGCTGTAAGTCAGCCCGAGCCGGGAGGCGAGGCCACCGAGGCGGCGATCCAGCCGACGAGTCACCTGATTCGAAAGGGCCGGGCTGGTGCAGGCCCCCTGCGGGAGTCCGCGGGGCCCGGTAGCGACGTGGTAGGTCTCGCCGGCGTAAACGACCGACCGACGCGGGCACTCGGTGCAGAGCAAGGCGAGGATGGTGGCCACGGCCGGCGAGTAGCCGAGCCGCCCGAAAACCGACCGGACACGGCGGAAGCCGATGCTCGGGAAGAAGCCCTCCAGATCCATGTTGACCACCAGCCGCTTGCGGCAGTGGGGCGAGGCATTGGTGAGAATGCTCCGGCCGGTCACGAAGCCGTGGGCCGTGGGCTCGACGGGCAACTTCGCGAGGACCTCGCGGAGGATCCAGCCCTGGGCCTCGGCCAGGCTCCGGTGCGGCGCGCTGAGGGTCCGCGTCCCCCCCGACTTCTTCGGGACGGTGAACTGGACATAATGGACGCGGGTCGCCGCCTCGTTGTGGAAGGCGAGCCAGCGGAGCTTCGGGACCGAGATACCGAGCGCGGCGGCCAGCTCGGCGGGAGTGCTGACGACGGGGAGGCCCGCCTCCGCGAGTTTGGAGGCGTCGCCGGTCCGGTCGCCCAGGCGACTGCTGACCCCGCGGCCGAGGAAGAGAATGTCGGTCGCCTTGCGCTGGGAGATCGCCTCGTCGCGGATCCGCTTCCTCTCGGCGGACTCGGCCTTCATCTGGGCCTTAAGCCGGGCGCGGGCCTCGCGGTCGGCCGCCACGGCCGCCTCACCGGCCCTCGCCGCCCGGTGCTCGACGGCCGCCATCGTCGGCTTCATCGCCTCCATCCGCGCACCGACATCGTGGATCTCCCGCAGTTGTTCGGGCGAGAGCAGGCCGTGCGTGACCAACGCGCGGTCGATCAGCTTGGTGCGGAGGTCGTCCGCCGGTGGGATCACGCTCCGGAGGCCGAACGCGAAGCTGTTGAAAAGGTTTTTCCCCTTCGCTTCCTCCTTGATCTCCTCTCGGGTGATCGGCAGGTAATCGCCGGCGTCGAGCGGGTCGACCTTCTTCGGCGAAGCCTCCTTCGTGGGATCGGTCCTTGCCGAGAAGTAGGGATCGGTCGAGGCCTCAGGGGTCGGAGGCGGTGCTGCCATCGCGGGACTTGATGGAGACGGATTGGGCTCGGCCGGTGCGGGCGGAGGGGGGCTCGGCAGGCCGAGGAGGGATCGCAGTAGACGCTGCCAGAAGCTCATGAGGGCGGCCGTCCGTCGGGTCGGTAGAAGGGAAGTCGAGGCGGGCCGCCGCCGACTTCGAAGCGACGACCGAGGGCGTTCACCGAGGCCCGGTGCGAGTACCTCACGCCGGGGACTTCGGTCGACTCAGCCCGGCGTGAGGTACTCGCACCGGGCCAAAAGAACAACGCGCTCGGGGAAGCAACGCGGGCGGCAAGCTCGGCCGCGGCGGAGCGCCGCGGCAGGGTGGTCTCGACGACGACCCGCCTCGACTAGGGTGCCAATGTGCCGGGCGGCCGGGGCCTTGTCAATGAAAAAGGGCGGGTGGTGCCGCAAGCCTCCGCCCGCACCAGAGTCCGGCTCGTCCTTCACCGCGTGAGCGAGGCGAACCAGTCATCGAGCGACGGGGAGCCCGTCCTCGCGTCGGCGGCATCGCGGAGCGCCTGGAGATGGCGGCAGGGGCCGCGACGGAGTCCGCCGGTGAAGTGGTGCGAGCAGGTACACTTGCCCCGTAGCATCCGTCCGTCGGCGTCGAGGAGGACCGTCACCGGGTGCTCCGGCACGCGGCCTTCGAGGACGCGGAGGCCGTCCGGACGCCGGTCGTCGCGGACGACTTGAGCCTTGCCCTCGGAGACGAGTTCCCTCGCCGCGGCCGTCTCCGGGTCGCCGGGGCCGAGATCGTCGGGAGCCAGGACGAACGGCATGACCTGCCGCCAACGGTAGACCCCGGCGTGCAGGTCCCGGATGACCTGGCCCTTCAGCGCGAGCCGATTGAGCCCGGCGGCCACGAAGGCCGCGGCCGCGCCGGTCCTCGCTCGTATCTCGTCGAACGTCAGGGCGGGTCGCTCGCGGAAGGTGGCAGCGATGTCGCCGATCAGGTCGGGGCTCGGCTCGACGGGGGGGGCGATCTGGTCGAGGGCCGAGGAGCCGGTCCAATGGTTGGCCGTCCAGCCCGAGAGGCCGAGCAGGAGCCTCATCTCGCCCATTCGGACCGACCAGAAGCTCGGCAGGCCCGTGCCGAGAAGATACACGTCGGCCCCGTCGAGCAGCGGCAGGAGCCTCGCCAGGAGCCGCAGCCGGTCGCGGCCCCAGACGCGGATCGTCTCCGACCTCGGGCCGTCGTAGGGCGACGAATGGATGACGATCCGACGTTCCCAGGGCTCGAGGACGATCGCCACCGGCCGGCCCGGGTCCAGTTCGAACCGGACGGCCCTCGGGCTCTTTGCGGCGCGGTGGCTTTGGAGGAAGGCGAGGACGCTGTACAGCCCCTCGCGGCCCAACGGCACCTTCCGCATCGGCAGGCTCATGGCCGATTGGAGCTGCATAAACCCGCGGAGCCAGCTCGACGGGAGGTCGATCTGCTCCTCGCGGTGCCCGCCCAATTCGCCGATCGTCGCCTCGAAGCCTCCGGGGTCGACGACGAACCGGGTGGGACGGTAGCTCCGCAGCGTCTGGAAGTGCTCGTAGAGCGACCACGAGTAGTCGACATTCGTCGTGCCGAGGGCCGTGTCGCGCTCGTCGGAGAAGGCGTCGCGGTCGACCGTGAGGCAGCCGTAGCCGCTCTCGTCGACGCTGAAGCACTCGAAGTAGACGACGTCGGGCGCGACGGTGATCACGGGGTCGCACGGCACCAGGAGCCGCCACAGTTCGGGGTCGTGCTTGCTCAGGTAGTTCGCGTACCTGGCCCGGGCGTTCCAGTAGACCGATCGCAGCTTATTGAACCGTGCCTCCAGCTCACGAACCTCGGCCGGGTCGATCCCGAGCGATTCCTTGAGCGCGGTCGTGCGGGCCTGCGACGCGGCGCCGCGTCGGATCTCGGCCTCCCGGGCCCGCTCCTGGGCGAGGTAGGCGTCGTGGGCCGAGCGGTCCTTCAACCCGTAGCGGAGGTCGCTGACGACAACGTCGTGCAGGGCGCCGACCGCCTCGCGGAACCGGAGCGGGTGCCGGAGCGCCGCGTCGAAGGCGACGCGGTCGCGTCGCAGGTTCGGCGCCAGGGCGATCGTCGCGCCGCCGGGGCCCGAGACGATGCCGCTCCGACCGCCGTATTCCAGGGAGATGTGCATCGTCTTGCTCCGTTCGGCGAAGGTGCCGAGCCCGCGAGCGTCCGGGCCGCCGCCGACTTCGAAGCGACGACCGAGGGCGTTCACCGAGGCCCGGTGCGAGCACCTCACGCCGGGGACTTCGGTCGACTCAGCCCGGCGTGAGGTGCTCGCACCGGGCCAAAAGAACAACGCGCTCGGGGAAGCAACGCGGGAGGCAAGCTCGGCCGCGGCGGAGCGCCGCGGCAGGGTGGTCTCGGAGACGACCCGGACGCCCCCGGGCTCGGCACGGGCGATGATGCCAGACGGTCAGGCCATTTGCAACTCCGGAAAGGTCCGTACGATCAGATCCCGGGCCGCCTCGTTTCGCTCGGCCAGGCCCACGACCGCAGTGAGGCCGGAGCGGAACTCGGGCCCGCGCACGGACCGCAGTGCGACGGCCAAAAGCGGCAGGAGGGCCGGCAAGTCGCCCGGTCGGGCCTCGGCGCGGCGGACCAACTGGCGGACGGCCACCGGCTTCGCCCGACCGCCGCGCTCGACGTTCAGCAGGACCGACGCCCAAAGCAGGCGGAGCAGGCCCGGGTCGAGGTCGCCGCGGTCGACGCGGAACCGTTCAGCCCCCCCGGCCTGCGCCTCCAGCTCGGCCACCAGCTTCGAGCGGACTTCATCGTAGGGCGACTCCATCAGCTTCCGCCAGGTCGGCACGTCGTCGCGGGCCCTCGGCTCGTCGAGGAACCAGCGCCAGCCTTCGGCGCGGGCTTCTTCGTGGCGGCTGTCGAGCCAGGCGACGACCCAGGAGGGGTCGAACTGTCCCGACCCGGAAAGAGCTTGGCGTGCCCAGGCGAGCAACTCGGGCCGCAGGGGCTCCGACTCGGCCTCGACCAGGCCGAGCAGCGCCCGGCATTCGACCTCGTCGCGCGGCGGCCTCGCTCGGAGCCATTGCAGTCCGAGACGGGCCAGCGGCAAGGGCCGCAGCTTCGCCAGCCGGACGGCCCGGTCCGTCCCGACGAGTTCGGGCGGGACGTGCTGCCCGGCCAGCTCGGTCAGCAGCCCCAGCGCGGCCGGCGCGGCGGCCTCCAACAAGGACAGCCAGCGCTCGACGGGCAGGTTCGCCAGCGCGGGATCGTTACGGAGCAGAGAGCCGACGAGGTCGACGACCTCTGGGTCGTCGACCTCCAGCAGACCCAACCGTTCCTCGAGAGGGAATACGGAGAGGATCGACGCCGGGTCGCGCCGGGCCATCCGGACGGCCCAGCCGCGCACGGCCCGACACGTCGATCGGCACAGCAGCTCGACGACCGCCCGGGGCGCCGCCGCCCAGAGCCTTGCGAACATCGGGGCCGGCTCCAGCTCGGCCAGCGACCGCCCCGGGGCGATCCGCCATCCCCGGTCATCGGAGACGAGGACCGGACTGTGGTGGAAGAGGATGTGCACCAAGCCCCAGTTGTCGACCAGGGCGAGGCCGGAGGACGCGTCGTCATCGCTATAGCGCAACAAGGCCTCCGTGACGGCCGGGATGTACCGCTCGGGGCTACGCCGGCCGAGCCGGCGGAAGTATCGCCAGACGCGGCGACGCAGGTAGTGCCGGGTCGCGACCGAGAAGAGTCGCCACCGGGCAAAATCCGCTCGCCGGTCGGCGGGGATTTGGGAGCGATTGCGGAAGTCGCGGGGGAGGAGGCGAAGGCGATAGACCCAGTCGGGGACCTGGAAGGACTGAGTCTGCCGAGAGGTCGGGTCCCAGCGCCAGGCGTCCCGAGGCTCGCCTCGGGGCATCACGGTACCCTGCGGCATGACGGCGGACCCCGGCTCGACCCAACGGGCCCACACGTGATGGCGCCCCCGCCAGTCGGTCCGGAAGTTCACCCGATCGGCGCCGCCAGCCGACCACGACGCGAGCAGCCTGCGGCCCTCCTCTACGGTCGCCACCTCCCGCTGCTCGACCCGCCACCGCTTGCGGCGGGCGCGGCGAATCGTGCGGTCGAAGGCGACGAGAAAGGCGGACATCAGGGCGTCGTCCCGTCGCTCCTCGGCCCGCTTGAACATCCGCTTGACCAGGGCCTCGTGGCGGTAGCTGTTGAGGGGCCGGTCGAGGTAGGCGAGCAGCATCGCCCGGGCCACGGGCCGGCGGTCGTCCATCCACCGCGCGGCGAAGGCCGCGAGGGCATCGGCATCGTCGATGCGACGGACCTCGTCCACGAACGTCGGATCACCCCGCTCGAACAGTTCCTGATCGACCAGCCAGTCTCCCGTCCCAGCCATGCGGGCCTCCTCGCGTCTCGGTCCGGTCCACGCAACACTGATAAGAAGGCCCGCGGCCCGAGTCAAGCGCCCGGGCCGTCCAAAACTCGGGGAAGCACGGCATTGGACCGGATAGGACGCCCGGACGACCCGCGGTTGCCACGCCAGAAGGGGGCGCAGTCGCCCGATCCCGGAAGCCCCGAGTATCACCGCCACCCCATACCTCGCGGCACACGGCCGTCAACCCGCGGCGGGTGGTCGCGCTCGCCACCGGAGCGGGATGGCACCATTTTCCGAGCCAGGGCCGACGACGAAGAACGCTTCGGTGTGGTCGACGAATGGCACTTAGATTTTGCTAGCTCGTTCGAGCATCTGGAGTTTGATCTCCCGCCGCGGCCTCTTCAGTTCTTCGTATCCCCTGGGCCCCTTCCTGGTCATGCGGGGCTCGAACCGGTCGGGCCGGTCGGAGACGCGGTGGGCGGCGATGGCCCCGAGCAGCTGCTCGTAGAGTTCCTCCTGGTGGCCCGCGCCGCAGTGCGACCGGTAGGCGATCAGCGGCCGGAACGCTTCGAGGACCTGGATCGCCGCCTTGAAGCTGATCGAGCGCGGCCCCACCCCCTCGATGGTCGCCGCCTGGGCCATCACCGTGCGGATCAGGTTGTACGCCAGGACGTGGGCCCAGATTTCCTTGCGCACCAGCTCCGGCGTCTTGCGCCGCAAAACATCCATCTGCAAGGTGATTTTGATCGAACGCAGATCCAACTCGTTGTTCCACCTGGCACGGTAGAGCGAAGCCAGCTCCTCCGCGCTCGCCTGCCCGGGGTCCCGGATGGTCGTCACGACGACGACCGACCGCGTCCTGAACCCGGGCTGCACCACGCGGAAGCGCACCTCGCGGACGGTGATCGCCTCGGGCAGCGCGTTGTACGTCGCCCGGTCCACCGAGCGGATCGACGACGGCTTCTTCCACACGACCACCTGATCGTCCTTGCCCAGGCGGGTCCCCTTGCGGAAGTCGGCCCGGCGGTGCGCCGACAGGCGGCTGACGGTGTCGACCCCGCGTTGCTTGAGCAGGTGCATCCCGACCCAGCCCGACATCAGGCGGTCGCCCGGCAGCACGTCGCCGGGGCGGAGCACGTCCCACAGCTGGCGCAGCGGGCTGACCTCGCCCTGGCCCTTGCCGGCGTAGCGGCAGACGCCCAGGTCGAGGATCGCGCCGCAGGACAGCGAGATGATCGCCCCGATCCGGGCGGGGGCGAAGCTCGTCCCGGGCACCTGGTTGTAGGCCAGAGGGTATTCCCGGCGGTTCTCCGGGGTGTCGGGCATGGAGACCGTCGAGCCGTCGAACAGGCAGAGGCGGCGGCCCTTCCAGAGCCACTGCGGGTCGACTCGCGCGTCCAGGTTCCGCCCCACGAGGCGGGCCACGGCGGCGAAGAACCGCTCGGGCAGGCGCTTCCTCGCCTGGCAATACGCCCCCGTCTCGGAGCTGCACGGCTCGAGCCCCTGCGAGACGCGGTGGGCGATCAGCCGCGCGACGGCGGCGCGGCGGGACTGGTCGGCGTTGAGCACCTGTCCGATGAACACCCAGAGGGTTA
>NZ_JAALJI010000067.1 GCF_011064595.1 Paludisphaera soli | reverse complement strand
GCTCGGGGGCGTCGAGCGTCAGCACGCCCTCGGCCTTGGGGTAGGCGAACTGGATCCGCTCGTGGTCGCGGGGGTCGACGGTGCGGGGCGGGACGCCGTCCTCGACGCACGCCCAGAACTCCTGGGTCTCGTCGAGGATCAGCCGGCAGAGCTTCTCGTCGCGGGGCACGGAGTAGATCCGGAGCTCCAGCGGCAGGAAGACCGCGAAGTCCACCCACTCCTGGCCGGCGACGAGCATCTGGTGGTTCCCCTGCACAAGCCAGTTCTCGGGGAGCCGCCACCACTCGCCGACCGGGGCGCGGAACTCGTTCGCCGCGTGCAGGCCGAGCGACTTGAACTCGACGATCCGGCCGTCCTCGGCGATCCCGTCGATCGTGGCGCGGAGCCAGGGGTGTTCGGTGGATTCCAGGCAGGCCTGGCGCTGGACGATCGCGAGGTCGGCCCGCTCGGCGTAGGCCGCGGCGATCAGCGGCTCCAGCCGGATGCCCCACTCCTGCGTCTCGGTCTGCTTCCGGGGCTTCGCGGCCCCGACCTTGTCCAGGTAGACCGCCATCCGCGTGCGGTGCGGGCAGACGCCGAGGATCGCCGGCGAGTCGCTCGCCCCGACGCCCCCGCGCCGCCACTCCAGCCACCGCGCCTGTTCGTCGTCCTGGTGGTGCTCCACGGGTCACAGCCCCCCCGTGTAGCAGGGGACGGTGTACGTCTCGGGGCGGCGGCGGTCGGCCTGGTCGGCGTCCCAGGTCCGGCCCAGCATCAGCCAGTCGGCCAGGAACTCGCGGGCCAGCCCGGCGTACCGTCGATAGCTCGCGATCAGGCAGTCGTCGACGGGGCCGAGGTCGAAGTAGCCGTCCTCGTGCTCCAGGCCGGTCGACTCGGCGAGCCGGTCGGCCTCGTCGAAGTCGGCCACGGCCAGCGTGATCCGGCCGTCGTCCTCCAGGATCAGATACCGGCCCTTCCTCCTCCTCATCGCCGTGGCCCCCGTGGTCTGCGCGAAACGCATTGTTGAAATAAACGGCGTGACCCTCGCGAATCTCCGTTTGCCGCGTAGGCTCAGGCGGCGGTCTCGTCGGGCTTGCGGCCCCGTTGCTTGGCCTTGGGCCTGAGCTTCTCCAGGAGCAGGCGACGGATGAGCGTGTTGGTCGGAACTCCGCTCTTGTTCCGCTCCTTGACGACCAGCTCGTGCTCGTCGGGCGGAAGGCGGACGACGAAAGCGACGTGATCCACTGGAACCCCCTGCGGCTAGCGTTCAGCCCGGTATCGCGTGATACCGACAGCGAGATACTACCGCGATTTGATCAAAGAATCAAGTTGTTCTTTTTGTTTTTTGATCAAATCGACGTGCGATCAAACGCAAGGAAAGGATGGACAATGCTTTCGATCAACAGGAAAATCGCGGCCATGAGCCGAGACCCTGATGACAAAGAGAAGATCCAAGCCCCTTCCGCCGCGGAAGTGAAGGATGCGTTCGTCGTCGCGCAGAAGCGATTGGCCCGCAAAGTGACGTTTCGCGGTAAGAAGATGGGTGCCGGGCCCCTGCTCAACGCCCTGGTGATCCACTTCCTGTCGCTCGACGAGACGGCGCAAGAGCGAATCGCGGCGATCGGCGTGGCGAAGTACGAGCAGATCCTCGAATCAGACGAGCTGATCGATCCTAGGATCGCCGGGGGCGTCCTCGTCGACGCGATCGGAAGCGGTGTCATCGACCTTGGCCGGCCTGGTGGGAAGGCGGGTAGGACGTCGAACCGCGACCCAAACTCTCGGCGTGAACAATGAGCCGATCCAAGAAGGGTCCAGAGATTCTGGAAGGTCGCGCCACTCTTCCGGCCGGCAGACGATTACATCCGTCTCGGTGACACCGTCGCCCTCGACGTGCCGGTATCGCTTCTTCCGAGCCATCTAACCATCCTCCGTGCGCCTACCTGTTCCTGCGCAAGATGTCCTGCAACGGCGAGGGTGTTATCGGATGCCCGGCGTTCGAATGATCAGGCGTACACCGAAAGAAGTGAAGAAACGCGACGCGCCGACCGACGCCCCGCACTGAACCTCTGTACCATATCCTTCGGCGCGAGCAAGTCTCCGTTAGCTCGTGTTGTTTGGATGCAACGAGGATATGAACTGCCTCTCATGATGCGACACGAGGGCTGGATCGCATCCTTTACAAACCGAGCCAAGAAGAGGTGGCGTCAGGGGTGAGATGCGTGCATGGTTCCAGAAAGATGTCTCTGCCGAATGTCCTGTTGCTTTCGGCTGAAGCAACAAGAGCAACAGAGGCTGCCGCCTTACCCCGCAGCTTCCCTAAGCCTCCCAAATCGCGCATACTGAACCTAGAAAGTGGCCCTCACCGCCTCCTTGACCCTAGTAGGCCGACAAGGGGGGGGTACAATGAGGCACTCTCACCTGGAGGTTCAACCGTACCGTGCCGCCGAGCTTGGAACTCGCACAAACCGTTGCCATAGGGGCGTTCAATCCCTCAGTGATCACGCCTGACTGGCTTAGCCGATTCAAGGTTTACCAGGAGCGTGACCTGGCTACCCATTTTGATCTCATGTCGCCGCGAGCTGGTTTCGAGGTCGAAATCGGAGCGATCAAAACCAAGTGGCAGGTAGACCCCCAGAAGCTGATCGTCTCGTCATCGAGCCGAGCGGTCGATTGTGGTGCGAAGGTGGCAGCCGTGCTGAGGCTACTCCCACACACGCCGGTTTATGCGATAGGCCATAATTTTCATTTTCGCATCAGCAAACAGGAATGGGAAGACCGTCCCGTACCCACCTTTGGCGACGACCTTAAGGGGCTCGGCCCCGAGGGGGAACTCGAACAAGCGAAATGGGTTGGCACCTTCAGACTGGATGACGTTCGAGTTGAAAAGACGGTTGCTTGCGTGGCCGAAGACGTGTTTGTCTTCTATAACTTTCACCGTTCTATAGACATCGATCGAGCCCAAAGGGCGACGACCCCGGAAGAGCAAATTTCACAAGCCTGCGAGGCTGCGGAACGCTTCAACGCGGATTATGAAGTTTGCCGAGGGATGATGGGCACAGCGTTTCACCTGGAGATCCCCTGATGACCGCCCTACGTGTGTCTTATGACCAATTCGAAACTGGCTCGATTAGACGCGCCGCGACTTCAGGGAATCGAGATCGCAACTTCGGGATGGACGTTCTTCCTTTCAACCCTCCCTACGGGGCGTACGAGGCGTTAAGTCGAAACACCCAACCGCAGACTGATGCTTCCGCCGCCTCCACCAGGACGGGGATTCTCGACTCGACCTTCTTCAAGCAGGCGGTGGAGGACATGATCCGTTCACCGATCCGGGATCGGGCGACCCATCTTGATCGAGTCAGTAAGGAACTTGCTGACTCGGACGCGCCATTGGAAGCCATAGAAACCCTGATTCAGGAGTGCGTGCAAAGGGGTGGCACCGACGGACTGGACATAGCCGTGGACATCTTATGTTCGTTCGGCGATCTCGCTATCAAGTATGCTGTGCGGATCCTTCCTGGCGACATCTCGAGATGGGACGCAGCCCGCGAGTTCCCGCGCTTCGATCGGAAAGACGAAGTCTGGTACATCCTTTTGCGAGCTGTCGGCCGATCGAATCTCAGCGTGAACCGGAAGTTCCCAATGCTCTCGGATTGCGTTGCCAAGGGAAACGAGAGCATTAGGTTGGCCTCCATCCAGGCTATCGGCGACATGGGTGGGCCGACCGCTGTCCGCCTCCTGAAGCATGTCATCGAGAACGAAGTCGACGCCGACATCCGGGAGGCCGCCTCCGAGGTGCTCGACGACCTGGAGGCTTGATGGCCCAGCCGCCAACCATTGCACACTCCATAGGCCTTTGCACGCCTATATTTTTGAGAAAGCTTCGCAATTCCGGCTCGTTTGGGTTCACCTCGACCCCGCAAACGCAACGCGCGAGGGATTGGTTAGACTCCATATGGCGGGTAGAGCCCCACCCTGAATCGCCGTTCAGCCTCTTTCTCGTGAACACGGACGACGATTTCCATCGGGTGATCTTAGGTATCGGCAGTAAAAGACGCTCGCCGTTTTCAGACGCCTATTTTCTGCCTATACTGCCATGCGACCTGGATTCGGTTGGCTTGACCCCCACACAAATTGATGCCGCAGAGCTCGATTGCCCAATCGCCAAGCGACTTCATTATCATCTTGAGTCGAACGAGGATCAGTTGCTTAAGCTGTGCACCAGGCTACTGCTGCAGCAACGCCCCAAAGTGACGTTGAAAGAGAAAGCGATAACAATGCTGGGACCGAAGGCCACCGAAGATGGTTGCCTCTCGCTTTCATCCTCGTTGCGGTGCATCGTTAGTGGATGCGACGCCATAAGAAGGTAGCAGGGCTGCTCGCCTGTGTTTACGTGGGTGACTTCTCCGCTGTGAAGTACATTCAATGGATCCCACCCAGCGCATAGACTGCCCTCTCTGTGGCAACCGCGGCAAGGTGAAGGAAGCCCCGCCGGCCGGGGCGAAGATCCGCTGCCCTAAGTGCGGCGGGACGTTCGCGCACGGCGCGACCGCAGCCCCGCCCGCTGAGCCGGCGGAGCGAGGTGCTGAAGACCCGCTCGTAACGATGATCGTTGCGCGCGAGTCCGAGCCGGAGAGCGTGTTCAAACCCGCCGACGCGCCTCGGGGAGAGCCGCTCGGGGAATGGATCGAGGCGAAGGCGCTCGACGCGCTGGCGAAGCGTATCGCCGGCCTGGAGAGTCGCAACCGCCTGCTGGCGTGGGCGTGCGGGCTGATCGGGCTGGTGGCCGTCGCAGGGCTGGCGACGCCGTTCCAAGAGCGGTTCGTGATGCCGAGACAGATCCAGGCGGATCTCTTGGTCGCGAAGCGTGTGCAGGTGGTCGACGAGTCCGGACAGGTGATGGCCAACCTTGGGGTGATCGATCAGGGGTTGCCTCTTGGAGCCCTGACGATCGGCGCGGGGCCGAACTCGTCTACGGCCAGCCTGACCGGCGCGGGCTTGATGCTCTTCAAGGGCGACGGGCAACTGTCCGCTATGATCAGCCCGAGAAACCCGCTGGACGGTCGGCCGTTCATCTCCCTGGACGACGGCGACAACGGGAGCGTCGAGATCACCGCGAGGCCGTCGCTCACGTTTCGCCGCGGCGAAGCCGGAGATCAGACCCAGATCAAGCTGAACGTGGGGCTGGGCCAGATCCGGCCGTTCATCGACTTCTTCGATCCCGAGCGCGGCGGTTACGACCACCTCATCACTCCATGAGCCCCGCCCTTGACGCCCACCATTAGGCCGGCCATCCCACGTCCCGCGGACGCTCCGGCCGTCCCCAAGCCTCGCTCGAAGTCCAAACGACGGTGACCGAGGCCGGACGGCGGGAAGCTCGGCGCTTGAAACGCCCCGGCCTACCGCGCCTCTCCTTCGCGACGCCTGAGCAATTGGGCCGGCAAGGCCAGCAGCTCGACGCCGATCTCGGCCAGGATCGCATGGCCTTTGGTCAGCCATGCGGCGGCGAACGCCCAGACGGCCACCCACTCGCCCCAGAACAGGAAGTTGTAGTCGTCGAGCACGCGTCTCCAGTGGTCCGGCAGTAGGAAAAGGTAGGTGCCCATCGCCGCCATGCTGAGGAGGATGATCACGCCGCTCGTTCGATAGACGAAGACTCGCTCCGTCTCGTGCGAGGCCTGCTCGAGCTCCTCGTCCTTCGCGCTGGGAAAGTGGAAGAGCGAGTAGAAGGCCAGGGTCAAGAAGAACAGCCCGCCGCTGAGCGAGTGCAAGTAGCCGACGAGGGACCGCTGGTAGAGAGGGTCGCTGCCCGGATCGAGCGGGCAGAACGCGACGCCGAGCGCGCCGAGGCAGCCGAATCTGGCGGTCCAGCTCTCGACCCGGTCGTACCCGCGGTAGCAGAACAGGAAGACGCCGATCGTGCACATCGCCCCCACGAAGACGTCGCGCATCGGCGTGTGGTAGTAGCTGCTCATGTTGTCCTGGATGGGGACGCCGACGAGCCAGCCGACCGGGCCGAGCAGGATCGGCAGGATCAGGCCGACGATCCCGATCGCGCGGCGGACGCCCTGGTAGGAGATGACCAGGGTGTGTGCGGCCTTGGGAAGTTCTTGGACCATGGATCGCGGCTTCTCTCAACGGCGAGGTGTTCTCAGCCGAGGTTTTCCTCAGTGATGGCGAGATGTAGGATCATACCGGGCCGGTCGCCGCCACGACGAACGATGAATTGAACCCGAAACGTCGGGCGACCTCGCGTCGCTACTGCTTGCGCCGGTCCACCGCCCACTCCCGCCGGTCCGCCGAGCGAGGACGTCGGGGGACGTCGAATAAGAATCGTCGCGGGTCGTTCGGCCTCAGCGTCCGACTTCACGCCGATCGGGAGCCGTGATCCATGCCGCGACGCCAGAAGCCGCCAGGCTACGAGAAGTGGACCTGGGACGAGATCAACCAGGGCCGGAAGATGTCGAAGTCGGAGAAGCGGTATCGCCGCCTCGGGGTCGGCCTCGGTGCGTCGAAGGACGCGAGGGGGAATGTGACTCCACCGTCGTACCACGAGGCCCCGCAGTTCTATTGGGTGATGGGGGGGCTGTTGGTGATGGCTTTGATCGCTCTGATCGTTCAGATCGCGAAGCAAGTGAACCGGTGATCGAGGCGAAGATTGTGGTAGTCGTCGACGGCCTCCGCTGAAGATATCGCCCGCCGATCAAGCGGTACCGCGATACGGCTCATCGCTTCGAACGCTGCATGTCAACTGCCCGCTGCTTCGCTCGCCCCGGTGTGCAATGCCCTGCCATCGAATACGGGGTTGGTGCAGTCAGGACCGCCGACCTTGATGGAGACGATCCATTCGGCGACTTCCTGTTGGGCTGCAGGCGAGTTGTACACGGCGTGGCGCATGCCCCCGGCGACGTCCTCGTCCGGCACGATGAAGAAACGTGCCGGGACCCCGGTCGGTGCGGAGTTGGCTCGGACAGAGACACCCTTGCGAAAGCGGACCGCTTGGACGCCGAAGGGCCACAGAAACAATCTGTCGATAGGAAACCACATCCCAAATAATCCCAGCAGCAGCACGGCGAAGGAAAAACAATACAGGATGGTCGAAAACGGACTCAGTTCTCCGAATAAATCATGGGACGTCTTGGAGTCGACCTCGGCCCATAAAACATAAGCTGAGGCCGCAAGAATCGACGCCAAGAACGCTGCCGACGCCAGAACTACCCAGGGATTTCTCCGTACTTCATCAACCACCATGGCGATCTGAGCCATCAAAAGTGCCTTGGTGGCCTCGTCGCCGTTGGCCCTGACAACTAGAAGTTGAGGTCTTCCACGTCGAAACAAGCGTCTCCTGGTCGCCATCGTCGTGCGATAAAAGCGCCTCTGCCTCGAAGCCGCTACATCTCGATCGGGCAGTTTCAGCATGCCGAAAACACGGCGCAGAACTCCAATGGCTAAAGCTGGATTCACCTTATAGGTCACATACATCGCGGCCATCATTCCGATATTCAGGACGGCAGTGGAGATTAGCCATACGGAAGTCGACTGCGACCTCGGAGACGAATCCTGTATCATGGAAGCCGTCGTGCGAATCATCAAGGCATAAGCAGCGATCACAACCACACAGTAGGCCCCTAGGTAGGCGAGGAGCAGGCGGGGGGGCAACTCTCTCAGATGGCCCATGACGCGCGAGAATCCAATCCCGCCCACCTCCGCCATCGACCTGGATCGGGACTCCCTTCTCGGTCGTCTCGCCCTCGCAGAATGGGTGTCGCTCCGCCGGGAAATCGACACGGCTTCGATGAACGGAGTCGCCAGCGTCGCCACGCCGTGAGGCATCGCGGCGACATTCAATTCGTCGAGGCAGTACATGGCAACGTTGCCGCCATGGCTGTGGGCTACGACAACGTGCCTCCCCGAGGGGTCTCGCCCGAACCCCTCCTCGATCGAAGCCCTCAATTTCGCCGAAGCGTCCAATCGGGCCGGGAGCGAGTTAGCCCCCGACCAGTTGATTTCTATGAACTCATGGTCGGTACCGAGGTCAGCCAGCCGGCTCGAAACCCCGATGCGGAACGAAGAGCCATCCTCAAACCAGAGTGGAGGGCGATTCTGGGGGCATCTCCAGGACAAACGCGTCATGAGCTTATCAAGCTCGACCGCAAGCGGAGGACCTTTCGGCCATGTGCCATGGAGGAGGTAGATGGTGGTCTTCATTGACAGGCTCGAACGCTTTTGTAGTCAAAAAATCCCGGAATTTCGTGATCATGGCATCGCTGACTGGGCACAATCAAGGGGTTTTCCCCCGTCGTCCTAAAGTGCCTGTGGTAGCGGAAATTCGACAGGTAGATCAGGTTGACTACCTAATGCGGATTCGCTTCGGTCTTACTAGGCCGACGCTGGCGACCCGAGCCCGAACTCTCTGCCGGCCGAATTGTCCTGCTGGAGCGTCGATCACCCGAACGGCGAGGGAGGGACGGACATGTTAGAGGTCTACGAGTTCGAGTTGACCCTGGAAGGCGACTGCGCCGACTTGACCGACGAGCTGCTCGGCAGGCTGCATGCGGCCGGCTGCGACGACGGGACCGTGGCCTGGCAGAACGGCCGCCTCTTCATCGCGTTCGATCGTGAGGCCGCGTCGCTGGAGGAGGCGGTCGCGTCGGCGACGGCCGACGTCGGGCGGGCGGGGCGTGCGGTGAAGGCGGTCCCCTGACGGGCATCGACCTAGCCGTCGCGACGCCGGATCCGCCCCGAGCCGAGATGGCGAGCGGCCTTGGAACGGGAAGGCCGGCGAGGAACTCCGAGAAC
>NZ_JAALJI010000066.1 GCF_011064595.1 Paludisphaera soli | reverse complement strand
CCGCGCGGGCGCGCACGGCGACGCGGCCGTTGCAGTCGAGCGTCGCGGGGGCGTGCGGCTCGTCGCCGCCGGCGAGGCGGCCGATCGCCCCGGCCAGGAACGCGGCGTCGCCCGGGTCGATCGTCAGCCGGGTCGCGGCCGAGCCGGGGTCGGGCACGGCGTGCTCGACGCGCGGGAACCGGGCGTCGGCCTGGATCGCCGGGTGCAGCGTCCAGGCACCGGACCGCAGCACGACGTGGGACTTCGTCCGGGCGATCGCGACGGGGGCCTCGCGCGGCAGAGCCCTGCACGCGAACAGCGGGACGGCGCGCACGAGGAGGTCGTCGTCCCAGGGCATTCCGAAGCCGCCCTGCACGAACACCTGGCGGCCGTCGGTGGCGATGATTTCGGACGTCGACCCCCTCAGCAGGATGCAGTCGAGTGCGTGGCGGGCCGTCCGCCCGCCGGCCGTCGCGGCGGCCTCGGCCAAGGCCTCCAAGAGGCCCGGGAGACGCTCGACGAGGGCGGCGGGCGTCTCCGGAAAGGCTTGCGGCGCGACGTCCGGGACGGCGTATTCGCGCGACTGCGGGACGCCCCGGTCGTCCCAACGCGCGGTCGATCGCCCGGGGCCTGGCGATTCCAGCAGCACCGGAAAGTCGTCGCGGCCCTCGAAGTCGGCCAGGGCCTCCAGCGGGATCATGACGGACCCCTCCGCCCCGGAAACGCCCTCCAGAATGCATTCGACGGCCAGGTGGTCGAGGTGCAGCCGGACGCGCGACCCGCCGGCCGGGTCGGCGTCAATGACGATCGGGGGCGCCGGGCCGTTGCGGGCGAAGCCCAGCGTGCGGCGGCGGAGGACGGCCCGCAGGCGGCGGGCGTCGCGGCGGGTCAGGACGATCATGGCGGTCGACTCCGTGGGGTGGGCGATTAGCGTTAATCGGAAAGCGGCGGCAGAACCGGCGGCGCGGGCGGGCACCGAAAGGGCCCGCCCGACGCACCCGTCCTACGCCGCGTGGACGCGGCGGTGCGGCCGCCTCCCGGGCCCGGGGCCGGCGGCGTAGACGTCGGCGGCGGCGAACTCGAACTCCACGTCGCAGTCGCCGCATCCGGCGAGCGGGCGAGGGCCGGCGAGGCCGGCGGGCAGGGCGACGCCCCCGCCGCAGAAGGGGCAGTCGACGGCCAGGTGGAGGTCCTCGGCCTCCAGGTCGTCGGGCCGCCCGGCGCGGGCCTGGAAGCCGAGGCGGCGGATCACGGCGAGCGGCTCTCCGGTGCAGCGGGCGACGGTGCGGTCGAGCTGGGACTGGGTCACGGGGGCTCCTCTCGGGCGCGATGCGACCCCGGGCCCTCCGGCACGCCCGGCGGCTTCGGCGTCGCGTGGGTCGTGTTCGGACTTGGGGCGTCGCGCGGCGTGCGATCAGCCGGGAGGCGCGAGCCGGTTGGATTCCAGCCAGGCGACCTCGGCCGCCAGGGCCTCGCCCCGGCGGGCGAAGGGCCCGAGCGTCGGGCCCCCGCAGGGCGACAGGTCGGCCGTCCAGCGGCCCTCGGCGTCGGGCTCGACGCGGCTGGCGCGGGCGATCGCGGGGCGGCCGAGGGCGGCCAGATCGACGGCCTCGTCGTACACGGCCCGGACGACGCCGCGGGGGTCGACCACGATCCGCATCAGGCGTCCCCCGGCGCGGCCGCCTGCCGGAGGATGCGGCGGTGGGGCCGCTCGACCAGCATGCCGTCCAGGGCTGACTGGACCTGGGAGAGCTGCGTCGCCGCCCGCCGCCGCAGGTCGGGGGCCTCGCGCAGCTCCCGCGGGCCCACGCCCCGGACCGCCTGCCGCGCCCGCTCCACCAGCTCGTCGAGCTGGGCGTCGCTCCGGACGTTGAGCGCCCGGAAGCGGTCGAAGAAGCCGCACAGGTTCTCCACGGCGGAGTCGCGGAAGACCTTGGGCCGGCCGTCGTCGCCCGCGCCGTCGAGCCGTTCGGCGAGGTGCTCGACCAGGCGGGCGAACTCCTCGGCGAACGCCCGCTCGGCCAGCGCGACCGCCTCCTCGAACCGGGATTCCATCCGGGCCCGCTCGCGCTCGTACAGGTCGGGCGCGAGCCTCATGAGGTAGTCGGGCGGCTCCACCGAGGGGAAGTCGCAGGCGACGGCGAACAGCCCCACCAGGGTGGAAGGGTAGTCGGCCGGGTCGTAGAGGCTCCCGAGCCGGCGGGCGGCCGCACCCTTCAGCTCGCCTTAGCGGCGGTCGAGGTCGGCGACGGCGTCGTCCAGCTCGCCGCGGAAGCCGGCGATCCGGCGGGCGAACTCGTCGACCGCGTCCCGTCGGATGAGCCGGACGCCGGGCTCGGGGAACGGCAGCGAGACGTCGCGCCAGTACGAACGGATCCGGCCGCGGACGGCGGTGACGGCGCGGAAGGCCGGGTGCTTGACGTCGAGCAGCCGCTTGCCCGCCGAGAGGCATCCGCCCTCGGCGTCGAACGCCTCGGCGGCGCGGTCGCGCTGCGGGGCGGTGAGCGCCTTGCGCGTGCCCAGCCAGGTGAACGCGACGCGGGCGGCGGCCGTCTCGACCCGCAGCCGCCGGGCCGGCTCGCCGAGGCCGTCGACGGCGACTGATGAGATAACCGGGGGTCCTTCGATGCGGTCGAGCAATGTGGTCATCGAACCTCCTGGAAAGGGACGAGGCGGCCGGCCGTGCGGGCCGCCGCCTCGTGAAATGGTTCTCGTACAAGTCGTCGACCCGCCGGGAGAGCCCGGCGACGGAGGGTCAGTTGTCGGAGGGCTCGCACCGGCGGACCTGGCGGCGGGGCCCCTCGGGCGAGCCGACGCGCGAGTAGACGCCGGGCCGATCGGCGGCCAGGCAGCGGCCGGCGGCCCAGGACCGCAGCCGCTCGACCGACTCGCCCGCGGTGACCGCCACCGGGACGATGTTCCTCGCCGCCTCCAGGAGCGGGACGTCGAGCAGGGCCGCCAGCCGGCGGCACGCCCGGACCTCGGCCCCGGTCCAGTCGGCGTCGCGGGGGCGACGCTGCTCGGCGTCGAGCGAGAAGCGATCGATGTACATATTCCAGATCGCCTCCTTCTCGGCCGCGCCGGGCAGGTCGAGGAAGTAGACCGCGTCGAACCTCTCGGCGCGACTGAACTCGGGCGGGAGCTTCGAGACGTCGTTCGAGGTGCCGACGAAGAAGACGTCCGACTCGTGGTCGGACAGCCAGCTCAAAAGCGAGCCGAACAGCCGGGCACCCACCCCCGAGTCGCCGCGGCCGTCGGAGGAGCCGCCGGCGAGGGCCTTCTCGATCTCGTCGCAGAACAGGACGCAGGGGGCCATCGCATCGGCGATCCGCAACGCCTGCCTCACGTTCCGCTCGGTCTCGCCCACGAGGCTGCCGAGCAAGGCCCCGACGTCGAGCGTCAGCGTCGGCCGCCCCGTCTCGTTGCCGAGGGCTTTGGCGAACTGCGACTTGCCCGTGCCCGGCACGCCCAGCAGCAGGACGCCCCGGGCGCGGACGCCGGCCTTGCGGCCTGGCTGCAAGGCGCGGGAGCAGAACGCCTTGAGGGCGTCCAGGCCCCCCAGGTCGGCGAACGCCTCGCCGCCGCGGTGCAGCGTCAGCAGGCCGCTCTTCTTCAGCATGCCCGACTTCAGCTCCCAGAGCGGCCCGGCGGCGACGCGGCCGTGGCGGACGAGCGAGAGGCTGCAGGCCCCCTCGGCCTCGTACCGCGTCAGCCCCGCGGCCGCGTCCAGGACCCGGTCGAGCTCGTCCCCCTCGGGAAGCTCGCCCGGCTCGCAGGCGATCGAGCGGGCGATGGCTTCGAGCTGGCCGCGGCCGGGCAGGTCGTGCTCCAGGACGACGAACTGCTTCTCCAGCTCGACGGGCACCTGGACGACCGGCGACAGGACGACGACGAACGTGCGGGCCTGCTTGCCGGCGACGATCCGGGAGTCGAGGGCCTGGACGACCTCGGGGCTCCCCAGGAAGCGGTGGAAGTTGACCAGCACCAGCAGCGCCGCGCCGTCGGGAGCGGCCATGCCGTCCAGGGCCCGGATCGCCGCCAGCGGGTCGCCGGCGTCGATGGGGAGGGCGGCCTCGGCGTCGCCGCCGAAGACCCTGAGGCCCCCGTCGACGTCCCACGCGGCGACCGACCACCCGCGGGATCGGCACAGGTCGGCGATCTCGGCCAGGGCGTCCTGGTGCTCGGACGACCGGACCCAGAGCCCGGTGAAGCAGGCGCGCACGTACTCCTCAAGGCGCTCGGCGAGCGTCATGGAAGGCTCCTCGATGGTGTGGGGGACGTGGTCGTAGGAAGCGGGCGGCGAGGGATCGGGGGCGGGGTCAGGTGGACTGGTCGAGCCGCAGGCCGGCGCGTTGGTCCTGGTGGAACTCGGGCGTCAGACTCTCGGCCGTCCGCCGGCCCAGGGCCCGCTCGACGAACCGGCTCGCCTCGCGGCATTCGGATCCGGCGAAGCCTCGCGTGCGTACGGTCGTCTCGCCCCCGGGGCTGACCGTGATCTCGACGACCTTGCTCAAGACGCACCTCCGACCTCGATCGTGAGCCTGATGGAGCCGTCGGCCAGGGCGTGTTCGACCACGGCGTGGCCCCGCTTCCTCGCCTCGATCCGGGCCTTCTCGACCGCGTAACGTTGCATGAAGCGGTCGAGCTGGGCCCGCTCCCCCCAGGCCCCGCCGTAGTTGTCGTACAGGATGCGGCCGGCGGCCGCGTCGACGACCGCCGGGTAGCGCCAGCCGGGCAGCCGGACCAGCAGCCCGGCCGCCTCGCCGGAGAAGAGCTCGGCCGTCCCGCGGACCGGCTCGGGCAGGCCAAGCCGGCGGCAGGCGGCCGCGACCGCCTCGGGATCACGCACCTCGGTCTGGATCGTGACGATGTGGCTCACGGACATCCTCCCGCCGGAAAAAGTGTGGAGACGCCGTACCGGACGGCGGCTAGGTCTTTCACCACGGATTGATGACGCGAATTCGACGGTTTTTTAGCGGCGGACGAGCCTGCCTCGCCCGACGAGGCGCCCGCGAGCGATCCGGGGCCCGGATTCGACCCGAGCGAGTCCGTGGTTCGATGAGTCGAGAAGGCGGCCGGGGAGGCGGCGCAGCTCGTGGTCTTCCCGGAGTATCTGCCGGGCCGGGTCACCATCCCAGGCCCGCAGACGGGGCGGATCGCCGGGGCGGCGGCTGAGATCTACGTGGTCGTCGGCCGCCGGAAGGTCTTCGAGGACGAGAAGTATGCGAATACCGCCATCCTGTTCGACCGGTCGGGGAAGATCGCCGGCAAGTACGGCAAGGTCCACGCCGCCGTGGACCATGCCGAGGGCCAGCCGCCTTGGTCGAAGCCCCCGCAGGGGAAGGACGACGAGCGGTTCCCGACGAACGACCCCGAGTGGAAGATGGTGCGTGGGCGGCACTTCCCGGTCTTCGACCTGGACTTCGGCCGGGTCGGCGTCCTAACCTGCTACGACGGCCGGCTCCCGGAGACCCATCGCATCCTCTCGCTGTGGGGGGGGCCGAGATCCTGGTCTGGATCAACGATCGGAAGGGGACTTCATCGTCAAATCGGTGATGTTCCAGGACGAGGTGGCGATGGTCGCCACGAACCAGGCGTAAGGGGCGGGGACGATGATCGGCCGGTAGCCCGCCCAGATCCTCGCCGCCTGCACGGAGCCGAAGGAGGGCTACGTCACCGCTAAGATCGTTCTGAGGAAGGTCCGAATGGCCTGGCGGAACAGCCGGAACCTCCGGCAGCGAAGGCCCGAGGCTTACGGGGAGATCGTGAAGCCGATCGGCACCGGACGAGAGCCCGGTAGGTAAGGTCCATCACGAACAACCGGATCGTGGCGATCATCGATGTCGGTCGTCTCTGGAAGTGCTTCCGAACCACCGTCGCCCCGGCCGCCCAGTATCCTGCGGCTCATGGTCCTCCTCTCCACGTTCGATACCGGAGACGCATGGGATGACCGGACGGTCGAAGTCACCAGTTGAACCCAGGCCGTGTCCATGAGCCTCGACCGTACTTCGGTGCTCCAGAAGCTCGCTGATCTGGATCGGCGTGACCGGAAACGCCGGGTCTTCGGGGGATCCTCCCATGACTACAAGCTGAACTCGCCGCTCAGTATCTCGGTCATCGAGGAGTTCGAGCGGCGTCACGGCATGTCGTTGCCCGACGACTACCGATGCTTCATCACCGAGATCGGCGATGGGAGGCGGGGCCGTACTACGACGACCTGCCGTTCGGGAAGGATGACGACGACCGGGATTGGGCGGGCGGTGGGCTCGTCGGCGACCCCGGCACGCCGTTCCCGCACCAGGCCGCCTGGAACCTGCCCGATTCGTTCTGGGAGGGGGAGCCCGATTGGCCCGACGACGCACCGGCCGAGGAGCAGGTCCGGCTCATGGAAGCCTGGGACCGGGAATTGGAGGCGCACTCCTGGAACCCGGCGATCATGGCCGGGGCTATCCAGATCTGCCGCAAGGGGTGCGCCCTGCGGCAATGGCTCGTCATCCAAGGCGAGCGGCGTGGATTCATCTGGGACGACAAGCGGGTCGATCACGCCGGGATCGCCCCCGTGCTCGACGCATCGGGTCAGCCCGTGACCTTCACCGGCTGGTACACGGCCTGGCTCGACGACAGCCTCGGCGGGAAAAACGACCTGCCGACGCCGCCTCTCGTCCCCTGGTGGCGGCGTGGCCGGCGACCCATTCCTCGAAGCCGTCGAGGCAATGCGATGAAGCCCGTCTCGTTCTCCTGCCGAGAGACGCTGCCCTGCCCACCGGAGCGGATCGCCCGGCTGATCCTCGACCTCTCGCTCTGGCCGCAGTTCCGGGGATACGGAGTGCTGCCGGGCATCAAGTCCGCCGAGTTCGAGAGGCAGACGCCGGAGATCGTGGGGACCAGGATCAGAGTGGCGAACACCGATGGCTCGACGCACGTCGAGGAGATCGTCGAGTGGGATCCGCAGAGGCGGCTGATGCTCAGGATGGGCGACTTCTCGCCGCCCCTCTCCCGGCTCGCCACGCATTTCGAGGAAAGCTGGGATTTCTCTCCCGCGGTCGATGAAACCCAGGTCGTCCGATCCTTCGAGCTTCAACCGATGTCCGCCCGGGCCCGTCCGGTGCTGTGGATGATCTCGCTGTTCCTGAAGCGTGCGATCGACGGGCACCTGCGGGAGATGAGGGAAGCGATGAGCGGGGAGATGGACTGAGGCGTCGGTCTTTGCGCCCCCACGAGGAGACGGATCGGTCGGGTCATCGTCGCCCTGGTCGTCATCCTCGTCGCCGGGGCGACGACCAACCGCCTGTCGAGCCGACAGCGGACCATCCCGGCCCCGCCCGACTCGGAGATCGAACTGACGCTCAACCACGAAGGAACCACCTACAAGCTGTTCCGGGGCGACGTGTACGCGGTCGGTCCTCTCGCCGGTCGTCTCAGCTTCGTCGAGAACCTTTACGACCCGGACTTTTTGGCCAGGAACTGCGTCGTCGTCGCTGTCGTACCGGTCGGCGGCCACGCGGTCGATCCCGGCGACCTTCATCCGGAGGGCGTGGTACTGCAGCGCGTCGGGGTCGGCCGAGTCGCAGGGGCCGATCGGCGGGTAGTAATGCGAGGCGATCTGCCGCCCGCCCTGCGGGTCCGACCGCTCCGGGTCGAAGCGGCCCATGGTCCAGTGCCAGCCTCAGGACTCGCCGACCGGCTTCGCCTCGAACCAGGGCGAGTAGTGCGCCAAGATCAAGGGCCTCGGCTTCGGGGGCTCCCCGGCCCGGGCCACGGGGGACGAGATGTCGAGGAGCCAGATCAGGAGCACGTTGATGCCGATCCGGGGTGCCCTCGCGGCTCTTGCACGAGGGTCACAGATCCGTCGAAGCTGCTCCGGGCGGGCAGCGTCGCAACCGGCCGCCTCGACGCTCGTCCACGACGTGGCCGAGCGACCGGGCCGTCACCCGGCCTGATGTGCCCTCCGAGTGATCGAGCGGACGGGAGGGATTCCCGCCTCGCCCGCCTCCAGGCCCAGCTCGGTCATCATGTGCGACGTGCAGGCTTCCAGCCGAGGGCGGGATGCACGGCCGCACAACTCGGGCCGCCGTCCTTCCCCGCGCCCGGCAACCTGGCTTCGAGGACCAGCCCCGGGTCGGCCGCCACCCGCTCGATCATCTCCCACGTGATGCCGCCCAGCGGCACCTTGAGCCTCCGGCCCCACCCGCCGCCCGCCTGGCCCGCCGACTTGCCGATGTCGATGTAAAGGAAGCGACCCGTTGGAGGCCCCTGGGTCAGGGGGCCGAGGAAGGTCGGCGGGTCGACGCCACGGTCGCCCTTCGCCGTGACCGTGCCATCGAAGCGGAGGTCGTCCCCTGCGACCGCTGCGTCTCGATCGTCTCGTAGTCGGACCCTTTGCCGAGTTGCAGGCCGAAGTCGACGCCGGCGGGCGGGCTCTCCAGGACGATGCGGAGCCTCAGTTCTACATTCATTTGCGACTTCCCCCTTGGGGGCGGCCATCTTCGTCCTCGCCGCCCCGGCTCGCCGTCCCTACCTCAGTTGCAGCGCACGTCGCGGTGAACGCGGCCCTCGCGGACCCGGCAGGCCAACACGTGCCCGCCGAACTTGCGCGCGTCCGAGGGGAAATGCAAGTGGTATGCAGGGACGCTCACCCCCCCGACCCAGGCGGGGCGGCGGATGCCTGCGAATGCGCCGGCGAGGTCAAGGCCCGTTTCCCGGCTGAAGCTCACCGGCAAGCGGGGGGCAGGGGAGGGACGGACGCCGGGCCGATGGCGAAGGGCAAGGCCGAGTCGTCTCCCAAGGGATTTAAGGGCAACCGGTTCGTCGGTCGCAAGGGTGAAGTTCTACCAACGCCGACCCGGCGTGTCGGCCCAGAGGTCGCAACTGAAGCCCCGCTTCGCCCACTCCCCGGCGATCCGGCCTCGTTCGATCGGCCTCGTCGCTTCGTCGGCTCCGCTCGGACTTGGCGGCGCTGGTCGGGCT
>NZ_JAALJI010000065.1 GCF_011064595.1 Paludisphaera soli | reverse complement strand
TCGAGTGCAGTCCCCCGAGCCGCCCAGGCGATGGCGACGCTCACGCTGCCGCCGTCGGCGGGCCGCCCGCTCGCCGCCCCAGACGAACGGAGTCGGGGCCGCGTCCCAATGCTTCGCGGCGGCTTCGTACCAGGCGATGATCCGGGCCGTGTCGGTCGGGTACTGGCCGTCCAACGCCCTGCGCTTCAGGATGCGCTGGAGGTTCTCGGCCATGTTCAGCCACGAGCCGCCGACCGGCGTGTACAGCGGCATGATCCCGTGCGCGAACAGCCAGCAGACGAGCTCCGGCGTCTTGTGGCCGGCCAGGTCGTCCAACACCAGCAGCATCCGCAGCGGCGGCAATTCGGCGAGCAGGGTCGGCTTGATCGAGAGGCCCTCCTGCCACCGCTCCCAGGCCGCACGCCGCCCGGCGGCGGGCTCGGCCGGCGGGCCGGGCATCGCGGCCAGGATCGCAGCCAGCTCGCGCCTGAGCCAGGGGTGCAGGACCGCGTTGGGGCAGGCCGTCACGCCGTTGACGCGGGCGTGGCCGTCGGCCGGGCGGAACAGTGTCAGGGCCTTGGCCGTGCCGTCGCGCAGGTACTTGTGCGGCTGGCGGGCCGGGTCGCCCTCGGGCCGCCTCGATTGGCCGGCGTAGGGGATCGTCTGGTAGGGGCCGGCCTGGTCGGCGCACCACACCGCCAGGCCCATCGCCTCGCCCGCGAGGTAGGCCGCCTCGATCAGCTTTTTTTGGGCTCGGCGTCCGGGTCGGCGACGACCACGGCGACCGCCTTGCGCCGCCGCAGGGCCTTGCCGGCGGGGCACCAGGTCCGGGTGCGCTGGCAGCCGGCCCCGGACTCGCGCAACACCAGCCGGATCGTATACGTGGAGACATTCGGCAGTCCGTCGGGGGCGGCGCGGAGCGTCTGCCGCAGCGTGGAGAGCGACCAGGTGGCGGTGCCCTCGGCCTCGGGCGTCGGCGTGCGGGCCGCCTCGGCGGCGATCCGCGCCCGCTCCGGCGGGCCGTAGGTCGGCCGTCGGCCGCCGCCGTGGCGGGGCCTCAACGCCTCCAAGCCCTCGTCGTTGAAGCGGGCGACGAGGTGGGAGACGGCGTCGCCGGAGCGGCGGCCTAGCGAGCGGGCGGCGTCCTGCTGGTCGTCGCCGCAGGCGACGACCAGCAGGAGCCTGGCGCGGGGGACCTCGGCCGCCGGGGCGGACTGCGAGCGGCCGAGCGCCTCCAGCTCGCCCCGCTCCGTCTCGGTCAGCTCGCGGAGCGGGTCCTTCTTCTTGCGGGACATGGCGGCCTCCGTGGGGTGTGAGGCCACCGAATCTACCTCGAAACGCAGCATTATGGCAACAGGCGAGCCACATGACCCACTAGGCAGCCTTCATGCTGACTTATGACGAGTCCGCTGGCCCCCAATCGGGCCACCGTCATCTGGACGTCCAGGAGGGAGAGATTGAACGCCCCGGCTACACCTCGGGCAGACATGCCCGAATCTCCGCCGAGGGCGAAGGCCGCCAGGAGTACGACCGATCTTTCGCCGATCGTCCCCTCGAGGAACTGGACCATGATTCGACTGATCGCCGTCCCCAGTGCGACGTCCCTAACGCCGGAGTTACGACACATCGTGGCCAGCGTCACGGCAAGCCCGACGCTTGGTCCACGATCTCGCCAATCAATTCGCTCGGACCGAGGAGGCCGGCGGAGTGGATGATCGAAACGATCTGACGACGCTTGAGTCGAGGAAGTTCTCGGATTGGGGCGCAACCGATCCCGAGTTTCTCCGCGACCTTGTCTTTGTCCCCTGGCCAAACGGTGGTAACGATCGAAAAGTCGGCGGAGATCTCACGCCGGATCTGGGCCAATCGGACGAGCCGATCGGGATCGACGTGAGCGTCGTCCACGATCACGACTGCGGGCCTCTTCGAACGTATCTCCGCCGACGCGTCCGCGATCTCCTCGCCGACCAGAAAAAGACCCCACCTTCCTTGACCAGGCTGTACAGCACCGCCGTCTTGCCGGAGCCAGGATGGCCGATAAGCAGGAAGTCGCCCTTCGTTCCCTTCAGCCAGTCTCGATCGACATCCCGGCCAATCAACGCTTGACCGGTCATCGGCCGCGAGATCAGGGGGGCTCAGTCGACAGGACCGAGGCTTGGCCGGTTAGATCAAGGAGTTCAAGGTACCATCGCTGGTTGTGGTAGAGGAAATCGGCGATGCTCGATCGGGTGTAGACCTGAACGAGTTTAAATCCCAACTGCTCGGCACGTGCTTCCAATTCCGTCGTTGTTTCGGAGTCAGCTCCCGGGGAGTTACGGACACCGCCTTCCGGCGACGCCCCCCTTTGTCCAAGTAGGATCTGATACTGTTGGTGAGATTTCCGATCACCTTCGTCGAAGTCGTGCAGATCAGCGGATAAGCGGGCCCTTTTCCATCAGCGACGGCCCCGTCCATACCGGCGTCATCCCCGCCCGGGATCGGAATCAGAGTGGGATACTCGCTTCTCAGGAGGTCGCAGACGCAACGCTCGAAGGTGGAGGGATTGAGCGGTTCGAGCGGGTCGCCGAGGCGGCGAAGGATCTCGCGGTGGAACGCATCTCTTCCCAAGGACATTGCTCCCGATCGATTGACCCGGGCACCTAACCACACGTCCACAGTACCATTTCTCGCGAGTCCGAGGCGCGAGGGCGTGAGGAGGTGGATGAGGCGAGGCCTATCCTCGGGCTCGGGGGGTTCAGGTTCGGAGCAGGGGGGCGGGCTGCTTGGAGGCCGCCGGGTGGGCCGGTAGCTTCTCGGGCTCCGCGCTATCGCCGTGGCCGCCGCGGGCGGGGAGGAAGAAGAAGGCCAGGGCGAGGAGGATGTAGACCATCAGCAGCATCACCCCTTCGAGCCAGTTGGACTCGCCGTCCTCGGCCACCATCCGGGCGATGAAGACCGAGATCAGGACCGCCACCACCTCTAGGTCGGTGAACAGCAGGTCCATCGGCTCGGCGCGCAGGTAGCTCGTCAGGACCAGCACCGGCGCGACGAAGAGGGCGATCTGCAGCGAGGAGCCGATCGCGATGCCCACCGAGAGGTCCATCTGGTTCTTCATCGCTACCAGCACGGCCGTCGAGTGCTCGGCCGCATTGCCGACGATCGCCACCACGATCACGCCGACGAACACCCCGTTCCACCCCAGCGTGTGGCTCGCCCCCTCGACCGCCCCCACGAGGATCTCGCTCATCCAGGCGACGAACAGCGTCGCCCCGATCAGGACGGCGAGCGCCTTCGTGGTGCTCCAGGGCGCGCCGTGGTCGTGGCCCTGGTCGGCCGAGGACTCCGCCGGGTCGGGGTTGAACAGGCTCTTATGCGTCTTGAGGCTGAAGACGAGGTGGGCGGCGTAGGTCAGCAAAAGGACGATCGAGACGCCGACGCTCAGCTCATGCTCCAGCAGCGGGTCGGCCGCCGCCACCTCGGGGAGGGCGTGGAAGATCGCCGGCACGAGCATGCCCACGGCGGCCAGCACCATCATGGTCGCCCCGACGCCGGCCGCCGTGCGGTTGAACGTCTGGACGTCATACTTCAGGCCGCCGGCCACGAGGCTCGCACCCATCACCAGCAGGATGTTGCCGATGATGCTGCCGGTCAGCGACGCCTTCACCACCTCGTCCAGGCCGTTGAACAGGGCGAACATCGCGATGATCAGCTCGGCGGCGTTGCCGAAGGTGGCGTTCATGAGCCCGCCGATCCCCGGCCCCAGCTTCTCGGCCAGCTTCTCGGTCGACTTGCCCATCAGCCCCGCCAGCGGGACGATCGCGACGCAAGACGCGACGAAGAGCCAAATCGGCCCCGCGCCGGAGAATCGCAGGGCGATGGCGACCGGGACCGCCAGCAGCAGAGTGGTCAGCCAGCCTTCCCGCCTGGGATCCAGGAAATCCCACCACGGCGCGGCCGGATCGCCGCCGGCGTCGGCCCCGCCCCCCCCGTCGCCCGCCTGGTTGACTCGCGCCTGGTGCAACTTATAATGCCTCCATCTTTCGGGGCCGCCGTAGCGGGGCGACTCCTGGAAATCCACCCAGCCTCTCAATCGTTTGAATCGCAGCGAGGGACCAGATCATGGCCGACAGCGTGAAGGAGTTTACCGACGCCAACTGGAAGTCGGAAGTGCTCGACTCCGAGACTCCGGTGATCATCGACTTCTGGGCGCCGTGGTGCGGCCCCTGCCGCATGCTGGCCCCCACCATCGAGAAGCTCGCGACCGAGTTCGGCGACAAGGTGAAGGTCGGCAAGCTGAACACCGACGAAAACACCGACACGCCGGGCAGCCTGCGGATCTCGGCCATCCCCACCGTGCTGGTCTTCCAGGGGGGCAAGGAGGTCGACCGCCTAGTGGGCGTCAACCCGCTCAACAAGTTCAAGGACTCGCTCGAGAAGCTGGGCGTCGGGGTCTGACCGGACCCGAGTCGAGCGGAACGGAGCGGCGCACGCGCCATGCCCCACGCCTTCGCCGCCGAGCCCGCCTCCGGATTCCGGGGGTGCCCCGGGATCAAGGTCTGCGGCCTGATCGATCCCGCCGAGGCGGTCGACTGCCTGGCGGCGGGGGTCGACTGGATCGGCCTGAACTTCCACCCCCCGTCGCCGCGGTTCACGACCTTCGACCGCGCCGGGGCCGTGCTCTCCGCCTGCGACCGGGCCGACGCCTTCGTCGGCCTGTTCGTCGACCGCCCTCCTTCCGAGATCGCCGCGACCTGCCGGACTCTGGGGCTCTCGCGCGTGCAACTCCACGGCGACGAGCCCCCCGAGGACCTGGCCGAACTGGCCGATTTCTTCCTCATCCGGGCCTTCCGCCTTCGCAACGCCTCGGCCGTGGCGGCGATGGCGGCTCACCTCGAACGGGCCGAGAGGCTCGGCCGGGCTCCCGACGCCGTGTTGATCGACGCCTGGTCTCCCTCCGCGTTCGGCGGCACCGGCGCGATGATCGACCCCTCGATCCTCGACGACCTGCCGCCGATGCCCCGGCTCATGCTGGCCGGCGGCCTCACCCCGGAGAACGTCACCTCGCGCGTCGCGATCGTCCACCCCTGGATGGTCGACGCCGCCAGCGGCGTCGAGTCCGCACCCGGCCGCAAGGACCCCGCCAAGGTCCGAGCCTTGGTGCACGCGCTCCGTCCGCCCGCCGACCCGCCTCCGAATTCCCGCGAGTTCCCGGACTGACCCCTCGACTTGCACCATCTCGCTTGCTACAATCTCCCTCGACCTGACGACGTGCGGTTCCAACCCCGCATGCTCGACGAACGAGATTGCCGAAGTGGCGGAATTGGCAGACGCGCTAGGTTCAGGTCCTAGTGGGCTAACCATGCCCGTGGAGGTTCAAGTCCTCTCTTCGGCACTGCAGCGAAAGGACTTACGTCGATTCGGCGTAGGTCCTTTTTCTTTGCGCCCCCAATTTTGGGGACGAATTGGGGACGGGATTGGGCCTGCATTGCGTTTGCGTCGCTCCTCCGGGAGCCTTTGACATGGCGTCGCTCGAAGAACGCTCGGGCCGGTTTCGCGTGATCTTCCGTCACGGCGGCCGGAAGTTCCAGCACTCCCTGGGCACCCGCGACCGGCGGGAGGCCGAGGCGTGCCTCGTCCGCCTCGAAGAGAACCTCAGGCTCCTCGAACGCGGACGTTTGACGCCGCCGCCCGGGGCCGACCTCCCGCTCTTCCTCCTCTCCGACGGCAAGCTCGCTTCCAGAGCGGAAGCGGCCAGGGCGTTGACCCTGGCCGAACTCTTCGACCGATACCTGTCCACACGTAGAGGGGTGCTGGAGGACGTCACCCTGGCCACCATCGGGACCCACCTCGGCCATCTCACGACGACCCTGGGAGCCATGCTCACCGTTGAGAGCCTTACCGCGAGCGACCTCCAACGCCACATCGAGCGGCGGACCAATGCCAAAGGCGTACGAGGCCGGCCCCTGAGCCCGACCACTATGAAGAAGGAGATCTCCAGCTTCTCGGCCGTCTGGACTTGGGCCAATCAGATGGGGCTGGTGGCCATTCCGTTCCCGAGCAAGGGGCTCGCCTTCCCCAAGTCGGGGGAGAAGCCTTCGTTCCAGACGCGCGCGGAGATCGAGCGGCAGATCGAGAGGGGAAGGCTCGCCCCCCGGGACCAGGACGACCTCTGGGCCTGCTTGTACCTGACGCTCCCCGAGGTCGAGGAGGTGCTGGAGCACGTCCGCTCCACGGCGCGCCATGCGTTCATCTACCCGATGTTCGTCTTCGCGGCCCACACGGGCGCGAGGCGGAGCGAGATCCTGCGGTCCAGGATCGCCGACTTCGATTTCGAGGCGGGCACCGCCGTCATCCGCGAGAAGAAGCGGGTGAAGGGTCGGTGGACGACCCGGCGTGTCCCGCTCTCGCCCAGACTCGCCGGCGTCATGCGGGATTGGTTCGCCGCCCATCCGGGCGGTGCCTACACCATCTCCCGAGAAGCTGGAAGCGGCCACGGTCGGGAGGGCCGGCCGGAGGGCGGAACGTTGACCCGCGACGAGTCGAACCACCATTTCCACCGGGCCCTTGCCGAGAGCAGGTGGTCGGTGATCCGGGGCTGGCACGTCTTCCGCCATTCCTTCGCGTCGAACTGCGCCGCCCGCGGCGTCGACCAGCGGTTGATCGACGCCTGGATGGGCCACCAGACCGAAGAGATGCGACGGCGATACCGTCACCTGTCGCCGGATCAGCAGGCGGACGCGATCCGGTCAGTCTTTACGCAGCGGTAGCAGGCCCTCGTTCTGGATTCGGGCGAGCTCCTCTCGGCTGATCATCCATTCTTGAGACCTGCCGCGGCCACACGGCCTCTTCGAAGCCCGTACGCGGCCGTGACGACACCACTCTCTGACCGTGAACTCGGCCTTGCCGAGGATGACCGCGAACTCCTTGGTCGTGTACCACTCCTTGATCGCCCTCTGGCTCGCCATGAGGTCGCGCATCTCGGCGAGGTGCACCTCGATGCGGCCCAGCCGGGCGACGATGTCCTGCGGATTTTGGTCGATCATTTCGGTGTACCAGACTTCGAGTGGGAGCGAAGGGGCTATCGAACCGATTCAGAGACGCCCGCCGGGCCGTCGGCTCGTGACATCGGGAATTGGGAAGCAGCCGTTGACAATCCAGGTCGATCCGACCGGCGAACGAGCCTCGACCAGTCCGATCGCTCCCTTCTCGGTCAACCTGTTCCAAATTCATGTTAAGCCCGACTGCCGGCGGGATTGTTGCCGCTTCAATTGCAAGGCGCTAGGGGATGACGCCGGCCCTCTCGATGACCTCGGGGTCCCGCTGACCGGCCTCCGCCACAGGACGGAGCTGGGTCTCAGTTGCTGCAAGCCCGCCTCTTACACGTGTTTTGGAGGAGATGGCGACGAGATCGACGCCGCATTCTCCAGCAAAGGGAGGTGTGCCGGCTGAACGTCGATCGAAGCTCGATCAACCCTGCCGCCGACGCAGCAAGCATGAGGATCAGGGCCGGCCACGGCTTGTCCCCCTCCTCGACCGACGGCGATGAGAATTCGCTGCAGTGCG
The DNA here is from genome assembly GCF_011064595.1 of Paludisphaera soli. Taxonomy (GTDB): domain Bacteria; phylum Planctomycetota; class Planctomycetia; order Isosphaerales; family Isosphaeraceae; genus Paludisphaera; species Paludisphaera soli. Next base: position 1,469 of record NZ_JAALJI010000065.1, on the reverse strand, counting down.
ATCCCCTACGAATGGCAAAGAGGGCTTCCATGCCCCGATTCTCACTTTCTCATCTCGACTGAACTTGAGGATTCGAGGACGACGCGATGCCGGCCTCCGCGAGGCGGCGATATAGGGTGGGCTCGCTCTTGCCCGTCCTCTCGTCCCACAACCGGAGCCGCTCCTGACGGTCGCCCGTCCGCGCGGCGATCTCGCGGGCGACCTCCAACTCGCGACGCTTGCGATCGGCCCGCGTTCCCAGGTCGGGCGCGACGGCGAAGGTCGTCGGCCGCTCCTTGAGGCGGGTCGCCGTCATGTCCTTCCAGTGGCAGCCCGCCAGGCACTCCCGCCACGCTAGGTAGTCCTTGAAGCCGTTGTCCAGCAGACGCATGTCGAGCGGACGATGCAGCGAGCGGGACTGCTCGACGATGAATTCGCAGACCTCCGAGCACTCCTCGGGGGACATCGCCAGGCCGTCGTGCTCGCAGCCCCCGGCCGCCACGCGACGCATCATGGCCGTCAGCTCGCCGTCGGTGGCCCTCAGCTGGCAGCAGGCGATGCGGGTCTTCAGCGCCTGGAGCTCGGGCAGGTCGCCCAGCGGCTTGTTGGCGATCATGATGACGCCGCCGGTGAAGACGAAGCTGTGCTCCATCTTGTAAGTGGACCAGGTGACGGTACGCTCCATCGGCCCCCGGCCGCCGTCCTTGCGCTGGCCCCAGCAGGCGCTGCGAAGGACCCCCTGGGCGCCGCGGTCGCGCGTGATCTGCTCCATGTCCTCCAGGACGTGGACCGAGTCGGGGAACCGCTCCAGGGCGTTGTAGAGGCCCCGGCCGGTCATCCGGCTGTTGAACAGCTTGTAGTCGGCCATAGCCGGTCCAGCTCCCGGATGACGGAATGGCTCTTGCCGATGCCGCCCTCGCCGAAGAGGTACAGGCCGGTCGTGTAGCCTCCGGCCACCTGGCCGACGTAATCCCGGACCAGCTGGAGCTTGGTATCCAGGCTCGCGAGGTGTTCGCGGTCCCGTTCAAACCGGTCCGGGGGCGGGGCCGTGCAAGCCCCGTGGGACGAAGGGGGCGGATCGCTCTGCGTCGTGTCCATAACCTTTCCTCCCTTGGTCGACTCGTGTACCGGACTCTCGTTCGCCGGTATCATGAGGAGTCTAGCGGTGGGCGGTGGTGGGATTCTTGCAGCGAACCTTGCAAAGGCCGAAGGCCGCCGGGAGGGGGAGGTGGCTTCCGATCCGGGCGCGAGGGGCAGGGGGGGCGAGGGTGTCGATCTTGGGGTGTGGGCCGCCTACGTCCAGGGGCCATCACGTCTTCACCCTGCGATGCTGGCAGGAAGCCTACTGGGATGAAAATATCGTTTACGAGATCGCTCGCAAGCAAGGGCGGCGGGACCGCATCCCCCGAGAGATCGAAGATTGGCAGGCGGCCGTCCAGATCCTCAGCGCGAGGAACCTGGTCAGCGCCGGAGTCCTCAATGGCCTGCTA
>NZ_JAALJI010000064.1 GCF_011064595.1 Paludisphaera soli | reverse complement strand
ATCCGGAACATCGCCGTCTCCCCAGCGACCGTTTGTTGTAGCCCGACTCCTCCTGTCACGCCGCCCGACCGATCCGCCGGATGCGACGCGGGTTCTCCATCTCGATCGTCGGGCCGGCCGTGGGCCCGGGCGCCCTCCAGCAGCAACCGCTCCAGCTCCCGAAGCCGCTCGTCGGTCGGCCGGGGGCCGGGATGGGGCCTGGCGGCCAGGGCCTCGGGGGACTTCTCGGCCAGGGCGAGCCAGCGGTACAGCGAAGTCCGGCCGACGCCCAGGATGTGGGCGACGACGGTAGGCGACTCCCCCCGCTGCATCAGCTCGACGGCGTGGCGACGGCGACGTTCCAACTCCTGGGCGGTTCCGACGGGTCTCATGCCCTTACTAAGACGGAAGCTGCCCGAGTGTTCGTTTGACTACGCTGGAGTCAGTAAGGCGGGCGTTCTCGCCCTCGAGTTGCTCGAGGCGTTTGGCCTGGTCGAGCTTCATGCCGCCGTACTCTTCGCGCCAGCGGTAGTAGGTCTGCTCGGTGATGGCCAGGTCCTTGCAGACTTGGGCCAGGGCCGTGACCTCGGCCGTCTTGACCCCCGCCTCGCGGAGCTTGGCGATGATCTGCTCGGGCGTGTGGCGCCGCCGCTTCGCCATGGTGCGTCCCCTCCAGGATAAGACCGCGATCTTCAGATCGCGGCCGGACCGAGTGAAGGGGGCAAGGTTAGAGCATGCCTCGCGGCCGATCCGCGACCACTGCAGGGACCGGCGTCATCGTCGCTTCTTCGGGGCCGGGTTGTTGTCCATGTTCATGGTCCGGTCGTAGTCCTCGGCCCGAAAGACCGAGACGGTCTCCGCGCCGAGGACGATGTAGACGACCTCCTCATCCTTCGCGGGGGGCGTACGGACGAGCTTGACCGCGAAACGCTTGTCCGCTGCCGAGGGCTCCTCGCGGAGGATCTCGAAATCGGCCAGCTTGCGACCGGCGGCCCATTCGCCGTCCACGACGTTGATGGGCGGCGAGGACGTCGCCAGGTCGGCGGGCGTCTTGCCGGACTTCCAACTCGACAGGGCGGCTTCGAGCGCGGCCCGGGCGTCCTGCCGGCTGGGATTCACGCCGGGGTCGCCGCACCCCTGGAGGACGGCCGCCACCGCGAGGACGGCGCGCGAGAGGACGCGCCGCCAAGGTTCGTCTTTCATCGACTCTCGCTCCCCTCAGTACGCATCCGAGCTGAGCACTTCGCCGCCGTTTCGGGTGCCGAGCCCCCGCCACGTCGTCAGGGCGATCGAACTCTTGATGAAGCGGACCGAGCCGTCGCCGAGGAGGGTGTTGACCCCGCCGGGATGCTGGCTGGAGGGGGGGACCTGCATCGGCATGTTCGCCATGTTGCCCGGGAACCCGGTCCCGGCGCAGGTCTTCGCGTTGGGGACGTCGACGTGGTTGTAGCTGGTGCAGCACATCTCGCCCATCACCCAGCTCATCCCCTGACGCATGGTCAGCCGCGTCCCGGTGGCCGGGCTGGCGCCGCGGCAGGTCTGCAGGGTGTCGGCCAGCGACGTCACGGCGGGGATGATGATCGAGTCGGACCTGGCGTCGCGATCCCTGACGCCCGTTCCGCGGATCTTCTCGCTGATGAAGGCGGTGTTGCTCAGGCCGTCGGTGACGTCGGCCATGCGCACGCCGCTCAGGTAGTAGAAGACGCCGGAGATTTTCTCTCCGGGGGCGACGGTGCTGGGATTGTTCTCGCTGAGGTCGCAGGCCCACGTCTGCAGGTTGCCGACGTAATTGGTGCCCCCGGGCCAGTTCGATGCGGTGGGGCCGTCGGAAGGGCAGAGGAAGGAGTTGACCTGCGCCCGGCTCGCGGTGGCGTTGGCGCCGGGCGTCGTCGGGAAGGCGGGCATGAACGGGACGTCCCCGGCCATCCCGGGCGTCTCGGGGGGGAGGAGGAAGTTGATCGCGTTGAAGAGGTTCCCCTGCTCGACGAACTGCAGGAGCTGGCTGTGGGCGGACCAGCGGGCGTAGACCGGCGTCCCGGGCACGCTCACGGCGTAGGACGGACCCTTGCCGAAGGGGAGGACGGTGTGGGTGGAGATGTAGTTGTGGACCGCGATCCCCAGCTGCTTCAGGTTGTTGACGCACTGGGAGCGCCGGGCGGCTTCGCGGGCCGACTGGACCGCGGGCAGCAGCAGGGCGATCAGGACGGCGATGATCGCGATCACGACCAGGAGTTCGATCAGCGTGAATGCGCGGCTTCGGCGATCGTACATGCGATTCCTCCTCCGTCCCCGGGCCGGGGACGGCCGTTCGAGTCACTTCGCGGAGATTGGGACGCGGGCCGGGTTCAGGCGGCCGGCGGACGAAGTGGTCGATCCGGCGTGGGCGGCTGGTATTCATCGCGGAAGGCATGGCGGGCCAGGCGGCGCGAGCGGTCGGCGTCGATGAGTATCGCGAAGCCTCTCATCGGCGGGTCGCCGGGATGGAAGGCGGGCGTGAGGCCGTCGGCCAGGGGCTGCTCGACCGGGCTGGAGCAGGCGGGGCCGTCGCAGGGCTGCGAGGGAGCTTGCGGATCACGCGTCGCGGCCGGCGGTAGAACCCGGCCCCCAAAGCCCCAAACCGTCGCATCAAGGGCGTTCAGGGAGCCGAATGCCCTCTTCCCGTGGGTGCCCCGGCCGCAAGCGGCAGAGCAGTCGGCGCAGACGGCGAGGAAGAGGGCGGTCGTCGACCAGATCAGGGACAATCGGGTTGGGAGGTGAGCAGGCAAAGCGTCATCCCTCCCCGAGGTTTCAAAAGTCACTGATCTCGGCGCCGACTTGGCCGATCGATCGCGCGAGTATACCATGCACCTTTCGGGGCGACAATTCACACCTTATCGTCCGCGACGGGGTAGGCCAGGCATGGTGCGGCCAACGCGAGGGCCGGGCGTCTCGACCTCGGTCGCCTGCCTGCTCCTCGGCCTGGGGCTCCTGGCCGGCTGCCGCGGCGAGCCCGAACCGATGCGGCCGCCGGGGGTCGAGCTGGCGAAGTCGTCGCTCGCGAGGGTGCTCGGAGCCTGGAAGGCGGGGCGGAGGGACGGCGGTGGATTGATCGGATCGTCGCCCGCGGTCGGCGTCGTGGACGCCCTCCAAAGGGAGCGGCCCCTCGCCGAATTCGAGATCGTGGGGGCGTTGTTCCCGATGGCCGAGGCCAGGCCGTTCGCCGTCCGGCTGACCCTGGACTCCCCCCGCGAGGTGGTCACGGCCCGCTACGTCGTGCTCGGCGCCGACCCGATCTGGGTCTTCCGGCAGGAGGACTATGACCTGATCCTGCACTGGGAGCACAAGATGACTCAGGACGAGGTCGAGGGGACGCCGCCCGCGAAGGAGCATCCCGGCCCCGACACGCATTGAGGAGCGACGCGATGGAAACGAAATCCCCCATCCCGGAGACGCCCGCCCGGGCGGTCCCCCGGGGGCTGCGTCGGCTCGTCGCGGGGGCCCGGATCGCCGCCGCCCGCCTCCGATTCCTGGCCGTCTTCGCGGCCGTCTTCGCGATCATCGGGAGTTGGGAGACCATCCGTACCTACAGCGCGAGGCTGATTCGGACGACGGCCCCTGAGTCGGGCGTTTCTTCGGACACGGAATACTTCTGCCCGATGGACCCGGGCGTCGTCGGCGACTGGCCCTCGAAGTGCCCGGTCTGCAACATGTCCCTGGTCGTGCGTAAGCGGGGAGAGGCCGCGGCGCTGCCGGAGGGCGTGCTGGCCAGGATGCAGCTTACCCCCTACCGCCTCTGGCTCGGGGGCGTCGCCGCGACGCCCGTCGATTACGAGGCCCTGTCGCGGACGATCGACCTCCCGGGCGTCGTCGTCCGCCCGGGGCGGATCGAGGCCGCGGCCTTCTCGCGCGAGCTCGAAGGGGTCGTCTCGGGACAGGCGGCCGAAGTCTCGCCCGTCGGCGACCGGTCCGTCCCGCCCCGGTCCGGCCGGGTTGCGGCGGTGCCGGCCCCGGACGCCGACCGCGTCGCGACCGCGATCCTGCCGATCGACCTGGATGCGGGGGCGGGGGGTTTCCCGCCCGGAGGCCGCGTCGCCGTGCGTCTCCGAAGGCCCGTCGAGGAGCTGGAGCCCTTCCGGAGCCAGCCCAGCCGGCCGCCGGAACTGGTGGCGGGCGAGCCCCGGCGGCTCTTCGCCTGCATGACCCACCCCGACGTGGTCAGGGCGGCCCCCGGGGCCTGCCCCAGGGACCAGACGGAGTTGATGGGCCGGACCCTCCGCGACAATCAGAGGGTGCGCTGGTGGTGCCCCATGCACCCCGAGGTGACGTCCGAGCGGGCGGGGGCGAAGTGCGACCCCTGCGGCGGGATGATCCTCGTGCCTCGCCTGATCTCTTACCGCCTCCCCGGCACCGTGCTGGCGGTCCCGGCGTCCGCCGTGATCGACGACGGGACGCAGTCGCTCGTGTACGTGGAGTCGGGCCCGGGGATGTTCGACGCCAGGGCCGTGACGCTCGGCCCTCGCTGCGGGGCCGCGTTCCCGGTCGCCTCCGGGCTCCAGCCGGGAGAGAGGGTCGTCGCCCAGGGGGCCTTCCTGGTCGACGCCGAGACGCGGCTGAACCCGAGCCTCGCCGCCGGCTACTTCGGCGCGGGAGTCGGAGGCCGAGCCGGCGAACCGGCCGCCCCGGCATCCTCGCCGGCCTCGACGCCGGCTTGGCTGGAGGGCCTGGCGAGCGACGATAGGCCGCGGGCCCTCCGCCAGAAGACGTGCCCCGTGACGGGGAAGCCCCTGGGCTCGATGGGGACGCCGGGGAGGCTGGAGGTCGGCGGCGAGGTGGTCTTCGTCTGCTGCGACGGCTGTTCCCCGGCGATCGAGGCCGCCCCGGAGAAGTATTTGGCGAAGATCCGCCGGGCGGGGGCCGAGCCTTGATCGGCCGCATCATCGCCGCGTCGATCCGCCATCGCGTCGCGGTCGTCCTGGCGACGCTCGCGCTCGCCGCCTGGGGGGCGTACTCCATCCGAGTCGCCCCGATCGACGCGATCCCCGACCTCTCCGAGAATCAGGTCATCGCCTACGCGGAGTGGCCCGGCCACGGCCCCGGCGAGGTCGAGGACCAGGTCTCCGCCCCGCTCCGACTGGAGCTGAACGGCATCCCCGGGGTCAAGGCCGTCCGGTCCTCCAGCGACTTCGGGGCCTCGACCCTCTGGGTGATCCTGGAGGATTCGGCCGACCCCACCGAAGTCCGGCGGGCGCTCGCCGAGCGGCTCGCGAACATGGACGCGATCGACCGCCTGCCGGCCGGCGTCCGGCCCCGGCTCGCCCCCGACGGCCCCGCGACCGGCCAGATCTTCTGGTACACGGTCGAGGGGGGCGCGCTCGACCTCGGCCGATTGCGCGCCGTGCAGGACTGGTACGTGAAGCCCCAACTCGCGGCGGTCCCCGGGGTGGCGGAGGTCGCGAGCGTCGGGGGGATGGCCGCCGAGCTCCAGGTCGAGGCCGACCCGACCCGGCTGCGCGCCCACGGCGTCGCCCTGCCGGACCTCGTCGCCGCGGTCGCGGCCTCCAACGGGTCGAGCAGCGGCGGGGTCCTGCATCGGTCCAACGCGGAGTTCGTCGTCAGGGGCGTCAACTGGATCGGCCTCCGAGAGGGTGGGTTCCGCGTCGAGGACGCCCTCGACGACCTGGGCCGCGTGGTCGTGCCCACCATCGACGGCCGCAACGTCCTGCTCGCCGACGTCGCCACCCCCGCCTTCGGCCCCCAGCCGCGCCGGGGGGCCCTGGAGAAGGACGGCGTGGAGGCCACCGGCGGCGTCGTCCTGATGGCGCGGGGGGCCAACCCGCTCGCGGTCACGGAGGGCCTGAAGGCCAGGATCCGCGAGCTAGCGGCGGGCCTCCCCCAGGGCGTGCGGATCATCCCGATGTACGACCGGACGCCCCTGATCCGCGGGGCCGTGGACACCGTCTCCGGCACGATCGTCGAGGCGATGGTCTCGGCGACGCTCTGCATCATCCTGATCCTCCGCCAGGCCCGCGCCGCCTTGATCATCGCCCTGACCCTGCCGCTCTCGGTCCTCGGCTCGTTCGGCGCCCTGGAGGCCCTGAGGCTGCTGGGGTGGGCCGACGTCCAGGAGAACGCCATGTCGCTGGCGGGGCTGGCGATCTCGATCGGCGTCCTGGTCGACTCGGCGATCGTGATGACCGAGAACGTGCTGCACGCGAGGAGCCGCGGTCCGGCCGGCCGTCCCGACGACGGGCGGGACCTGCCGGTCGTGGAGGCGGCCTGCCGCCAGGTGGGGCGGCCGATCGTCTTCGCGATCCTCATCATCCTGCTGTCGTTCCTGCCGGTCTTCGCGCTCGGGGGCCTGGAAGGGCGGATGTTCCGGCCGCTGGCCGCGACGAAGACGCTGGCGATGGCGGCGTCGGGGCTGCTGGCGATCACCTTCGTCCCCGCACTCTGCTCGATCCTGCTCGGTGGCCGGGCGAGGCCCGAGACCGACAGCCCGATCGTCCGGGGCGTGATCGAGGTCTATCGTCCGGTCCTGGACTACCTGCTCGACCGGCCCGCCCCCCTGTTCTGGACGCTCGGGGCGACCTTCCTCGCGGCGGCCGCCGCCGTCGGCTCGCGACCTCCCTTCCTCGCGGTCCTGGCGGTCTCGCTGGCCGCCGTGGGCCTGGGTGCCCGGAGCGGGGCGGGGAAGTCGCTCGGCATGGCGTCGCTCGCGGCCGTCGGCCTGATCGCCCAGGGGACGATGGAGCCGCTCGGGCGCGAGTTCCTCGCGCCTCTGGACGAAGGGACGGTCATGGACATGCCGATCTCGATCCCGCGCGTCCCGATCTCCCAGGGGGTGGACGACCTGAAGGCCCGCGACATGGTCCTCTGCCGATTCCCCGAGGTCGCCATGGTCGTGGGCAAGCTCGGGCGGGCCGAGACCCCCACCGACCCGGCACCGCTCGACATGATCGAGACCATGGTCGACTTCCACCCCCGCGAGTTCTGGCCGGCTCGCTCGCTCGCCTCTGGCGCCGCGGAGCGTCAGGTGGAGGCCGTGGCCCGCGTTATGGAACGCAAGGGGCTCATCGCGCGCGTCGACGCGGGGAAGCTCGCGGAGGCCGCCGCGTCGACCCGCCTGCTCTTCGAGGTCCAGATGAGGGAGTACGCTTACCAGCGGAATCGGGAGCTGTTCCGATCGCCCGATTTCGACGAGGCGAGGTGGCGGCTCGACGGCCTCTCGCCCGGCGCGCTCGGCCGCTGGCGCGAGCACGTCCGCGCGGTCGACGCCCAGCTCTTGGAAAGGGCGCCCGGCCTGTTCAACCGGATCGCGATCGAGGAGTTGATCGCCGTCGGCGAGCCGGCCGATCCCCGGCTCGGACGCTACGTCACGGACCTGAAACGCCTGAGGGCCGCGACGACGGCCGCCGCACACCACGTCGTCGCCGAACCGGGGCGGGCCATGTCGAGAGCCGCCGCCATGCCCCCGGGGCTGGAGCCTCGGCCGGAGCTCGACGCCGTCCAGGAGGAGACGACGGCCCCGTTCGCACGCGGGCTGGTGCTCTGGCGGAAGACGCGCGAGGACCTGCTCGGCTTCGGGGGCGAGTTGGACCGAGCGGTCCCCATGCCGGGGTGGACGAACGTCTGGACCATGCCGATCCAGAACCGGGTCGACATGCTCGCGACCGGCGTCAATACGTCGGTCGGCATCCGCGTCCTCGGCCGCGACGTCGCCGAGGTGGCGGAGGTCTCCAAACGCGTCGCCGCCGCGGTGAAGTCGATCCCCGGGGCCGCCGACGTCTTCGCCGATCCGATCCGCGGCAAGGGGCTCATCGAAGTCCGGGCGGACCGGTCGCGGGCCGAGCGGCGAGGCGTGAGCGTCGGCGAGATCAACGCCGTCGTGGAGGCGGCGCTCGGCGGGACGGTGGCCTCCACGGTGGTCGCGGGGCGCGAACGCATCCCCGTCCGCGTCCGCTACGCCCGCGCGTTCCGCGACGACGAGGAATCGGTGCGAGGCCTCCTCGTCCGTTCGCTGCCGCCGGGAGTCGCCGGGCCCCCCCGGCTCATCCCGCTCGACGAGGTCGCCGACGTCCGCGTCCTGGACGGACCGGCCACGATCAAGGGCGAGGGCGGCATGCCTCGCAACTACGTCCGGCTCAACGTCCGCGACCGCGACGTCTCCGAGTTCGTGGAGGAGGCGAGACGCGTGGTCCTCGACCGCGTCGCATTGCCCGAAGGCTGCTTCCTCGAATGGACCGGCCAATTCGAGCACGAATTGAGGGCGCGTCGGACGCTGGGCGTGGTCGTCCCCGTCGTCCTGGCCCTGATTTTCGGCCTCCTCTACTGGACTTATCGCGACCTCGCCGACGCGACGTTGATGATGCTGGCGGTCCCGGGGGCCATCGCCGGCGGGATCGTCTGCCAGTGGATCCTGGGCGCCAAGTTCTCAGTCACGGTCTGGGTCGGCTACATCGCCTGCTTCGGGATGGCCACGTCGACGGGCGTCATCATGCTCGTCTACCTCAGGGACGCCCTCGAGCGCGCCGGCGGCGTCGAATCCGTCGACGAGGAGGGCCTCCGACGGGCCGTACTCGACGGCGCGGTCCATCGCCTCCGGCCGAAGCTCTTGACCGAGGCCACGTTGGTCCTCGGCCTCGCCCCGATGCTCTGGGCGGGCGGCGTCGGCGGGGAGGTCATCCGCCCGATGGCGGCCCCGGTCCTCGGCGGCATCCTCGTCGCGGACGAGGTGATCGACCTCTTCCTGCCGCTGCTCTTCTATCACGTCCGCAGACGACGACTGCGGCGTCTTGCGCCCCCCGCCGCACGCTTCGCCGCCGAGCCCGCGGCCCTCTGATCCAGCAGCTGGCGATCCCGCCTCGTAAGGATCGAAGGCCTGCACCGCGCCTCGACGAGCCGAAGAGACGCCCCTCATACGGACTCTATTTAGTTTCGACGCCGCTCGCGCGTCAGATACGGGGCGGCGCAGACCGACTTGATCAGCTCGGGGTCGGCCAGGGCGACGTCCATGGCGGCGACGGCGGCCCCCATCAGGTCCTCCCACGTCGGGT
>NZ_JAALJI010000063.1 GCF_011064595.1 Paludisphaera soli | reverse complement strand
AGGCCTCCAGGCTCAGGGCGACCGCATCCCGCCGCCCGAAGGCCATGTGGTGGCGGAGGCCTGCGAACGGATCGTCCGGCTCTACGAATCGTGGGGACGACCGGGGAAGGCGGACGAGTGGAGGACCAGGCTGCCTGACGCGGGCGCTCCCGCGTCGAGGTGACGAAGGTCGACCCCGAGGGATTCGCGTCGCCGCGGCCGGCCGCTCATGTTCCTGGGCGACGCCGACACGAACGTCTTCGATCACGGCGAGGTCCCGACCGACCCCGGCATGTGTTGCGGCGATCCGCGAGGTCTCGCCCGGCACGCCGTACGCTTTCTTGCAGGCGGCCTGGCCCGGTCCGGCAAGACCCCGAGGACCTGGGGCGGCCTTCGGGATCCCGGCCGCCGTCCGGGCCTGCCTGCAGCGTCGCCTCGACGTCGACCCGGCTGTGTGGGCGGGCCGCCGGCTCGATCTGGATCCAATGCTGTTCGGCGACCGCGAGGCCGTCGGGGTGGGTCACTTTAACCAAGAAGAACCTGCTTGTTCGGCATCTCCAGGATCTGGCTTCGGCGGCCTGGGCTCCTGCAACGGCACCATGATCGAGGCGACCCGGACGAAGCCCAGGTGGTTCCTGGAAGTCATCTCATCCCGAGCCTCCGCGAGGCGATGCCGCTCGACCTCCTGCCGGGATCGCTCGGTCAGGCCCCGGCCCCTGGAGCGGTCGCGGTCGTACGGCCGCTGGACCTCCCGATCTCTTCGCGACGGGATCACCGCCTCGGCCCCGCGCGACGATCGCCTCGACGACCGCCCGAGGGCCGCGCCACTCGCCGGCGATCGCGACCTCCGCCGCCGGGCCTCCGATCGGCGTCTCGGCCTGCCGCGTCACGCGACTCCTCGGCATCCACTTGTTCCACAAGTGGACCAGGCCCTAACATGGGGGCTCGACTTATCGAGCGCGAGGCGGCTCCCGAATTGAGACGCGTGATTCTCTGATATGAACAGTTCAGCCATCGCCCAGTTCCGAGGGAGCCTCGCCGTCGGCCGCGCCGTCTACGGGCTGTGGGTGACGATGGAGTCGCCGAGCGTCACCGAGATGGCGGTCGCGCTCGGCCTCGATTGGGTCGTGATCGATGCGGAGCACGGCCACCTCGACTGGTCCGACATCGTCGCGCACCTCCGGGCCGCGGTCCGCAGCCGGACGGTGGCGTTGGTCCGGCTGGCGGAACTGGATCGCGGCCTGATCAAGCGGGCCCTCGACCTCGGGGCCGACGGCGTGGTGATCCCCTGGGTCGAGACCGAGGACCAGCTGCGTCGGGCCGTCGCCTACTCCCGCTATCCGCCCGAGGGGTGTCGCGGCATCGGGGCCGAGCGGGCGACCGGATGGGGCGAGTGCCTGGTCGAGCATACGGCCGAGGCGAACGACCAGGTCCTCGTCGTGCCCATCCTGGAGACCGTCCGCGCGGCCGACGAGATCGAGCGGATGACTCGGGTCGACGGGGTCGAGACCTTCTTCTTCGGGCCGGCCGACTTCTCGGCGAGCGCGGGCTATCGAGGGCAATGGGAAGGGCCCGGGGTCGCCGCGCGGATCCAGGCCATGAAGGACGTGGTGCGGAAGGCGGGGAAGTCCTGCGGGGTCGTCGCCGCGGGGGACTCGAACCTGGCCGAACGGTTCGAGCAAGGCTTCCAAATGCTCGGCCTCGGCCTCGACGGCGGCCTCCTGCTCCGCTCGCTGCACGCATCCCTGGCCGCCGTCGGCCGGGACCGCAAGATCCGATCCGGCCTCCGAATCGAGGATTAGTCCATGCCGCAGGCCCCCCTCCCCCGCCCCCCGGAATCAATGCGTCCCGACCGCGTCGAGGTCGCGACGCCGGTCGGCGCGGGCGAATTCGTCGAGATCGAGCCCGGCATCCGGTTCGAATGCCTCGTGGGGTCGCACAACGGTTCGCGCGGCCTGACCACCGGATTAGTGACCATCCCCCCCTCGGCGTCCCTCTCCTACCACACGCACCCGTTCGCCGAGTCGATCACCCTGCTGAGCGGGCGGGCGACGGCCGCCGTCGAGGGCCGCGAGTACGACCTTGAGCGGCTCGACAACGTCGTCGTCCCCCGAGGTCTCGCGCACCTGGTCCGCAACCCGTCGGACCGCGAGCCCGCCGTCCTCCACATGGCCCTGGCGAGCGACGATCCGACCCGCACGGTCGTGGACGACGCGTTTCCCCGCGAGAGGAGGCCCGGCGGGGCCGACGGCCGGGACGGCGCGGAGCGCGTCAACCGCTTCCGGGACGCCGAGCGATTCGAAGCGGGGCCGAACACCTCGTTCATCGACTTCTTCAACGAGACGCTCATGCCCGGGCTGGAGATGAGCGGAGGATACGGCCTGTTCCAGCCGGGAGGGCGGCTGCCGGCCCACGTCCACGACTTCGACGAGTCGATCTGCATCATCGACGGCGAGGCGACGTGCGTCGTCGAGGGCCGCCGCCATGCCATGCGCGACGGGGCGACGGCCCTCCAGCCGCGGGGCCGCGTCCATTACTTCATCAACGAGTCCGACGGTCCGATGGCCATGATCTGGGTCTACGCCGGGCCGTCGCCCGTCCGGATCGTCGTCGACGAGCTCTGCGCGACCGTCGAGGGCGACCCCTGGCGCGAGGGAGGCCGCCGATGAGCGGGGCGCTCGGAAGGTTTCGCGTCGCGCTGACCGGCGACTTCTTCGGGCCCGACGGCTCGACGAAGTATCCCGACGTCGGCCTGTCGATCCTCGACGCGTCGGACGACGTGGAGTGGGTCAGGTTCCCCGAGCCCAGGACGCCGATCGGCCCCGACCAGGTCGCCGATTCCGGGGCCAACGGCGTCGTCGTGCTGACCCCGGCCGTGACCGTCGAGAGCGTGTCGCGCGCCCGCGACCTGCTGGCGATCGGGCGGTTCGGAGTCGGGTACGACGCGGTCGACGTCGCCGCCTGCACCGCCGCCGACGTCGTCGTCTTCATCACCGCGGGCGCGGTGGACCGCCCGGTCGCCGAGGCGACGGTGGGCTGGATGATCGCGCTCGGCCACAACCTCCGGATCAAGGACGACCTCGTCCGGACCGGCCGCTGGGACGAGCGCTCGAAGTACATGGGCCGCGAGCTGCGCGGGCGTACGTTCGGCGCGGTCGGTTTCGGCGGCATCGGCCGCGCCACCGTGCAACTGCTCCGCGGGTTCGGCATGAATCCGCCCATGGCCTTCGACCCGTTCCTCGCCCCGGCGGCGGCCGAGGAGGCCGGCGTGCGATCCGTCGGCCTGGACGAGCTGCTGCGAGAGGCCGACTACGTTTCCATCCACTGCCCCCTGAACCGGGAGACGCGAGGGCTGATCGGCCCCCGCGAGATCGCCCTGATGCGGCCCGACGCCTACCTGATCAACACGGCGCGCGGCGGCATCGTCGACGAGGACGCCCTCTACGACGCGCTCGCGAACGGCCGGATCGCGGGCGCGGCCCTTGACTGCTTCGCCGAGGAGCCGGTCGTCCGTCCGCATCGTTTCGGCCGGCTGGAGAACGTGCTGCTCGCGCCGCACTGCATCGCCTGGACCGACGAGCTGTTCCGCGACATCGGCCGGGCGGCGTGCGGGGGGATGGTCGACCTGGCGATGGGCCGGACGCCTCGCGGGGTGGTGAATCCCGAGGTCCTCGACCGCGCCGGGTTCCGGGAGAAGTGGGAGCGGCTGCGTCCCCGTCGGGGCGATCTTCCGGCTTGAGGAGGCCGCGCCATGGGTCGGAGACTGGAAGGACGGACGGCCTGGATCAGCGGGGCCGCCTCGGGGATCGGCGAGGGCGTCGCTCGGCTGTTCGCCGCCGAGGGGGCGAACGTCGCGCTGTTGGACCTCGATCGAGGCCGCCTCGAGTCGGTGCGTCGGTCGATCGCGGAGGCCGGCGGCCGCGCCCTCGCGTGGCCCGCCGATGTCGCCTCGGATTCGGCCGTCCGCGACTCGATCGAGGGGGCCGTCGCCGAGTTCGGCGGCCTGGACGTCGTCGTCAACTGCGCGGGGGTCGTCCACGTCGGCCCCCTGCACGAGTACGGCGAGGACGCCTGGGACCGGCTGATGGGGACCAACCTCAAGAGCATCTACTTCTCGGTCAAGCACGGCCTCGCCCACCTGCGACGAAACGCGCGGAGCTACGTCGTGAACGTCGGCTCGATCAGCAGCCTCGTCGGCCAGGCCGCGACGCCCGCCTACACGGCCTCGAAGTCGGCGGTCCTGGGGCTGACCCGGTCGATCGCCCTGGACTACGCCTCGATCGGCCTGCGTTGCAACTGCGTCTGCCCGGGGATCACCGACACCCCCATGCTCCGGCATCATCTCGGGAGCGGCGGCGACCCGGAAGCCGCCCTCGCGAACCGGCTCCGACGCGTCCCCCTGGGGAGGGCGCTGACGCCCGAGGACGTCGCCCGGGCGGTCCTCTACCTGAGCTGCGAGGACTCGACCGGGGTGACCGGCACGTCCTTGGTCGTGGACGGCGGCTACCTCGCCGCCGCCGAGTGGGACCCCGCCTGAATCGACCGCCGCGGAGGATCCGATGACCCTGAAGCTGGCCTGTGCGGACTTCACGTTCCCCCTGCTCGCGCACGACAAGGTCCTCGACCTGATCGCGCTCCTGGAGTTCCAGGGGGTCGACGTCGGCCTGTTCGAAGGACGCTCGCACCTCTGGCCGTCGAGGGCCTTCGAGGACCCTCGCGGGTCGGCCCGGGCCCTCGCCGGACGCCTCCGCGACCGGGGGCTCGAGGCGGCCGACGTCTTCCTGCAGACCGCGCCGGACTTCACCTCGTTCGCCCCCAACCATCCCGACCCGGCGCGGCGCAGGCTCGGGCGCGACTGGTTCGAGCGGACCCTGGAGTTCGCGAATGTGTGCGGCGCCGGACACGTCACGGCCCTCCCGGGCGTGACGTTCGACGAAGAGGAGCCGCCCACGGAATCCTGGCGGCGATGCTGCGACGAGCTGGCCTGGCGATGCGAGGCCGCCGCGGCGCGAGGCGTCGTGTTCGCGATCGAGGCGCACGTCGGCTCGATCGTCCCCACCCCCGCCGCGGCGGCCGAGCTGGTCCGCTCGGTCCCCGGCCTGACGCTGACGCTCGACTACACCCATTTCACGCGCGACGGGCGGCCGGACGCCGAGGTCGAGCCGCTCATCGCGCTCGCCAGCCATTTCCACGCCCGATGCGCCCGGCCCGGGCGGCTGCAGGCTTGTTTCAAGGACAACACGATCGACTACCATCGCGTCGTCGACGTGATGAAGCAGGTTGGCTACTCCGGGTACGTCGGCGTTGAATACGTTTGGATCGACTGGGAGCATTGCAACGAAGTGGACAACCTCTCGGAATCTATCCTCTTGCGCGACCACATCCGTGCACGCCTCGGATGAACCTTCTTGCGTCAGGTCGACATCCCCACCGTCGAGGTACCCTCCCATGCTGCGTCGCCTCGCCACCGCCCTCCTCATCGGATTCGCGACCGTCGCCGAAGGCGCCTCGCTTCGCGTCGAAGACCTCCGCTGCGAGTATCTGGCGAATCCCCTGGGGATCGACGATCGGGCGCCCCGCCTGAGCTGGCGTTCGACGGCCCTCGCCCCCGACTCTCGCGGCCTGGTGCAAACGGCGTATCAAATCCGCGTCGCCCGCACGGAGGGGGGGCTGCGCGAGGGCGAGCCGTGCCTGTGGGACAGCGGCAAGACCTCGACGGATCGCTCGTTGCACATCCCGTACGGGGGCGCGCCGCTCGCCTCGCATGACGAGTGTCATTGGTCGGTCCGGGTCTGGGACCAGGACGGCGAGGCTTCCGAATGGAGCGCCCCCGGCCGCTGGACGATGGGAGTCCTCGACGCGCGAGACTGGAAGGGACGATGGATCGGATTCGACGGCGGCGACGCGACCGAAGGCCCGGGCGCGACATTCGGAGATGCGGCCTGGATCTGGCATCCCGGACCTCGCCCCGCGTCGGTCGGCGCGCCGATCGGGCCTCGGTACTTCCGCAGGAAGTTCATCCTGCCCGAGGGGCGTCGACTCCGGAGGGCGACCCTGACGACCGCCGCGGACGACTCGTTCACGGCCTTCGTCAACGGGGAGCCCGCCGGGCGAGGCGCAGGCTGGGCGTCGATCAGGACGATCGACGTGACGTCGTCGCTCCGGCCGGGGGTTAACGCGATCGCCGTGGCCGCCGTCAACGCCGAGTCCCCCAATGTCGGTCCCGAACGGAATCCCGCGGGCCTGATCGGGCTCCTCCGCGTGGAGTTCGAGGACGGCGAGCCGCTGCTCACCCCCACCGACGCGGCCTGGCGATGCGGCGAAGTGGAGGCCGAGGGGTGGCGGCTGGCCGCGTTCGACGATTCCGGATGGGCGCTCGCCGTGGAATCCGGAAAGCTCGGCGCGTCCCCGTGGGGCCCGATCGGCGGGTCGGAACATCGACGCCTCCCCGCGAGGATGCTGCGACGCGAGTTCGACGCGACCCGCGACGTGCGGAGAGCGACCGCGACTGTCTGCGGCCTCGGCTTCTTCGACCTGGAAGTGAACGGGCAGCTCGTCGGCGATCAGCTCATGAACCCCGCGCTCACCGGCTACGACCGCCGGCTCTGCTACGTCACCTTCGAGGTCGGCGATCGCGTCAAGAGGGGCCGTAACGCGCTCGGGGTCGTCCTCGCGAACGGCCGCTTCTTCGCCCCTCGGGTCAACGACCCCGTGCCGATGCACACGTACGGCTATCCTAAACTGCTCCTCCAGCTCCGGATCGAGTACGAGGACGGCTCCGTCGAAGAGGTCGTCAGCGACGACCAATGGCGATTGACAACCGAGGGCCCGATCCGCGCGAGCAGCGAATTCGACGGCGAGGAGTACGACGCTCGCCTCGAGATGCCCGGCTGGTCGAGCCCCGGCTTCGACGACTCGCGGTGGCGGAAGGCCGACCTCGTGGAGTCCCCCGGCGGGGCTCTCGAAGCCCAGATGGTCGAGCCAATCCGCGTCACGGAGGTCCTCAAGCCGGTCGCCCTCGCCAATCCGAGGCCGGGAGTGTTCGTGGTGGATTTCGGCCAGGCCTACTACGGGACGGTCCGGCTCAAGGCGTCGGGGCCCGCCGGGGCCCGGGTCTCGTTGCATACGTCCTTCAACGTGACGCCCGACGGCCTGCTCAATGCGGCCAACGACCGCAGCGCGCTGAACACCGACGTCTACACGCTGAAGGGCCGGGGGGTCGAGACCTGGAGCCCCCGGTTCAAGGGGAACGCCACGCGGTTCGTCCAGGTCGAGGGCTTCCCGGGGACGCCGACGGCCTCGAACTTCGAGGGCCTGGTCACCCACACCGACATGGAGCCCGTCGGCGAGTTCGCCTGCTCCAATCCTCTGATCAACCGGATCTACTCGAACGCCCGTTGGGGCACCCGGATGCAGAACCGGAGCGTGCCCATGGAGCCGGACCGCGACGAGCGGATGCCCTGGTCGGGCCACCCGGCCAAGACGTCCGAGAGCGAGGCGTACGCCTTCAACGTCGCCCGATTCTACGACCACTTCCTCCACAACTACCGCGCCCATCAGGGGGACGATGGGAGCCTCCAAGAGATCCTTCCGCCCTACTGGACCTTCAACTCGAAGGACATCGTCTGGCCCAGCGTCGTCACGGTGATCCCGGATTGGTACCACGACTTCTACGGCGATCCGCGTCCGCTCGCCGACAATTACGAGTGCATGAAGCGCTGGGTCCTCTTCCATGAGAAGGCGTATCTGAAGGCCGACGGCACGGTCGACTACTGCAATTTTGGCGACTGGGTGGACGGCACCTGGATCAAGGACGCCGCCGACAAGCGCGTCACCAGCCGGCCGCTCATCTCGTCGGCCTACTACTTCAACAACTGCCGGATCCTCGCCCGCGCCGCCCGGATTCTGGCGAAGCCCCAGGACGCCGAACGCTTCGAGATCATGGCCGAAAGGACGAAGTCCGGCTTCAACGCCCGCTTCTTCGACCCGGAAACCAATACTTATGAGAGCCGCACGCAGGCGTCCTACACGCTCCCCCTGGCGTTCGGCCTCGTCCCCGAAGAGCATCGACGGGCAGTCGTCGCAAACTTCGTCGACGAGATCATGGTGGCGAAGGAGGGCCACACGTCGGTCGGGCTGGTCGGGATGCAGTGGTTCATGCAGGTGCTGACCAACGAGGGCCGCGCGGACGTGGCCTACCACGTGGCGACCCGCACGACCCGGCCGAGCTGGGGATACATGGTTTCGAAGGGGGCGACGACGAGCTGGGAGCGGTGGGACACCGATACGCAGGACGGGGGGATGAACGGCGAGAGCCAGAAGATCCTCTCCGGCAACCTCGAAGCATGGCTCTACCAGACACTCGGAGGGATCAACTATGACCCTTCTCGGCCCGGCTTCAAGCACGTCGTCCTGCGGGCCTGGCCCGTGGGCGACCTGACGTCGGTCCACGCCCGGCACGAGTCGCTCTACGGGCCCATCGAGAGCGATTGGAAGCTCGATCGCGGCGTATTCGACTGGACGATGGTCGTCCCCCCGAACACGACGGCGACGATCCACGTCGCTTCGTCGGACTCCGCCGCCGTCACGGAAGGCGGCAATCTCGCCGGCCAATCCCCCGGCGTCCGTTTCGAGCGCTTCGAATCCGGCTTCGCGATCTACAGCGTCGGCTCGGGGAGATATTCATTCCGCTCTCCCGCGTGGAAGGCCGAAGCCGCTCGGTGAACACGACCTCCCCTTGCCGAGTCCGGCGTCGGTCCGAAGAAGGCCGCCGCTTCCGCCGGCGGAGTGGCTCCAAGCTGAAAGGTCGGCGACGTTCGCCCGGGCAGATAGGCTCCGATCGTCGCGAGCCCATCGTCAAGGTCGTCGGGGGCGCGGCGCCCGCCCGGGCCCGTGAGTCGCGGCGTGAGGCCGGGTAGGCCCGACTGCCCCGCCTCCGAGTCGTCGCGGTTCGGCTCGCGGGAGCCTCGTTCGCGACCGGCCGCTTCCGGACGGAATGTTCGAGCCGCCCGCGACGAGATCGGGGCGACGAGCGACGTCCTCACGCCCGCCCCGCCCCAACAGAGGTCCTCTCGCTCGCGGGCTCGACGGCGTCGCCGCCCTTCGGTCCGCGCGCCGCCGTTCCTTCACGATCCATGGCCGATGGTCATCGCCGCGGTCCGTCGCCGCATCAGGTCGCGACGGCCCCCCGCCCCCCGGGAGCAGCCTCGCGGCGGGTTCGTTCGAGACGCCGTCCGAGGTCGACCATCGGAGCGGACGACTCCAAATCCGAGCGAGCCGCCTGAGCGGAGAGACTACGCCGCGCGTACCTTCGGTCCGCTGATCACTCGCCGCAATCGCGTCATAGACCCCGGGAGAGGTCTAGCCTACGCCGGTCGTCTCGGCGACTCCGAATCATGGGCACCGAGAGGAGGATTCGTGTCCCGGATCGTCACGATCCAGGCCAAGGTCCGCGACCCGGCGGCGGTCGCGGCCGCCTGCCGGAGGCTCGG
>NZ_JAALJI010000062.1 GCF_011064595.1 Paludisphaera soli | reverse complement strand
AGCGGCCGGTGTCTTCTTCCGCATCATCGCCGACATGCGCGACTTGCTCACCGAGAACGAGCACGTAGATTGGCAGCATCCCTACGCGCCGGGCTACGGCGTCTGGAAGGAAATGGTCGAGCTGTCCGGATCTCTCCTGCCGCCTACGGCGGCCCCTGAGTTTCGGGCTTGGAGCAACTTCGGAAGGGCGCTCGGCGAATTCCAGCTGTATTGCAGGGCATGGGAGCCCAACGCCTACGAGGATGTCATCGCGGCGGTCGGCGAGTCTTGGGCCGAGATCGGGCGGGTGCGCGACTACAATTTCGCCCGCCGGGTCGCCGATCTCGTGGGGGAGCTCGCCGCCTCGCAGCATCCTGAGAGCTTGTCGGAACAATTTCGTATCGCCAGGCGCTTCCGCCTCATCCCCCGGCTCATCGACCATCGCGTACGATGCGGGCTGAAGGTAGAGGCACCGCCCGAGGTGGTCTTCGTGATGGACGAGGAGGAACTGATCTTCTGCGGCCAGCATTATGCACTGCAGGATCTGCAGAAGATCTGGATCGCGATGCTCCGGCTGCTGGCCGAGCAACCGGGGAAAGTCGTATCGCCCAGGGACGTCAACGTCGAGAGCGGACTCGATAATCTGGACCTCGTCAGCCGCGTCTCCACGCTGAGGAGGGAGGTCCTCAAACCCGCCATCAAATCCTGGTACGCCGGGAAGAAGGCCGTCCCCCCTCCTGACGTCTTGAAATCGTGCCACATCAAGGCCAAGCGCAAAGTGCCCGGGAAGTTGGCCGGCGGGTATTTCCTCGACCTGAAGCCCGAACAGGTCCGAGTGCCCCCCCACCGCCCTCCTTGGATGAACAAGCCGATCCAAGATTGATCCTCGTCCGACCGTGTGGAGGATCAGAATCTGAACGGATGCGGGACGCATCTCGACGCATCGGGTGCTTCGCCCCTGCTTCCACGTTGCCCACGAGCTGCCAGGACTTCGAGGGTCGATCGGCGTCCTCCGAGGATGGAGTCGTGAAGCCTGGTCGCGTCCGACGATCGTGCTTCGACGTCGAGGCGCGCCGGGTTCACTTCCCGCCGGGGCGAACGGGCGGTCCTCCGTGGGGATCGCCCGTGACTGACAGTTCCAGGGTGCGCATTCCTGCGCCCCCCGGCTGCACGCTGCGCCTTGGTCATTCCACCTTCCCTCCCGCGGCCGTACGCATGCGAAAACCGACGAGGCCGGAGCGCTCGCCGGCGGTCTATTCGTCTAGCTCGTGACGGGTCGAGCCCGGATGCCCGACCTAGCGAGGCCGAAGAACGAGCGTCGGCGCGGCCCCCGGCCTCAAGGCCCCATTCCATCGCCCCACCTGACCGCCTGCCCGTAAAGGACCACGGCGCGAAGCCTCGGCGGCCGATTCCGGGTGCTCACAACTCGGGGGTTCCTCCTTCCCTTCTCGGGGTCGGCGGGGGACGTGACGGCGAGCGCGAATCTCCCGACGCCCGACGCTCCTCCAGGCTGTCTGCGTACAGGCCTTGTCCCGCAACCCGCCGAGGATCGTCCCGACGAGCTTATCGCGGCCGACGAGAATGAGCCTTGGTGAATGGCATCGATCGGACGCCGCATCGCCCGATCCGCGAGGTTTCCATTTTCGCTGCAACAAATGCGGTTTCGAGGTGCCGTATAAATCACACCGTCGGACGCCGAGCAGCACGTGCGGCAACCGCTCGGCGCGGAACGCGAAGCCTTCGAGGGAGGAGATAAATGTCGGACGACCCGGTCTACACGTCGGACGAGGCGATCGAGTACGTGGGCCTCGACCGCCAGGGACTTCGCCAGCCGCACGAGTCGCTCCGCTGGCTCTGCCGGACGGGCAAGCTCAAGTACGCGAAGATCGGCCGTCGGCTGAAGTTCCGCAAGTCTTGGCTGGACGACTTGGTCGAACGCAACGCGATCCGTCGCCCGGAGACCCGCCATGCCGACTGACGGCCTCGGCCCCCGTCTGGGTCTCGCCCTCGTCCACGGCTCGTGGCCTCCCTGCCCAGCGGCTGCAGGACCACCGATAAGCGCTAATCGCCCGGACGGCCGCCCGACCGCCCGCCAAGAGGAAGTCCGTACGAGATTCGAGACGAGGAGGATGGGATCGACCATGGCGACCGCTCGATCGGCCCCCGGTACCGACGTCCGCGGCGCGCGCCCCGACGTGGTGCACATCCGGCGGCATTTCCACTCGATCGCCGTCCCGTGGGGCTCGGCGACGCCGCTTGAAGGCCTCGCGGGCGTCCGCCACCGGGGCGTCCAGGAGCCCGGCCGCGGCTTCCGGATCCTCCGCGACACCGAGTTGCCCGGCGTCCTGCGGGACGAGGGCCCGCGCGGGCGGTTCCTATACCTGCCGGCAGGCCTGGAATCGGCGGCCCGCGCGCTCCTGGAGCGTGGGGGTTTCGCGGTCGTCGTCGGCGGCACCTCGCCCGCCCCGCTGCCCGAACCCGACGAGCTCTCGCTGCGGGGGGCCGGCGTGATCGACCGCCCGCTGCTGGAGTTCATCCGGGGTCATGACCGCGGGCTCGTCCGCGTAGGCCCGAAGATCGACCCGGCCCGGCTCGCCGCCCAGGTCGCCCTCGCGTTCCCGGGGGCGTCGATCGCCGTCGTCGCGGCCCGGATCGAGGACGTCCGGCGGCTCCACGCCGCGCTGGGACGCCAACTCCGAGACGTGAGCTGGGTGGCGGGCGACAGATGCCCCGAATCGGTCGGCCGGGTCGCCGTCTCCACGTGCTGGGCCCTCGGGCACCCGGCCGTCCATCTGGAACGGCGCGACGTCGTGATCGCCCTGGACGCCGTCGAGGCGACCGGGCGCAAGGCGAGCTTCTCGCTCCACCGCGCCTTCCGGGCGCGGCTCTTCGGGCTGCTCGGCGACGACCGCCGGCCGGCGCCCCGGGAGGCCGACCTGACGGCCGGG
This sequence comes from Paludisphaera soli, assembly GCF_011064595.1. Classification (GTDB taxonomy): domain Bacteria; phylum Planctomycetota; class Planctomycetia; order Isosphaerales; family Isosphaeraceae; genus Paludisphaera; species Paludisphaera soli. The sequence continues at coordinate 6,652 of NZ_JAALJI010000062.1, read as the reverse complement.
CTCTTCGGGTTCGACGAGCTCGCGCTCCCGCGACACGGCGGCCGCCCGCGGGAGGTGGAGGTCGTCACGCGGAAGTTCGTCGGCGGCCCGGCCGTCGACTCCGGCGGGAGCCTCGCGACCCTGAAGCGCACGGCGTACTGGGGCGACCCGCTCTTCAACCGGCGGGCCGCGGCCGCGGCCCTCGACGCCGTCCGGGGCGGCCGCGCCGAGGTCGCAGCCCCCGGCTCCCGGGCGGCCGTCCTGGTCGAGAACGTCGAGCACGCCCTCGCCCTGGCCGCCCGGCTGCCCGCCTGGGGGCTCGTCGCCGACCACGTCGCGCACGGGGACGGCTTGCCGCGGGAGTCGGCGGGGCGGCTTCGCGCCGCCCGGAACTCGGGCGCGTCGGTGGCGCGTCCGCGGATCGTCACGCTCGCCGCCCTCGCCGAGGTCGACCTCGGCGCGCTCGACGTCCTGGTCCGGGCCGACGGCGGCCTGGGCGTCCCGAGCGCCCTGGCGTCGATCGTCGTCGGCTCCGACGCGCCGGCCGCGCCGCTCCGGCTGGTCGACTTCGACGACCGCCGTCATCCCGAGCTGCGGCGCCGCTCCCGGGGCCGCCGCGCCGCCTACGCCGGCCTCGGCTGGCCCGTCGACGGCCGGCCGGCCCCCACGCCCGTCGAGCGCTTCCTGGCCGGGCGGCCCGGAGGGGTTCGATGAGCTCGTACGGCTCTTGCAAGCAACCTCGCCGGACGCCGCACGGCGACCCGGCGGAGCAGTACCGAAGCCGGCGCGACCGTCGTCGGGTCCGAGAAGCGTCGCGGCTCGACGAGGCCGGCGCGGGCTCGCCTACGCTTGCGCGGATCGCCGACCGCGAGGCCCTCATCGCCGCCTACCATCGCCTGAAGGCCCGCGGGGGCCGCGGCCCCGGTCGAGACGGAATCACTTATACGGACCTCGGCCTGTCGGAGGTCGCGGCGATCCTGGACGACCTGGCGACGGCCCTCCGGTCCGGGGCCTACAAGCCCGGGCCGGCCCTCAGGCGGCCGATCCCCAAGCCGGGGGGGCGGGGCACGCGAACCTTGTCGATCCGCAACCTGACGGACCGCGTCGTCTCGGCGGCGGTGCTGGAAGCCCTGACGCCGGCGTTCGAACCGACCTTCTCGGACCGCTCGCACGGCTTCCGCCCCGGCCGCGGGACGTGGAGCCTTCTGGCCGCCCTGGAGGCCGACGCGACGACCACCGGCTCGACCACCCTGGCGATCGACGACGTGCGAAACGCCTTCGACAACGTCTCGATCGCCCACCTGATGGAGGACTTGCGAGAGCACGTGAAAGACCCCAGGCTGCTCACCCTGATCGAGGCCGTCGTGAGGGGCGGCGAGGACGAAGATCGCACGAGGGGCATCCCCCAGGGCGATCCGCTCGCCCCGCTGCTGCTGAACGTCCGGCTCCACGTCGTCCACGATCTCCCGCTCCATGGAGATCCCGACGCCCCGCCCTGGCACCGGTACGCGGACAACCTCTGCTACCTGGCCGAGGGCGTGCCCGAAGGCCGCGAGATCCTGCAACACGCCCGGGACCTCCTCCTCCGAGGGGGCCACGAGCTGAAGGGCGAAGACGGGCCGCCGATCGACCTACGACAAGGGGTCGCCCGACTGCTCGGTTTCGACCTCTCCATCGAGGACGACCGCCTGCGCCTCGGCGTGGGCGAGGACGCCTGGGGGGAGCTGAGGCAGGGCCTCGACCGGGCCCACGAAGAGGAGACCCCGCCCGACGCGGCGCGAGCCGTCGTCCGGGGCTGGGTCGAATCCTACGGGCCGGCCTTCGAGATCCGGACGGAGACCGACGTCCCGGGTCGCATCCTGGGGACCGCCGCCGACCTTGGCTTCCGCGAGCTCGCCTCGCGGAGGGACCTGGCCGCGTGGTGCGAGGGGTCCCGCCGGCGCTGGGAGGCCCTCCGCGAGGGGACTCTCATGAGACGGAGGGGGCCCGGACGCCAGGGTGCCGCCGCCGTGGCGGCTCCGCCGGCCACCACCGCGCCGGGCGGCCGATCAACTGATCGGCCCCCGAGGCCGGGTGGCCGGGGTCGTTCCCCGGCCGGCCGGCTCCGGACGTCACGAGCTTCGACCTGATCGAGACCGCGGACGGAGAGGAGGAACAACGATGACGAGCCCCCGAAGCCCGCCTCGTCCCGAGCGGGCGCCCAGGGGGCGGCCGGCCCCGCCGAGGAGCCCTCCGGCCTGCGTGCCGACCGCCCCGAACGAACACATGCCGCGCGTCGTTCGACGCGACGGCACAACTCCATGGAGATTTGATCGATGATGCAGCGGTTCAACGACGCAGATCCCCGGCCCGATCCGGCCGGCGACGGGTCTGACGAGGGGGATCTCAGCCCCGTATCCCGCCGGCGGATCGCAGTCGAGAGGGTCATGCGCGTCGGGCATCCGACGGGCCGCTCGACCGGGCGGGGAGCCCGGACTCGTCGCGTGCGCGGCTTCGAGTATCGGATGCCGGTGGAAGGCGGACTCTTGGTCTGCGACGAGCGAGTGAGCGGCTTCGAGCTCGACTTCTGCAGCGAGCGGGATAAAGACCGGCTGTTCACGCCGGGCGAGGGCTGGGCCATGATCCTCACGGCGGCGGGGCCCGACCTCGCCGTCCTCGTCGAGCTGCGCGACGCGCCGTCCGTGGACGACGACCATCGGGCCTGGGACCACGTCGCCGAGTTCAGCCTGGCCGTGCGCTCCGGCCTCCTCGAGATCTCGTCCGCCCCGGTCGAACGGCCGCCGGTGCTCCGGGTACGCCCGGGCTGGCATCGGGTCCGTTTCGGATACAGGAACCTGGCCACCGTCCGCCACGAGGGGGGCGAGTCCCGCAGCGGCCCCCTATGCTGCGGACTCACGGTGTGGCCGGGCGCCCGCGCCGCCGACGTGGTGCTGAAGCAGTGGGCCGGGAGGCTCATCCTGTAGCCGGGGCGCGCGACCTGGGGGGCCGACGGTCGCCTGCGCGCCGTCGGCCGGCCGAACGCCCTTCAATCCTACGACCCGATAAGGGTCGTCAACGATAGGACCTCTGCTCATGGGATCAATGCTCAGCGCCGACGAAATGTTCTGGACGTCTCCGGCGAGACCGCGTCGAGCAGCGTCGGCTCCGACCGCCGAGCCGCCCTCGGACGCGGGCGGCCCGCCCGGTCCCTCGACTCGTCCCGAGAAGCGACCAAACGGGAACGGCCGGAGGAACCACGGCGGGGGCGCGTCCGCGCGCGGCTCTTCGGGGGAGAGGTCGGCGAAGCGACCGCTCCCCCCCGGCCGTCGCGGTATCGACGTCGGCGCGGCCGACACGAACGGCCGCAAGGGCGACGACGGCGACTCCCCGCCGGGCCCGGACATCGGGCCCGAACTGCAGCGGCTCCGCGACCAGATCAAGCGGAGCCACCGCAAGGGCCTGGAACTAGGCCAAAAGACCGAGCATCTGGCCCGGCGGAGGATCGAGCAGGACCGGGAGACCGGGCGCCTCTTGATGGAGCTCAAGGGCGCCATCGGCCACGGCAACTGGGAGGCGTGGGTCGGGGATCACTGCGGGATCAAGCCCCGGACGGCCCGCGAGTACATGAAGCTCGTCGAGCGCTGGGACGAGGTCCTGCGCCTGATCGATCCAGATCGGCGGCCGGCCGCCGATCTGATCCGTCTGTCACGCAAGTGGATCTTGAAGCAATTGGCGAACTCCTCGCTCGGGATCGACGGAACGGCCTCCGGGCCGGATTCGATCGGAACCGGCGATGAGGCTCGCGGCCCTCGGGATGAACAGGTCGGCGCCGAAGCGGACGGCCGCAAGGGCCACAAGCCCGCGAAGGCCCAGAAGGCCGACATGTCCCAGGGAGCCGCGACCCGCCATGGGTCATCCAGGCCCGACGACGGTCGGCGGCTGGAGGAGGGGCCCGGCCCCGACGGCCGGCTCGCATCCTCGAGTCGGCGGGTGGGCGACGGGCCCGCCGAATCCCCCGACGGCTCGGCCCACGACCGCGGGCCTGCCTCGACCTCGGACGAGGAGGCCGAGGGTCACGGCGACGATACGGCGTGGCTTGAGAGCCTCGTCCCCTGGCTCCAACTCGAGCGACTCGGCAACGCGGCGATCTTCCGCGAGGAGGCGTTGCTCTGGCGCCGCATCCGGCCCGCGATCGAGCATCTGCACCGGATCCACCGGCCTTCGTCGGATGACATGAAGGCGGCCGGGATCATCAGCTGGATCCGCCAACGATACGCCTATCGGGTCGCCGCCCTGACCGGCGTGAAGAATCCCGGCGAGTGGCGCCTGTGCGCCCGGTGCAACGGCGAGGGCCGGAGCAAGTCGCTCGCGATGCCCTGCGATTGGTGCAAGGGGGCGGGGTATCAGGTCGCCCACCAGTCCGATCGCGCGGTCGGCGACCAGGGGTCGATCCCGGAGGGAGATTGAGCCGAGTCGGACGGCCCCCGGCGCTCGCCGCTTGCGATCGGTGCCAGGCCGGGACCGCCTGGCGCACGAACGGTTTCACCGCAGTCATAGGGCCGAGCCGTACGCTCGGTCCGAAATTGAACGATCAGAAAGGACCGGCACCATGAAGAAGGACAAGATCGCCCGCTCGAAGCGCAACCCGGATCGGATCGCCCGCCCCTGCGGGGACCGAGGCCGTCGGCCCCGACGACCCGTCGCCCGCGGCGGCCGTCGAGGCGAGCGCTCGGGGCTCCGGCGGCGCGCCGCGATCGGCCGCGGCCGGAGCGGGCGTCGACGAGGCCGCGGCCGCACTCGACCCTCAAGCCGGCCGACGACCGGAGGCGCGAGGTGGACCTGAACAAGGAGTACATCAAGTACATGAAGAAGGCCCCCGCGACCCTCGAGGTCCTCGAGGGTCGCGAAGGGGAGGTCCTGGGGATGGTGCCCGACTACTCCCGAGAGATCCAGACGCTGGAGCGCCTCCAGGCGATGAACCGGAAGTTGCTGAAGAGGATGCGCGGCCAGAATCGCGACATCGTCAAGACCATCCGCGAGCTCAAGGCCATGCTCGACGAGGGTGACGACTTCGTCGAGACGTAGACGGAGCAGGTCGGCCCTCGGCCGTAGCGAGCCGTCACGATCGGTCCGCGGAGGAGCACGCCGGGCCTCGGAAGGGCTGACGCGGCAAGAGGTCGACCGCCCCCCCGAAGAGCAAGCCCGCCAACATCGCCGAGACGACCGCCGTACCTGACCGGCGGGGGATGGCGGGGCGAGATGAGCAGGCGGCGGGAGGGGCGCACAAGGCCCCCAAGTCGCGGGAGAAGCAAGCCGTCGATGCGGAGATTCAGGGGTCTCGGCGTCCGTCGCGACGTCTAGGTGCCCTTTGACAGCGAGTATTACACCCATCCCCGGCCGGCGACGTCGAACGCGTCGCCGGCCACGCGAGGAGCAGCAGGCCATGCGCCAAGAAGTCGACCAACGCGAGGCGCTCTACAACGACCGGCCCGTCGGGCCGGCCGGCGTGATTCAGGTTCCGGTCGAGCGGATCACCACCCTGCACGGCTTCGTGGTCGACCTCGACCCGGTCAAGCTGGACCCCGACAACCCGCTCTTCCCCCCGGCGGACTCCCCCCGCGCGTTCCACCAGGCGATCGGACGCGTCCTGGCGCGCCACCCGCTGTTCCGCGACGCCGAGGTCCGCGTCAGCGGCACGGGACTGCATCTCGTCGTCCACCTCGCCTCGGCCGTGGAGCTGAAGACGGCGGCCGACCAGCAGCGATGGAAGGCCGTCGTCCGGGCCGCCCAGAGCACCCTCCCCGCCGACCCGGACGCGCCGGGCGTCACCGCCCTGACCCGCCCGGTCGGCTCGATCAACTCCAAGAACGGCGCCGCGGTCGAGGTGATCGCACCCGGCGAGCCGGTCGATCCGTCGCGCGTCGTCGAATTCGTCGAGGGCCTGGCCGCGGCCCCGTTCAGAACGGTGGCGACGATCCTGCTCGGCGCCGACCGCTTCCAACCTTGCCCGGCCTGCCGGGGCGAGGGCACGCGGCTCGACGTCCTGGATCAGTTCGGCTGGTGCTACGGCGGCTGCTCGAAGGTCTCCCTGGAGCGGCTGTTCGACCTCGTCTACCGGCCCGAGCCTCGGTCCGAAAAGCCTCGCGCCGGGGCCGGCGAGCCGCGAAGGCGTGCGTCGCCGCGCCGCGCGATCGCCGCCAAGCCGCCCCTCCGGGCGGCCAGGAGCAAGCCGCGGAAGAAGCCGCGCTGAGCAATGACGAGCCCGGCGAGCGGCAGTCCAGGGTTCGGAAGTCCGGAGCCGCCCCCGCCGAATCATTGAGAAAAGGTCTCACACCATGACATCAACAGCGTCCCCCGGCGCGAGGCTGTGGGGCAACCTCCGCGAGGCGCTGCACGACTACCGGCTCGGGCCGGTCGCCGGCGACCGCAAGCGACCGGTCATCCAGGGCGTCAACAGCCGGGGAGAACTGGTCGACGGCATGACGCTCGACGGCTTCCTCGCGCAGGTCGGCCGCATCCTCCAGGCCAGCGGCCGCGTCTACGCCTTGGGGGACGCGACTTATTACGAGTCCGACGACGCCCACCAAACTCGGCTGGACCTGCTGGCCACCCAGGGCAAGGCGGAGGCCGTCGCCGTCGGGCTGCTAGAGCGATTTTCAACCAGGTGTAGCACGGCATGTCGGGTGCGATATGT
>NZ_JAALJI010000061.1 GCF_011064595.1 Paludisphaera soli | reverse complement strand
CTAGGTCACAGGATAAGCCCGTTGCCTCTGTGTCAAAAACGCCCGTTTCTGACACGCCTGGGGGAGGAGCAGTCGAACGCGACCCGCCGGGCCGCAATCCGCTCCAGAAGGCGTCTCAGAATCAACGTCCCGAAACCTTGCCGGGTCGGATGAGTTGTGACACGCTTCCCCCGTCTTTGTGACGAGAGCCATGCTCATCGGATACGCCCGCGTCTCGACCCGGGAACAAAGCCTCGACCTCCAGCTCGACGCCTTGGAGCGGGCCGGGTGCGAGAAGGTCTTCTCGGACGCCGCGAGCAAGGCGCCGGCCGAGCCCGGCCCGGAGGCCTGACGGGGTCCCCGGCGCGGGAGGGCGGGCCATGTCGACGACGAACGCCGAGGCGATCGACGCGGCCCGGGTGGCGGCGCTGCTGGAGCACGAGGGGCTGGGCTACGCGCACGCGGCGCGGCTCCTCGGCTGTTCCGTCGCGAGCGTCTGCCGGCTCGTGGCGTCCCTCCCCCCGGACCGCCGACCCCGCGAGAACCGGGGCCGGAGGCCGGCCGTGGACGTCGGCGCCGTCGCGGCGCTCCGCATGGCGGGGCTCGCGGTCGGGGAGATCGCCGACGAGTTGGGGAGCCCCCCGGAGGCCGTGCGCGCGGCCCTGGCGCGGGTCCGGCGCGACGAGCTGTTCCGGGCGCCGCCCACGCGGGCGTTCATCCCGAGCGACCCGACCTGCGGCGTCCCGTTCGCTCCGGGCCTGGCGTGCGACGCCACGGGGTACGACTGGCAGCCCCGGTTCCGGGACGTCCGGCCGCTGCCGAGGTCCAACCCCAGGAAGCCCGCGCCGCCCCGGCACGCCTGGAGCGCCGACGACAGGGCCGCCGCGGACAGGCTGGTCGAGGCCGGGAAGACGCTCACCAGGCGGGAGCGTCGGGCCCTGAAGTTCGCCGAGGCCGAGGCGGAGCGGGCCAGAGAGTTATTCGGCAGGCTGTCCGGCTCGACGGACCCCGAACAGCTCGAGCGCGAGGGCGAGGCCCTGGCGAAGCTCCACGAGGGATCCCGTCCCGCCGATCGCGCCTGGCCCGGCCTTTCCGTTATGGCCTGCACCGTCGCGAGCCCCCACGCCCATAGACCCGAGAGGAAGCCGAGGACGCCGTGGACACGACGAGCGAAGCGGAGCGGGCGGAGATCGAGACGACCCTGGAGGCGATCCGGCTGCGGCGCGTCGTCCGGGCCACCCTGGAGGCCATGAGCGAAGCGTCGCCCCGGACGGCGAGGGAAGCCCCCTTCAGGAGATTCGGCCGCCAGTACAACGTGATCCGCGGCGAGGCCGTCAGGCTACTCCCCGGCGTGCGCATGATGCCGCCCCGGGTGCCGGTCGGGCCCAAGATCGAGAGCGGCGACGCGCCCATCGAGAGCCGATACCTCGAGGTCCGATGCTACCTCGCCCAGCTCGACGCCCTGCTGTCGGACGACGACGGCTGAGAGGCCGTCCGGTGCGACCTCTGGAGTAGACTGGAGGCGGGGCGGGGCGGGGCGAGGCGATCGACGGGGGGCATGGGGCGGGTGGGGCGGGGGCGTCGTCCCGACGGGCGGGCCGTCAGTTCCCCGTGTGCCTCGGGGCCGAGAGGTCGACCACCTCGTCGCGGGCGAAGGCGACGACGCGCCAGGTCAGCTCGATCGAGCCGTAGTCGCAGCCGATCAGCCCGCAATAGACGACGCCGCGGTACAGGACGACCGGCGAACCGTCGGCGAGGCACGAGAACGCGGCCAGCGCCCGGGCGAGCTCGGCCTCGCATCCCGCCTCGCCGCCCTCGAGGCGGTCGATGAGGTCGACGATCTCGCGGCGCAGCCTCGCCGACTCGGCGTGCTCGTCCCAGGGCGGCGGCTTCGGGGACGGCATGGCGCGGCCTCCTCGGCGGGTGGACCATCCACCCCTCCGAAACCTAGGACGTCCCGCCGGGATCGCCGACGGATTCGTCGCGGGCGGCCGTGCGCGGCCCCGGCCCGGAGGGGCCGCGAGGCCGGGCCGGCGGGTCCTGACCGGGGACCTCGTAGGAGTGTATAAGGCGGGGACCGGGGACCCTGTCCAGCTTCGGCGGCGGTTTGAGGGCGTAGCCGGCCTCGACGACCGCGTCCCGGGCGGTGTACCCGAAGAGCCGACGGAACTTCGTCGAGCGCGACTTCTCGGGCGAGTCCCCCGTGTTCTCCCGCACGCAGGTGAACACGTCCTTCGGAGGGCTCCTGTGGTGCGGGGGGTCCGGCCTCGAGGTCATGTGGATGTAGACGATCGCCTCGCCGACTTCCAAAGGACCGGGCGGATCCGACCGGTTGGTGTAGATGCAGAACTCGTCCCCGCCGGCTATCGCGTGGAAAACGATCCGCATCGGCTTCTCGCCCATCCCCCACCTCCTCCGCCTCCCGTGATCCCGAGGGTCGGAACCGCTCCGACTTCTCCCCGAGGGTCGCGGCCGGGCTCCATCGCATCCCGCCTCGACTTATACGTGTCGAGCTCGTCGACGGGGACGACGACGCGAGGGATGGGACGGATTTCACGCACGCCGTCATGAAGGGGGCGGGATGGGCCGCGCCGAAGCCGCGAGCCGTCGACGATGCGGCCGGTCTACCGGGAGCTGGGCCTGCCCAGGCTGGACCCCGAGGTCGGGGCGCCGAAGCCGCGAGCCGTCGCCGAGCGGCCGACTTCGCTCGAGGCGGCCTCGCTGCTCGTGCTGGGCCCGAGGGAGCGTCGCGTCCTCGGGATCGAGGGCGGGGCGGGTGCGTGCTCAAGAGGTAAACGTGAGCGGATCGTCCGGTGATGCACCAGTCGAAAGGGCGGGCGGCGTCTCGAACCGGGGGATTTCGCCGCCGTTCCGAACCTGCTCGTGCGGAACCTTCGAGACCACCCTGAAGAGTGGGAGACGCCGACCTCGAGCGATACCTCCAAGTGCTCTGCGGGTACGTGGAGGATATGGTGGGCTATCACTCGAATGTTCGCGCGACGGTGGACATGACCAGGGCGGCGTGTCTCGGCCGATGCGTCGCTGGCCGGGCGGGTCTACGAATTGCGCCGCCCTCAACCCACGGACTCTGCGATGGCGGCTTCGAGCGAGCCACGTCGGCTCCCCGGTCGTCGGCGATCGTGAAGGCCGTCAGGTCGTCGGCAAGGCCGACCCCGAGCCGCGCCTTCGCGTCGGCCTCGGGCCGCAAGCCGTCGTCGACATCGGCCGACTGGGCCGCTTTGATCGCGGCGGCCACCTCGTCGACCATCGGCCCCGGCACCCCGGCCGCGCGGCGGTCCAGCATGGAGATCATGCCCGGCGAGACGTCCGATCCGAACAGCTCGGGGGCCGGCTGCCGGATCGGCCGCTTGGCCTGCCGGTACGACCTGGCGAACATGGCCAGCATCGCCCGCAGGCGACGGCCGAAGGGACCGGTCGGGACTCCTGCTGGGAGCTCGGCGTGCCGCCGGCGGCGTCTACGCGACGGATCGGCTTCGATGGCGTACGCCGCGAGGACTCGTGGCTCCAGCCCTTATCGACATTCGGCGACGGCCGGGGGATGCGGCCCTGCGCCTCGTGAGAGGGCCCGGCCGTGGGTCCAATAATGGAGTTTATGTTCGCACGGGTGGATTTGAACTGGTGGGACGGGACGTGCGGACGCCCCCGGAGCTAGCCGCCGCCGGCCGCGATCGCCCGGAAGTCGTTGCGGCCGCGGACCGCGTCGAGGGCGGCCTCGGTGCGGAGCGCGTCGGCGTCGCGGAACCCGAGCGCTAGGGCCCGGCGGAGGAGTTCGACCGCGCGGTCGGCTTCTGGCCCGGCGTCGGCCGCCGGGACGGTCGAACCTTCCTCGCCGGCGAGACCCGCGAGCGCCGCGTGGGCGGCCGCGGCCTCGAAGCATTTCGAGGCCGATCGGGGCGGCAGCCCGTCGAAGCCCTCGGCCGCCCGCCGGGCGTCGGCCCCCGCGCCTGCGAGGTCGCCCAGGTCGCGACGGGCCAGGCCTCGGCGGCGGAGCGCCCTCGCCAGGGCGAAGCGTCGCTCCGGGCGGACCGGGTCGGCCGCGACGTACCGCTCGTGGAACTCGACGACGCGGTCGAGGGCCTCGCCCGCCTGCGCCGCCCGGCCGAGGAGGCGGTCCGCCTCGGCCATCTCCACCAGCGCCTCCGCCCGCGCGGAATGGTGGTCGGAGAGGGGCGGGGCGGCGGCGGCCAGCGGCTCCAGGACGTCCGACGCCGCGCGGAATTCGGCCTCGGCCCCGGCCGCGTCGCCGGCCCCGAGCAGCAGCCTCCCGAGGCCGACGCGGGCGGTGGCCGAGCGGCCCCGCGCGTCCTCGTCTTCGGGAGACGCCTCGACGACCTCTAGGGCGATCGCCCGGGCCGTGCGGAGCTCGGCCTCGGCTTCGGCCTTCCGGCCCTGCAGCAGCAGCCTCGTGCCGAGGTCTCCCCTCGCCGGCACCAGGAACTTCGAGGCGCGGAGGTCCCCGGGCTGTTCCTCGGAGGCCTCCTGCGCGAGGGTCGTCGCCTCGCGGAGCTGCGCCACCGCCTCGTTCAGATTTCCGGCCTCGTCGAGGACGCGGCCCAGGGAGGCCAAGGCGTTCGCCAGGAAGACGCGACATTCGAGGTCGGCGGGCTCGGCGGCCAGCTTCTTTCGGAAGGCTTCGGCGGCCCCGCGGAGCTCGGCCTCGGCGTCGGCGAACCGGCCGGAGTGCGCCATCGTCATCCCCAGGTTGGTGCGGGCCGTGGCCAGGCGGATGCGCGCCTCGACGTCGGAGGGATTCTCCTCGGCCAGCTTCTCCAGGACCTCGCAGGCGGCGCGGAACTCGGCCTCGGCGGCCGCGGCGTCGGCTCGGAGCTCGGTGCCGCCCAGGGCGTTGTGGCATTCCGCGAGGTTGATCCGGGATTCCGTGACGGCGGGATTGATCCGGACCAGCTCCTCGTAGGTCTCGATCGCGGCGAGCAGCTCCGCCTTGGAGTCCGCCTCGCGTCCGATCGCCCCCAGCAGCATGCCGAGGTTGCCGTGGGCGCCCGCCAGGCCGTTGAGCTGTTCGGGGCCGGGCGCGTCGTCGGCCAGCTTCAGCCAGTCCTCGACGCCGGCCCTCATCTCGGCCTCCGCCTCCGCGAGCTTCCCCATCGCCCAGAGCACGAAGCCCAGCTCGGAGCGGGCGGCCCCCAGGTCGCGCCGATACTGGAGGACGGCGGGCTCGGCCTCGACCAACTTCGCGTCGATCGCGACCACGGCCCGGAAGTCGGCCGCGGCTTCCTCGGCGCGGCCCCCCGACCTCCGCAACGAGCCGAGCGTCAGGAGGGTGCGGGCCAGGTTCACCCGGTGGTTGGAGACGGTGGGCTCCTCCTCGATCAGCTGCTTGCTGAGTCGCAGGGACTCGAGGTATTCGGCCTCCGCCTCGGCGGCCCGCCCGGTCACGGCCAGCAGCCGGGCCAGGTCGGCGTGGGCGCTGGACAGGTTCTGACGCGCGGCGGGGACGTCGCGACGATCGCCGGCGACCCTGGCGAACGTGGCCAGGGCCGCGCGGAGCTCGGGTTCGGCCTCGGCCGACTTGCCGACCGCCTGGAGGTGGTTGCCCAGGACGGCCCGCTGGATCGCCTCGCGCTCGCGCAGGATCGGGAGGTCGGGCGAGCCGTCGGCCGACTTCCGGGCCAGCTCGACCCCTTCGCGGTAGGCGGCCTCCGCCTCCGCCGGCTTGCCCGCGGCCTGCAGGAACCCGCCGAGCGCCCTCAGGACGCGGGCCACGTCCTCGTGGCGCGCGGTCACGCCGGGGTCGTCGTCGGCCAATTCCCTCGCGATCGCCAGCGCCGCGCGGAACTCGGCCTCGGCGGACTCGGCCCGGCCCGTCGCCCCGAGGAGCTCGCCGAGGGCCTCGTGGGCGGCCGCCCGCCGTTCCCGCAGGAGGGCGACGCCCGGATTGGCGTCGGCCAGCTCTCGGGAGATCGCCAGGCCCGCGCGGAATTCGGCCTCGGCCTCGCCGGAGCGGCCCGTCATGGCCATCAGCCTGCCGAGCCCGCCGTGGGCGATCGCCAGGTTGCTGCGACGTTCCGCCGAGGCGGGATCCTCGTCGGCGAACTCCCGGGCCAGCGCCAGCTCCCGGCGACGCTCGGCCTCGCATTCCGCCGTCCGGCCCAGCGAGTTGAGCGCGACGGCGGTCAGGCCGGCGGTCGCGACCCGGGCCCGACGGACCGTCTCGTCCCGGGCGCCGGCGTCGCGCGCCGCGTCGAGGTCGACGCGGGCTTCCTGAAGCTTTGCGAGCGCCGCGGCCGGCCCCTCCTTCTCGAGCAGCAGGCGGCCCATCCCGCGGCGGCAGTCGCCCAGGGCGGCGAGCCGAGCCCCCATCGCCGCATCATCGGCCGGCGGGGCGAGGGCGGACTCGGCCTTGATGAACGTCGCCAGCGCCTCGTCCGCACGCCCCGTGTCGTGCAGCAGGGCCGCGACGGCGGTCAGGCTGCGGCCGACGTCGACGAGGTCCCGGCCGCCCCCGCCCGGCGGGGCGGCCAGCGCCTCGCGCTCGGCCAGCACCCGGCGATGGGTCTCCAGGGCCGCCGCCGTGCGTCCCACCTTCGCGGTCATCTGGGCCGTCTCGAAGTGCGCCTCCGCCAGGGCTCGGCGCGACGCCGGGTCCGACTCGCCGTCCAGCATCGCCCCGAGCTTCCCGTAGAAGTCCGAGGCCGACTTCAGCAGCCGGTCGCGGAGGTCCTTGAACTCATCCTCCCTGAGGAGGAAGTCCTCGGCGACCCCGGTGTGGAAGGTCCTGATCGCCTCGACGGCGAGGTCGTACCGCGCCTGGACGGCCTCCTGGGACCTGGCGAGCGCGGCGTTCGCCCGCGTCTCGCGGCCCAGCGACTGCTCCAGCGCGGCCTTGGATCGGACCTGCACGGCGAGGACCGCCGCCAGCCCGACGACGCCCGCCGCGAGCGCGACGACCGCGGCGGTCACGGCCGTCCGGTTCCGCCGCGCCCAGCGACGGGCCCGCCTCGCGAGCGGCTCGGCCCAGGCGCGCACCGGCTCGTCGGCCGCCCAGCGCTCCACGTCGTCGGCCAGGGCGCGGCAGGCGTCGTAGCGGTCCTCCGGCCGCGTCGCCATCGCCTTGAGGCAGACCGCCTCCAGCGCCGGGTCGATCGTCGGGACGAGTGCGCGGGGGGGCGCGAACTCGCCGCGACGCACGGCCTGCAGGGTCTCGACCACGTCGGCGTGCCGGAACGGCGGCTCGCCGGTCAGCAGGCAGTAGAGCGTCGCGCCCAGGCTGTAGACGTCCGAGCGGGGGCCGAGCCGGTCGAGGTCGCCGGCGGCCTGCTCGGGGCTCATGTACGCGGGCGTGCCCAGGGCCGAGCCGGGCAGGGTCTCGGACGAGCCGGAGGACGACGGGGTCAGCGTCCGCTCGTCGTCCGCAAGGCCCTCGCCCGCCTCGCGGCGGCCCAGGGCCTTGGCCAGGCCCCAGTCGACGACCAGCGTCTCGCCGTGCTTGCCGACGATCACGTTGCCCGGCTTGACGTCGCGGTGCAGGACGCCTCGGGTGTGGGCGTAGTCGATCGCGTTGCAGACGTCGATGAACCGCCGCAGCAGCTTGCGCAGGGCGAGCGATCGGGCGCCCGCGTCCCGCTTCAGCGTTTCGGAGCCGTGGAAGGCGGCGATCGCCTCCTTCAGGCTGTCGCCGCGGATGAACCGCATGGCGTAGTAGGGGCGGCCGTCCCCGTACGCCCCCAGGCCGTAGACGGGGACGATCCCCGGGTGCTCCAGCCCGCCGGTGATCTCCGCCTCCAGCAGGAAGCGCTGGCGGCTGGCGGCGTCGTCGGCGTGGCGGTCGAGGATCCGCTTGAGCGCGACCTCGCGCCGCAGCTCGCCGTCGAACGCCACGAAGACCGCCCCCAGCCCCCCCTGGGCGTGCGGCCGCAGGACGCGGAACCGCTGGCCGTCGGAGGTGGCCGTGCCGACGGAGAACGACGCCGTCCGGTCGTCCACGCCGCCTGCGGCGGTCGAGTCCGACCCGAGGTGGTCGATCGTCGCGTCGACCTCCGGGTCGGCCAGCCGTCGCAGGGCCTCGCGCGTCGACGCGCCCACCGCCAGCGAGGCCAGGCTTTCCTCCGCGTCGCCGCCGTGCCGGCGGAGATGCTGGGCGGCCAGGCCTTCCAGCAGGGCTCGCTGCTCCGCATCCAGGGCGCCCCGGTCGCCCAGGTGGTCGGCGAGGCCGCGAGACTTGTCGCGCGTCCAGGCCTGGAACGAGGCGACGAGCTGGCCCTGGTCGATCAGCCCGACCTGCAGGGCGAGCAGGCCGTAGAGGAGGTCGCGGTCCGCGGCTGCCATGGCGAAGTCGTCCCCGATGACCCGTGCGAGGCCGCCCGCGGCGGGCGGCGTGCCGGCATTATCCCAGGCCCGACGACGGCCGTCATTCAGGATCGGGGATATTCGCAGGCCTCGCGTCCTCGGCCCCGACCTTCGTGGATCCGCCGCTGCCCCCGGGCCGCCGGTCGACCGGAGCGGCACGACCCCTGACGACAGAGTCCGGTAAGCCGCCTTTATTGGACTTCCCCCCGGATGGCGGGCGCCGGGTTAACGGTCTATCCGGCTCGTTCGTACTCGGCGGGTGACCTGTATCCCAGCGACGAATGCCGCCGGACTCGGTTGAAGAAGACCTCGATATATTCGAACAGGCTCGCCCTGGCCTGCCCCCTCGTCGCGAAGATCTCGCCCCGAGTCAGCTCCTTCCTCAGGCTGGCGAAGAAGCTCTCCATCGGCGCGTTGTCCCAGCAGTTCCCCCTCCGACTCATGCTGCACACGATCCCGTGATCGCTCAGCAGCCGCTGGTAATGATCGCTGGCATATTGGCTCCCGCGGTCCGAATGGGCCACCAAACCCTCGCCGGGCGAGCGGCCGGCCAGGGCCATCTCCAACGCGTCCACGACCAGCCGGCTGTCGATCCTCGGGCCCATCGACCAGCCGACGATCCTCCGCGAATAGAGGTCCTCGACGACGGCCAGGTAGAGCCAGCCTTCGGCCGTCGCGATGTAGGTGATATCGGCCGCCCAGGCCCGATCCGCCGCCACCGGCTCGAACCGGCGATCCAGCACGTTCTCGGCCACCGGCCGGTCGTGGTTGGAGTCGGTCGTGCAGCGGAACTTCCGCCTCGTCTTGGCGGCGATCCCGTGCTCTCTCATCAGCCGGGCCACGGTCTTGACGCCGCAGGCATGGCCCCGGGCGACCAGCTCGGCGTGGATCCGCGGGCTTCCGTAGCGGGCCTTGACCTCGACGTGGACCGCCTTGATGGCGACGGCCAGGGCCTCGCGTCGTCGCGTCCTCTCGCTCTCCGGCCTTCCCCGCCAGCCGTAGTAGCCCCCGGGCGAGACGGCCAGGATCCGGCACATCAGCCGGACCGGCCATCGACCCCGATGGGCCTCGACGAAGTCGTATCTCATGACGACTCCCTGGCGAAGAAGGCCGTCGCTTTTTTCAGGATTTCACGCTCCATGGTCAGTCGCTTGACCTCGGCCCGGAGTCGCCTCAGCTCCTCCTCCAAGGCCGGAGGGTTACCCCTGCCGGGGAAGGCCTGTTCGCCCTGGGCGGCGATGGCCTGCTTCCAGGCCCTGAGCATGCTCTCGCCGAGGTCGAGCTCGCGGGCGACCTCGGAGAGGCTCTTACCTTGCTCGGTGATGCGGCGGACCGCCTCGGCTTTGAACTCGGGTGTGAAGGTTCGTCGGGTCTTGGCCATCGGTGGACTCCTGGGTTCGAGCTTACGCTCCTAACCCGGCGCCCGCCATCCGGGGGGAAGTCCAAA
>NZ_JAALJI010000060.1 GCF_011064595.1 Paludisphaera soli | reverse complement strand
GTAGCAAAGCCCAGTTGATCGCCGGCTTCGCATTCGTTACTCCTGGAGGCGAGCTCGCCTCCAGGAGGCTGCGCCATGCCGCGACGGAACGCCCGGCCCCGGCCTGACCGGACGATCGAGTTGACCTTGCGCCTCAGCGACTGCCCCGCGTGCGGAAGGCGGCTCTGGGCGGCCATCAAGCCGAGCCGGACGATCGTGACGCTGGAGGGACTCGTTCGACTGCGGCTGCAGATCCGCAGTTGCCGCAACCCGGACTGCCCTCGCCATCGGGCCTGCCTTCGGCCCGAGCAAGAAGGACGCTTCGCCTTGCCGCAGCAGGAGTTCGGCCTCGACGTAATCGCCCTGGTCGGGCGGCTGCGGCACGCCGGACGCCGCAGCGTCCCGGAGATCCACGCCGAGTTGGTCCGTCGCGGCGTGCCGATCTGCGAACGCAGCGTCGGCAACCTCCTGGATCGCTACGACGAACTGCTCGCCCTGGCCTGCGTCGACCCGACGCGGCTGCGGGCGGCCGTCGCGGCACAGGGCCGGGCGATCCTGGCGATCGACGGTCTGCACCCGATGTCGGACGAGGTGCGCTGGGTCGTCCGCGAGGTGCTTTCCGGCGAGGTGCTGCTGGCCAGGAGCCTCCTCTCCTCGACGCAGGACGACCTGGCCGCGCTGCTGGTCGAGGTGAAGGCCGCCCTCGGCGACGCCCCGATCGCCGGGGTCGTCTCCGACGGCCAGACGTCGATCCGCAAGGCGGTCGCCAGGGCCCTGCCGGGCATGCCGCACCAGCTCTGCCACTTCCACTACCTGCGCGAAGGCGCCCTGCCGATCTACGAGGCCGACCGCCACGCCAAGGTCCAGCTCAAGAAGAAGGTCCGCGGCGTGCGGCCGATCGAGCGGCAGGTCGAGGGCCGCGACGACGCCGAGGCCGAGGCGGTCCGCGGCTATTGCGCGGCGGTGTGGTCGGCCCTGACCGACGACGGCCGGCCACCCCTGGAGGCGTCGGGGCTGAAGCTCCAGGCCCGGTTGGAGAAGGTCGCCGCGAGCATGGATCGGGCCGCCGAAAAGGGGGCCTCCCGAAGGAACTGAAGCGGCTGCGGGCGATCCTGGCGAAGGGCCTGGACGCCACGGCCGAGGCCTGGCCGGAGATCCGCAAGTCGTTCGGCTGGGTACGCCGGTTTGCCGCGATCCTGGCGAACCCGCCGGGGCACGACGCCGCCGGCGTACGTCGCCGCTTCGATGGCCTACTGGCGCCGCTGGCCCGCCACGGCGAGTTTCGGGGAGTCCTGGCCGCATCGTTCGCCCACTTCCGGAAGGCGACGCGGAGCTACCGCCCGCACCTCTTCGCCAGCTACGACGTCCAGGGCCTGCCTCGCACGAACAACGACCTGGGGCAGTTCTTCGGCTCGTATCGCTACCATGAGCGGCGTTGCAGCGGACGCAAGGTCGCCTGCCCCGGGACTGTGGTGCGGGGCTCGGTACGACTGGTCGCCGCGGCGGCGAGGCGGACGCGGCCGATCGAGGCGGGCGACCTCGTCCCGCGCGACCCGGCCGAGTGGCGTGAGCTGCGGGCCTCGCTGGAGCGCCGCCGGGCCGTCCGCACCCTGGGCCGCCGCTTGCGCCGCGACCCTGACGCCTACCTACAACACCTCGAAGAATCGCTGGTCAATCGGGCTTTGCTGCCCTAGTTTTTTTTGAACTCCTCGCGGGCCGCGGGGTCGGACCTGGGGTGGCGCGGGCGGGGGTCGAGGCACGAGTAGCCCAGGCGGTGCAGCGGCGCGTAGACGCCGGGCATGCTGTAGGCGACGCCGAACTCGGACGCGAGGATCGCGCGGACGTCCCGGCCGCGGAGCGTGCAGACGCCGTCGCCGGGCGTCGGCCCGGCCTCCAGGCGGGCGCGGAAGCGGTCGACGTCGGGCTCGCGCAGGAGCGTGGGCTGGCCGGGCCGGGGCCGGTCGCCGAGGGCGTCGGGCCCCTCGGCGTTGTAGCGGGCGACCCACCGCCGGATCGCCCGCCGCGACGGCCCGAGGGCCGCGGCGACCTCGGGGGCGGTCAGGCCCGCGGCGGCCAGATACACGGCCCGCAGCCGGAGGAACAGCCGCTTGTCCCCCTCGGCGTCGGCTCGGGCGCGCAATTCGTCCAGCGGCAGGTGGTCGGCGACGTGCATGGCGGGGCTCCCGGAGGTCCCGCCATCATCACCCGGGCAGCCCCGGGGCGCAAGAGCGCCGATTCTAAATAGGCCCCGTATTATATGACGATGTAGGCCTACATTTTCTACTGGCCGGTCAGGACGCTGCGGGTCGAGGACAAAGGGGCGTTGGCAACAGCGGAGCCCGACTATGGCGTCCGGGCTGGCGGATCATGTCTGGGCGCTCCCGGAATGGGTGGCGTTTCCCTCAGTGCGATGTTGATTGGCTACAAGACAGTTTCGGTTGGCAGCCTAGCTCCGGTGTCCTAGGTTAGATGCGTGCATTGAAGCACTTCGGCCCCGGACGAATTCACCGACGAAGTGATGTCGAAGTCCGATGATGGACGCCGTCGCGACGCCGCAGGTCGTCGACTGCTCAAAAGGAGCGACCCATGCAGCGATTCTCCGAATTCTCGCTCTCCAGCGGTTTCGAAGGCCTTGAGCAGCGCCTCAGCCTGAGCCTCGTCACGTCTGTCTCACTCTCCCGGACGCGGTTGGTCTCCGAGGATCCTGTCGTCCCGGATCCGGATCCCGACCTTCCGAGCGATCCGCCGCCGCCGCCCGAATCGGATCCGGGCGACTTCCCCGGCTATCCCCCGCCGCCCGTCTTCCCGCCGCCGCCGATCGGCGGCCCCGTCGGCCCCGGCTGATCCACGGCCGGCCCGACCGCGTCCCCTGAGCACCTCACCTAACGGTGGGGCACACTCTCGGTGTTTCATGGTTCCTTTCAGGTCACCGACTCCTACTCGTCGCGCGAGTTCGTTCATGGCCGTTTATACGCGGGAGCGGACCTCGACCCTACGGTCCTCCCCGGAGCCTACCTCCAACGCGACGACCTCCGCACCGCCACGTTGGTCGACACAGACCTCGCATGGGTGGTTCTCCGTCAGACCGGCCTCCGCGGCGTGAGGCTAGAAGGGGCTATGATCGACTAGTGATGGGCCGGATTCGACGTGGAACTCCCGCGACGCGACGTCGGCTGTCGGGGCGACCCGGTTCGGCTCGCCGTTGAACGCGACGAACGCCCCTTCGCCTGCGTTCGCCCCATCTTTCGCTGCAGCCTCTGGATCGTCCAGCGTACCTGCTCCACGCTAGCCCTCGCCATCCTCCCGGGCGATGACGCCCCGGAGATCCTCCGCCGACCCGCCGACGCCGCCGAGCCCCCAAGCGCGTCCCCGCCCCGACTCGTCCCGCGGCCGCCACGCCCGGACGACTCTACTGGACCCGCGCCGTCGAGCCGAGGGGATGGCGGGCCGATAGCCGCCGAGACTGATGCGCATCCTTGATGACTTCCATGACTTTGCTTCTTGATCAATCAGCCAAGCTCGTTCGGGAGGCTCCCTCATGACGTCCGCTCGCATGAAGCATCGCCGATTCCCCACGATCCTCTCGTCGGCTCGCGACCTGGCCATGCTTCGGGTGGCGCCGATCTACTCCGCCCCACTGCCCCGGGTCCACGTGGGGCCGAGCCAGGCCGCGGGGGCGCTCAGGGTCTTCGACCGATCGAGCGGCGAGGAAATCCTCGTCTATACGCCGATCTACGACGCCCAGTTTAAGGCCGGACACCGGGCGGGCCGCTGGTACGTCCGATCGGCCGCCGGGGGCACCGGCTTGCCGCGGAGCATCGCCTTCACCACGGCCCGTGAGGCCGTCGAGGCCGTCGCCGCCGACGCCTGGCGGCTCCGGATCGTCTCGCCCGACGCCGCTGGCCGCTCCGGTCAGCCCCGCGTCCGCGTTATCTGGACGATCCCCGACTCGAACAACTGACGCAATCCTGCGCCTGCCCCCTTTTCAAGTCCAGGGATTATGAGACTTCGGCGGCGGTATGACCTGCCCCGGGAAGTTGGACCGGCTAAACGAGAGCTTCTCGGCCCGACGAGGCTGACTTCATCCCGGCCATCGTTGATGCGAGCTCCCCGGGGGCCAGGTAGCCCAGGGCGCTGTGGGGGCGGCGTTCATTGTACTCGACGCGCCAGGATTCCACCCGCTCCCGGGCGTCCTCCAGGCTGGTGAAGTAGCTCTGGTTGAGGCACTCCTCCCGGACTCGGCCGTTGAAGGACTCGATGAAGCCGTTGTCGGTGGCCTTGCCGGGCCGGCTGAAATCCAGGGTGACGCCGTTGAGATGAGCCCACAGGTCCGGCATCCGCCCCGTGAACTCCGGGCCGTTGTCGACCCGGAGTTCACGGGGCGCCCCCCGACCGGCCGCGACCTCGGCCAGGACCTGGGCGACCTGCCCCGAGGTGAATCTCAAGCCCACGCGGATGGCCAGGCTCTCGCGCGTGAACACGTCGATGACGATGAGCACACGAAGCCTGCGCCCATCTGCGAGGGCGTCGCTCATGTAGTCCATCGCCCAGGCCTGATTCGCCCCGTCGACGACGGGCCGGTCGTCGCGGTGGCGAGAGCTCACCCGCCTCCCGGGGGTTCTTGCGCCGCAACGTCAATCGCTCCAGGCCGTAGAGGCGGTAGACCCGCTTGACGTTGACGGCCCACCCCTCGCGCAGGAGCAGGACGTGGAGCCGCCGGCATCCGTACCGCACCCGGTCCGTGGCCAGTTCCCGCAGCCGCATCCGCAGAGCCTCCTGCGACTCGCGGCGGGGCTTGTAGTTATGGGTGGCGCGGGGAAAGTCGGTCGCCTCGCAGGCCCGCCGCACGCTCACGCCGTAGCGGACCGTCAGGTCCGCCACGATCGTCCTCCGCTGCGGCGGGCTCAGGTTTTTTTTGCCAGGACGTCCTGCAGCATCCTCTTGGCGAGGCTCAGGTCGGCGACCAGCTGCTTGAGCTTCTGATTCTCCTCCTCGAGGAGCCGCAGCCGCCGCAGCTCGGGCGTCCCGAGCTCGCCGTACTTGGCCTTCCAGCGGAAGAACGTGGCCCGAGCGACGTCAGCAGGCCGCCCCTTCAGAGACATCGTTTCCATCGGATGACCGCCCTGCGATAATCGACGCAGCAGCCCTTCTCCGCCTGAGCCGATGGATCGCTCGGCGTCACGTCCCGTCCGAGGGAGGTCCGCCATGCCGCCGCGAGCTGATCGCCGAACCGCCGCCGCCACCGCTCCCCCCCGCGCCCGCCGAGGCCGGGGCCGCCGGCGGGCCTCTGGGAACGCCTGCCGGCGACGAGCCGACGAAGGCTGATCGCGGCCCTGGGCGCGCTCGTCGAGCGACGGATGGCGGCCGCGGGACGGAGGGCCGACCATGAGCCGTCCGGAAGCTGACCGCGTCGCGACCGTCGCGGGCCTCGGCAAGGTCTCCGACCGTCACCGCGAAAGGCTCGCCGTCGTCTACGTGCGGCAGTCGACCCCGGGCCAGGTGCAGCGTCATCGCGAGTCCACGGGGCTGCAGTACGGCCTTGTGGAGCGTGCCGAGGCCATGGGCTGGCCCCGCTCGCGCATCCTCGTGATCGACGACGACCTCGGGCGTTCCGGGGCGTCGGCCGACGGCCGGCCCGGGTTCCAGAGGCTGCTGGGCGAGGTGGCGCTGGATAGCGTCGGGCTGATCCTCGGCGTCGAGATGAGCCGCCTGGCCCTCAGCTGCAAGGACTGGTACGGCCTGCTGGAGCTGTGCGCCCTCTTCGGCACGCTCATCTGCGACCTGGACGGGCTGTACGACCCGTCCGGGTACAACGACCGCCTGCTGCTGGGCCTCAAGGGCACGATGAGCGAGGCCGAGCTGCACATCCTCCGCCAGCGGATGCGGCAGGGCGCGCTCCAGAAGGCCCGCCGCGGCGAGCTCGTCAGCAAGGTCCCCATCGGCTACGTCAGGGCGGACGGGGCCTCGGTGGAGATGGACCCCGACGAGCAGGTGCGCTCCTTCGTGCACCTGGTCTTCGAGGAGTTCGACCGGATCGGATCGGCGGCCGGGCTGTTGAGGTGGATCGTCGATCGGGGCTTGCTCGTGCCCGTGCGGGCCGACGGCGGGCTCGAGAAGGGCGAATTGCAGTGGCGCCGTCCCAACGCGGCGACCGTGCGCTACATGCTCGTCCACCCCATGTATGCGGGGGCCTACGTCTACGGCCGCACCTGCCAGGTCCGGGGCCGGCCCCGCCGAGGCCGACCGCTGCGGCTGCCGACGGACCAATGGCAGGTCCTCCTGAGGGACCACTATCCGGCCTACATCGGCTGGGATCGGCATCAGGCCAACTTGGAGCGGCTGACGGCCAATCGCTCGCTCCGCGCGGCGCGAGGGGCCGCCCGGGGAGGGCGGGCCCTGCTGACGGGCCTGGTCGTCTGCGGTCGTTGCGGGGCGAGGATGATGACCCGATACGCCGGCCAGGCGAGCCTGCCCCGATACTTCTGCGACGCGGCCCGGGTCAACTACGGACAGGCGCGGTGCCAGGGGCTGGCGGCCCGCGCTGGACGACGAGGTGGTCCGGCTGACGCTCGAGGCCCTGACTCCGGCCGCGCTGGAGGTGAGCCTGCGGGTGGCGGCCGACCTCCAGGGACAGTTCGAGCGGGCCGAGGGCAATGGCGACGGCGGCTGGAGCGGGCGAGCTACGAGGCCGAGCGGGCGAGGCGGCAGTACGACGCCGTGGAGCCGGAGAACCGCCTGGTGGCGCGGACCCTCGAGGCGGCCTGGGAGGAGAAACTCGCGGCGTCGCGAGCGCTGGCCGACGAGCACGAACGGTTCCTGCGTGGGCAGCCGCCGCGGGCCGTCGGCGCCGACGAGGAAGCGGAGGTCCGCCGCCTGGCGGCCGACCTGCCCGCCCTCTGGTCGGCCCCGGGCACGACCGACGCCGACCGCAAGGAGGTCCTCCGGCAGATCATCGAAGAGGTGGTCGTCGCCGTGCAGGATCAGACGGAATGGTCCGAAGTGCGGGTCCGATGGGCCGGCGGCCTCGAGACTCGGACGCGAGCCCGCCGGCCGGTCGCCCGGCTCGAGCAGATCGCCGACGGCGGCGGGATGCGACGCCGCGTCGCGGACTTGCAGGGCGAGGGCCTGCCCGCGACGGCGATCGCCGAGCGGCTGGCCGCCGAGGGGCGTCGTGCACTCGACGACGGGCCGATGACCGCGTCGGTGGTCCGCCGGCTGCTGAGGCGTTACGGCCTGGCCGGCTCGCGGCCCACACCCGTCGGCCTCGAGCCCGGCGAGTGGCTCATCCCGGAGCTGGCGCATCGACTCGACATCTCGCCGGCGACGATCTACAGCTGGATCACGCGCGGGGTGGTCGACTCGCGTCGGATCGGCGAAGGTGGACGCCGGCGACTGGTCGCGAGGGGACTGGGCGAGCACCCGGACCTCGCGTC
Organism: Paludisphaera soli; assembly: GCF_011064595.1. GTDB lineage: Bacteria > Planctomycetota > Planctomycetia > Isosphaerales > Isosphaeraceae > Paludisphaera > Paludisphaera soli. Next base: position 2,356 of record NZ_JAALJI010000060.1, on the reverse strand, counting down.
GATCCACCGCCACATCAGGAGCCAGGAGCCAAGCGATGGCCCGTCGACGACCCTTGCATAAGACTGACGAGGGGTGCAGTCCGATGACGTCTCCTCGCTCACGCCCAGCTTCCGACACGTCTCCTCGACGCCCAGGCCGGCCTCGGCCTGCCTCAGGGCGAAGACGATCTGCTCCTCGGTGAACTTCGACTTCCTCATGGATCAAGGCTCCTTTCGGGGGAGCCTCATCGTATCCGAGTTCTCGAAGGCGATGGTCCACTTTCCCGGGGGCACGTCAGATAATCGGCCCGTTCTCCCCGGGCTTCATCGATGCGAACTCCTCGGTGGCCAGGTAGAGGGTGTTGCGAACTTTAGGGTTTATGGCCACGTAGTTTAGGGCATGACGACCCACCGCAAACCCTACGATTCCGACGTCAGCGACGCCGAATGGGAGTTCGTGGCGCCCTACCTGACCCTGCTGACCGAGCGCGCCGGCCAGCGTCGGCACGACCTCCGCGAGGTGCTCAACGCCCTCCGATGGCTGGTGCGGACCGGCTCGCCCTGGCGGCTGATGCCCCACGACCTGCCGCCCTGGCACGCGGTCTACGACCAGGCCCGGCGGTGGATGGCCGCCGGCTCCTTCGAGGCGATCGTCCACGACCTCCGCGCCGTCCTGCGCATCGCCGACGGCCGCCAGGCCGGCCCGACCGCGGCGATCATCGACAGCCGTACCATCCAGTCCACGCCCGAGATCGGCGGCCGGGCCGGCTACGACGGCTACAAGCGCAAGAACGGCTCGAAGGCGCATATCGCCGTGGACACGATGGGCCGCCTGCTCGCCCTGCACGTCACGCCGGCCGACGAGCAGGACCGGGCCCAGGTCGCCGAGCCGTGCGAGGCGATGCACGAGGCGGCCGGCGAGTCGGTCGAGCTGATCTACGCCCACCAAGGCTACACCGGCGAGGAGGCGATGCACGAGGCGGCCGGCCGGGGGATCATCCTGCACGTCGTCAAGCTCCCCGAGGCGAAGAAGGGGCTCGTCCTACTCCCCCGCCGCTGGGTGGTCGAGCGTTCGTTCGGATGGATGGCGAGGTTCCGCCAACAGGCACGCGATTACGAGAGGCTCGGCTTGGACGGGGCCCAGCCAAGCGGTGCGGCATCTGGCACGGACTCTTCGCCGGTAGACGCCAGCAAGTTGAGCGGATCAAAGGGGCCGGTTGCTCGGGAAAGGCGTCACCTCAGATACGGAGCGAGGACGGCCAAGGGGACGATCGCGATGGAGAAGTAGCCCAGGGCTCGGCCCATGCGGTCGATCCAGCTTGGCTCCGGACGCCACCGCCCGCCAAGAGCCAAGGTCAGCCAGGCCGCAGCGACTGACAACCCGCATTCGTCGATATGGTAGCTCAGGACGACGGAGGCCCAAGAGAAGGAGAGGGTGCTTGTTGCGTCCGGACGCAGGAAAGAACGGCTCATTTGCTGCCCGAGAGTCTTCATCACGCCGATCGCGAGGAGCGTCGCGGTCCACACGCAGCAGGCGACGAATCCGGGCTGTCGGAACAGCACGCGTCGCGAAGGGCGGGGTTCGAGGAGTCTGAGGACGCACAGAGTCGCCGGGACCCCCGACAGGCGGGCGATCAGGAACTGGAGCGTCTTCCACCCCTCGAGGACCCGGCGTCTCGCGTCGATCGCGTCGTCGAAAAGGATCGAGATGCCCAGGGTGTCGGGCGAGTGCGTGAGGAACCAGGCCGCGAAGGCGAAGGCCGCCACGAAGAGCATGACATCGAGCAAGGTCAGCTTGCGTCGCGAATCTGGCTTCATCGTTGTTCCCGCGCTCCAGCGGAGGGGCAACCCGGCACCCTACCTGGTTATGTCAGTACGGCAGGTGCTCGGGCTCTCTCCTGCCGTGGAAACCCGAAGAAGGGATGATAGCGGCCGGCTCGACCCTCGGTGGAGCGGGGACCGGCCCTCCAACACGTCGTCGACTGCCATGCGCACGAGGCGGAGCATGACAGTGTGGGCTGCCGTGGCCTCCCGAGATCCGCATGGGCCGGCCCGCATCTCGGGCGGGCGATCCCGGCTCGAGTCGGATTTGGGCTTGAATCGGCTTTGATAAACGCATACCTTGCTTGCGTTCAGACGACCGGATGCGGTCGGTCGTTCCGTCCTTCGTCGCCCCGAGGGCGAGATGATGGATTCAAGCTTGAGGCGTTCGATCCTCGTGGTCGAGGACAACCGGGACCTGGCCGACACCCAGGCCATCCTCCTGAGGGCCGCCGGCTATCGCGTCGCCGTCGCCTACGACGGTTTCCAGGCCGTCGCGGCGGCGCAGGCCGAGGCGCCGGACCTCGTGCTCCTGGACATCGGCCTGCCCGGCCTG